>JBFWYI010000040.1:0-80086 GCA_050186575.1 Sandaracinaceae bacterium | reverse complement strand
TGATACTCGGCGCAAAACGTCGCGACGTCGAGCGGCTCGCCGCCGCCGTCGGAGCCACCGTCTCGGATCGCCCCGTCCGCCGACGCCGCGTCGCGTCCGGCGGCGTCGCCCGCGGCATCGCGCGGCCTGCTGCCGTCCAGACCGGCGTCGGGATCGGTTTCGCCGTCGCACCCAGAGAGCGCGATCACGCCCGCGATCACGCCCACGATCAGAACGCCACCGCGGGCGCGCCTCAGCTCGTCTTGCATCGTGCTTCGTCCTCGTCGCGCGCTCGGTCAGTCCGCCGCGTCGATCCCATGGTCCTTCAGCTTCTTCCACAACGTCGAGCGCGAAATTCCGAGAAGGCGCGCCGCGTGAGTCCGGTTGCCCGACGTGTGGGCGAGCGTCGCGATCAGGTGTGCGCGCTCCGCATCGCTCGCGACGTCCCGGATCACCAGGTCGAGCGGGCGTGGCGCGAAGGCGGCGGTGGGCGGGCTCTCGTGCGCCGGTGTCGTGACGACGCTCGCCGTGGGAGCGGCGGCCGTCAATGTTCCGTGACGACTGCCGAGCAACACGAGCGTGGTGAGCGCGTTCCGGTCCACCGCCTCCCCGTCGTGGAGGAGCGCGACGCGCTCGACCAGATTCCGCAGCTCGCGGACGTTGCCCGGCCAGCGCTGGCGCTCCAGCAACTCGAGCGCGTCGGCGGTGAAGCGCGAAGGCCCTCGGTGCGTCTGTGCGCGGTACTGGCGCAGCAGCTCGCTCGCGAGGGGCGCGATGTCCTCGGTCCGTTCGCGCAGCGCGGGCACCCGGATGACCATCGAGGCCAGCCGATAGTAGAGATCCGCACGCAGCTGACCGCGATCGACCGCCTCCTCCGGATCGCGGTTGGTCGCCGCGATGATCCGCACGTCCGCGAACGCCTCGCGCCGTGCGCCCACCGGGTAGTAGCGGCGGGTCTCGAGCGCGCGAAGCAGCTTGGTTTGCAGCTCTGGACGCAGCTCGGCGATCTCGTCCAAGAGCAGCGTGCCGCTCTCCGCCGTCGCGAAGAAGCCCGCGCGGTCCTGACGCGCGTCGGTGAACGCACCGCGCACCGCGCCGAATAGCTCCGCCTCGATCATCGTGTCCGGCATCGCCGCCACGTTGAGCCGCACGAACGGCCCCGCCGCGCGCGTCGACTGCCGATGCACGTGCGCGGCGACGACCTCCTTGCCGACGCCGCTCTCGCCGACGAGGAGGAGCGGCGCATCGCTCGATGCGCTGCGCTCCGCGAGCGTCAGCGTCTCGCGCATCGCTTGGCTGCGCGCGGTCTGCGACGGATCCGGATCCGCGAGCACCTCGCGTTGCAGGAAGCGAACGCGGCGGCGCAGGCGCGCCGACTCGATCACCCGCGTGAGCACGTGATCGAGCGACTTCATCGTGAGGGGCTTGGTCACGTAATCCGCGGCTCCCGCGCGCATCGCGTCGACCGCCACCGACACTTCCGTATCTCCGGTCACGACGATCACCGGCGGGGCGTCCCCCTGCGCGAGCTGTCGCAGCAGCTCGATGCCGTTCATCCCGGGGAGGTGGAGATCGGTGACCACCACGTCGACGCGCTCGAGACCGAGCGCCTCGATCGCCGCCTCCGCCGACGACACGGGAGAGACGTGGTGTCCCGCGCGCGTCAGGTACTGCTCCATCATGCGGGACTCGAAGCGGTCGTCCTCGACGATCAGCACGGACGCCACCGGGATCAGCCTCGCCTGCTGGCGCGCAGCCGTCGCGCCTCGCGCCTCGCCTCTACCTCCATCGAGCCCTCCGGCCAGACGATACCGCGGTTCGTTCGCGAGCGACGCGGGCGCGTCGAAGATCCGCAAGAGAGCTTTTCTCGGATGGACTCGCGCGCGGAGTCGGTCATAACCGAACGGTGACATCCGAGGATGACGCGCTCGTCCCTCGCGCGGCGCGGCGGCCGAGCACCTTGGGCGCCTGTGTTCGATGGATGACCGAGCGGGATGGAGCGCTCCGAGACATGCGGTGCGTCCTCGAGGAGGGCGCGCCCGTGCCCGACCGCTTCGAGGAGCTCGTACCGCCCGATCGCAACGCCGTCGGGTTGGGCCGTTGGCTGCGCCTCATCACCAAGGAGCGCGGACGGCTGGCGCACGACGTAGCGAGCCCGCTGACGGGGGTGCTGGCCGCGCTCGAGACGATCCTCGAGTTCGAGGCCACCGACGCGGGCAACCGCGAGCTGCTGGACGAGTCGCGGCGCGCCCTCCTCCGGGTGGGCCGCCTGCTCGAGCCGCGCGAAGGCAACCTGCTGCGCCCCAGCGACCGGATCCACGGCGCCTTGGATGCGGTGGTCGGCCGGACGGTGCGCGACATCGCGACGACCATCGATGCGCAGAGCCTCCTCGCGGAGGTCGAGGCCACGTCCGACCCGGTGTCCATCGAGGGCTCGCTGCTCACCGGCGGCCTCTGGGTGATGCTGGAGAACGCATGGGCGTTCCGGCGCGGTCCCAAGGCCCGGGTCCACGTCGCGGCGAGCATCCGCGACGGCGTGCTGGAGCTGAGCGCCCACGACGACGGTCACGGGATCGATCCCACGGTGCTCGCGCGCGCGGGCGAGCTCGCGTTCACCTCGCGTCCCTCGGGGGTCGGCCTCGCGCTGTTCATGCTCCGCTACGCGCTCCGAAACCGCGGGGGCGTGCGGCTCGAGCGTGCGCCCGTCGGGTGCGTGACGACGATGGAGGTCTCACTCGCGATGTCCCCCGTCTAGAGACGTACGAGTGTTCGTTCTACCGAACACTGTTCGGTCTGTCGAACACTTGCTGTTCAATCAGTCGAACACCGGCGCTCGCGCACCGAGAATTAGGCCTGATCGGGTGCATGGCCGCTAAATGGCACGGATCGCGGGTCGGCCCTCTGCCGGCCTACGCGATGGAAGCCTTGAACCGACAGATCGAATCAGCGCCACCGTCACCGGTCCGCATCGTCGAAGAGGCGCTCGCGGCGGTCTTCCACCCCGCGCGGGTGTCGAAGATCGTCGAGGACGCTCTCGAGCTCGCGGGCCTGGAGACCGTGCCCGAGCGCCCGACCACGCTGCGCATCTTCGTGGAGGGCGCGCTGTTCGCGGCGCTCAGCCGCGAGCTGGAGATCTCCGACGCGCTGGAGGTGCTCGCCCAGGTTCGTTCCTCGCTCGAGAACGTGTTCGACGGGGGAGCGGGCGGGGCCGCGTCGTCGGACATCCGCGCGAAGGGCTCCGGACCTCAGCATCCGCGCTCGGTGTTGGTCGCCACGCAGGCGTCGCTCGTCGTGTTCCTGCTGCAAGACATGCTCGGAGAGAGCGTGGAGATCCTGCCCGCGTCCGGCGCCGCGATGCTGGCCGAGCGCATCGAGCGGATGACCGAGCCCTTGCTCCTGCTCGTCGACCGCAAGCATCCTTGCGTAGGGATGGAGGTGCTGCGTCACCTCTCGAAGCTGCCGGCGGGGAGCTCCGTGATCTGGTGGGGCGGTGGTTCGCACGAGTCGTTGCGGGTCGAGAGCGCGCTCACCGACCACGTCTCGCTCGTGCCGACCCACGATGAGCTGCGCCTCGCCGACCTCGGCGAGATGTGTCGCGTCATCGTCGGGCTGTCCTGACGGAGCGAGGGTCCGAGCAGCGGGCCCGAAAGCGGGAACGCCGGACCTCGCCGGGTACTATGCTGAGCCCATCGTGGGCTGGCTCCAGACACCGCTGACGTTCCTCCTCGCGGGCGCGTTGGTGGGATGCGCCGGCCCGTCGCGCGCGCGTCCCGGCACGCTGCGCGTCCGCTCGGGCCACCCGAGCCACGCGCGCGGGGGCCCGAGCTGCGCGGCGCTCGACCCCGACGATCCCACCGAGCGCGCGTGCGCGGTGGCGCACTTCGACGCCGAGCGCGGCGTGATGGAGGTGCGGCTCCGCGTCGAGCCGGGCGCCCTGCCCGCGCGCCGCGACGACGTCGCGCTCCGGTTCCGCGAGGGCCACTTCGGCGTCGACTACACGACACGCTACATTGACGTGCCGGGCCGCGCCGGTTGGCCCGCCTCGCTCGGGCGCGTCAACGAACCGGTCGAGCTTTACTACCGCGTCTCGCTGGACCTGTTCGAGCGCGGCGAGGCACACGAGGGACGCGCCGGGGTGAGCTGGCGCCGCGACGGAGGATGGCACCTCACGGGTCGGTCGTTCCTCCCCGACATCTGGGTCGACGGCGAGCCGGTGGAGGTCCCCGCGATCCTCGTGCTCGACGTCGGCGAGCTCCCGCTCGTCACGAGCGCGGGGACGGAGCAGCGCACGTTCGACGCGCCCAGCTTGATCCGCCTCGCCGATGAGGCCTACGAGGTGGGGCCGCTCGCGCTGACCGAACGCGAGGTCCGCGGCACCCACCTCTACATCGGACGGAGCGGGCCCGACGCGACCGCGGATCTCGAGGAGACGGCCGACCTCGTCGCGCGCACGTTCGAGGCGCTCAGCTCGGAGCTCGGCGCGCCGAGCACCGAGTCGGTCCTGCTCGCCGTTCACCCGCTCGAGGGCGTCCGCGAGCGCTGGGGGGAGCGGCTCGGCAGCTCGCTCGTCGAGGCCGCCCCGATCGATGGTCCCTCCGACCGACTCTATGCGATGACCGTGTCCGTCCACGAGACGCTCCACCTCTGGTTGCCCGGCGTGCATCACGTGCGCGAGGAGTGGCTCGAGGAAGGGATCACCGACTACCTCACGGTCCTCGTCTCGAACTCGCTCGCCGGCGCGCCCGACGAGGACCTCGTCCGCGTGGTGCTCCGCGTCTACGACGCCTACGTCGCCGGAGCCGGGCAACGTTCGTTGCGTGATTCCAACCCGACGGATCCGCGCTGGGTCTACGACGCCGGGTTGGTCGCCGGCTTTTGCCTCGACGGGTACCTTCGCGCGAACGGAAGCTCGCTCTACGCGTTGCTGCGCACGACGCTCGGCCGGAGCGAGGTCGACCTCGGCACCGACCAGCTGCTCGAGGACCTCGCCGCGCTGTCCCCCGAGGGCGCGAGCTACCTCGCGGCGCTCGTCGAAGCGCGCGGCGCCCTCGAGATCGGCGCGTGCCTCGAGCATCGCGGCTTCGCGCTCGAGACCACCGAGGCCGAGCTCTTTTCGGCGCGGGTGGTCGCCGTCGACGTGCTCGGCCTCACGAGCCTCTACAGCCTCGACAAGCTCGAAGGATTCGTGGTCGGCGAGGTTCGCGGCGGCTCCGCGTTCCAGCCGGGCGACGTGGTGCTCCGCGTGGCCGGCGCATCGGTCGCGACGGTCGACGACACCGCCTATGCGATCCGCGACCTCGAGCCCGGCGCTCGGTTCGACGTCGAGCTCCGTCGACGCGACGCGCCGATGCGGATCGAGCTGACCCTCGACGTGCCGGACGACGCGGAACGCGAGCGCCGCGCCTATCGGACGGTGACGCGGCGAGCCGCGCCGTGACGATCGAGCTCGCCGTCCTCGTGAGCGGGCGCGGCTCGAACCTTGCGGCCTTGCTCGATGCGATCGACGCGGGGGGATGCGACGCGCGGATCACGCACGTGATCGCGGATCGGGACTGCCCCGCCCTCGCCATCGCGCGGGCGCGTGCGGTGCGCGGCTCCATCGTCGCGCCCCGCGATCACGCGAGCCGCGAGGCGTGGGACGGCGCGCTCGCGGACGCGATCGGCGACGCGCCGTGGATCGTCCTCGCGGGCTTCGCGCGCATCGTCGGGGCGCGCGTCGTCGAGCGCTACGAGGGGCGCTTGATCAACGTGCACCCATCGCTCCTGCCCGCGTTCGTCGGACGCGACGCGCCGGCCCAAGCGATCGCGGCGGGGGTTCGGATCAGCGGCTGCACCGTCCACCTCGTCGACCGCGGCGTCGATGACGGCGCGATCCTCGCGCAGGCGGCCGTCGAGGTCCGGGCGGACGACGACCCGGCGTCACTCCACGCGCGCATCCAGCGTCGCGAGCATGTCGTGTTGCCGGCCGTCGTTCACGCCATCGCGTGCGGCGAGCTCACGATCGAGGCGGGACGTCCGCGCTGGCGCGATCCGTCGGGCGGCGCCTGGCTCGAGCGCGCGGCGCCATCCGACGAGGACGCGGACCCCACGCGGTGAGGCGTGGGATCCGCTCTCGAAGAGCGCGCGCAGCGGCCACTGTCCTGTTCCACCACGGTTCAGGTTGCCGGGACCCCGCTCCGCGTGCTGGAACGGGGCCCCGGCGGTCGCGCACTGGAGGCACCACGCCTCCGAGCGGATGGCTCCGCAATCGGCGGGCCAGGCTCCGTAACGCGACGGCATGGATCCCGGGCCGCGCGGTCCGGGCAAGGGTTGCTCGATCGCGCAGGCAACTTTTGGCGCGCGGGCCGCGGGCTCACTCGTCGGTGTCGAAGCTCTTCTTGATCCCGTAGCTGCGGAGCTTGTGGACGAGCGTGCGGAGCGGCATGCGCAAGAGCGTGGCCGCCGCGGTCTGGTTGCCGCCGCTCGCCCGGAGCGCGTCCAGGATCAGCTTCGTCTCGTAGGCGCGCACGCGGTCCTTGAACGCGTCGTCGGACGGCTCGAGCCCGATGTCCTCGTCGGTCGCCAGCTGCGGCGCGATGGCCGGCGCGCGCATGTGCTCGGGGAGGTCCTCGGGCCGGATCGCGTCCGATGTACAGACGACCGCCGCGCGATCGATCACGTTGCGGAGCTCGCGGACGTTCCCCGGCCACGCGTAGCCCATCAGGATCTCGCGCGCGGACGGGTCGATGCGCCGCACCTGGCCCGCGCTCTCCGGACCCGCCTCTTCGAGGAAGCGGTCCATGAGCGCGACGAGGTCCTCGGGTCGCTCGCGCAGCGGGGGGACCCAGATCGTCATCGTGTTGAGGCGATACAAGAGATCTTGACGGAACCTCCCGTCGCGCACCATCTCCTCCAGATCGCGGTGGGTCGCCGCGACGAGGCGCACGTCCACCGCGATCTCCTCGGTCCCGCCCACGCGCATCAGCCGGCCGGTCTCGATCACGCGCAGCAGCGCGGCCTGCGCCGCGGGCGAGAGCTCGCCGATCTCGTCGAGGAAGAGCGTGCCGCCGCTCGCCTGCTCGAAGAGGCCGGGCGTCGTTCGCTCGGCGCCGGTGAACGCGCCGCGCTCATGGCCGAACAGCTGGCTCTCGATGAGGTTCGCCGGCATCGCGCCGCAGTTCACGCTCCGGATCGGCCCATGCGCGCGCTGGCTCGCGCGATGGATCGAGCGCGCGATGACCTCCTTGCCGCTGCCCGTCTCGCCCTGCACGAGCACGGGGATCGACGAGGTCGCGACGCGCTCCACGATGCGGCGCAGCTCCACCATCTTCGGGCTGACGAACACCGCCGACTCCGGCGTGGAGGCCGTGGTGGTGTCGTCGCCCTCGATCATCACGCGTCGATCGGGCTGCGCTCGCCGACAGAGCTGACGCGCGGTGTCGATCAGCTCGCCCGCGCGCGCTCCGTAGAGCGCGATCCCGCTCAACAGCAGCGGCTCGCCGAGGCGATCGCCCTCGACCAACGCCGACGCGACGGTGCGCGCGCGCTCGCGATCGGTCTCCACCAGCGCGATGAACACCGCCGCGTCGCCATAGAGCGCGACGCGGTCGACGGGGCGCAGGGTGTTCCGCACTCGCGGCACCCACCGGCTCACGTGATTGTCCTCGCCGCCGATCGCGCGGATCATCAGCAGGGCGAGCGGGCGGCGGAACGTGCGCGCGCGGAGCAGCTCCTCGCCGAGCCGCGCGAAGAACTGCTCGTACGTGTCGATGCCCTCCAGCAGCGCGGCGCTCAACGCCGCGAGGTTCACCGAGACGGTGACCGTGCCGAGCGTGACCGACTCGCCGGGCCCGAGGATCGTCGTGCGAATGCGCTCGCCGCGATGGTGGGTGCCGTTGGTCGATCCGAGATCCTCGACGCGCACGCCCTCGCTCACGCGCGAGAACTTCGCGTGGCGGCGCGAGAGGCTCGGATCGGCGATCACGACGTCGGCGGGCCACGCGCGGCCGACCACGAGCTCGGCCTCGTCGCCGAGCGGCATGAGCTTCACCTGGTCGCGGTGATAGACGACGAGCGACGCGCGCGGGCGACCGGCTTGGCGCGCGCGCTCGATGGTGTCCTGCGACAGCGTCGTCTTGTCGTCCTTCGGCTCCGCCACGTCGGGCCCAAACTTGGGGTGTGGAGGTGGCGAGCGTCAACGCGACCGCATGGCATTCTTCGGCCGTGAGCGACTCGCCGCTGAGCCTCCAAGGCCGAGTCGTGGATCGCTACGAGATCCACGAGGAGATCGGTCGAGGCGGGTTCGGCGCGGTCTATCGCGCACGCCACCAGGTGATCGGCTCGTCGGTCGCGCTCAAGGTGCTCGCGCCCGAGCACGCGCGCGAGGAGCGCGAGGTCGCACGGTTCATGCGCGAGGCGCGCGCGGCCGCCGCGATCGGACACCCGAACATCGCGCGGGTGTTCGACGCGGGCCAGACCGACGACGGCCTCGTGTTCCTCGCGATGGAGCTGCTCGACGGCGAGAACCTCGAGGTGCTCCGGCGCGCGCGCGGAACCTACGACGCCGAGAGCGCGGTGCGGATCATGGGCGCGGTGCTCGACGCGCTCGGCGCCGCGCACACGGCGGGCGTGCTCCATCGCGACCTCAAGCCAGGCAACGTGTTCGTCACGCGCGACGGGAAGGTGAAGCTCCTCGACTTCGGGATCAGCAAGATCGCCGGCGAGCGCAACCTCACCGCAACGGGGCTTGTGGTAGGCACGCCGCAATACATGGCGCCCGAGCAGCTCGAGGGTCGCGTGGAGCTCGACGGGCGCGCCGACCTCTACGCGGCGGCCACCGTGTTCTACGAGCTCGTGTCCGGGCGGCTGCCGTTCCCCGGTCAGGGCCTCGATGTCATCGTGCGGCGCCTCCGCGGCGAGCGTGCTCCGACGCTGCGCGAGGTCGCGCCGAAGGTGACACCGTCGCTCAGCGACGTGATCGAGCGCGGACTCGCCCTCGATCGCGACGCGCGCTTCGCGGACGCGGCGAGCCTCAAGCGGGCGCTCGAGGAGGCCGCCCAAGGCCGCGCGGCCGCGATCGGCGATCAAGGCCACACCGTCGCGCGACCCTCGCCGCTCGCGGGCGTTCCGATCGACATCGGCAACGCGAGCACCATCGCGCCGGCGATGCCGAAGGTGAGCCGCAGCGACGGGCCCGCGCCGGCCCGGACGAGCCGGGGCGCCATCGCGACGCAGGCGCTGGCGTCCGCGCCCGAGCTGCGCACGCCGAGCATGCGCCGAGCCTCGATCCCCGCGACGCTGCCACCGCGCACGGATTCGGCTCCCCCTCCCGCCGCATCCGCATCGGCGTCGGTGTCGGCGTGGGTGATCGCCGCGTTCGCGCTCGCGATCCTCGTCGCGGGGGCGGTCGGCGTGGTGGCCGTCCTCGTCTATCGCCTGCGCAGCGCGCCGCTCGACTCCTCGCCGGTCGCGGGCGAGCACCTCATCGAGCCGTCCGGCGCGGGGCCGCCGCTCCGCGACGCCGCCACGCCGCCTCCCGATCCGTCCACGCCCGCGCTGCGCCCCGAGGACGTGCAGTACCAGATCGTCACCTACGCCGGCGTCGGCCGGCCGATGTTCGAGGCGCTCCTCGAACGTGCGCGACCCGACGTCGCCGCGTGCGCCATCCCGCATCGCACGGTGCACGTCGCATTGCACGTCGTGATCTCGTGGGGCGGGGACATCTCGGTCGTGACCCTCGCGCAGTCGCGACGCAACGACGACTACCCGACCTCGCGGTGCGTCGGCGAAGCGATCCGGCGTCACGGACCGATCGCGTTCCAGCACCTCGAGAGCGCGGTGGCGGATCTCGACGCCGATCTCGCCGCGAACTGAGCTCTCACTCGGCGGCCGGCAAACCGAACAGGCGCTCGGCGTTCGCGTGATAGAGCGCCTCGAGCACGTCGCGCGGCAGCGCGAGCCCGTCGATGCGCCAGCGCCCCTGGATCGGCGTCGGGTGCGGGAAGTCGCGGTCGTCCGTCTCGAAATAGCGCCAGTGCGCCTCGAAGAACGCGGGGATCCGGGACGGAGGATCCGGCTCGGCGCCGGCCGAGCCGAGCACCCAGCTCGTCCGCCCGAGCTGGAGGTCGGTGCCGAAGAGGATCCTGTCTCGATGTCGCATGAAGAGTTGACGCATGCGCGCCGCGTCGTGCCGGCCGATCTCCGGGATCCTCGCCGCCGTCTCGACGTAGAGGTTCGGATACCGATCGAGCATGCGGCCGACGCGCTCGGGCTCCTCGGGCGCGTTCCCGAAGTGCGCGCCCAAGAAGCGCGTGCCCGGATGACGCGCGACCCGCGCCTCGTACTGCGCGAAGACGTCCTCCCACGCCGGCCACCCGTCACCGTAGAAGCTCCACGACGGATGCGCCTCGAGCTCGTCATAGCGCTCGTTGTCGCTGCTCGGCGGACGGAAGAACGCTTGCGGATCTCCGGTGTGGATGAGCACGGGCATCCCGAGCCGGCCCGCCTCGTCGAACGCCGGATCGAGGCGAGGATCGTCGACCCGGAGCAGCTCGCCGTTCGACAGCCGCACGCCGAGGCCGAGGCTCTTGAAGATCTTGAGACCGACCGCGCCCGCCTCGCGACATTGGCGCAGCGCCGCCACCGCGTACGCGCCGAAGTCGTGCTCGGCGCGTGACCAGTCGAGGTTGCAGTAGCTGCGGATCGCGCCGTCGACGCGACCCGACGCCGCGATCGTCGCGTCGAGCTCGGGGCCGGGATGCCCGCCCGACGCGTTGAGGGCGAGCCGGATGCCGTGCGACGCGAGCACGCGGACCGCCTCCTCGTAGCGGCTGGCCGGCACGTGGACGTGGACGTCGATCTTCGGGATCGACGCGTAGCGATGGGCGTCCTCCGGAAGGCGATCCGCGCCGACGTCCGCGGGCTCGGACCGGACCCAGAGGCCGACCGCGATCGCGAGGACCGCCGACGCGACGAGCGCGGCGACCAGCAGCGGGGTTCGGCGCGGGTGGGGAGGCTCGCCCATGGAAGCTGTGTATCCCTCGCGGGCGCCGAAGCGAAGCGGCCGAGGATCGCGTTTGCCGATCGAACTTCGGAGCCCATGTACTAGAGTCGCGCCTTGTGAAGCCCACCATGCCGATGAACTCGTTCCCGGGCGGGCCGCCCCAAGGCACCCCGCCCCCGTCGGGCGGCGGCGGCTATCCCCCCGGCGGCGGCTATCCCCCCGGCGGCGGCTACCCGCCAGGCGGCAGCTACCCCGGCGGCAGCTACCCCGGCGGCAGCTACCCCGGCGGCGGCTACGGGCAACCTCCGCAAGGCGGCTTCCCTCCTCCGAATGCTGGGCCGGAGCCCAAGAAGAGCAAGACCGGCCTCTACATCGGGATCGGGTGCGGGTGCCTCGCGTTGGTCGCGTGCATCGGAACCAGCCTCGTGGCGTGGGGCGTCAGCACCTTCGGTCCCGGCGAGGAGGTCGTGTCGACGCCGGTGAGCCCGGGCAGCCCATTCACGCTCAGCTACGTGCAAGACGGCTCGCAGCGCTACGAGGCGTGGCTCGAGGTGGATCTCTCGCACACGTCGGGCTACTCGCTCGATGGCTCGGTGCTGCTCAGCGAGAACAACTCCGCGTTCGGTCAGTACACGGTCAGTGAGAACGGGAGCGGCAGCCCCGTCACGGAGCGCAACGGCTCGACGAGGGTGAGCTGGGTCCATACGAACTCCAGCACGTCGGGGACGGTGTCGATGTTCCCGCTGCCTGCGCGCACAGCGGGGAGCACCGTCACGCTATCGGGCACGATCAACGCGGCGATCGGGACGACGGGCACGATGCGCCTCATCGTCGCCAAACGCGATTGAGCACGCGGATCGCGGACGCGCGCATCGAGCGCTTCCCGCTGCGCGAGCCGTTCGTGATCGCGCGCGGCGCCAAGACCGAAGCGATCGTCGTGACGTGCACGATCGCCGACGGCGACGCCATCGGCCGCGGGGAGGCGCTCCCCTACCCGCGCTACGGCGAGCGGCCCGAGGACGTGCTCGCCGCCATCCGCGGCTACGCGGGGCCGCTCGATCGCGAGGGGCTCGCGCGCACGTTACCCCCCGGCGCGGCGCGCAACGCGATCGACCTCGGGCTGTGGGACCTCGACGCCAAGCGATCCGGAGTGCGCGTCCATGTCCTCGCGGGGTTGCCGGCGCCGAGCGTCGTCCCGATCGCGTACACGCTGACGCTCCGCGATCCGGACGCCACGCGCGAGCTCGCGCGCGCCCATGCCCGGCGGCCGATGCTGAAGCTCAAGCTCGGCGGGGACGGAGACGTCGAGCGAGTCCGGGCGGCCCGCGAGGGCGCCCCCGACGCGCGCCTGATCGTCGACGTCAACGAGGGTTGGGATCGCGCGGCGCTCGATCGCAACGTGGAGGCGCTGTCCGCGCTCGGGGTCGAGCTCATCGAGCAACCGCTGCCCGCCGGCGAGGACGACGCGCTCGTCGGATACGACGGCCCGATCCCGCTCTGCGCCGACGAGAGCTTCGTCGGCGGACGCGAGCAGCTCGCCGGCCTCGGCGCGCGCTACCGCGCGGTGAACGTGAAGCTCGACAAGACCGGAGGGCTCACCGAGGCGATCGCGTGCGTCCGCGCCGCACGAGACGCTGGGCTCGACGTGATGGTCGGATCGATGGTCGCAAGCTCCCTTGCGGTCGCCCCCGGCGTCCTCCTCGCCCAGGGCGCGCGCTGGGCCGACCTCGACGGACCGCTCTACCTCGCGGCCGACCGTGCGCCGGGCCTCTCGTTCGGCGTCGGCACGGTGCATCCGCCCGAGCCGGCGCTCTGGGGATGAGCGCCGTGAATCGTGGTACGCCGTCCGCCCAGTGGACGAGATCGACGGCATCCCGCTCGACGAGGCCATCCTGGGCGAGGTCGGCGTTCGGACGTACCGAGGCGTGCGTCAGGATGATCTCGGCGGCGCCACGCCCGTCCGCGTCTCGATCTCGGCCGGGACGACCGAGCCTGCCGACCAGGGACCACGCCGACGTGAGCTCGACGCGCTCTGCGCGCTGCCTCCGCGTGGGCCCGCCACGCTGCTCGACTTCGGCTTCACGCGAGACGGTCGGCTCTACACGGTGTACCCGCTCGAGCCGAGCCTCGCGCTCGCCGCGCTGCTCCGCGCGCGCAGCACGCTGCCGCTGGCGCTGGCGGCGCGCATCGCCGCCGACGTCGCGTCGGATCTCGGGCACCTGCACGCGCTCCGGCCGCCGATCGTCCATGGCGCGCTCCATCCGCAGGCGATCCTCCTCGACGCAAGCGGAGTTGCTCGTGTCCACGGCGCGGTCCTCTACTTCGACTCGATGTGCCGCGCCGCCGAGGCCACCGTCGGAGGGCTCGGTCACCTCGCGCCCTACTTCTCGCCCGAGCAGGCCGAGAACGAGCTCCACGCGGCCGGCCCGGCGGCCGACGTGTTCGCCCTCGCCTCGCTCGTGTTCGAGATGATCATGGGCGCGCCCGCGTTTGCGCGCGGCAATCGGCTGGCCACCACCATCAACGTCCGGCTCGCGGTCGCGCCGCCGCTCGACGGGATCGAGGAAAAGAGCCCGCCGCTCGCCGGGCTCGTGCGTTCGATGTGGAGCCGTGACCCGGCGGATCGCCCCGAGCTCGGCGCCGCGCTGGAGACGCTGTCGCGCGTCGCGGGAGATGCCGCCGACGCGCGGCGTGCGCTCGCCGCCCTCGCGGAACCGACGGCGCGGCCCGCCAGCGTCCTCCCACGGCCGCAAGCCGCGTTGCCTCGCTTCCACGAGAGCACCTTCGACACGACCGAGCGGGCGATGCAGGTCCCCAACCACATCCCCGACGGCGTCGTCCTGCCGGCGGTCGATCCGGACACCGTCGAGACGCCACGGCCCGATCACACGTTCGAGCCGGCCACACAGGTGATGAGCGAGGCGATGTTCGGTCCGCTCGATGCGACGGCTCCGTTGAGCGTGGCGCCGCGACCGTCGGGGGATGACGGCGAGGCGATCGTCGTTCGGTGGAGCGAGCCCTCCTCGCACCCTGCGCCGGAGCCCGCTCGCGATCGGGCGCAGCCCGGCTGGTCGCCCGGCCTCATCTATGCGCTGATCGCCGGGGTCGCGCTGGGGGCGGTGGTGTTGGTCGCCCTCATCGCGGTGTTGATGATCGGCTGACCGCGCTAACAATCCGTTCGCGATGCGGGTCAGGCGGTCGATGCGACTTAACGTGCCCGGGGACGACTGGGTCGACGAGACGGACGAGCGGAGGCGCGGGCGATGAGCACAGCGGATCGGGTGGACGGCAGCTTCGTCTGCGATCAGGGCGGCGGATGGCGGTTGGTCGAGGCGAGCTGGACCGAGACGCTCAATACGCCCTACCGCGCCACGATCCGCATCTCCCACGACGACCCGTCGGAGAGCGCGCATGCGTTCGTCGGCAAGACGGCGGAGGTCGTGCTGCGACGCCGCTCGGTCGAGGAGCGCCTCGCGGGCATCGTGACCGAGGTCCGCGACGGATTTGCGCAAGCGGAGCTCAGCGTGGCGACGCTCACCCTCGAGCCCGCGCTCGCGGCGACGCTCCACAAGAAGGACACGCGGATCTTCCAGCACAAGACGGTCCCGCAGATACTACAAGAGGTCTTGTCGGCCGATCTGCGCCCGTTCGATCGATCGGTGGAGCTCACGATGAGCCGCCCCTACCCGCCGCGCGAATACACCGTCCAATACGACGAGAGCGACTACGACTTCGTCCACCGCCTCATGGAGGAGGAGGGCATCGTCTATCACTTCCAGCACGCGGGCGGGCCCGAGCTGATGCGGCTCACCGATCGCGCGCCCCAGCACCCCGAGGTGCGCACGGAGACCGGGAAGTCGCTCACCTACGTGCCGCGCGTGGACCACGCCCTGGAGCACACCGAGGGGGTCTTCGCGTTCGAGCCCATCGCGCGCCTGTCGGGCACGCGCGTCGCCGTGCGGGCGTTCGACTGGACGCACCCGTCGATGCTGCTGATGAGCGAGGTGGACGCGGCCGACGGCTCGCCCGCGCTCGAGTCCTACGAGGTCCGACATCACGTCACGATGACGGAGTTTTCCGGGAACGGTTACGCGGCGAGCGATGTGAGTCAGCAAGCCCAGTTGCTGGCCGAGCTCCAGCGTCGCGACCGATCGATGGCCGATGGAAGCTCGACGTCGCCCGCGCTGCGATGCGGCACCCGCGTGCAGCTCGACGCGCATCCGGTGCTCGAGCTGAACCGCGAGTATCTCGTCGTCCGCGTGGAGCATCACTTCGTCTCCGGCTCCGGCGGAGGTCGGGCGCGCGACGGACTCGGGTACGAGAATCGGTTCGGCCTCATCCCGGCGGACGTTCCCTGGCGACCCGACCGCGTGCGCGATCGGCCGCGCATCCATGGCGTCCAGACCGCGACCGTCGTCGGCCCGGCCGGCGAGGAGATCCACACCGATCCGCACGGGCGCGTGATGGTTCAGTTCCACTGGGACCGGATCGGCCAACGCGACGATCGATCGTCGTGTTGGATCCGCGTGATCCAACCGATGGGCGGGCCGGGATGGGGCTTCACGTTCGTGCCTCGCATCGGCCAGGAGGTGGTCGTCACGTTCATCGACGGCGACCCTGATCAGCCGATCGTGTACGGCGCGATCTTCAACGGCGAGAACCCGCTCCCGCTCGACTATCCGGCGAACAAGACCCGGATGACGATGAAGAGCAACTCGAGCCCCGGCGGCGGCGGCTTCAACGAGCTGCGCTTCGAGGACCTCGCCGGCATGGAGGAGATCTTCCTCCACGGCCAGAAGGACTGGAACACGCTCATCAAGAACGATCACAACCGCCGCGTCGATCGGCACGAGGCGCAGCAGGTGGGAGGCGCGCGCTCGCGCAGCGTCGCGCTGACCGAGACGGTGAGCGTCGGCGTCGACATGGCGCGGACGGTGGGCCAAGACAAACGCGAAGCGGTCGGACGCGATCGCGTCCGCGAGGTCGGGCAGAGCGAGACGGTGCGGATCGGCGCCGACTCCCTGCGCGAGGTCACCGGCGACACCACGCACCGCACGCGCGGCCTCTCCCTCATCGAGTCCGGCGCGTCGGACGAGGTGATCGTGCGCCGCAAGCGGATCCTCGCGGGTGAGCTCATCCACTGCGAGGCGCCCCGCATCGAGCTGGTCGGAGAGACGGAAATTTACTTGCGGTGTGGTCCATCGACGATCGTCCTCACGCGGAGCGAGATCCGCATCGACTCGCCGCTGGTCAAGATCAACTCGTGAGGCGGCGCGGATGACGGCGAAGCCAGCGGCTCGGATCGGCGATGGCCACGCGTGCCCCGCTCACGGCGGCGGCCCGCTCGGACCGGTCAGCACCACGCACACGTACATCGGCGGCGCGCTCGTCGCGCGCAAGGGCGACCGCGCGGAGTGCGGTCCAGCCGTGGACGTGATCGCGAACGGCTCGCCCACCGTGATCGTCGAGGGGAGCAACGCGAGCCGCGAGGGCGACCCGATGGCCCACGGCGGCGCGATCACGGGCGGCGAGAGCTCGGTGCTGATCGGCGACAAGTTCAGCCCGCCGCAGGAGGATCGCGCCAAGGCGTATTGCGATGCGATGGCGGACGGTCGCCGCGGAAACAACCCGCACCAGACCTACGACAACTGCGGCATCGAGGCGGTGCGCACGCTGCTCCATGCCGCCACGGGGTCCGACATCGATGAGGACACGTTGCTCGCGTTCGCGATGCGGCGCGGCTATGCGGAAGACGAAGGCGTGATCGGACAGCTGACCCCGACCGACGGTGCGAGCGGGCCCGACCAGCGCCTGGGATTGTTGGGGGCCGGCGGGGTGCCCGCCCAGTTCCGGTCGTTCGCGTTTCCTCCGGCGCGAGGCGATGAGATCGGGAGCTTGCTCGGCAACGGTCACGGCGTGCTGGTCGACCTCGACGAGAAGTACATCTGGGAGGCGACCGGCGGCGCGGAGGCGCAGTACTCGCCGCACACCTTGGGGCTCACCGGCGTCACCTACGGACCGGATGGCGCCATCGACACGTACATCATCAACGACTCGATCACCGGGTGCGGCGTGGAGATCGACGCTGCGGCGTTCGAGCAGGCGGTCGCCTCCTACTGGAACCAGAACGGCCTCGACGGTCCGCCGAGGCTGGTGACGATCGTCACCGATCGACCGGTGTTCTGAGCGCCGATGCCTTCCCTCGAGCCATCCGAGATCTTGGGCCGCGCAGCGATCCAATGCGGTGGTCTGCCGGGCGCGCAGCTCTCGCTGCCTACGCTCGTGCAGGTCGGCGGCGCCGTAGAGATGGGGATGCTCATCTATCGATCGCAGCTCGTCCGGGGGATCGGCAGCGTCGCGCTCCGGGCGACCCACGTCGCTCGCTTCTCTCTCGACGACGGAGAGCTCATCGAGCTGCGCGCGTTGCCGATCCCGGAGTCCAACGAGCCGCTGGGACCGCTGCGCCGTCCCGTCGCGCTCGGCGAGGACGAGATCGAAGCCGAGCGCGTCGAGCTGATGCGGGAGCTGCTCGAGCTCGCTCCCGAGCTGCGCAAGCGCTCCACCGAGCACGTGGGCGCGAGGCATCGCGTGCTCCTCCGCTACGAGCGGCTCTGCCCCACGGTGCTGCGGCCGCTCCTCTCGGGGATCGCGCCCGAGATGTTCGCGTGGCTCGAGGCGGCTCGGCGGGTGTGAGCGTAATGGACTGGAGCAACCCGCGATGACACGCAGCCCGACGCCGATCGCCTGCCTCGCGGACGACGCCGAGCGCTACGGCGCCTGGCAGCTCGGCCCCGCGTATCGGACGATCTTCCCGGTTCCGCTCGGGGGCGACGCATCGGACGCGCGGTTCGCGTTCCTGCTCGCCCGGGCGGAGATGACGGTGATCGGTCGACCGCCAACGTTGTTTGCGCCCAGCGCGGTCATCAACCTCCGCGCGTCCGACGGGCTCGTGCTCGACGTGCGTCGGATCGCGCCCGCCGACTTCGGGCTCGCCATGAAGGTGGACGAGCCGCTCGGCTTCGAGGAACCGATGGGGGCGCGGCTCTCGGACGAGGGCCTCGCCGCGCGCGCGCGCGCGTACGCCGCGCTCGACGCCCTCGCCCCGGTGTTCTTCGGGGCCGAGCGATGCCCCGAGGAGGAAGTGCGCACCCGCGTGATCGCGTTTCGAGGCGCATTCGATCGTGCAGTGGAATCCCCGTTGCTCCCGTTCCTCCGTGTGATCGCGCGCCGCTTCTTCGCGTGGATGGAGCACCGATGAACGAGACGCGCCCACGATCGGATCGCGGAGAGGAGGGACGGTGACATGCGCTCGGCGACCATGCGCTCGGTGACCCTGCGCTCGGTGGCGCTCCTCTCGCGTGCGGCCGAGGGCCACGCGCGTGCGCTCCTGCAACCCGACTTCCGCCTCGGGCTCGCGATCCCGCTCGGCGGGACCGAAGGCCTCGCGCGCTTCGCGTTCCTCGCGAGCCGCGTCGTCACGAGCGCTCCGGACACGGACGCAAAAGACGCGGACGCAGATTACGATGAGCCGATGCTGTTGGCGCCGCGCTTCGTCCTCACCTTCGCCGCGGCGGACGGCCGGCTGGTCGACATTCGGCGCACCACCCCGAGCGACTTCACGATCGGTGTGGGCGAGCGAGAACCGCTCGGACCCGTTCGCGCGGAGGCGCTTCGCGCGGACGAGCGGCGACTGACCGCGAGAGCGCGCGTGGAGCAGGCCGTCGATCGACTCGCGCCGGCCTTCTTCGGGCTCGAGGAGCCGCCGACGGACGAGCTGGCGACGTTCGCCGCGAGCTTCCGAGAAGCGCATCCCGTCGCGAGCGAAGCGCCGCTCCTCGCGTTCGAGCGCGCGATCGGGCGCCGCTTCTTCGCCTGGATCGAGCAATACGCGCTGACATCGAGCGAATCGAGCGAACCGACCGACGACGCGAGGTAACGACGGATGACCCCCACGGCGATCTACTCACGAGCCAAGCAGCAGTGCCGCAGCTTCGGCGGCTCCTGCTCGCTGCCGGTCTTGATCGACGCGGGCGGGGCGGTGAGCCTCGGGCTGTTCATCTACCCATCGCAACTGAACCTGACGGACGGCAAGATCGCGTACCCCGCCACGCACGTCGGCCGCTTCAGCCTGGACGACGGTGAGCTCGTCGAGCTCCACGCGCTCCCGAAGGGCGACGACGAAGCGCTCGGATCCGACGCGCTCCCCGAGGGCTACGACTTCCCCCGCTACGACGCCGAGCGCACCGAGCTGCTCGACGAGATGGTCGCGCTCGCGCCCGCGTTTCGCGCGCGCTCCACCGAGCCGACCGAGCGGATGCGTCGGCAGCTCGAGCGCTACGAGCGGCTGTGCTCCCCCGTCCTCGCGCCGACCCTGCGCGTGACCGCGCCGGAGATGTTCGCGTGGCTCGAGAGCGCAAGGCGAAAGGCCTGAGGCGGCGCTGGAGAGCTCTGCGCCGCGACGGACTCAGCGGCCGACGCCCTCGCGCCCGTTCCACACGACGCGGTACGGGCGCGCTTGGACGAGCACGAAGTGGCGATCCGCTCCCGCCAGGAGCATCTCGACGTCCACCGCGTTGGAGCCGTCGCTGAAGCGCGGCGTGAACACCTGATGGATCATCTCGAGCTGCTCGGTGAACGCGAGCACCTCTTCGCGCCGGAGCAGCGCCTCTCCATCGGTGAGCGTCGAGCGAGCGAGGAGCTCCGGCTCGCGCGCCGGCAGGTAGGTGAACACGAGCCACTGCTCGGGGATCTGGTCGCCATGGGCGCCCGTCACGCTCGCGCCGGTGCGCTGGATGTTGATGAGCACGCCTTCGCTCCGTAGCGGGTCATACGGGTTGCGGGTCAGCGCCACGCCGTTCGCCACCGCGTCGTCGATCGAGTACTGGACGAGCACCGCCATCGCGACTTGTTCGTGATCGATGTGGTAGTGCTCGCGCTCCTGGAACGCGCCGAGGTTCCACACCGACGCCCAGATCTCGCGTAGGCCATCCGCCACCTGCGCGTCGGTCGCGTCGGCGGACAGCGCGAGCGACGAGTAGAGCCCGGCGCCGTTGAACCCCGGGAGGTCCTCGGCGTTCGTGCTCGAGCGCATCCGCACGCGGCCGCCCGGCGCGAGCCGCCCGATCCGCTGCCGCACCCGCCGCACCAGCGCCGGATCGACGCGCGACGTCCGGATCGCCTGCTGCAACGCGGCGAGCGCCTCCGTCGGATCGTGGTGGCGCGCGTCGCCGTCGAGGAACGCGCGGATGCGCTGGTCGAGGTGGTTCGAACGCAGGTGCTGCATGTAGTGCGCGAACGGGACCACGAAGCCGTCGGGCACCTGGATGCCGCGCTCGCGCAGCCCACAGAGGACCCCCATGTTGGCCGCCTTCGCGCCCGCGACGTCGACGCTGTCGAATCCGAGCGAGCACTGATCCAGCAAGTCACGTTGCGAGAGATCGAGCGGCGGAGAGAACGTCGGGCGCTCGCCCTGCGCGGCGTAGAACCGATCCGCGTCCTCGCTCGACGCGGCCGCGATCGTGTAGTCCTGCGCGCCGACCTCGAGCCGCACGATCTGACCCTCGAGCGCGCGGAGCGACTCCGATCGGATCGCGTCGCGGAGCGCCATGTCGGGCGTGCCGCGGTTGCCGCTGAGGACCGCCACGTGCGCGAGCGGCGCCTGGAACCGGCTCGTGATGAGCGCCGCGCAGAGCGGCAGATCGTCCGGGACCTCGTCGGTGACCACGATCTCGCGCGGCGAGATGCTGCCGCGCTGCACCGTCCCCTCGACGAACCGGAGCGTGCCGAACGTGATCCCGAGCTGGATCGGCTGGTAGCGGAGCGCGCCGTAGAGCGCGTCGTCGTCCGTCACCGGGAGGCGGCCGGCGAGCTCGCGCACGCGCTCGAGGTGCACGTCCGAGGTGGGACGGAAGCGGATCTGGTCTCCGAAGAACGTGGTCTCGCGAAGCCGCTCGAGCGTCCAGAGGATCCGCTCGGCGGACAACGTATCGCCGCTGATCAGCTCGAACGTCCACGCGCCCGCGTCCTCGTAGCGGACGATCGAGCCGACGAGGTACGGCCGATCCTCGGTGCGGTAGACGCGCTGGTAGAAGTCGTAGCCGTCGCGGAACGCCATGTCCTCGAGGACCTGGTGGACGAAGTCCCAGTGACTCTCGAATTCACGGCTCTGGAGGAAGTACAGGCGTGGCGCTTCGCCCCGCAGATCGAAGACGAACTTCACCACCGTCGTGCGCGCGACGTGATGGTTCTGGGGCCGGGAGGCGAGGGCCCCCCAGGTCGCCTCGTCGTCGATGCGAGGTCGCGAGTGCGCCGCAGGACCCGGATTGGGGGGCGGCGTGCGCTCGCGGGTGACCGTGGCGCCGCCGCCGCACGAGGCACAGGCCCAAGCCACGATCAGAACGAGGGGTGTCCGCCGCATGGCGCATCCTACGAACCCATCGGACCCGGGGTCGAGCACCTCGAAGAGCCAGCGAAACCCCAGGAATCTCGGTGAACACGGTTCACAGCGTAAAAACCTGCACCTGAGCGGGAGGCTGCTCACGATTCGTCGCGTGACGCGAGCACACATTCGGGGTAAGACGCGCCCTCGGACCCCCCGATGGCGATGACTCGCACGGCTACCCAGTGCGCCGTCACAGGTTCCGGCGCGTACGCGCCCCCGAACGTGGTGACGAACGAAGCGTTGTGCGCAGCGTTCAACGCTTGGGTTCGCGCAGAGAACGCGCGGCCCGACCGCGACGGACCCCCGCTCGAGGAGTCGAGCCCCGAGTGGGTGCGCAAGGTGTCGGGCATCTCGCGACGCCACTTCGTCGACGCCGAGGGCGTGCTCGATCCCACGCGCATGTGTCCGAACATCCCGGACCGGCCCGACGACGCGCTGAGCGTCCAGGCGGAGTGCGCGCTCCACGCATCGAAGGACGCGCTCGAGTCGGCCGGGCTCGTCGGCGAGGACATCGACCTGGTGATCGTCGGCGCGTCGAGCTTGCAGCGTCCGTATCCCGCGCTGGCCATCGAGCTGCAGCACGCGATCGGCGCGCGCGGCTTCGGCTTGGACATCTCGGTCGGCTGCTCGTCCGGTCCATTCGCGATCCAGCTCGCGGCGCAGGCGATCGCGGCCGGCACCGCGCAGCGCGCGTTGGTCTGCGTGCCCGAGATTCCGTCCGCATACAGCAACTTCCGCGCGCGCGACAGCCACTTCATCCTCGGCGACGCCAGCGTCGCGGTGGTGATCGAGCCGCTCGAGTTCGCGAAGCCGGGCGCGTTCGAGGTGATCGCGACGACGACGTTCTCGCGGTTCTCGTCGGCCGTCCGCAACAACGGCGGCTTCCTCAACCGCTGCCATCCCGAGACCCGCGACGCGGCGGACAAGCTCTTCTACCAAGACGGCCCGCGCGTGTTCCACGACATCGTTCGGCTCGTGCCGCAGCTCGTGAAGGATCAGCTCGCGCGCGTGGAGCTCGAGCCGAACGCGGTGGCCCGCCTCTGGCTCCATCAAGCAAACTTGCGGATGAACCAGGCGATCGCGGAGCGCATCGCCGGGCCGAACGCCTCGGCGCCCACCGTGCTCGAGGAGTACGGCAACACGGCTTCCGCGGGCTCGCTCCTCGCGTTCCACCTCCATCACGCGGACCTGCTGCCGGGTTCCGTCGGCGTGCTCGCGGCGTTCGGCGCGGGCTACACGATGGGCGCGCAGGTCCTGCGCCGCCTCTGACCCGCGCCACCATGGGATCGGGGGAGCCCGCGCTGGGCCGCGGCAAGGTGATCCTGCTCGGCGAGCACATCGTCGTGTACGGCGTCCCCGCGCTCGCGGCGGGCATCAGCCGCGGCGTGCGCGCGTGGGCGCAGCCGGCCCAGTCGACGTCGCTCACGATCGCGCCGTGGGATGTCACCGTGCGACCGGGGGAAGACGCCGACCTCGCGCGCGCGCTCGACGCGGTCTGGCCCGACGGCGAGCCGCTCGCGATCGAGGCGGAGGTGGAGCTCCCGGCCGGCGCGGGGCTCGGCTGCTCGGCCGCGCTCGGGGTCGCGGTAGTCCGCGCGATCGCGCGCGCGCGTGGGGAGCGACCGACCGACGCCGAGGTCGCCGAGCGCGCGTTCCTCTGGGAGCACGTGTTCCACGGGAACCCGTCGGGCATCGACAACACGATGGCCGCGCACGGGGGGATCGCGCTCTACACGCGAGGACGGCCGCTCGAGCCGATCGCGGCGAAGGGCACCGTGCGGCTCGTCATCGGAGACAGCAAGGAACCTTCCTCGACGAAGGCGATGGTCGCGTCGGTCGCACACCAACGAGACCGAGACCCGGCGCGCTTCGAGAAGACGAAGGACGCCGTGCACAGCCTGGTGAAGAACGCGAAGCTCGCGATCGAGGCCGGCGACGACGGAGCGCTCGGGCAGCTGATGGATCTGAACCAGCACATCTTGAGCGGGCTCATGCTGTCGACGTCGCGGCTCGAAGAGATGATCGCGGCCGCGCGCGACGCAGGGGCGCTCGGCGCGAAGCTGACCGGCTCGGGCGGAGGTGGCTGCATGATCGCGCTGGCGAAGGACGACACGAGCGCCGAGGCGATCCGCGCCGCCATCGAGGCGACCGGCACCCCTGCGTTCATCGCGGAGGCAGGAAGATGAAGACGGCGACCGCGATCGCGCGCGCGAACATCGCGCTCGCCAAGTACTGGGGGAAGTCGGATAGCCGGCTCAATCTGCCGGCCGTGCCGAGCGTGTCGCTCACGCTCGATCCGCTCGTCACCGAGACCACGGTGACGTTCGACGGCGCGCTCGATCGCGACGTGTTCGAGCTGGACGGGACGGAGGCGCTCGGCGGTGAGCTCCGCCGCGTCACCGCGATGCTCGACGAAGTGCGCGCGCTCAGCGGAGTCTGGGAGCGCGCGAGGGTGGTGAGCGTCAACCACTTCCCCACCGCGGCGGGGCTCGCGTCGAGCGCGTCGGGCTTCGCGGCGCTCGCGGGCGCGGCGTCTCGAGCGGCCGGGCTCGACGAGGGGCTCCACGTGCTGAGCGCGCGCGCGCGGCGAGCCAGCGCGTCGGCGGCGCGCTCGGTGTTCGGCGGGATCGTCAAGCTGCCGGCCGGCGAGCCGGGCGACGACGGGCTGAGCGCGGTCGAGGTCGCCGGTCCGGACCACTGGGACCTGCGCGTCGTGGTCGCGGTGACGGCGACCGGCCGCAAGCCGATCGGATCGCGCGACGCGATGGAGGAGAGCAAGTCGGGCTCCCCCTACTACGACGCGTGGGTCGCGCAGTCGTTCGAGAGCGAGCGCCGGATCACGGACGCGCTCCTCGCGCGCGACTTCTCCACGCTCGCACCGCTCGTCGAGCGCAGCTTCCTCGCGATGCACGCGGTGGCGATGACGAACACGCAGGCCGTGATCTACTGGCAGCCGGGGAGCGTCGCCGCGCTCCACCGCATCCGCGCGCTCCGCGCCGACGGGCTGGACGTGTGCGCCACGATGGACGCCGGCCCGCACGTCAAGGCGATCTGCACCGCGCAGCACGCGGCACAGGTCCAGGCCGCGCTCGACGAGACCGAGGGTGTACAACGCACCTTGCTCACTCGAGTCGGAGCCGGTCTGGAGGTGCGTTGATCGTCGTCGTCAGCGCGCCCGGCAAGCTGATGATCGCCGGAGAGTACGCGGTGCTGGACGGAGCCGAGGCGATCGTCACCGCGGTCGACGCGCGGCTCGTCGCGCGCGGCTCGGACCCGTCCGCCGACGGCTCGGACACCGGATCGAGCGGCTCACCGGATCCGGCCGAGCTGCCCCCCGAAGCCTTGTTAGCCCGAGAGCATGCAGAGAAGCACCTGGGCGCGACGCCGATGACGCTGCGCCTCGACAAGACCGCGCTCGTGCGCGACGGGCGCAAGCTCGGGCTGGGTTCCTCGTCCGCCGCGTCCGCCGCGGTCGCCGGCGCGGTCCTCGCGTGGCACGGGCAGGACCCGGCGGCGCATCGCGAGCGGATCTTCGAGTGGGCGCTCGCCGGTCACCGCGCGGTCGCACCCGAAGGCAGCGGGGCGGACGTGGCAGCGGCGACGCTCGGCGGTGTGGTGCGCTACCACCGCGATCGACCGAGCGAGGCCCGCCGGATCGCGTGGCCGTCGGCGCTCCACCTCGAGGTGGTGTGGACGGGAACGCCCGCGCGCACCAGCGACTTCGTCGCGAAGGTGAGCGCGCTCCGCGATCGCGACCCCGCGGGCTATCGCGCGGCGATGGACGAGCTGCGCGGCGCGGCGCGCGGGCTGGCCGACGCGATCGAGCAGGGAGACGCGAGCGCGGCGGTGCGCGACGCGGGCCGCCATGGACGGGCGATGGGCGAGCTCGGGCGAGCCGCGGGCGCAACGATCGTCACCGAGTCGCTTCAGCGCGTAGCCGATCTGGCCGAGGCGTGCGGAGGCGCGTCCAAGCCATCGGGCGCGGGCGGTGGCGACGTCGCGCTGGCGTTCTTCGACGACGCCTCGGCGGCGGCGCGCTTCCGTGGACGCTGTCGTGACGGAGAGGTGACCCTACTGCCCCTTCACATCGGCGCGGAGGGGGTGCGCGAGGAGAGCGACACCGCCATGATGGAGGGCGCCTCCCAGGACCGAGGAGAGGAATAAGTGGTCACCTCTCGACTGCCCGGCTTCTACAAGCTCTCGCTCGACGAGCGTCGCCGCATCGCGGCCGAAGCGCTCGGCGTGCCGGTGGAGGAGCTCGAGCGTGCGCTGGTCGACGGCGGCATCGACGCTTCGCGGGCGGACAAGACGGTCGAGAACGTGATCGGCACGTACGCGATGCCGTTCGCGCTCGCGCTCAACCTGCAGATGAACGGGCGCGACTACCTCGTGCCGATGGTCGTGGAGGAGCCGTCGGTCGTCGCGGCGGCGTCGAACGCGGCGAGGATCGTGCGCGAGGGCGGCGGCTTCGAGGCGGAGGCCGACGAGCCGTTGATGATCGCGCAGGTGCAGCTCGACTCGGTGCCGGACGCGGCGCGCGCGTGCTCCGCGATCGCGGCGGCGCGGGACGAGCTCTTGGAGCTTGCCGACGCGGTGGTGCCGGGCCTCGTCGAGCGCGGCGGAGGCGCACGGGATCTTATCGCGCGCGACCTCGGGGACGGCTGGCTGGTCGTCCACGTGCTCGTGGACTGCCGTGATGCGATGGGCGCAAACCTCGTGAACACGGTGGCGGAGGCGCTCTCGGAGCGAGTGCAGCGCCTCGCGGGTGGACGGGTCGGCCTGCGGATCCTCAGCAACCTCAGCGACCGCCGCAACGTGCGCGTCCGCTGCGCGGTGCCGACGGACGCGCTGGCGATGGACGGCTACGGGGGCGACGAGGTGCGCGACCTGATCGTCAAAGCAAGCGAGTTTGCGTCGCGCGATCCGTACCGCGCCGCCACGCACAACAAAGGGATCATGAACGGGATCGACCCGGTCGTGATCGCGACGGGCAACGACTGGCGCGCGGTGGAGGCGGGAGCGCACGCCTACGCGGCGCGCAACGGGACGTACGAGCCGCTCTGCACCTGGCGGCGCGGCGACGACGGCGCGCTCGTCGGCACGATGGAGCTCCCCCTCGCGCTCGGCACGGTGGGAGGCACGATGCGCGTCCACGAGGGCGCGCGTTTCGGCCTCCAGGTCGCGGGCGTCGAGTCCGCGCAGGAGCTCGCGATGATGGCCGCGTGCGCGGGCGTCGCGTCGAACCTCGCCGCGCTGCGCGCGCTGGCGACGGACGGGATTCAGCGCGGCCACATGGCGCTCCAGGCACGCAGCGTGGCGACGCTGGCAGGCGCCCGGGGCCCGTTGGTCGAGCGCGTGGCAGAGGAGATCCACGCGCGCGGAGACGTGACGGTGGCGGCGGCCCGCGCATGCCTCGCGCATCTCTTGCGGAGCAGCTTCGAGCCGACGCCGGAGCCGGTGCCGGAGCGGGAGTAGTCGGCAACGCAGGTTGCGACGTCCGATTCCGATTCCGATTCCGATTCCGATTCCGATTCCGATTCCGATTCCGATTCCGACTCCGATTCCGAGTCCGAGTCCGAGTCCGAGTCCGAGTCCGATTCCGAGTCCGAGGCCGAGTCCGATTCCGAGGCCGAGGCCGAGTCCGATTCCGATTCCGAGGCCGAGGCCGAGGCCGAGGCCGAATCCGAGTCCGAGTCCGAGTCCGATTCCGATTCCGATTCCTGTGCGTCAGCGTTGATTGCAGTGGACGTGGGGGGGCTCGTCCGTTCGGGTGCGCCAGGGTGCCCTCCGAGCGCGCACCGCCTCAAGGAGGGCTGCGCCCCCAGCGCTGCGCGCTGGCTTCGGGCACTTCGTGCCCTCGTCCTTGACCCGGCGCGCGCTCGGAGGGCGGCGGGGCGGCGTGAACGGACGAGCGCGCGACTGGCGCGTGCTCGGGACGGGCACGTCGGAGGTCGAGATGACTGAGTTCGTGATGAAGGCCAGGGTGGCGAGTCGGTTCGGGGTGCTCGAGGATGCGGTGCGGCTGGTCGTGCTGGTGCGGCCGCTGGTCGCGCAGATCGCGAAGCACGACAAGTCGCTGGCGGTTCAGCTGCACAAGGCTGCCGGCTCCGTGTCGGCGAACGTCGCCGAGGGGATGCACCGGCGCGGCGGGCACCAGCGCGAGCGCTTCGAGACGGCGTACGGCTCCGCGCAGGAGGTGAAGACGCACCTGCGGGTCGCGTGGGGGTTCGAGCTGCTGCACGGCGGAGAGCCGGCGTTCGATCTGGCGGACAAGATCGCGGCGTCGATCTGGCGCTGTCAGCATCGGCGGCGCTGAGACACCTCGGCGGTCGCAACGAGGGTTGCGACCGCCGCTTCCGGTCACGTGCACGTAAGTGCACGTGACCGGACCCGTGCCCCTGCCCGATTCCGTGTCCGTGTCCGTTTCCGATTCCGTGTCCGAGTCCGATCCCTGCTAGCCGCCGAGGTCCCAGTCGACGCTCATCCCGAGCATCGTCGCGGCTTGTCCGACTCGGAATCGGTGGTGGGTGTACACGCCGAGGCGGATGAACACCGAGAGCGCGTCCACGTGCGTGTCGATGCGACCCAAGGACAGCATCGCGATCGGGCCGACCTGATGGCCCACGTACTCGGCCCTCGGGTTCGCTCGGAGGGCGGAGTACGCGCCGAAGCGGAGGGCGACTCCCTCGGGCAAGGTCGCTTGCAGGAGCAGTGCGCCCTCGTTGGCGACGATCCAGTCGCCGCTCGCCGCGATCAGGTCGTCCCGCACGTCGAGCCAGTAGCCTCCGTCGGCGAGCAGGTTCACCTCCGTCCAGGTCGCGTCGAACGCGACGATCGCGACCGAGGGGGTCAGCTCGACGCGGCCGCGCAGGACGCTGAAGAAGCGGACGGTCAGCCCGCCCGTGCTGCCGCCCTGATCGGCCGGGAGGTCGTCGTACATCCAGCTGTCCGCGTAGCCGCTCCGCGGGTAGTAGCCCGCGCCATTGAGCGGGATCGGCCACACCGCGAGGCCGTGGATCTCCGCGCGCAGGATCCAGAAGCTGGCTGGTGCGACCTGCGCGTACCCGCCCGGGACGAAGTATACGGGGGATAGATACGTAGACACGCCGGCCTCGAAGTGGTTGAGCGCGAGGACCGCGTCGTCCGTGCGGTAGAGCGGCACGCAGATGCCGACGCGGAAGTTGTGCTCGGCGCCCATCGGGTTGAGCAACAGGACGAGCGACTGCGCGGCGGTCCATCGCGCCTCGTCGTGTCCGACGCAGCGGGCGCGCGCCCCAGCCGGCAGGAGCGCGAGGACGACCACCGCGAGTCCGAGCGAGGACGCGAGAGCGCGGGAGCGTCGCACCGCGTCCATGGTACGCGAGCCGCGCGCGAGGCGAGCGCGGATCGCTCTCTGATAGAGTCGCGGCGAATGCTCGACGTCGGCATCGTCGGCTGCGGCACCGCCGGCGCGGCCTCCGCGCTCTTCCTCGCGCGCGCGGGACACCGCGTGACCGTCTACGAGGCGGTCGCCGAGCCGTCCGCGGTCGGGGCGGGCATCATGATCCAGCCCACCGGGATGAGCGTGCTCGCGCGCCTCGGGTTGCTCGAAGGAGTCGTGGCGCGAGGGTCGGTGGTCGAGCGGCTCCGCTGCGTCACCCGGCGCGGGCGCAAGGTGATCGACCTCGCCTACCGCGACGTCGACCCGCGCACCTTCGGGCTCGGCCTCCATCGCGGGGTCTTGTTCGAGACGCTGTTCGAGGCGGTGCGCGCGGATGCATCGATCACGTTGTGTTGCGGCGTCGAGATCGCGGACCTGCGCCGCGACGGACCCAAGACGTTCGTGGTCGAAGAGGGCGGGGCCGAGCTTGGCCCTCACGATCTCGTCGTCGCCGCCAACGGCGCGCGATCGAGCCTGCGCGACGACGCGCGGCTCACCCGCCGACAGGAGCAGTATCCGTGGGGCGCGCTCTGGTTCATCGCGGAGGACGCGGAGCGCGCGTTCGACGGTGAGCTGTATCAAGTCGTCGAAGGGACCCACCACATGCTCGGCCTCCTGCCGAGCGGGCTCGGGCCGAGCGGCGACACCTCGCGGGTCAGCCTGTTCTTCAGCCTGCGCGCCGATCGCGTCGACGCATGGCGCCGCGAGGGGCTCGGCGCGTTCAAGGAGCTCATCGTCTCGATCGAGCCGCGCGCCGCGCCGGTCGTCGCGCAGATCCACGACATCGAGCAGATCCTCTTCGCGCGCTACTGGGACATCGTGATGGATCGCTGGCACGAGGACGGGCTCGTGTTCCTCGGCGACGCCGCGCACGCGACGAGCCCGCAGCTCGGCCAAGGCGCAAACCTCGCGCTGATGGACGCGATGGCGTTCGCCGACGCGCTCGAGGCGCACGACTCGCTCGACGCGGGGCTCCGCGCGTACTCCACGTCGCGTCGCCATCACCTCGGCTACTACCAGTGGGCGACCCGGATGCTCACGCCGTTCTTCCAGTCCGACCAGGCGTGGCTCGGCTGGCTGCGCGACGCGTTCATGGGTGTGTCGTGCAAGATGCCTTACGTGCGCACCCGCATGATCCGGACGATGTGCGGCTTGGAGCGCGGTGTGCTCCTCGCCGACCCGCTCCCCATCCCGACGCTGCCGGCGCTCCCTTCGGGCGAGCGCTGAGCGTCGCGCGCTACGGCGCGCCGCCGTAGAGGTTGACCGGCTGCCCGGCGTCGCCCGGACCGGCGTCCTCGCCGGGCCCGGCGTCGTCTCCCGGCGGCGGTCCCGCGTCGTCGGGCGGGATGCCGTAGGGCGGCGCGACGTTGCCCGCGTCGGTCCCCGCGTCGTCGGGTCCGTGCGACTCCCCGCACCCGGTGGCGAGCGCGGCGGCCCCGAACGCGAACAACGCGGCGCGGCCGAGGCGCTGGCGCGGCACGCCCGGCGTCGACACCACCACGACCTCCGCGTCGCAGAAGGGACACGTAACCGCGTCGATCGCGATATGTCGCTGGCACCCCGTGCACGGCATCAGTCTACGCATGCTCAAGCCTCCTACTCCGCCGCGGCGGCGTTGGGATCGTCCTCGATCACAACCTCGAACAAGCCATGGTCGAACGGCAGACCCGGCGCATCGCTCACTTTGCGGATCGCCTCGCGCTTGCCCTCGCGCTGTCGCTCGAGCGCGCGGTGGTGACAATACGGATTGTTGCCCGGCTTGCCGAACAGCACCTGGCTCGTCCACGTGCAGCCCGCGCGGCAGACGTCGTTGTAGTAGCAGGTGCGGCAATAGCCCCAGAGATCCTCGACGGTGCGATCGCGCGTGTAGCGAAGCGGCGCGCTGCGCTCCCAGATGTCCTTGAGCGAGGCGTCGCGGATGTTGCCGCCGGTCCACGGATCGGTGGTGAGCGAGGGACAGCCCTTGATCGCGCCGTCCGCCTCGATGCCGAGCGTCGAGCGACCCGCGCCGCACGAGGCCATGTGCCCGCGCGGCATCGTCCCGCGGAGCGTCGTCTCGTAGGGGCCGAAGTAGCCGATGTTGTTTCCGGGCCAGAGCCGCACCTTGGCCGCGTCGCAGCGCTGCTTGAGCTCGCCGAGCATCGGGAAGAGCTCGAGGAGATCGTAGGGTTGCAAGAGGACTTCCGGCTCGTCGGCGGCGCGGCCCATCGCCACCGTGAGCTGGATCTGCCAGCTGTGCACCCCGGCGGCGATGATGTCCTCCAGGATCCACGGCATCTCCGGCATGCTCAGCCGATTGATCTGGGTGTTCGCGCTCACGCGGATGCCGGCCTCGCGCAGGTTGTCGAACGCCTCCATCGCGGACTTGTGCGAGCCGACGACCCCGCGCAGCCGGTCGTGCGTCGCCTCGCGCCCGTCGATCGAGACGCTCGTGCTCTGCAGGCCCGCCTCGGCCGCTGCCTTGCAGCGCTCCTTGGTGAGCCCGCGCCCGCCGGTGGTGAGGAGCGCCATCATCCCGTGGCTGCGGATGCGCCGCAGGATGTCCGTCCAGTCGTCGCGCAGGTACGCCTCGCCGCCGATCAGGCTCACCTCTTTGACGCCGAGGTCGGCCATCTGGTCGACGAGGTCGAGACACTCCTCGGTCGTCAGCTCGTCGGGCCGATCGCGACCCGCGCGCGAGCCGCAGTGCCGACACGCGAGGTCGCACGCGAGGGTGATCTCCCACACCGCGTAGATCGGCCGGTATTGCGCGTCTTTCGCTCGCGCCTCGAGCAGCGGGAGGTTGCGCTTGCCGCGCGGAGCGTCCGGCGCGATCGGCAGTCCGCGCTTGGGGCGCCCTTGGCGCATCAGCTCGTCGCGCGCGTCCGCCTCGAGCGGATCGGGACCGCGTTCTTGTTCCGCCATCGGCGACACGATAGCAGTGATTGACCGCGCCGCCCCGGAGCAGCGAAAACCTGTCCTGTGACGTGGATCCGAGAGATCGAGGTGCGGGGCGTTCGCCACATCGACCGCTGGGACATCGATCTGTCGAGCCCGCTCGGGCCGATGCACGCGATCTTCATCGGGCCGTCGGGCAGCGGCAAGACGAGTGTCTTGGTCGAGATCGAGCGCGAGCTCGGCCACGCGATCGGCGGCGTCGCGCACCCGGCCGCGCGCGTCGAGGGGATGCAGGGCGACGAGACGGCGATGCGGCTCGCGTTCTTCGGACGCCCCGTCCGACTCGCGTGGACGCGCGCCGGCGAGATCCCCGACGCGTTCCAGTCGGGCCGCTGGATCGCGGCGTCCTTGCCCGCCGTGCGCGCGGTGATGAGCTCGTCGGGCACGATGAGCGCGGGAGCGCCCGCCGCGTTTCCGCCCGAGGCGAGGCTCGCGGGACGGCTCGGCGAGCTGATGATCCAGCGGAAGAGCGAGGCGCGCATGGCGGAGGCGCGCAGCGACGAGCGGATCGTGAAGCGCCTCGACGGGTGGCTCGACGGGGTCACCGCGGTGTTTCGCGAGATGCTCGGTGACGAGGGTCTCGCGTTCGTGGTCGGGCGCGACAACCTCGCGATCGACTTCTCCGACGGGCGCCGGCTGCCGTTCCTCGCGCTCGCAAGCGGGCACGCGCACGCGGTCAACGTGTGGGCCGAGCTGTTCATGAGGGCCGAGTCGGCGCGGGCGAAGACCGCCGACCCGACCCACCAACCGCGCGGGGTGCTCCTCGTCGATGGCGCGGAGCTCTACCTCGATCAGCGCTTACAACGTTCGTTGCTCCCTACGCTCGTCGCCGCGTTCCCCGGCGTCCAGCTCCTCGTGACGACCACGTCCCCGATCGTCGCCGCCAGCCTTCCGCACGCGAGCGTCTTGGATCTCGGGACGCGCCGCGCGCGGAGCTCGCCTTCGATCCCCCCGGTCGCCGCGCTGCCGCGGCGCTCGTCGCGCCCGCCACCCCCTACGTCGGTGCGCCCTGCGTCGGTGCGCCCGCTCGAAGGGCCGGACACCGACCCGCCGCCGCGGCCGGAGGAGGGGACCGAGACGATGGACATCACGCCCGAGCTCGAGGGGCTCACCGAGGCGAAGGACACCGTCCGTAACCTCCGGCCCGTGCGTCCGACGCAGCGCGGTCCCGGCTGGGACGACGACTGACGCACGTGGCGGCTCGCAAGAACGCTTGCGGGTCTTCGGTTGGCGATCGTGACGCGGGCAGAGCCAACCGCTAGCGGGGGGCTTCGCCGTACCAGACGAGCGCGTCGAGCGCCGGACCGAGCGTCGCCGCGCCGCCCACGCAGTCGTCGGTCGTCGCTACGACGAGCTCGGCGCGTCCGACCACGAGGTGCGCGCGGCGGCCGTCGTCGGCGTCCGCCTCGGCGGTCTGGCCGGGGTGCACGAGGCGCGGGGTGCGCTCGCGGCGCAGCGCGGCGGCCGGGGCCGCGATGCCGCCGCAGTCGAGTCGTCGCCCGACGCAGCGGTCGTCGACCGGCGCGAGCGCGAGATCGAACGGGCCCTCGACCCAGCCGTCCACGCCGCGCGTGATCGCGAGCTCGCCGGTGCGCCAGAGGAACCCGTCGTCGGTCTCGAGGTCGCGACGGATGCGGAGGCGCTGCGCGCTCGCGAAGACTTGGACGACCGCGTTGTCGTTGAACGGAAACGCGTCGCGCGGGATGCACAGCTCGACCGCGCGCGGCTCGGCGCCGAGGGCCTCGAGCTCGAAGTGGAAACAGCCGTCCGCGGGCTCCTCGGCGTCGAGGCCCACGATGCGCGCGGGCTCGCCGTCCATTCCGTCGAACCCGCTCCAGCGGAAGCCGGCCTCGCCCAGCGGACCCGGGCAGAACGACTCGACGAGCGGCCGTGAGCCTTCGAAGAACGTCGTCACGCCGGGCGGCGGGGCGAGCCGCAGCGTGTCCTCGTCGACGCGCGTGAGCACGAGCCCCTGCGCCGCCGCGGCCGCGCGCTTGTCGTCGTCCTCTCCGACGCTCGGCTCGTAGGTTCGGTCAGCGAAGTTTTCCCAGTACACGAACGTGTCGGGCAGGCCGCTGACGCGCACGCGCGCCGCGTCGCAGCGACCCTCGTGGACGCTCGGCGGAGCCTGGAACGGATGGAGCTCGTTCGCCGCGAACGCCTCGCGCCGGTCGAAGCTCATCTGCGTCCGCGCGGGGAGCTCGAAGCTCGTCTCGGGTCCGAAGTCGAGCGCGCCGAGGATCGCCTCCGGGTTCTCGCGCACCTGCTCGCAGCGCATGCGCGCCGACACGTGCGCGATCGAGATCGTCTGCGTCTCTTCGGTGTCGTTGTGGATCGTGAGCTGCGCGAACGGCAGCTCGATCGGCGAGGTCGCGATGCAGGCGAGCCCCGCCGCGCCGAGCACGATGCGCTCACGCCACACGCGCGCCGCGCGCACCCGGTCGGTCGACGCGACGTGCCACGCGACGGGCAGCGCGATCAGCGCCAACAGATCGGTGGGGTCGGTCCAGATCCGCATGCCGATCCCGAGCGCGCCGAACGCCGTCATGCTCCACGCCGCGGCGACGCTCGAGACGTTGACGGCCACGAACCAGAGGGTCACCGCGCCGAACGCGAGGGCGCGCCGTCCCTTCGTGCGCGCTCCGACGGCGGCGCTCAGCGCGACCGGTGCGACGACGAGACCCGCGAGGTCGCTCAGCTTGCCCGTCACCATCCCGGGGAGCAGCCCTGCCCCCTTGAGCACGTGGTCGTTGAGCACCAGCGCGGCGAGCGCCACGAGGAACACCGGGTGCATGAGGCTCTGGAGCGGACGGCGCGTGTCGCGGTTCATGGATCCTCCAGGCGTGTGCCAGAGCAACTGCCATGCCGGGCCGTTCCGTGCCATCATCGGCAAATGCGTTGGTGGAAACGCCATCGCAGACCGCGCCGCTCCGAGCCAAACTGTGCCGCCGGGCCCAACCCGTTTCGGTGGTAGGGTGCGCGCATGACGCTGCTGAGCGACCGCTGGGCAGGGATGCGCCACGTCCCGTGGGTGGAGCTCACCCGCGCGCCGACGGCGGTCGCCCGCGACGCGGAGCTCTCGACGGCGGCCGGCGCGGATGTGTGGATCAAGCGAGACGACTTGACGTCTCACGAGTACGGGGGCAACAAGATCCGCAAGCTCGAATTCACGCTCGCGGACGCCCTCGCGGAAGAGGCGAGGGCCGTGGTCACCTCGGGCGCGGCCGGCTCGCACCACGCGCTCGCGACCGCGACGCACGCGGCGGCGCTCGGGCTCCACGTCCACGTCTGCTCGTTCCCGCAGCGGTACAGCACCCACGCCGAGCGCAACTTGCGCGCCCTCGTGCGCGCTCGCGCTACCGTCCACCCCGTCGCGAGCCCCGCGCTCATCCCGTCGGGCGTGGCGTGGGTCGGCGCGCAGCTCCGGCTGCAGCGGCAGCGGCCCTACGCGATCCCTCCCGGCGGCTCGAGCGTGCTCGGCACGTTGGGGTACGTGGAAGCGGGCCTCGAGATCGCGCGCCAGATCGAGGGCGGGCTCGTCCCCGAGCCCAGCGCGGTGTTCGTCGCGCTCGGCTCCGGCGGCACCGCGGCGGGCGCGGCGATCGGCCTCGCTGCGGCCGGGCTCACCTCCCGCCTCGTCGCGGTGCGCGTCGTCCCGCGCGCGATCGCGAGCCGCCGCTCCGTCGGGCGGCTCATCGACAAGACGGTGTCCTTTCTCCGAAAGACCGACGCCCGCTTCCCCGACGTCGCCGCCGCGGCCCGCGCCCTCGTCGACATCGACGGCTCCGAGTACGGACGCGGGTACGGCGAGCCCACGAGCAGCGGTCGCAACGCCGGTCGGCTCGCGCGCAAGGGCGGCGTGGTGGAGCTCGACCCGACCTACACCGAAAAGGCCGTTGCGGCCCTGCTGCGCCGCGGTCGCGAGGAGCTCCGCGGACGCCCGCTCCTCTACGTGCACACCTGCGCGCCGGCGCCCGAGCCCGAGTCCGGCGAAGGGCCGCTCCCCGAGCCCCTCCGCCGCCTGCTCCGTCGCTGAGCGGGGGCCGACGGGCTCGACCGTCGACGAGCGCGCGATCGGCGACGCGTGTCGCCGCGACCGGCGCGGCGACGAGGGCCGTTCGAGCATCACGCGCGGCGACGAGATCGCTGCGTCGGCGTTCAGAGCGTCGCGACGCCCACGCCATCCCACGGCTCGGACGGACTGAACCTACCGCGCTCGTCTCGATGGACGCGCGCCATCGCGACCTCGGCGTCATGGGTGAAGAACAGCCGGCCACGACGCGCCGCGAGATCGCTGAGCAACTCCTCCTTCTCATCGATGAGGCGCTCGGGATAGCGGTCGTAGCCCATCGTGATCGGCGTGTGCACCCACGGCCTGCCGGGTATGAGGTCCGACGCGAAGACGACCGGCCCACCCTCCGCGTCGACCTCGGTGACGAGCAGACCGGGCGTGTGTCCCTCGCTCGGATGGAAGCGATAGCCCTCGCCGAGCGTGTCGCTCGTTCGACCGTCGACGAGCTCGAGGCGGCCGCTCTCGCGGAGGAGCCCGGGGAGCTCCTCGATGAACGACGCGCGATCGCGCGGGTGCGGATGGACCGCGCGATCGAACGCCTCGCGCCCGACCACGAACGTTGCGTTGGGGAACAACAGGTGGAGCGGCCCGTCCTCGTACGCCGAGAGCAGACCGCCCGCGTGATCGAAGTGGAGGTGGCTGAGCACCACGACGTCGATGCGATCGTGCGGCACCCCGAGCGCGGCGAGGTTCGCGAGCAACACGTGCTCGGACTCCTGCACCCCGAAGCGCTCGCGCAGCTTGGGCGCGAAGAACGCGCCGATCCCCGTCTCGAGCAGGATGTACCGCTCGCCGTCGCGGATCAGCATCGCGCGGCACGCGAGCGGGATCCGGTTCAGCTCGTCGGGCGCGATCCAGCGCTCCCACAGCGCCTTCGGCGCATTGCCGAACATCGCGCCGCCGTCGAGCCGCTGCGAGTTCCCGAGCACCGCCCACGCGGTCTTCTGCGTCGCCATGCGGAGTCTCTTGAGCGAGACGCCGTCACGCGCAAGCGCGGCGACCGAGGGTCAGGTGCCGGGAGCGCCGTAGGCAGGTACCGCGCCGCCCCCCGCGTCGAAGCCGCCGTCGGCGGGGATCGCGCCGTACAGCGGCGTGATGCCACCTCCGGCGTCGCGACGGGTGGTGCCGCCCCCGTCGCGACGGTCGGGGCCGCCGTCACGTCGGGTGCCGCCGCCGTCGCGCCGGACACCCCCGTCGGTGTCCCCATCGCCCGCGTCGATGTCCCCGTCGCCCGCGTCGGTGGTCCCCCCGCCGTCGGTGCCCCCGCCGCCGCCCGCGTCCATCGGGCCCGCGTCCATGCCGCCGCCGCCGGCGTCGGTGCGCCCGCCCGCATCGGTGCCGCCGCTGCCGGCGTCGGTGTCGGAGCCGTCGCCGCAGCCGGACGCCGCGAGCGCCGCGCCGAACGCGAACGTCGCCGCGCGACCGAGCCGCTCCTTGGGTAGCGCGGGAGCACGCTCTCGCAATCGGCTGGGCACGTGCGTTCCGCAGAACGGGCAGCTCGGATCGTAGACATGCACATGACGCTGACAGGCCGGACACGCGACGAGATGGTTCATCAGGACCTCCGCTAAGGCCTCCACGGTACGGGTACCGACGGCGGGCGGCAACCACCGCGCGAGGACGCAGAAAAGTTGGGCGGGCCCTTTTCGCCGCCGAGTATCCGAGCGATGGCCCGGTCCCTGATCCGCGCGTTCGGCGACGCGTTCGCGAGCCCGCGGCTCGCGTTGATGGTGGGCCTCGGGTTCGCGGCCGGGCTCCCCAATCCATTGGTCGGCGACACGCTGTCGGCGTGGCTCTACTCGCACCACGTCAGCCTCACCGCGATCGGGCTGCTCGGGTTTGTGCACCTCCCCTACAACCTGAAGTTCCTGTGGGCGCCGCTGTTCGACGGGGTCACCCTCCCGTTCCTCAGTCGGCGCCGCGCATGGATCGTGGTGTGGCAAATCGCATTGCTCATCGCGATCGGCGTGCTCGGCACGATCGATCCGTCGACCGCGACCTACGCGGCGGCTGGGGTCGCGCTGTTCATCGGGTTCGCCGCGGCGAGCCAGGACATCGTCGTCGACGCGTACCGCACCGAGCTGTTGCCGGAGTCGATGCGCGCGAGCGGCACCGCGATCTTCGTCGCCGCATATCGCGCGGCGCTGATCGTGTCGGGCGCGGGCGCGCTGTTCCTCGCGGACCGATTGCCGTGGAGCGTGGTGTTCCTGATCCTCGGCGGGCTGATGAGCGTCGGCGTGATCACGACGCTGATCGCGCCGCCGCCGGAGGGCACCCCGCCGCCGCCGCGCACGTTCAAGGCGGCGGTCGTCGATCCGTTGCTCGAGTTCCTCCGGCGCCGCGGCGCCTGGTCGTTCCTCGCGATCGTCGCGCTCTACAAGTTCGGCGACGTGGTGGTGAGCCAGCTCCGCTCGCCGTTCCTCCTCTCGCTCGGCTTCTCGCTCACCGACATCGGCGCGATCGGCAAGGGGCTCGGCATGGTGAGCACGATCTTCGGCGCGCTGATCGGCGGCGGGTTGGTCGCCGCGTGGGGTCTACGGCGATCGATGATCGTCTTCGGCATCGCGCAGGCGCTCCCGAACCTCACGTACGCCGGACTCGCGTACGTGGGGCACGACTACGGCTTGATGGCGGCCGGCATCGCGATCGACAACTTCATGGGCGGGCTCGGCGCGTCGGCGCTGACCGCGTTCCTCATGATGCTCTGCGACAGGCGCTACACCGCGTTCCAATTCGCGCTGCTCACGTCGTTGATGACGGTGCCCGGCCGCTTGTTCGGGCTCGCCGCGGGCTGGCTCACCGAGCAGCTCGGCTGGGAGACGATGTGGGTGATCTCGGTGCTCGTCGCGCTCCCCGCGATCGTGCTGCTCGCGCTCGTCGAGTTTCCGCCGGAGCCGTCCGCACCTACGCCGTCCTCCGAAGGGACCGCGTGAGCGACCGCTTCGACGCGCTCGACCACGACCTCGCGCGCGCGTGCGAGGAGGAGGTCACGCTCGGCGCGCACCGGGTGCGTGCGATCGGCGCGGCGGCGTGCGCGGTGGTGCGCGCATCGGAGGGATCGCTCGCGTCGTTCGCGCACGGATCGATCCCCACGTCGGGCGCGATCGACGACGCGTGCCGGTTCGACGTGGCGAGCGTGACGAAGGTGGTCGCGACCACGTTGGCGATCGGGTTGCTCGTGCGCGATCGCGCGTTGGCATTGGACGACCGCGTCGCGGATCACCTCCCGGGCTTCGACGCCTCGGGCAAGGGCGCGGTCACGGTGCGCGAGCTGCTCGGTCATCGGAGCGGGCTCCGGGCGTGGCAACCTTTTTTCCTCACGTGCAACTCGCGGGAGGATGTGCTCGACGCAGTGCTCGCATCGCCGCTCGCCCACGCGCCCGGCACGCGCGTCTACAGCGACCTCGGGTTCCTCGCGCTCGGCGCCCTCGTCGAGGCGCTGCGCGGCCGGCCGCTCGATCGGGTGCTCTCCGACGAGATCGTGGCGCCGCTCGGGCTCGAGAGCTCCGAGCTCGGCTACCTCCGTCGCTCCGCTCCGCCCCCGTGGCGGCGCACCGCCGTGATCGCACCGACGGGACGCACCCGCCCGCGCGAGCCCGCGCCCGGTCAAGAGAGCTTGTACGCTCCACCCGACCACGAGGCGCTCGTCGCCGGGGAGGTCGACGACGACAACGCGTTCGTGATGGACGGCGTGGCCGGCCACGCCGGCGTGTTCGCGACCGCGCGCACGCTCGCCGCGCTCGGCGCGCGGATCCTCGAGGAGCTCGACGGCGCGGATCGCCTCGGGCTCACCGAAGTCCTCCGCGAATTCGCGTCGCTCGATCCCGCCGACGGCCCGCCGCGCGGCCTCGGCTTCGACATGCCATCCGGCGTCTCGTCGAGCGTCGGCCACTCGTTCGGCCGCGGGCCCCTCGGCGCGATCGGCCACCTCGGCTTCACCGGCTGCTCCCTCTGGCTCGATCGCGACCGCGGCCTGAGCGTCGCGCTCCTCACCAACCGCACCTTCGCCGGCCGCGCGAGCGTGGCCCCGATCCGCGCGCTCCGTCCGCGCGTCCACGACCTCGTCGCTCTCGCCGTCGACTGAGGGCGCGGTTCGCTCGTCGGAGCACGACAGGACCCATTGGCCTGGTCGATCACCGACGGACCGCCCTCGAAGCACCCGGTCTCCACCTCGGCCTGGAAGTCCGCTCTCATGTCGGCGCCGATCGCGAAGGCGAGCCCCGTGGGGCCACGTCCAGGGGTCGTGGGTCGTGGACGTGGCGATGTATGCACCGACGCCAGCGACCGACCGGCGTGCGACTTCCTGCTGCACGACGGCTCGGACGCACGATCGCAGAGCTCGGTGATGCGCGGGATCCACGCCCCGAGGCTCGCGGTGCGCGGCGTCAGCGATCGTCCGCCGCGAGGCGCGCGCGCAGCAGCTCGCGGCGCTTCTCGGTGCGCTCGATCTCGCGCCGGACGCGCGCAGCGGTCGCTTCGTCCTCGTCCTTGGCGGGCCGATGCCTCAGCTCCTCGAGCCGCGCCTCGAGGTCCTCGAGCTCGCGACAGAGGTGATCGCGCGCCGCCGCTCGGTCGGCCTTGTCGAAGATGGTCTGCTCCGGCACATCGTCGCGCTCCGCGGTGGTTGGCGGCGCCTCGCCGGGCACGAAGCGCTCGCCCGACGCGGGCTGCCGGAGGTTGAGGAACGGCGGCGACACGATCTCGACGCCCCCGCCGTGGAGCGCGTCGAGCATGTGCTTGCGGAGATCGGAGCGGGCCTCGATCAGCTCGCGCACGTTCCGGAGAAGCCCCGCGACCCGGTAGGAGACCGCGTAGTCTCCGAGGTCGCCGATCGTCACGAAGGGATCCTCGAGCCCCGCGTCGATCGCCGCCTTCGTGAGGAGCGGCTCGACCCGCCAGTGCGCGACGTCGTACCCGAGGGACACCTCGGCGTGCACGAACGTCCCCGAGTCGCGCACCACCGTGACGGGCCGGCTGATCAGGTACTGGTTGGGCACCGTCGCGAGGTCGCGGTAGGGCGTCTGGATCTCGACGTGCAGGAGCCCCATCTCGGTCACGCGCCCGAACTGCTCCTCGACGATCAGGAAGTCGCCCGGCCGGAAGCTCTTCACGACGCGGAGCATCAGCCCGGCCATCGCGTTGCCGACGAACGTCGTCGACGAGAACGCCACCGCCGCGCTGCCGAGCACGCCGAAGAGCGCGAGCACGTGGTTCTTCGTCTCCTCGTGGATCGGCAGCGCGAAGACCACCAGCACGACGAGCAGCACCGTGACGGCGAGGAGGAGCGACTGCCGATAGAAGCGCTGCTCGCCGATGGGCCCCCCGCCGCGCACGAGGAGGAGCCAGCGAAGGAAGAACAGGACCGCCGCGCCCACCGCGGTGGTACCGACGAGCGGGATCCAGTCGTGCACGACCTCGACGAGCTCGCTCACCCGACTGGCGTATCCGACCCGATCACCCGGCGTCAATCGCCCCCGTTCCTGCGCCGCCGCGCTCACGGAGAACGAGGGCCCGCGAGCCCCCGCTGATCGTGGGAGGCGACAACAGGACGACGTGCGTCCTCTATCCGCCTATCCAGCGGCGGAGCCAGGCGCGGCGGCGCTCGCGGCGCTCGCGCATGCGGGCGCCGAAGCCCTCGACGTCCTCGGGTTGGCCCCAGAGGCGCAGCATGGTGACGACGAGGACGAGGCTCGTCGCGAAGAGCATCACGAACGTGAGCTCGGGGAAGAACGCGACGAGCGCGAAGCTGACCCCGTAGGCGACGGCCGGGATCGCGAAGCGCCAGTCGATCGTCGCGGAGGCCATCGCGCCGAGGACCATCCACAGCAAGAAGTCGTACTGGAACGCGTCGTAGATTCCATCGCCCTCCGACACGAGCTCGACGCCGTGCAACACGATCGGTCCGACCATCGCGAGCAGCCCGGCCATCGCGACGCGTCGGTTGATCGCGGTGCGCGTCATCGAGTCGCGCGCCCAATACCAGAGCCCGACCATGAGGACGAGCAACACTCCGTCGGCCACGATGGTGAGGAGATGGGTGGGCTCGGGCGCCCACCCGACGCGTCGAGCGAGCTCGTAGGCCAGGGGAAACAACGTCCAGATCGCGCCGACCACCGCGACCAGGAACGTGCGCGTGCGACGACCCGCGCTCGGATCGAGGTCGTCCTTGAGCTTGCGCAGCCGCTCCGCCTCCTCCGACTTCTCGGCGTAGGCGCGCTCGACCTCCTGCGCGAGGCGCTCGTCGGGATCGGCGAGCTCGGTCAACAACACGTGCGCCGCATCCACCTCGCCATGCGCCAGCTCGTAGGCGATCATGATCTCGGTCGCGCGGGTGAGGCCGTCGGCGGCGTGAGGGTGGCGCGGCCACACCTCGAGCGCGTGGCGATACCCGAAGCGGCACTCCGCGAACGCGCGGTACACGTCCTCGCGGGCCGGGCGCTCCTCGGCGATCAGCGATTCGAGCTTCTTGCGACGCTGGTCCGCCTTCATCGCGAGGGCGAGCGCGTCGCGGTTCTGCAAGTATCCTTGCACCGCCAATCGCACCTGCTCCGCCGACTCGAAGCGCCCGTGCGGATCCGGATCCATGCACCGCCGGATCACGCGCCGCAGCTCGCTCGGCACCTCGCTCCCGATCTCGGGCGCCGACTCCACGATCTGCGCCACGAACTCCATCAGCGTCTCGCCCTGATGTGGCGCGTGGCCGACCACGATCTCGTAGAGCGTCGCGCCGAGCAGATAGATGTCGGTGCGCTCGCTGAGCCGGCTCAGCTTCCCGCCGAGCATCTCGGGCGCCATGTAGGCCGGCGTGCCGGCGACATCGTGCGCGTCGGCGGCGAGCGGAACGCGCCCCGTACCGTCGTCCTCGGTGGCCACCGCGAGGCCCCAGTCCACCACGTACACCTCGCCGAACGTCCCGATCATCACGTTCTCGGGCTTGAGGTCGCGGTGCATGACGTGACGGCTGTGCGCGAAGTACGTCGCGTTGCATACCTGCATGAAGATCCGCAGGTTCCACTCCAACAGATCGCTGGCGCCGAAGCGCTCGCGCACGCTCGCCGCGTCGTGGATCAGACGCTCCCAGCTCGTGCCCTCGATCTTCTTGAGCACGATCATCGGGCTGCCGTCGCCGTCGAGCGCGAGGTCGTAGACGGGCACGACGTTCGGATGCTCGAGGTTCCCGGTGACCCACGCCTCGCGCAGCAGCTTCAGGGTGGCGCGGTCGCTGCGATGCTCCTCCTTGAGCGTCTTCACCGCGACGGGGCGCGACAAGGTCTTTTGTGTCGCGAGGCGGACCCGCCCCATGCCGCCCTCGCCGAGGGTGCCGTGGAGCTCGAGCTTCGCGGAGACCCGATCGTCGAGCGTATGGAACAGCGCGAGCGCCTCCTCCGCCACTTCGTCGCTCCGGTTGGGCACGATCGTGGACGTCGGGCGCTGCTCGATCGTCGCGCCGAGGCTCGCCATCCGAGCCACCAGCATCTCGATCGTCTCACCGTGGGGCTGGGCGTCCTTCACGTGGGCAGGATCCTGGGTCAAGCGCGTCCGCACCGCCAGATCTCGCCGCGCGCCGTGAACGCTCCTGGAATCCGTCGCGCGAGTCATGCGAGGCTGGCCCCACGGGAGGTGTCCATGCTCGCTCGATCCAGATGCCCCGTGGCGCTGTCGGCGTCCGTCCTCGCTGGGCTCCTCGCGGCCTCCACCGCGAGCGCGCAGATCATGCTCGGCCCGACCGACGACGTGGAGTCCGCGCTGAACGCGCTCGACCCCGGCGACGAGGTGATCCTCGCGGACGGCATGTACTCGCTGAGCGGCCGCTTCTCGTTCACCGCGATCGGCACGGCCGCGCAGCCGATCGTGATCCGCGCCGCCGACGGAGCGACGCCGCACTTCCATCGACCGGACGCGAGCCAGAACATCTGGGACATCGACGACGCGGCGTACGTCACGATCCGCGGGCTGCGCTTCACCGGCGGCTCGGCGGGCCTCCGGGTCAGCGGCGCGGACCACCTCACGATCGAGGACTGCGAGATCGCGGAGACGGAGGACGTCGCGCTGCGCATGAACGACGGCGGCGTGACGTACATGGCGGTGCAGATCCTGCGGAACCACATCCACGACACGGGCGGCACCGGCGAGGGGATGTACCTCGGATGCAACGACGACGGGTGCCGGCTCGCCGACAGCCTCATCGCGAACAACTACGTGCACCACACCAACGCGGGCGACGTGTCGCAGGGCGATGGGATCGAGCTCAAGGACGGCTCGTACAACGTCACGATCCGCGACAACGTGATTCACGATACCAACTACCCGTGCATCCTCGGCTACAGCACGTCGGGCAACGGCGGGCCGAACCTCGTCGAGGGCAACGTGATGTGGCACTGCGGCGACAACGGCATCCAGTGGGAGGCCAACGCGACCATCCGCAACAACATCGTGCTCGGCGCGGGCGGCAGCGCGATGGCGTCGCAGATGCACCAAGAGAACGGGCCGAACGAGCTCACGATCGTCCACAACACGTTCATCAACATGGGCGGAGACGCGATCGCGATCCGCAACGCGAGCGGGCCCGTGACGGTGGCGAACAACGCGGCGTACTCGATGGGCGGGCGCGCGATCTTCGTCAACGGCAACGCGGCGACGATCACGTGCGAGGGCAACGCGGGCGCCGGCAGCGTGCAGGGCATCACGACCACGCTCATCGCGGGCGACATCGGCGTCGACTTCGTCGCCGCGTCGTTCAGCGGGGATCTTCCGCAAGACGTGTTCCCCACCATGACCGGCGCGCTCGGCGGCGCGGGCGTCGCGGCGCACGTCGTGATGTTCGACTTCAACGGGACCGACCGGATGGGCGTCGCGGACATCGGCGCGTACGCGCTCGGCGACGGGACGAACCCGGGCGGCCCGATCATGGAGGGCTTCAAGCCCGGCCCGACCGGACCCGGACCCGGCAGCGACGCGGGCGTCCCGTCGGGGACCGACGCGGGCGTGGCGCCGGGAACGGACGCGGGGCCGCGACGTGACGGCGGCGGGGTGAGCCCCGGCACCGACGCGGGCCCCGGCGGGATGGACGACGGCGGCTGTGGATGTCGCGCGGCGCGGCCGGCGGGAGCGCGCTGGCCGAGCCTCGCGCTCGTGGCGCTCATCGCGCTCGCGTGGCGGAGGCGCCGCTGACGCAACCCGGGTGAGGGTACGCGATCGGACGCTCCACGATCACATTGGCGTCGGCGGGTTGCGCGAGCACCCGTCGCCTCGACAAAGAACGGGTCACTGACATGGCGCCGCTCCTGCTCTCGGAGATCGAAGGTCGTTTCGTCCTGACGCTGACCGACGACCACATGATCGCGGTCAACGACGTGTTCGAGGCACACGGCCGATATGGCAACGGCTACGGCTGGGCCGACGTCGCGGTGGGGTTGATGCGCGCCGACGCACCGGAGCTCGAAACCCAGATGGAGCTCGACCCCGAAGCGGGCATGTTCGTCGCGTACGGCACCGACCGCGAGGCGCTCGCGCGGCTGGGCGGGATGCTCGCGATCGTGTTCCACGACCGTGACGCGCTCGGCGTCGCCGTCGTCGCGGCGCCCTACGAGTGGGACTGAGCTCGGCGATTGGCACATAGCCCCGTACGACATTGGCCGCATCGACGCGACATTGGTCGATAGATTGGCCTAGTTGTTGGCGCCCAAAGCCAGGATTGTCCATTGAACCTCCTGTGCCATTGCGGCTACTCCTTCCGAGCAAGGAGGGCGCATGCACGATCTCGGGCTCGCGGTGCATCAGGACAGGGGACCGCTCTATCAGCAGATCTTCGATCAGATCGCGGAGCGGATCCGGACCGGCACGTTCCCCGAAGGCTTCCGCCTCCCGCCGTCGCGCGCGCTCGCCGACTCGCTCGGGACGCATCGCAACACGGTGATGCGCGCCTACAGCGAGCTCGAGTCGGCCGGCTTCCTGAGCTCGACGGTCGGCCGCGGGACGTTCGTCAAGGCGATCCCCGCGGGGCTTCGTCCGACGAGCGACGCCGCCGCCGAGCCGAGCCTCCCGTTCGAGGCGCTGCTCTCGCGGGCCGCGCGGAGCGAGCCGATGCGGCGCTTCCAACGCATGCGGCGCGCCACCGTGCCGAGCGACGTCGTCGACCTCACGCGCATGATGCCGCCGGCCGAGCTGCTCCCGATCGAGCTCCTGCGCCGATGCCTCGATCACGCGCTCAAGACGCAGGGCGCCAAGGCGCTCGCCTATGCACCGAAAGAAGGGTTGCGCACGCTGCGCGAGCACGTCTCGCTCGACCTCGCGCGCCGCGGGGTGCCGGCGGGAGCCGACGACATCCTCATCACGACGGGCTCGCAGCAGGGCCTCGACCTCGTCGCGCGCGCGCTCCTCGATCCCGGGGACGTCGTGTTGACGCACGCGGCGACCTACGCGGGCGCGCTGCAGGTGTTCGCCGCCACCGGCGCGCACATCGTGGGGGTACCGAACGACGTCGACGGCCCCGACCTCGAGGCGCTGCGGCGGCTCGGCGCGCGGCGACCGAAGCTGCTCTACCTCATGCCGAACCACGCGAACCCGACCGGGGCCTGCATCGCGAACGCGCGGCGCGCCTCGATCCTCGAGTGGGCACGCGACGCGCAGGTGGCGGTGATCGAGGACGACTACGCGGTCGACCTCGAGCTCGACGGAGCGCCGCTCCCAACCGCGTTGCGCGCGCTCGATCCGGACGTCATCCACATCGGCGGGTTCAGCAAGCGGCTCATCCCCGCGCTCCGGATCGGCTACGTCGTCGCGCCACCGACGCTCGCGCCGCACCTGCTCGCGATGAAGCACACGACCGACCTCGGCAGCTCGGCGCTGACCCAGCTCGCGCTCGCCGAGTTCCTCGAGCGCGGCTACCTCGCGGCGCACCTAAACAAGATCCAACCCGCGTACCGCGCGCGGCGGGACGTGTTGGTCGATGGGCTGCGCGAGCACCTGCCGAGCGACATGCGGGTGTTGCGGCCGGCGCGCGGGGTGTCGGTGTGGGTGGATCTCCCGCCCGACATGACGCCCGAGCGCGTGTTCGACGAGGCGCTCCAAGAGAAGGTGCTCGTCTCGCCCGGTCACTACTTCGCGGTCGACGAGGGCGCGCGCAACGGCCTACGGCTCAACTTCGGATGGGAGTCCGAGGATCGGCTCGCGCTGGGAGCGGTGCGCGTGGGCAAGGCGCTCGAGGCGGCGAGGGCGCGCGATCGTTCGGGGCCCGCGGTCGGGCTCGTGTAAGGCGTACCCGACGAGGTTCGGCAGGTCGTCCCGAGTGCGCGGCACGCGTACGAGGACGTGCACGGCGTCGCTTCGGCGATCGCAGGGGCGCACTATCGCAACGCTCATTGCCCGATCACGATCGGGCGGGAGGAGAAGACATGCAAAAGAGCACGCAGAAGACGAAGATCGGGCTCGCCGAGATGCTCGAGGGCGGCGTCATCATGGACGTCGTCGACGCGGCGCAGGCGCGCATCGCCCAGGAAGCGGGCGCCTGCGCGGTGATGGCGCTCGAGCGGGTGCCGGCGCAGATCCGCAAGGAAGGTGGCGTCGCGCGCGCCTCGGACCCCAAGATGATCCGCGAGATCCAGGAGGCGGTGACGATCCCGGTGATGGCGAAGTGCCGGATCGGCCACACGATCGAGGCGCGGATCCTCGAGGCGCTCGAGGTCGACTTCGTCGACGAGTCGGAGGTGCTCACGCCCGCCGACGAGGCGCACCACATCGACAAGCACGCGTTCGACGTACCGTTCGTGTGCGGGTGCACCGACCTCGGCGAGGCGCTGCGCCGGATCGCGGAGGGCGCGGCGATGCTGCGTACGAAGGGCGAAGCGGGCACCGGCGACGTGAGCCAGGCGGTGCTGCACCTGCGCAAGCTCGCCTCGCAGCTCCGGCGGCTCACCACGCTCGACAGCGACCAGCTCGTCGCGGAGGCGCGCACCCTCGGCGCCCCGCTCGAGCTCGTCCGCTACGCGGCGGCCGAGGGCAAGCTGCCGGTGCCGCGGTTCGCGGCGGGCGGGATCGCGACGCCGGCCGACGCGGCGCTCGCGATGCACCTCGGCGCCGAGGCGGTGTTCGTCGGCTCGGGCATCTTCCTCTCGAGCGATCCCGCGCGGCGCGCGCGCGCGATCGTGGAGGCGACGACGCACCACCAGGACTACGCGCGGCTCGCGCAAGTCTCGACCGGGCTCGGCGAGGCGATGCGCGGCGTCGAGAGCGCGAAGCTCGCGAGCGACCAGCAGCTCGCCGCGCGGGGCTGGTGATGCTCGCGGTGGCGCGCTCACCAGCCCCGAGCCTGCGCGTCGGGGTGCTCGCGCTCCAGGGCGGATTCGCGCCGCACGCGGACCATCTACGCGCGCTCGGTCACCGACCGTCGCTGATCCGGAGCGCGCGCGACGTGGACGCGCTCGAGGGGATCGTGCTGCCCGGCGGCGAGAGCACGACGCAACTGTCGTTGCTGGCGCGCGAGCCCGGGCTGCGCGACGCTCTCGAGGCGACGGTGCGCGGGGGGATCCCGCTCCTCGCCACGTGCGCCGGGCTGATCCTCGCGGCGCGCGAGGTCGAGCCACTCCAGTCGAGCTTCGGATGGATCGACGTCGGGGTCCGCCGCAACGCGTGGGGACGCCAGCTCGACAGCGCGGAGGCGGTGGCCGACGACGGAACGCCGCTGGTGCTGATCCGGGCGCCGCGCATCCTGCGCGTCGGCGCGGGGGTGAGCGTGGAGGCGACCCTCGACGGCGAGCCGGTGCTGGTACGCCAAGGCTCCCGCTGGGGCGCGACGTTCCACCCGGAGCTGACGCGGCAGACGAGCCTGCACGCGAGGGCATTCGGCGATCCGCGAGGAGCTCGCGAGGGGTCTGCCTAGCCCCGCGCCAGGTGACAAGACGACTCCCGACATCCGATTCCGATTCCGTTTCCGTTTCCGATTCCGTTTCCGATTCCGTTTCCGATTCCGTTTCCCAGTCCGATTCCGAGTCCGAGTCCGATTCCGAGCCCGTGCCCGATTCCGAATCCGATTCCGAGTCCGAGTCCGAGTCCGAGTAGTCCGAGTCCGAATCCGTTTCCGATTCCGTTTCCGATTCCGATTCCGTTTCCGATTCCGAGTCCGATTCCGTTTCCGATTCCGTTTCCGTTTCCGAATCCCGCGACGCTCCGAATCGTCATTGCTAGGCTCTCGCCCGCATGCGCGGCGTCGGGCGAGCCTCGATCCTCCTCTGGTCGGCGTTGAGCCTCGCGTGCGGCGCGGGGCGGCCGCCGCCGACGCCGCCGCCGGCGCTCGACGACGACGACGGCGGCTCCGAGCGCGTGCGCATCGCGGGGATCCGGCTGCCGCGGCTCCCGGTGGACGTCTCACCCGACGACGAGCTGCTCGCGAACGGGTGGGCGCAGACGGAGGTCGCGCTGCGGATGCCGACCCCGTCGCCGCCCGAAGGCGAGGCGTGGGAGGTCGAAGCGTGGGCGAGCGAGGAGCTGCCGCGCTGGATGCAGCGGCGCGCCGAAGCGATCACGACCGCGCAACACGCCTTGCAAACCGCGCGCGACGGGGACCCACGCTACAGCGTCGTGGCGAGCACGCTGCTCGGGATCGCGTACTCCCGGTTCGCCATGGAGGTCCGTTCGATCCCCGTACCGGGCGCGTTCGCCGGCGATGAGGAGCGCCAACGCGAGCTGCACGATGCGCTCGAGCACGCGGCGTATCCCATCTGGCTCCACGCGATGGACGCGTTCGGGAGCTGCTCGCGGGTGGCCGCCGACGCCCCCGCCCACTCGCTCGCGCGCTGGCGCGAGGCCTGCGACAGGGAGATCCACGAGATCGAGGCCCTGATCCCCGACGACCCGCGACCCGACGAAGACGAGGACGAAGACGAGGACGGTCACGAGGACAACGAGGAGCAATGACCGAGGCTCGGGCGTAGACTCTGCGCGTGGGGCTCTTCGACTGGTTCGTCAAAGGCGCGGGCTGGCACCTCGGCAAGCACGCCGTCGACCACGCGGTGTCCGAGATCGAGAAGGCGTTCGACGACGAGCCCGAAGAGACGGACGCCGAGAAGCAGAAGCGATTGAAGGCCGAAGCCAGGGCGGAGGCCAAGGCCGAGAGGGAGCGCGAGAAGCGCCGCCTCGCCGAGGCGAAGGAGCGCGAGAAGCGCGCGCGCCAGATGGAGCGCGAGGTCGATCGCGAGCTCGCCCAGCTCAAGAAGAACCTCGAGAAGTAGAGCTGGATAGCTAGCCGTCGATCTCGTACTTGCGCATCAGGCGGTAGAGCGTGGTGCGATCGATCCCGAGGCGCTTGGCCGCCTCGGCGCGCTTGCCGCCCGTCTCCTCCAGCACGCGCTCGATGTGGGACGCGGTCGCGCGGTCGATGAAGTCCGCGAGGTTCGCGCGCGGCTCGAGGTCGGGCGCCCTCTCCTCCGCCGCGTCGGGCGCGAGATCGGTCAGCTCGAGCACGTCGCCCATCGCGAGCACCGCGCCGCGCTCGATCGCGTTCTCGAGCTCGCGCACGTTGCCCGGCCACGCGTGCGAGGTCAGCCACGCGAGCGCCTCCGGCGTGAAGCCGAGCGTCCGTCCGCGCTCGCGCGCGTGCCGACGGAGAAACGCGCTCGCGAGCGGCACGATGTCCTCGGGACGCTCGCGGAGCGGCGGCACCTCGATCGGGATCACCGCGAGGCGAAAGTAGAGGTCCTCGCGGAAACGGCCCGCCGCGACGTCGGCTCCGAGCGCGCGGTTCGTCGCCGCGAGCAGCCGCACGTCGATCCGACGCGGCGCCGACGCGCCGACCGGTTGGACCTCGCGCTCCTGAAGCACGCGTAGCAGCTTGGCTTGCACATCGAGACCGACCTCGCCGATCTCGTCCAAGAACAACGTCCCGCCGTCCGCGCGCTCGAACACGCCCGCGCGATCCTTGTCGGCCCCGGTGAACGCGCCCTTCACGTGACCGAAGAGCTCGGATTCGAGCAGCGTGTCGCTCAGCGCCTTCACGTTCAGCGCGACGAACGGGCGATCGGCGCGCTCCGAGCCGCGATGGATCGCGCGCGCGACGACCTCCTTGCCGGTGCCGCTCTCGCCGGTGATCAGCACCGTGCTCTTCGAAGGTGCGACGCGACGCGCGATCGCCATCACGCGCTTCATCGCGGGGCTCTCCACGATCATGAGCGCGCCGCCCGACGCGGCTTCGCGGAGCACGCGGTTCTCGCGCCGAAGGCGGCTGTGATCGAGCGCGCGCGCGACCAGCGCCTTGAGCTCCGCGTTGTCGAACGGCTTCTGCACGTAGTCGTACGCGCCTCGACGCATCGCCTCGATCGCGGTCTGTACGGTCGCGTGCGCGGTGAACAAGATCACCGGCAGCTCCGGCAGGAGTGAGCGCGCGCGTGTCAGCACGTCGACCCCGTCCATCCCCGGCATCCGCAGATCGGTGAGCAACAGATCCACCGGGTCCGCCTCGATCGCGCGGAGGAGCTCGTGCGGATCGCCGAATCCACGCGCGTCGTAGCCGTCGCGGCGCAGGAGCATCGTGACGATCTCGACCATGCGCGGCTCGTCGTCGAGGACGGCGACGCGCGCACCGGAGAGCGCGTCGCTCATGCCGCCGCCCGCGCGGACGCCCCGCTCGCGGGGAGCCTCACGACGAACCGCGCGCCGCCCATCGCGTCGTCGTGCCCGACCTCGATCGAGCCGCCGTGCGCTTCGGCGATGCGGAGCGCCATCGGCAGGCCGAGCCCGGTGCCCTTCGCCTTGGTCGTGAAGAACGGCTCGAACACGTGGCCGGCCGCGTCGGCGGCGATGCCCGGTCCATCGTCGCCGACCTCGAGCCAGATCGCGTCACCGTCGGAGCGCGCGCGCACTTCGGCGCGCCTGGCGCCCGCCTGCCCCGCGTTGATGAGCAGCCCCAGCACGAGCTGGGTCAACAGATCCGGATCGGCGCGCAGGGTCCGATCGGTGCCCTTGCGCGCGACCTCGAGCGCGACCGTCTCGCGCGCGACGGTGGCGGCCCGCTCGATCAGAGGATCGAGCGCGACCTCGCTGGCCGCGAGCTTCGTCGGCTTTGCGAACGCGAGCAGCGCGCCGATGAGCCCGTCGAGCCGGTCGATCTCGTCGACCGCCAGCTCGCACGCGCGATGGTCGTCGGTGCCGGCGTCGAAGTTGTCTTGCACCATCGAGAGCGAGGCGCGGATCACGCCGAGCGGGTTGCGGACCTCGTGCGCGATCGACGCGGAGAGCCGACCGAGCGCGGCGAGCTTCTCGGCGTGAGCGAGCTTCTGCTGGCTCGCGTCGAGCTCCGCGTGCTGATCGGCGATCCGCGCCGCGTCCGCGATCGCCCGCTCGCGCGCCATCCAGAGCCGGCCGAGCGCGAAGCCGAGCACCGCGTAACCGCCGACGAAGCTCGCGAGCACCGCGCGCCCGATCCAGCCCGCGCCGAGCGCGGCGACGTCGAGGTCGAACGCCTCGAACATCACGAGGTCGACGAGCGACGTGACGAACAGGAGGCCCGCTCCGATCAGATCCCAACGCAGGCGGCGCATGGAGGAACCCTACCGAGCAGGGGGCATGCCAGGCGAGCCCCGCCGCGCTCGCGCGCTCGTGCGTTGCAGCGGCGCAACGCCGCTCGCGAGGTTCGTTGCGCAGCCGCGACGCGGTGGCGCACGCACGCGCGACACGGTCGCTGGCACGGGAGCTGCGGTGCCTCGTCCCAACCAAGGAGAGACCCATGAACCTCAAGCGCATCTTCGCCGGCCTCGTCTTCCTCGACTTCGCGGCGTTCACCCTCTGGATCGTCTTCACCCAGGACAACCTCGCGCTGATCCGCGAGAACCTCACCAACCCCTGGGGCTTACAGGTCGCCCTCGACCTCTGCTTCTCCGCGATGTTCGGCAGCATGTGGCTCTACCGCGACGCGAAGAAGAAGGGGATCAACCCGTGGCCGTGGCTCGCCGCAGTGCTTCCCACCGGATCGCTCTCGCTCCTGGCCTACGCGACGGTGCACGGTTTCGCGAAGGACAAGACCGAGGAGCGCCGCGCGGGCACCGCCCTCGCCGCGTGACGCTCGGCCAGTCCACCCGTGCGCTAGACACCACAATCTAGCTTGCACGACGCCGGGTCGGCGCGCGGCTGGTACGCTCGTCTCCATGGTCTCGCTTCGGGGGTACGAGAGCTGGGCGCGCGTCGCGGCGGCTCTGTGGCTGGTGGCGTGCGACGGGTCGCACGGCGGCGACGCGGGCGCGGATGGTGGCAGACGCGACGCGGGTCCGGACGCCGCCGCGATCGACGCCGGTCCGAGGGACGCGGGACCGGACGCGGGGCCAGCGCCGCCCGGAGACGCGCTCGCCGACGACGTGTGCGCGCACGACGGCGCGGTGGCGGTCGCGGAGGACGGAGCGCGCGCCGCGTACGTGACGTGCGGGGCCGAGCGCGCGGTGTGGACGATCGCGTTGTTCGATGGCGCACCCATCCGGATCGACGACGCCGTCGCGCAGACCACGGTGCGCTTCTCACCGAACGGGACGTGGCTCCTCTACGGACCGCCGACCGCGATGAGGCTGCGTCCGGTCGACGCGAGCTCGCCCGCGGTCGTGATCGGCTCGATGGATGAAGCACGCTTCGTGGTCGTCGATCCGACGGCGAGCCCCGAGGTGCGGCTCCTCGTCCTCGCGAGCGCGGGCGGCGGCCGACGGATCACGATGCGGAGCGACGCCGACGGCTTCATCGCCGAGGCCAACCTCGCGGACGATCCGGGGATCCGCGGCGATCTCTCGCTCGTGTCGGGGAGCCGCAACACGCTCCTCTTCGTGCTCGAGACGGCGGGCGCGCAGAGCTATCAGCGGGTGGCGACCGACGGCGCGAGCGCGGCCGCCCCGCTCCCGATCGATCCGCGCACCACGCTGTACGGCCCGGTGGCGCTCGGGGACACGCACGGGATCGCCGAGACGACGGGCGGTGGGCTCGCGTTCGTCGAGATGGCGACGGGGACCGCGGCGACGCTCGAGAGCGACGGCGTGGTGGCGGGCAGCCCGCGCTTCGACGTCGTGGATGGATCGCTCGGGCGGTTCGCGTACTACCTGCGCAACGGGTCCATCACACGCACCCTGCGCGACGGCAGCGGCACGCCGACCACGCTGAGGGCCACGCCGTCCTCCGACCTCGCGCTGAGCCTCGACGCGACGCGCCTCGTCTTTTCGAGCGGAGGACGGCTGTCCTCGATCGCGCTCGATGGCTCCGGCGAGGTCGAGCTCATGGAGTACGGCGCGACCACGCTCGACGTCGCGTTCTCGCCGGACGGCGCGGAGGTCGCGGCGATCGACGACGGCGCGCTCACCCGCGCGCCGATCGCGACCGCGTCGATGAGCGACGAGCTCGAGCCGAGCGGGGTGGTGAGCGGGAGCGCGGCGTACGACGGCGGTGGCCGGCTCGTCTATCGCGCCGCCGCGGACGCCGAGGGCCACGCCGACGTCCTGCGCGCGGCCGGCGCGACCTCGAGCATCGCATGGAACGTGGACGGCTGGTGGCCGGTCGATGGGAATCCACGCGTTATCTATCGGACGCGCGGCGGTCGGCTCCTCGCGCTCTGATCGCGCTCGCGCTCCGATCGCGGCTCCGATCGCGGCGGCCGGCCCGGACTGGCACGACGGACGGATCCGATGGTGTGCGCGTGGCTCACGGTCCGGGCCACCGCCGTCGCGGGCCCCCATGCTTCGCAGCGCGGCACGAGCGATGCACTATCGAGACAGCGACTCGGGGAGGCGGACCATGGACCTTCGGATGAAGCTCGTCGCGGTGTGTGGTGCGGCAGCCGCGCTCGGTGGGGTAGGCGGCGGCTGCGGGTATTACGGCGACTCGACGCCCGGTGAAGAGAACCGGAGCGAGTGGCGGATCGACGACGGGCTCTGCCCGGGCACCGAGGGCGGCTGCGACATGGGAGTGCCGACCGCGCTCGGCTCGGTGGTGGCCGTCGATGGAGACGTGTTCTGCGCGCACCCGCGCCGCGACTCCAGCACCGGTCGCACGGTGGTCGACTGCGACATCGATGACTTCAGCGTCACGGTCGACGGCGCGGGCGACGACCGCTCGCTCAGCCGCGACGCGAGCGCGGGTCGCATCGACCTCGAGGTCGACACGATCGACGTCGGTGACGTGACGCTGTCGCTCACCCGCGACGGATCGTCGTTCGACCGCGCCCGGTTCGAGGTGCGCGAAGCGGCGCGCATGGAGTGCGGGGAGGTCGGATCGTCGGGCGCGAGCTGGGACATGCGCGGGCTCCGGATGTCGTCGTCGTTCTCGTTCGAAACGGTGGGCGCGGATCGGGTGACCGACGCGGAGCTCGGGTGCCGCCTCCTCGACGCCGCCGGCGCGCCGCTCCTCAGCGGCTCGGCGATCGAGTGGACGATCATCGACGGTGCCGACATCGCGACGATCGACGACGGAGGGCTCTTCGGCGACGACGCGACGAGCGGCGCGCGCGTCTACGTGCGGTTCGACGGACGCGGCACGATCGTGGTCGAGGCGCGCTTCATGGGGATGACGAGTCAGATCGAGCTCGTCGTGAACTGATCGACGCGCTCGACGCGCGACGCCTTCACCATCGAGCCCCCTACACCATCGAGCCCCTACACCATCGAGCCCCTACACGATGGAGCGGAGCGCACGGTTCTCTTCGACCTGCTCGAGGAACGTGCGCCGGAGCTCGTCGTCCTCGATCCGGATCGCGTTCGCCTCGACGGTGTCGAGCGCGGCGCGCGCGATCCTCCGCGCCTCGTCGTTCCGACCCGACGCGCGCAAGATCCGCGCGTGGGTCCACTCGAGATGGACGTCGCGATCGAGCATCGGCTCCACCGCGGCGAGCACCTTCGCTTCCTCGACGAGGGTCCGCGCCGCATCGAGGTCGCCCCGCGCCAGCTCGACGGCCGCGAGCACCGACAGGGCCGCCGCCTTCGGCGCGACGAGCTCGTCGACCAGACCCACCGCGCGCGAGGCCTCGCGGAGCGCGGTGTCGAGCTCGCCGCGGAGCGCCGACACCTCGGCGATCGCGGAGCGGCTCGCCGACTCGAGGCGCGCGTCCCTCAGCGATGCGAAGCGCTGCGCCGCGTCCGTCGCGAGCTCCAGCGCCGCGTCGAGCTCGCGCGTGGCGTAGCGCGCGAGCGCGACGACGAGGCGAGCGAACGCGGCGTAGTACGAGAAGCCGCGGCGGTCGGCGCGCTCGATCACGCGCGACGAGATGGCGATCGCGCGCTCCGCCTGACCGAGCTCCAGCCGCTTGCTCGCCGCGTTGCAGGCGCTGGCCAGCGTGAAGCGCTCCGCTCCGCCGCGCGCGTACGCCGCCTCCGCGTTCTCGAACGCCTCGACCGCGCTCACCACGTCGCGCTTGGCGAGCGCGGCGAACGCGCGGTTCTCGGCGAGCCGCCCCGAAAGGAGCCCGTCCTCCGTCCCGAGCGTCCCCGCGAGCCGCAGCGCCAACCCATGCGCGGCGTCCGCGCAGCGCGCGGCGAGATCGGATCGATCGAGCAAGAGGAGTGGCGTGCTCATCCGCGCGAGCGCGAGCGCGAACGGCAAGCTCGCCTCGGCTTCGCGCGCGTGCTCGAGCGCGGCCTCGATCGGCTCCTCGAGGCCGGCGTCCCAGCCCACCGTGCTCGCCGCTTCGATCCACACGCACAGCGCGTCGAGGTGCTCGCGTCGAGACACCGGCAGCCCCGCGATCGCTTCGCGGGACAGCGGCGCCGCCTCCTCCGCGCGCCCCTCGAGCAGGCGCGCCTCCGCCTCCATCAGGCGAGCCAACGCGGCGAGCTCGGGATCGGAGCCGCCCTGCACCGCGCGCGCGTGCGACACCACCGACTCGGGATCACCTGCGCGGAGCGCGCGCTGCGCCGCCGCGAGGCGATGCTGGAGCGCGTGTTGACCGAGGCCCGCGCGCTCGAAGTGCTCGGCCAGAGCGGCGGCGTCCGCGCCCCCGTTCGTCTCGAACCAGCGAGCCGCGTTGCGGTGGGCGCGGCGTCGATCGTCCGGGGTGAGCATCGCATAGCACGCGTCCTTGACGAGCCCGTGACGGAACGAGTACGCGGGCTCCGTCTCGAGCCCGCGCTCCGCGACGCGCTCGAGCCAACCCGAGCGCACCAACCCGTCCAGCCACCCGGCCACGTCGATCGGCTGATGGGGGTCCTGGATCAGCGCATCGAGCGCGGCCTGATGGAACCGGAGACCGAGCACGCTGGCCGCGCGGAGGATGCGGCGCGCCTCCGGGTCGAGCGCGTCGAGGCGGCGCTGGATGCTCGCGAGCACGCTGGCGGGGAGGTGATCGTCTTCTGACGCCGCCCGCGCGAGCTCCTCGGCGAAGAACGGGTTGCCCTCCGCGCGCTCGACCACTCGGGCGAGGACATCGTCGGCGAGGTCCGGCGCGATGCGGCGCGCGAGCGCGAGGGTGGCTCGCTTGGTGAGCGGCGCGAGGGTCATGCGCGCGAGGTCGCGTCCGTCGAAGAGGCGATCGAACCGTTCGGCGAGCTCGGGTCGCGCGACCGCGATGATCGAGATGGGTCGGGCGTCGAGCGTGCGCAGGCACGCGTCGAGGAGCGCGACGCTCGGACGATCGGCCCACTGGAGGTCGTCGAGGAGGAACACGACCGGCGCGCGCTCGCTCCACATCTGGACGACCTCGATGAACGCGGCGCGCACGAGATCGACGTGCGCGCGCGGCTCGGCGCGCAGCGCAGCGAGGCCGGGGTCCGCATCGTCGGCGAATGGCACGCCGACGAGCTCACCGATCAACGACGCCACCCGCACCGCGTCCTCGCCGAAGCGCGGGGCGAGCGCGGTGTACAGACGCGCCCGCGCGTCGTCGAGGGAGCGCGCCGTCTCGACGGCGAACGCCACCCGCAGCCCCGGCGCGAGGAGCGAGTAGCTCGAGCGCTGGCGCATCGGATCGCCGCTCGCGCGGATCGTGAGCGCGCTCGGCGCGACGCCCCGTGCCACCGCGTCGAGGAGCCGCGTCTTGCCGAGCCCGGCCGCGGCTTGGATCACGACCGCCCGCGCGCACGGCTCGGCCGCCGATTCCTCGATCGTCGCGCCGAGGAGCGCGAGCTCGCGGTCGCGACCGAACAGAGGCAGCGCCACCTCGGCGGTGCGCTCCTTCGCCGGCAGCTCGTCGCCGAGCGCGTGGCCACCGTCGAGCTCGATCAGCGCGTAGCGCGTGCGGAGGAGCGATGCGCTGACCTCGTCCACGAGGATCGCGTCCGTCCGCACGCGGCCGAGCAGGGCGCCCGCTCGCTCCATCGCTTCGCCGACCATCAACCGATCCGCGATCGCGCGGCCGGTCGCGATGACCACCGATGCCCCGGGCCGCACATCGAGCACCCCGCGCGCGAATCGCGCCGCGCGAACCGCGCCGTCGGTCGCCTCGCCCCCGTCGATCACCGCGAGCGCGGTCCCGTCCGGCAGGAGCTCGGTCCTCGCCCCACAACGCGCGCCCAGCCGCGCGAGAGCGCGAGCCTCGTCGGCGGAGCGGTCGAGGTGCATCGTCGAGCCGTCCTCGCCCTCTAGGTCCGCGCCAGGGCCGGCGACCACCATGGTGACGACGCGCATCTCGAGCGGCGTGAGGACCGACAGTCTTCCTTGCGTCATTCGACGCTCGCCGACCGGCGCCACGATGGCATCCAACGCGCGGACGACCTCCGCCGCGCTCGCGACCCGCGCCTCGATCGCCTTCTGCGTCAGCCCGTCGACGAGCGCGGCGAGCGCCTCGGGCAAGGGTCCTGCCCGCTCGGCGATGCTCGGAAGCGGATCGAACAGCACGCTCGCGAGGACCGCCATCAGATCCGGGCCGGTGAACGCGCGCTCGTGCGCGAGGCACTCCCAGAGCACGATGCCGAAGCTGTAGAGGTCGGTGCGCGCGTCGACGCCGTGCCCGCGCGCCTGCTCGGGTGCGATGTACGACGGAGTCCCGACGAGCGCCCCGGGCGCCGTCATCGCGGTCAGCCCGAACTGCGTATGGGAGAGCCGCGCGATCCCGAAGTCCAGGATCTTTGCGAGGTGCACCTCGCCGTTGGGCAGGAACAGGTTCGACGGCTTGAGGTCGCGATGCACCGCGCCGGCCGCGTGCAGGGCCTCCAACCCCGACGCCACTCGACGCGCGAGCGCGATGACCTCGCTCGGCTCGAGGCGCTCCTTGCCGAGACGCTTCGCGAGGTCCTCGCCCTCGAGCCACTCCATCGCGAGGTAGCCGCGGCCGTCGTCGGTCACTCCATGGTCGACGTAGCGGACGAGCGCGGGGTGCGAGACGCGCGACATGAGCGTCGCCTCGCGCACGAACCTCTGGTAGTCGACGTCGCTGACGCCGTGCACGACCTTGATCGCCACCGTCGCGCCGTCGTGCGCGTCGGTGCCGCGGTACACCGTGCCCATGCCGCCCGCGCCAACCGCTTCGAGCACCGTGAAGCGCTCGGAGATCCGCACGGGCAGCATCCGCCTACGGTTTCGGGATCTTGAAGGTGCTGATCATCAGGCTGCCGCTGACCGCGTAGAGCAGCGTGATGGGATGGAGCTCCCACGGTCCGAGGTCGAAGCGACCGAGCGCCATCGTGTCGCCGGTCAGCGACTGCCAATGGAGGATCGCGAGCACGAGGGCGAGCGCGAGGCTCGTCGGGATCGGGGTGCCCTCGTAGTGGCTGACCTTCCCGGACTCGTCGGCGAGCGACGCCGCGGTCGCGTTGAAGCGCGCGAGACGGCTGATCCCGCACGCCACGAAGTAGAGGAAGATGAGCGCATCCCAACCGCCGCGAAGCCCGAGGGTGTAGCCGAGCACCGCGGGCGCGACGCCGAAGCTGACCACGTCGGCGAGCGAGTCGAGGTCGGCGCCGTACGGCGAGCTGCGACGACGCCACCGCGCGACCATCCCGTCGAGCGCGTCGCACGCGAGGGCCAACGGCAACAGCGCGAACGCCGCCCAGATCGCGCGCGGGTCGTGCGACTCGACGTACGCGAGACAGAGCAAGATCGAGCCCGTGCCCGACGCGCCGTTCGCGAGCGTGATGAAGTCCGCCAGCGCGAAGGAGCGGATCATCGAGAAGCGCTTCTTCGGCGCGGCAGCCGGCTCGACGTCGTTCGAGGAGCTCATCGGTGGCGCCGACACCTTACCTCGGAGCGGGCCTCGGGTCGGGCTCGCAACGCGAACTGCTCGAAATCAGGCCGATTTCAGGAGCCGGCGGGCGCCCCCGTGAGGCCTCGCCCGCCGTTCGGTTGCCTCTCCCGCGCGGTTTCTCAATAGTGCGGGCCATGTCGCGGCCGCTCAGCGCGATCGAGAACCGGGATCCCCGACCCCTCACGACACCCGCCAAGCACGGCGCGTTGTCGCGCTTCTTCCTGTCGCTCATCAACGACGAGCGGGACCTCCCGTTCGTGTGGCTCTCGATCGAGATGAGCGTCGTCATACCCGTGTGCGCCGCGCTCTTCTACGTGCCGGGCCTGTTGCCGCTGTGGGTCGCGCCCGCCTACTGGGCGCTGATCTTCTTGGTCTACCTCGATCGGTTCACGCTGATGCTCCACAACACGAGCCATCGGCGTCTGTTCAAGCGCAAGTTTCGTGTCCTGAACAAGTGGATCCCGTGGCTCATCGGCCCGTTCATGGGTCAGAGCCCGGAGACGTACTACGTCCACCACATCACGATGCACCACTCGGAGGGCAACCTCCCGAACGACCTGTCGACGACGATGCCCTATCAGCGGGACAGCTTCTTCGACTGGCTCAAGTACTTCGGGCGGTTCTTCTTCGGGATCCTCATCGAGATGACGATGTACCAGGCCAAGAAGAAGCGCTGGCCGCTGGTGCGCACGCAGCTCGTCGGGGAGCTCGGCTTCTACGCGCTCTGCATCGGGCTCTGCTTCGTGAACCTCTACGCGACGCTGATCGTGTTCGTGGTCCCGTTCGTCGTGATCCGCATCCTCATGATGATCGGCAACTGGGGCCAGCACGCGTTCGTCGATCCCGACGAGCCGAACAACGACTACAAGTCGTCGATCACGTGCATCAACTCCCGGTACAACCGGCGCGCGTTCAACGACGGCTATCACATCAGCCATCACCTGGTGGCGAACCGTCACTGGCTCGAGCACGTGCCGGAGTTCGAGGAGAACCTCGACAAGTACATCGAGAACGACGCGATCATCTTCGAAGGCCTCGACTTCTTCCTCGTGTCGATCCTGCTCTTCTTCAAGCGCTACGACACGCTGGCGAACCACTTCGTGGAGCTCCGCGAGACCCCGCGCGAGAAGGACGAGATCATCGCGCTCATGAAGCGGCGCCTCCAGAAGTTCTCGCCCGAGCAGCTCGCGGCCTACGCCAAGTAGGCGCGCGTCAGCCCGAGGGTCACGCGCGTTCCTTCGTTGGGCGCGCACGCCACCGCGATCCTCCGCTGCCAGCCAGCTCTAATCGCCCGGGAGCTCGCGCTCCTGCCCACGCGGCTCGAGGCGGTGGCTCATGATCGTCCGCGCGCAGCTGTTCCAGCGCAGGATCGAGTCGTCGTGGTGCGCCTCTTCGAGCTCGTTCGCCTTCTCGAAGCAGTCCATCGCGTCGTGGAGGCACTCGTACGCGAAGTGTCCCGCGAGGTTCTTCGCGAGGTACGCGCGGCCCTCGCGCTCGTGGACGATGCCCTCGTAGTAGATGCGCTCGTACTCGCTCGACAGCGACTTCGCTTGGTCGAGCGCGAGCTTCACCTGCGAGCTCGAGGTGTTCGCGGCGAACTGGTCGGTCAGCGCGAGGATGAGCACGCGCTTGGCCTGTTGGTTGTCCTCGGCGACCGCGAGGATGTCGCGGCAGATGCTCTCCGCCTGCTCCGGATCGTTGAGGAGGCGGTAGCGCTCGGCCTTCTCGAGGGCGGGCTCGATCGCGTCGGTCCCGATCTTCTTGAGCTCGAATCGAACCGTCATCCGCCCCCCCTTGGTTTCGGCCCTACGACTCTCTACTTCCCGGCCTTCTCTTCGGCGAGGGTCTTCGTGCGGACCTTCTTGCCGGTGAGCAGCCGCCCGATCGCGACGATCGGATCATAGTACCGATCGACGACGCGCTCCTTCATCGGGATGATGCCGTTGTCGGTGATGTTGATGTGCTCGGGGCACACCTCGGTGCAACACCGCGTGATGTTGCACATCCCCGAGCCGTACTCTTTCTTCACCTCGGGGATCCGGTCGTCCGTGTCGAGCGGATGCATCTCGAGGCCGGCCGCGCGGATCATGAAGCGCGGGCCGACGAAGCGGTCCTGGCCGTCGCGATCACGCAACACGTGACAGACGTCCTGACACAGGTAGCACTCGATGCACTTGCGGAACTCTTGGATGCGATCGACGTCCTGCTGGTACATCCGATGGTTGCCGTCGCTGTCGCGCTTCTTCGGCTTGAGCGGTCGGATGCGCTGGTTCTGCTTGTAGTTCCAGCTCACGTCGGTGACGAGATCCTTGATCACCGGGAACGTCTTGAGCGGCTGGATCGTGACGTCGCCCTCGGGCAGCGCGTTCATCCGCGTCATGCACGCGAGCCGCGGCTTACCGTTGATCTCCATGCTGCACGAGCCGCACTTGCCGGCCTTGCAGTTCCATCGACACGCGAGGTCCGAGGCTTGGTTCGCCTGGATCTGGTGGATCATGTCGAGGACGACCATGCCCTCGCTGACGTCCTCGGCGTACGTCTCGAACTTCCCGCCCTCGGCGTCGCCGCGCCAGATCACGAAGTTGCGCTTGCTCATTCTTCTTCCCCGTTCGGTGGGGTCTCCGAGACCTTGCCCGCTTCGAGATCCTCGATCTTCGAGTACGCGATCGCCTTGAGGTGCGGTGGCGGCGCCGGGCGCTCGACCTTCTGGACGTCCATCGATCCGTCGGCCGCTTTCGAGATCACGATGTTGTACTTCACCCACTCCTCGTCCTCGGTCTCGAAGTCGAGGCGGGTGTGGGCGCCGCGACTCTCCTTGCGGAGATGCGCGGCCCGCGCGACGGCGAGGCCGGTGAGGTGCATCGACGGCAGATCGATGGCCGTGTTCCAGCCGGGGTTGTACTGGGATGCGCCCGGCGCCTTGACCTTCTTCACGCGCTCCTCGAGCGCCTCGAGCTTCTCGATGCCCTCTTCGAGCTCCTTGCCCTCGCGGATGATCCCGACGTGGTGGCTCATGATGTCCTGCAGCGCCTCGTGCACGAGATACGGGTTCTCCCCCTTCTCGCGGTTGAGCGGCGCGGTGGCGCTGCGGACGGCCGCCTTGATCTGGTCGTCGTCGGCGCGCGGGGTGCGATCGAGCTCACCCACGTAGTCCGCCGCGCCGTCGCCCGCGAGCTTGCCGAACACGATGAGGTCGCTGAGCGAGTTGCCGCCGAGGCGGTTCGCGCCGTGCAGGCCCGCGCCGCACTCGCCGCACGCGAAGAGCCCCGGCACCTTCGTCATCTGAGTGTCCGCGTCGACGCGGATGCCGCCCATGAAGTAGTGGAGCGTCGGGCCGACCTGCATCGGCTCGGCCGTGATGTCGACCTCCGCGAGCTCCTTGAACTGGTGGTACATGGAAGGGAGCTTGCGCTTGATGAAGTCCGCCTCGCGACGCGACGCGATGTCGAGGAACGCGCCGCCCTTCGGTGAGCCGCGGCCCGCCTTCACCTCGGCGTTGATCGCGCGCGCGACGACGTCGCGGGTCAAGAGCTCGGGAGGCCGGCGCGCGCCCTCTTCGCCCCGGAGCCAACGGTCCGCTTCCTCGACGCTGTCCGCGGTCTCCGCTTTGAAGCGGTCCGGGATGTACTCGAACATGAAGCGCTTGCCGTCTTTGTTGAGGAGGATGCCGCCCTCGCCGCGCACGCCCTCGGTGACGAGCGTCCCCTTGACCGACGGCGGCCACACCATCCCGGTCGGGTGGAACTGCGTGAACTCGACGTCCATCAGCTCCGCGCCCGCGTCGTACGCGAGGCGGAGGCCATCCCCCGTGTACTCCCAGGAGTTGCTCGTGACGTGCCAGCACTTGCCGCCGCCGCCGGTGGCCATGATCACGGCCTTGGCGTGGAGGATCACGAAGCGCCCGGTGTCGCGCCAATAGCAGACCGCGCCGGCGATCCGCTCGCCGTCCTTGAGGAGCGCGACCGCCGTGCACTCCATGTGGAAGTGGATGCCCTTATGGACGCCCGCGTCCTGGAGCGTGCGGATCAGCTCGAGCCCGGTGCGGTCGCCGACGTGCGCGAGGCGCGGGTAGCGATGTCCACCGAAGTTGCGCTGGTTGATCAGCCCGTCCTTGGTGCGGTCGAACACCGCGCCCCAGTCCTCGAGCTCCTTCACGCGGTCGGGCGCCTGCTTCGCGTGCAGCTCGGCCATGCGCCAGACGTTGAGGAACTTGCCGCCGCGCATCGTGTCGCGGAAGTGGACCTTCCAGTTGTCGCGCGAGTCGACGTTGCCGAGCGAGGCGGCCATGCCGCCCTCGGCCATCACGGTGTGCGCCTTGCCGAGCAGGCTCTTGCTCACCACCGCGGTGTCCATGTCGCGTGCGCTGCACTGGATGGCCGCGCGGAGACCCGCGCCGCCCGCGCCGATGACGAGGACGTCGTGCTCGAAGCTCTGGATCTCGGAGACGTCGAGGCTGCCCATGTCAGCTATTCCCCATCCCCGAGGACCACGTGTTGATGTCTTCGATGACGCCCATCGAGACGAGCCGGACGTACGCGTCGGTGAAACCGACCCAGATGAGGCTCATCCACGCGAAGAGCTGGTGGCGCTCGTTGAACCAGGTCGCGCGCTTCCATGCGCCGTACTTCACCGTGTTCTGTCCGCACGACATGCAGTTGTCGTGGCCGCCGATGAGGTGGCGGAACGAGTGGCAGCCGAACGTGTAGCTCGCGATGAACACCACGTTGAGCGTGATGACGAGCGTGCCGACGCCGAAGCCGAACTCGCCGTTCTTGAAGAACGCTTTGTATGCGTCGTGGCCGAGCAGGAAGATGAACACGATCGCGCCGTAGAGCGCGTAGCGATGGAGGTTCTGGAAGATCATGAGCGAGGTCTCGCCCTCGTAGCGACGGCGACCCTGTCCGAGCGGACCGACCGCGCAGCCGGGGGGCGAGCCGGCGAAGGCGCGGTAATACGCCTTGCGGTAGTAGTAGCAGGTGAACCGGAAGCTCAGCGGGAAGATGAGGATGAGCATCGCGGGCGACGGCGGGAGGAACCGCGGCCACCAGCTCGGCCACTCACCGAACCACGACTCCGAGAGCGGCGCCGCGCCCGGCATGTTCGTCGCGCTGAAGAGCACCGGCGAATAGAAGGGCGAGAGGTACGGCTCCGCGTAGTAGTGGTTCGCCTGGAACAGCGCCCAGTTCGCGTACGCGACGAACGCGCTCAGACCCAAGAAGACGACGAGCGGGCTCTGCCACCACGGATCCTTGCGGTGGGTGGCACCGAACCCCTCGACGTGTCCGCCCAAGACGGGCAGGCGTGTAGCCATGGACGAAAAACTCCCACTGCAACGGGGAAAATGGGGGCGATCGGCGCCGACCCTACCCGGTGACCCCCCGGGTCGCAAGCTGTCGCAGGTGGCCGCGAGCGCGGGCGCGCGTCAGGGCGCGTGGACGGTCAGCGTGTAGTCGCCGGTCTGGCCGGCGCTGAAGCTCGTGCAGAGCACCTGCCAGGTGCCCGTCTCGTTCAGCGTCGTCTGGATCCCGGCATTCAAGTTGCCGCTGAACCGATCGTCGTTGTCGAGCTGGACGCCGCTCGGCGCCTTGAGGATCAAGTAGGTGTCGAAGTCGGTCGCGTCGAGCTCGAGCCGGACCACGGTGCCCGCCGTCCACTGGAAGTCGTACGTGTCGTAGTACTCGCCGGACTGGAGCTGTTGGTCGCCGGGGCGGAGCTGGCCCGTCATCGTGCGCACGTTGCCCGGGACCATCGTGGTCCCGGTGCCGTAGTCGTTCGTCAGACCACCGTTGCCGGTGTTGCCGTTGTCCGGCGGCGGCACCGGCGTCGTGCGGTTCATCGTGACCGACGACTCCTGGTTCGCGGTGATGTTCACGTCGGCGCTCGCCACGGTCATCCCCGCCTCGTGGATCTCGAGGTGGTGCTGACCGTGATGCAGCCGGAACGTCTGGCCCGGGACGATCGCGCCGTGCGTGCTGCCGTCGACGAACAGCTCGCCCGCCGAGACGTCGGTCTGGACGCGCACGCTGCCGATCGACCCGACCGGTTGATCGCTTCCGCCCCCGTCGTCGTTCGCGAACACGAGCACCGAGATGGTGATCCCCGCGCCGATGATGAAGATGCCGCCGATCAACACGGCGGCGATCAAGGGCAGCGCGATACCGCCCTTCTTCGGGGTGGGCTGCGGATAGCTCGGCGCGAATCCCCCCGGCGCGGAGACGCCCGTGCCGAACGAGCCGCCCGGCGACGTCCCGAACCCGCCCGCGGGGAGCGGCGTCAACCCGGGTTGCGGAGTCGGGCCACCGAACGAGCCGGGCGGCGGCGTGGGATACCCGCCCGGCTGACCCGGCGGCGTACCGAAGCCGCTCGGCGCCTGGCCGAAGCCGCTCGGCGCCTGCCCGAAGCCGCTCGGCGCTTGACCGAAACCGCCTTGCCCGAACGAACCCTGTCCCGTGCCGAACTGCTGCGGCGGCGGCGTCCCGTAGCCACCCTGCTGCGCGGCGGGGAGCACCGCGGTGCCCGCGACCCCGACCAGCGCGGAGTGGGGCGCACCCGCCATCGGTCCGGTCGCGGCCGGGTGCGGGGAGATGGGGCGACCCGTCGTCTGCAAGCCGATTTGCGATCGCACCTGCCGCAGCTCGTTCAGCATCTGCCGCGCGTTCGGCGGCCGGCCGTTCGGATCCTTCGCGAGGCAGCGATCGACGAAGTGCGCGAGGGCGGGCGGCACGTGCGGCGCGATCATCGAGAGCGACGCGTGCGGCTGCGTGCACGCGTGCACCACGATCGCGCTCGCCGTCTCGCCGTCGAACGGCGTCCGCCCGAGCAGCGCCTCATAGAGCATCACGCCGAGCGCCCACACGTCGGCCGCCGCGGTCACACCCTTGGCGCTCATCGCTTGCTCGGGCGCCATGTAGTGCGGCGTGCCCATCGCGATGCCGGTGTGCGTGACGTTGTCCTTCGAGGTGTCGAGGTCGCGCGCGATCCCGAAGTCGAGGATCTTGAGGACCTCGGTGCCGTCGCGCTTGTTCGAGAACATGATGTTCTCGGGCTTGAGGTCGCGGTGGACGATCCCTTTCTCGTGCGCTGCCGCGAGCGGATCGAGGATCTCCTCGAACCAGTCGAGGAGCTGGCCGATCGGGACGCCGCCCTTCGCGAGGCGATCGCGCAGCGGCTCGCCGCGCAGGAACTCCATCGCGACGAAGAGCGATCCGTCCTCGGGATCGAAGCCCGCGTCGTAGACCTCGACGATCCCCTCGTGACCGATCTGCGCGGGCGCGCTCACCTCACGCAAGAAACGTTGCCGCGCCGCCTCGTCCTTGCCGATGTGCGGAAAGAGCAGCTTGAGGGCGATGGTCTTCTTGGAGAGGTTGTGCTCGGCCTCGAACACCTCGCCCATCCCGCCCTCGGCGATCTTGCGAGAGATGCGGTACCGGCCGCCGATCAAACGGGTAGGGAGGGTCAAAGAGAGCGCCCTTTCGTGGCCTGCGGGTATATCACGGAAGCGATCCGAGGACGGCAAGCGTGGCGCCGGTCGGCGTGGGAGCGGCGAGCACCGAGAGGGTCGGTCGATCGGTGCCGCCCTCGGTATCGGCGTGCCCGATCTCGTAGCCGAGCACCGCGCCGGCGAGGGGGAGGACGCCCGCGGCGACGAGCGCGGCTTCGAGGACGTGCTCGTCCATCCCGAGCACGACGAGCGGGATCGCCGCCGCGGCGCCCGCCAGCATGCCGAGGAACGCGTGACCGAAGTTGCCGCGCCCGTGCGTGAGGTCGGCCCCGAGGGTCACCCCCGACGTGAGCGCCACCGAGCCCAACATCACCGCGCCCATCGCCGCGAGGACCGTCCACGTCGGGTCGCCGCCGGCTTGGTCGGCGCCGAGGATCAGCAGCGCCCCCGTCCCGCCGCCGATCCCGAGGCCGAGCGCGCCGAGCCCGAGCTCCGCGAACACCCGCAGGAGGTCCTGCTCGATCGGCGCGACCACCGCGTACTGGGTCGAGAGGTGGTGGCTCTCCGCGAGATACTGGTCCGGCGGGATCGGAGGGCGCTCGCCGATCGGACGCCCCTCCTCGCGCCCCACCTCGCGCGACGCCCAGCGCACGAGCTCCTGGTCGCTGATGCCGTCCTCGGCGTCGTGCGCCGACGCGGCGGGGGCTTCCGGATCGGTGCCGTCCGGATCGAGGCCATCCGGATCGGGGCCATCCGGATCGGGGCCGTCCGGATCACCGCGGAGGAGCGCGGTGTTCACCGAAGGTGGGGGAGCCGCCTCCGCGTCCTGGGCCCGCGCGATCGGCGCGAGGAGGACACACGAGGCCACCACCGCCGTCACGAAGCGCACGGCCACAGGATGAGAGCCCCGTTCGGGGGATCAAGGGACATCCGCTGATCGTTGTACTCTCCGGAAGGTGAGCACCCAACCTCCCTTCGACCCGGCCTCGCTCGCGGCCGGCACCGTCGTGGGGGACAAGTACGTGCTCGGTCCTCCGATCGGTTGGGGCGCGCAGAGCGTGGTCTACGAGTGCACGCATCGTTTGTTGCACCGCAAGGCGGCGCTCAAGATCCTGGCCGCCACCGACGAGGAATCGGAGCGGCGTTTCGCGCGCGAGGCGCGGATGGCCGCCTCGCTCGGGCACCCCAACGTCGTCGAGGTCTACGAGGTCGGCCGCCTCTCGGACGGGCGCGCGTTCCTCGCGATGGAGCGGCTCGAGGGCGAGACGCTGGAGGCGCGACTCGAGCGCGAGGGCCCGCTCTCGATCGCGGAGGCGCTGCGGGTGGGCCGCGAGGTGTTGTTGGGGCTCGGCGCCGCGCACGAGAAATCGATCGTGCACCGAGACTTGCGTCCGCAAAACATCTTCCTCGCCCAGGTCCGTGGGGAAGAGGTCGTCAAGCTCGTCGACTTCGGCGTCAGCCGCCGTTTCGGCGCGGAGGGCGACTCGTCGCTCACCCACGCGGGGAGGCTCCTCGGCGAGGAGATCCACTACGTCGCGCCCGAGCAGCTCTACGAAAACGGCGTGATCGATCAGCGCACCGACCTCTACGCGGTGGGGGTGCTCCTCTACCGGATGCTCGCGGGGGTGAGCCCGTTCCGCGGCAAGGGCAGCCAGCTCCTGCTCGACGTGGTCGAGCGCATGCCGCCCGCGCCGAGCACCCATCGGAGCAAGCTCCCGCGCGACATCGACAACGTGGTGATGTCGGCGCTCGCCAAGGACAAGGAGGGTCGCTTCAAGGACGCGGAGTCGATGCGCGAGGCGCTCCGGCTCGCCGGGTTGTTCGCGAGCTACGTGGAGGGCTGAGGCCCGCTCAACGAGCCGCCTGGCATCCGAGCGTCACCGTGAGGTGCTCGCTCTCTCCCGTCGTGCCGAGGCTCAGGGTCGCGGCGTGCTCCTCCACCGCGCCGCCGTGCACGCGGCAGCTCGCGGTGGCGCTGACCGAGGCCTCGCCGCGCTCGCATGCGAGGACGCGCTGGGCGGACCAGTCCGTCGAGCCGATCGCGGCGACGCGCACGCTCGCGTACCCGCAGCGCCAGGGCGAATCCCCGAGGGAGATGGAGCCCGGCTCGGTGCCGATGGTGGTGCGTCGTCCCGGTCGACCGAGCCCACCGACGAACACCGACCAGCTCACCGACGACGCGTCTCGCGGCGGGTTCGGGGGTTGCGCGCCGGCCGAGGCGCCGAGCCCGAGCGCCGTGATCAGGCCGAGCCCGAGGGCCAGGCCCGCCGCGACCCGAGCGTGAGACGTCCTTCTCATGGGGGCAGGATATCAGGCGGCCGACGTGGGGTGACCGCGCGGGTCGGACGCGCTCGTGCACGATTTCCTTCATCGCGCTGGCGCGCGGCGCGGACCTTTGCCTAATTGCCCTCCATGACCTCCATGCGACCGTGGCTCGCGCCGACCCTCTTCGGACCGCTCCTCTCGTGCTGGGGATACATCTCGCTCGGGAGTCTCCTGTTCGGCGTCGCGGCGCTGAGCGGCGATCGCTTCGACAGCTGGCTGATCGCGATGGTGTGGGGCAGCGCGTTCGGCTCCATGCTCTCGGTCATCTCGGTGGTCGCGGACGTGGTGCTCCTGAAACTCAAGTTGCGCCAGCTCCCGACCGGTGGGCGCGCCTGGGTCAGCTCGATGCTCACCCCGTTCGGCGTGTTCTTCGCGCTGATGCTCCCGATCTGGCCGGACCCGGACTCGGTGCTCGCGGTGGTGATCACGGTGATCGGACCGATGTTCGTGAGCCCGTTCGTGCTGCGGTTGGCGTTCGCCCAGCGGCCCTGAAACGAGCCAGCTCGCGCGTCCACCCGCCTCGGGCTAGACCCTCGCCTCATCCCGACCAGGAGGCGACAGGTGGCCCGGTTCATCGACGAGCTCAAGAGGACCCATACCTGCGGCGAGCTGCGGCTCGACGACGCGGGCGAGGAAGTCGTTCTCATGGGGTGGGTTCAGCGCCAGCGGGATCGCGGCGGCGTGGTGTTCGTCGATCTGAGGGACCGAGACGGGATCACCCAGGTCACGTTCGACAAGTCGGAGCACGAGGCGGCGTTCGCCGTCGGGCAGGAGCTCCGCTCCGAGTACGTGGTCGCGGTGCGCGGCACGGTCCGCGATCGCGGCGACATGAAGAACGACAAGATCGCGACCGGCGCGATCGAGGTGCTCGCGCTCGAGGCGGCGATCCTGAACCGCGCCGAGCCGCCGACGTTCCCGATCCAGGACGAGGTCAACGCGACCGAGGAGACCCGGCTGTCCAAGCGCTACCTCGACCTGCGCCGCCCGATCCTGCAACGGAACTTGCGACTTCGCGCCAAGGCCTACGTCGAGACGCGCAACCACTTCGCGGAGCACGGCTTCCTCGAGGTCGAGACGCCGTTCCTCGTGAAGTACACCCCCGGCGGCGCGCGCAACTTCCTCGTCCCGGCGCGCACCCACGCGGGCACGTTCTACGCGCTCGCCGAGAGCCCGCAGCTCTTCAAGCAGCTGCTGATGATCGCGGGCTACGACCGCTACATGCAGATCGTGCGCTGCTTCCGCGACGAGGATCTCCGCGGAGACCGGCAGCCGGAGTTCACGCAGATCGACGTCGAGATGAGCTTCGTGACGCAGGACGACGTGTTCGCGATCTGCGAGGGCCTCGTCTTCCGGCTGTGGAAGAACGTGCTCGGCGTCGACCTGAGCGAGCGCTACCCGCAAGGGAAGTTCCCGCGCCTCCGCTTCGAGGAGTCGATGCGCCGCTACGGCAACGACAAGCCGGACACGCGCTTCGGGCTCGAGCACGTCGAGCTGACGTCGCTGGTCGTCGAGCATGAGGGCGGCGGGATCGGCCTGCTCGAGGAGCTCGCGAAGAAATTCGCGGACGGGACGTACCGGCTCGATCTGCCCGAGGAGATCGTCAAGGCGATCCGCGTGCCGGCCGAGCACCCGCTCAGCCGTAAGGACGTCGACGGGCTCGAGCAGCTCGTGAAGTCGATGGGCGGCGGCGGCCTCGGGCGCATCAAGATCGGCGACGACGGCGCGTGGGGCCAGACGCCGTTCGCCAAACAGGTGAGCGACGGCTTCCGCGCCGCGTTCAACGAGGCGGTCGGCGCGAAGAGCGGCGACATGGTGCTCCTGATGTTCGGCGCGGACGCGATGGTCCACACCGCGATGGCGAACCTCCGCGTCCATCTCGGCAAGAAGCTCGGCCTCATCCCCGAGGTCGGCGCGGGCGAGCAGTACGACTTCCTCTGGGTCGTCGACCCGCCGCTCTTCGAGCGCGGCGAAGCCCCCGGCACGTGGGTCGCGGCGCACCATCTCTTCACGCGGCCGCACGACGCGCACATCGAGCGCATCGGGAGCGATCCCGGCACCGTGCTGTGTCACCGCTACGACCTCGTGCTCAACGGCGTCGAGATCGCGGGCGGATCGATCCGGAACCACGACTCGAGCACCCAGTCCAAGGTGTTCGCGGCGGTTGGCCTGCCCGAAGAAGAAGCGCAAGAGAAGTTCAGCTTCCTCCTCGACGCGCTCCGTCACGGCGCGCCGCCGCACGGCGGCATCGCGTTCGGCTTCGACCGGCTTGCGATGCTCATGACGGGCAGCGAGTCACTCCGCGACGTGCTCGCGTTCCCGAAGACGGCGCGCGGCAACGATCTGATGACCGGCGCGCCGGGCCCGGCCGACGATCGTCAGCTCGCGGACCTGAACATCCGCGTCACGAAGAGCTGAGGCGGCCGAGACGTAACGGAACCCTGGTATCGTGCGTCCGTCGCTGGCTCGGTCTTTTCTTCGGGAGGCGCGCGTGTCGATTCGTTCCCTCGCCCTGTCCCTCATCCTCCTCGGCGCGCTCGGCGGCTGCAGCCTCGGCGACTGCGATCTCGATGCCGCGTACGAGGTCGTCTACACCGCAGACGGGACCCCCGCGCTCGCGGGACAGGCGCTGATCAACCAGAGCTGCGGCGGCGGCGGGTTCTGTCACTCGGTCGACATCGAAGACGAGGATCGGATCGGCGCGCCGGCCGGCCTCGACTTCAATCTCAACCTCGCGTCGGTCACCACGGACGTGAACCCGGAGGAGCTCGACCGCCTCGACCACGACCAGACGCGCGTCGCGCGCATGCGCTTCGAGATCTGGGAGCAGGTGAGCCGCGGACTCATGCCTCCGCCGGGCCCGGACACCGAGATGGTGCTCGCCTCGGTGCCCCACTACGACCGCGTCGGCGACGACGGGATGACGTTCACCCCGCTCCCCGGGCTCGACACCGACGAGGGCCGCGAGATCCTCCGCAACTGGCTCGCGTGCCGAACGCCGGTGGCCGAGCGGACGGTCGACTCGGAGGAGCGGCCGCCGTTCCTCGTCGGGAGCACGGTGCCGGCGTGCGACCGGCGCTGCGTCGATCCGACGTGGCCGGACATCGCGCAGCAGATCCTCACGCCGTCTTGCGCGACCTCGCGGTGCCACGACGCGGACCGGCCGGCCGCGGGGCTCGTCCTCACCGTGGCGGACCCCTCCGACCCGGCGCAGCTCGCGATGCTGCGCGACACCCTCACCGACTCGGTGGCCGGGGGCGTGCTCTGCACGTCGGTGAGCGAGACCGCGAGCCTCCATATCGTCGAGCCCAGCGACGCCGATACTTCGCTGCTCTACCAGAAGGTCGTACCGGATCTCGTGCAGTGCGGGAGCCTGATGCCGCTCAGCGGCGCGATCGTGAACGAACAGCGGGCCTGTGCGATCCGGGAGTGGATCGCGTGCGGCGCGTGCGCGGACCCCGAGGACGCGGAGTGCATGGCGTGCCAGGAGACCGCGCGCGCGACGTGCGGCGTGGTCCTCGACGGCGACGGCACGCCGCAATGTATGGAGCAAACCCCGTGTGAGCGGTTCATCGAGCCGCCGCCCGAGGGCTGACGCTCGACGGACCGCGGTCGAGGTCGAGGACGCCGCGCTCCACGAGCTCGCGATGGAGCGCCTTCGCCGCGCGCTCGGAGAGCTCGACGCACACGTTCTCGTCTCGGTCGTCCGTGACGAGGACGAGCGGGCGTCCCGGGAGCGCGGGGTCGAAGTAGACGCCTTCGATGCGCGTCAGCTCGACCTCGAAGTCGCGCGACCGTTCAGACCCCTCGTAGCGGAGGCGCTCGCCGTCGATCGTCACGCCGACGCGACGCCACGTGAGGAGGCGCCCGACCACGAGCAAGACGAGGGGCACGACGAGGAGCGCCCAGCCGCGCCAGCCGCGGATCACGAGGCCGAGGGTGACGAGCACGGCGTACGCGCCGACGTAGATCGTGGCGAGCGAAGCCATGCTGGACACCGCACGCTTCATGGACACGCCGCGAAACCACCGCGCGCCGCCCGGGCTCATCGGTCGTGGCTCGCTCACGTCGCGCCGCCTCCCGCGAGGCGTCGCTCGCCGAGATCGGTGAGACCGTCGCCGGTGCAGCCTCCCCCCGAGCCGTCGGTGGTCACCGGACCGAGGGTGAGCGCCGGCTCGTCGGGATCGCGCTCACCGTCCGCGTCGACGTCCGCCCAGACCTCGATCGTCGCCTCGACGGCGGGCTCGTACCAACGCAGCTGGACGTCCCAGCCATCGCCGGCTCGCACGATCGTCGGCGGCTCGGGTTCCTCGGGCGGCAGCCCTGCTTGTCGGGGCGCCGTCATCACGCGGACCTCCAGCGACGCGCTCTCCGTGCCGGGCGGCGCCACGACGTGGAAGCGAAACCCGGCGAGCGGCTGACAGGCCGGGAGGCCCGTCAGCACGAGCGCCCCCACGAACCACCCGATCCCCCGAAACCGTCGCATCCGATGCTCCCCGCAGGCTGCCATGCCGCCCGCTCCGTGGCCCGTGCCCGCACCTCGCGCGGCACCTCCCGACCAACGCGCGTGCGCGGCCTCCGCTTACACACCGACGGACGACGAACGACCCGCTCGCCATCGGGCGAGCGGGTCGTCGAGGGTCGAGCTCGCTCCGCGCTCAGCGCGTCGAGAGCGAGACGATCGCGAGCGCCTCGAGCGTCGCTGACGCGCGCTCGCTGTCGAGCCCCGCACCGGCGAGCACCTCGAGGTGGACGCTCGACTCCACGCTCGCGAGGAACGCGAGCGTCGCCTCGATGCGGGCCGACGCGCTGGCGCTGAGCTCGCCCCACGCGGCGAGCAGCGTCGCGCGCGCGGTCTCGATGTCCGCGATCACGCCGGTGAGCACGCTGCCCGCGAGCCCGAGCGAGCTCTCGATCTGCGCGTTCACCGCCGCGTTGTAGCGCGCCCACGCCGCGTCGACGTCGGCGCGCGCGCCGCCCTCGGCCGAGAGCGTGATGAGCTCGTCGCGCAGCGTGTCGCCCGCCGCGCTCAGGTCGCTGCCGTCGACGATGTCGCCGATCGACGCCTCGACCGCGCCGGTCACCGCGTAGGCCGCGGTCACGTCGAGCGTCGCGTAGGCGGAGCCCGCCTCGGCGCCGAGCCGCGACTCGAGCACCGACGACGCCGACAGCGTCGCGATCGCGACCTCGCGCATCGAGTAGCCCGCGTCCTCGGTCACGCCGATCACGGCGTCGACGTACGCCGCGTATCGCGCGGTCACCTGCGCAGGATCCGTGTTGCCATCGAGCTCGGCGTCGAACTGCGTCTGCGCCTCGAGCGCTCCGTCGAGCACCACGTCGAGATCGCCGCCGCCGTACGCGAGCCCCTCACGGAACGTCGCGTTCGCCTCGCTCACCGCCCGCGCGGTCTCGCGCACCGACGCGTCGCTCGTCGCGAGCGCGCGGCTCAGCCCAGGCGCGAGGAAGAGCTCGGTCAACGCGTGCTCTTCGGCCATCACGTCACCGCGCGCCTCCATCTCGATCTCGACGGACGCGGCGAACGTCGTCTCGGCGTCGATCGGCGCGAGCACGAGCTCGCCTTCACCGACCGCCTCGACCGCGGCGCGGCTGGTCGCGACCATGCGGCCGCTCCCGTCCTCGACGCGCACGATCACGATCGACGTGGTCGCGATCGGATCGACGCGCAGCGCGTAGCGGCCGTCGGCGTCGACCTGGGCGCCGCCCGAGACGAGCGCGAGCTCGCCGTCGTTCTCCACGCTGTATGCGCGAACCGTGGAGCCGGCGCCTTCTCCTTCGACGCGCCCGGTGACGAGGGCGCCGGTCGTCGAGCCCGTGTCGTTCGAGCACGCCGACGCGAGGACCAGGGTGAGCCCTCCGAGGGCGATGGCGAGCTTCGGGTTGATGAGTCTCATGGGTGTCTACCTCCGAGCTCGGGCTGAGCAACCCTCGTTCCAGACCGGCGGGCGAAAGCGCGGTGCTCTTTTTCAATCCGATCGTGTGGCGCGAGACCGCGTTCGTGGTGTGCGCGCGAGGCGGTCGGCCGCACGTGATCCGCTGCCATCGAACGCCACGGCTGCATCGCCACGGAGTGGCGATACGCTACGGCGGTGTCGGGCCAGTCCCCGCGCGGCTCCCACGCCAGCAGGATCTTCATCCTCATCGTCGTGATCGGCGGGGTCGTAGTATGGCAATACTGGTTGCGGGGAGAGCAGGCGTCGATGGAGGCTGCGCGCACGTCGGTCCTCGACGAGGCGGCGACTCCCAGAGAGCCGGCGCCCCCCACCGATCCCCCTGTGGAGCACGGCGAGGGTGCGCCGCCGCCGCCGCGGCCTCCGATCTCCGCCGCCGCGCCGGCCGGTTGCCCCGACGACGAGGCGGAGGACGAGGGCTTCGTGCGCCCGTCGCTGTGGGAGCTGATCCGCCTCGAGGATCAGGAGCTCATCGATCGCGTGCCGCAGCTCTCGCGCGACGCGAGCCACGAGCTCGCGGGAGGCCTCGCCGCGCTCGGCGCGGGCCGGATGCGCGAGGGCGTCGACGCCGCGATGCGCGCGCCGGATCGCCACCGCGACGGATTCGACGTAGGGGTCGCGATGGCGCTCCACGCGGCGACCATCGCGTACACGAACCGCCGGCTCGACGAGGCGGTGTCGTTCGCGGAGACCGCGACGGAACAGAACCCGAGCCACCCGCTCGCCCACGCGCTCCTCGCGATGGCGCACGCCGAGATCGGAGAGCTCCGCAGCGCGCAACGTTCGATGTCGCGCGCGGCGGAGCTCGAGCCCGAGGAGCCGGCGATCCAGCTCGCGCTCGCGCGGATGAGCGCGGACGCCGGCGAGCTCGGGGTGGCACGATCGAGCGTGGACGCCTACTTGACGATGGTGCCCGAGGACTCGCTGGTGCGGACGTGGCGCGCCCGCATCGCCGCGCGGGCGGAGCTCAGCGAGACGTTCGCCGACCGATCCTGGGATGGGATCCGCGTCCTCTTCCACGACGGCGGCGCGAGCCCGCTCGACGTCGACGCGATCATGCGGTGGATCCACGACGCGATGGGCGCGACCGCGCGGGTGAGCGGCCGGCCTCGACGGCGCGAGCTGACGGTGGTGGTCTACGCGACCCCCGAAGACCTGCGCCGCGCCACGTGCAGCCCGTCGTGGTCGGGCGCGATCTTCGACGGCGTCCTGCACCTCGACCGCGCCCGGATGGCGCGGCCCGACGCCGAGCGAACGGTGCGCCACGAGGCGGCCCACGCCCAGCTCGCGCAGGTGCGCGGCGCGATCCCGTTCTGGCTCAACGAGGGGCTCGCGCAGTGGATCGAGGGCGACCTCACCGCCGCCAAGCGCGGGCGACTCCTCCGGATGGCCCAGCGCGGCGTGTGGATCCCGTTCGAGTCGCTGGAGGGGTCGTTCCTCGTCATCGAGGATCCGACCGATGCGGCCGCCGCGTACGATCAGAGCCTCGCCATGGTGCGCTGGCTGATCGCGCGCGAGGGTCAACGCTCGATCGCTGACGCGCTCGAGCGCATCGAGGCGGGAGCGTCGCACGATGTATTGACGGCCGTCTCACCCGGCGCGGACGGTCCGGGCCTCCTCCGCTACCTCGCGTCGCTCGAGGCAGACTGATCGCAGGCGACTACTGGACGCTCATGCCGACGAGGAGTCGACCGCGCACCAGCTCGTCGCTCCCGCTCATCGCGAGCGTGTCGCTCGGCATCCCGCTGAACGAGAACCACACGCGCTGCCACTCGAGCTCGAACCCGTAGTCGATTCCGATGTCGTCGGTCACGAGGATCGTCCCGCTCGCGCCGCCGGAGAACACGACGCCGTTGCCGTCCATGTCGCCGAACATCTCGGGCAAGGCCCCCGCCCCGCGCGCGTAGCGGTAGCCGAGGTCGGCGTGGAGGATGAGCAGGTCCTCGTAGGCGCGGATGCGCCCGACCGCGCGCAGCTCGAAGTGGGAGTAGTCGAGCGAGGGCACGAACGGGTTGGCGTCGATCTGGTAGCTCGAGATCCCGCCGCCGAGCGTCGCGCCGAGCTCGAGCAGCCCGGCGAGCGGCACGAGGTAGCCCGCGTCGGCGCTGAACCCGAACTGGGTCCCGCCGAACACGTTGCCGGACGGATCGGCCGACTCCCAGTAGAGCGCGTACTCGAAGCGCGCGCGCACGCGGATGCCGTAGAGCAGGTCCTCGTGGAGGAACGCGAGCGGTCGAACCTCCGCCTCGGCGAGAAACTCCGGGAAGAAATCGATGTTGTGGCGCAGGTCGTCGCGGCCGCCGCCGATCTGCACGTCGAGGTGACGATTGCGAAGGCCGATCCCGACGTGCGCGCGGAGCCACGGCCGAAAGTGATCGCCGTACGAGAGGAGACCGCCCTCGTCACCGCCGCTCGAGCCGCCCGACGGATCCTCGTGCTCCTCGGGCTCGAGGTCGTCCTCGCCGCGGTCGTACCACGGTCGCTCGGCCGGCTCGGGCTCGGGCTCGGGCGCGGCGATGGGCCCGATCGCGTCGAAGCCGCGGCTCACCATGCGCTGGATGGTCCGCACGGCCCGGCCGCCTCGGGGCAGGGCGCCCGACTGGCGGTCGCGCTCCTCGCCGCGCGCGTCGATGAACGTGAGGCTCAGGCGTTGTCGCCGCCGCGTGCCACCCACGTGACCGACCACGAGGACGTCGGCCCGCAGCTCGACCGCGGTCGCGGCGCGCTCGCTCGGATCGCCCGGGTCGTCACCCGACGCCTCCACGAGATCGGCGTGCTCCTCGACCGCGCTCCGGACCGCGCGCGTGATGGCCGGCGAGCCCCGTCCTCCCATCGGGAACACGGCGGCGCGGGGCCGACGCTGCGCGAGAGAGGGGCTCGGGATCGCGAAGGCGGCGCACGCGATCGCGACGACCAGAGCGATTCGCGCGGGTAGCGAGACGCGAAGCACGGCCCCTTTGTACCTCAGGCCCCTCAGATTCGGTACGCTCGATCGCGCGAGCATGCGTACTCGACGGATCATCACGATGTCGTTGGGGCTCGCCCTCCTGGGGCTGGCGTCGATCCCTGCGCGGTCGCGCGCCGATCGCGTGCATCCGATCCGCGTGCTGTTCGTCGGCAACAGCTACACGCGGTTCAACGACCTGCCGCGGATGGTGCGACACATCTCCGAGTCGGTGCCGGGCGCGGCGCCGGTCTGGTCGAGCGCGATCACGGAGCCGGGCTACGACCTGCGCCGCCACTGGGAGCGGCAGCGCGCGCGACGCCGCATCGAGGAGGGTTCGTTCGACGCGGTGGTGCTGCAGGCGAACAGCCTGAGCCCCCTCGAGGCGCCGGACGAGCTGCGCACGTACGCCACGCGATTTGCTGAGCACGCCCGGGCGCACGGCGCGCGCGTGGTGCTCTTCGAGACGTGGGCGAGGCGCGACGATCACCTCTGGTACCGGCGCGAGAACGGCGTCGACGATCCCGAGGAGATGCTGACGCGGATCGACACGTTCTATACGGACCTCGCCGCGCGGCTCTCCGCGCCGCTCGCGCCGGTCGGCCGCGCCTGGGCCCGCGCTCACCACGACTTGCCCGACACCTCGCTGCATCGTCGCGACGGCACCCACCCATCGGTCGCGGGCAGCTATCTCTCCGCGTGTGTGGTGTACGCAACGTTGACCGGCCGAGATCCCCGGGGCGCCACGTTCCGCCCGCACCCCTTGCGCCGCGAGATCGCCGAGCGCATCCGCGAGCTCGCCGCGGCCGCCGTCGCGCGCTGATCTCGCGGGGTGGACTAGACTCGCTCGCGATGAGCGACGACATCACCCTTCCCGACGCGGCCGCGATGGCCGAGTACCAGCGGTACATCCATGACCTCGAGGCCCGCCACGGCTGGCTCGACGTCGACCTCGTCCACAACTGCTTCCTCTTGGGCGAGGAGGTCGGCGAGCTGTTCAAAGCGGTCCGCCGCTACGAGAAGCTCTACGAACAGACCGACGCCCCCGCGAGCACCCGCGACGATCGCAAACGAGACGTCGCCCACGAGCTCGTCGACGTCATGAACTACCTCCTCGCGATCGCAAACCGCCTCGACATCGACGTCGAGCACGCCTTCCGCGAGAAGAACGCCCACAACCAACGCCGCTCCTGGGAGCCCTAGACATCGGGGAACAACGAGACGCGCAGCGCGCAAGCGGGCCTGGGGCCCCGCGCGCGAGCGCGCAGCGGAGTGCGGAGACCTCTACGTCCCGCCGAACCGACGACGCGAAGCCGGCAAGCGGGGATGGGGCCCCGCGCGCGAGCGCGCAGCGCGAAGCGCGAAGCGGAGTGGGAGGGGGGGCCCCGCGCGTTTCACTCGCGCGGGGGGGAGGGGCGCTAGCCCCTCCCAGCCAACTAACACCGCCGTCCGTTGC
>JBFWYI010000039.1:0-80986 GCA_050186575.1 Sandaracinaceae bacterium | reverse complement strand
CCACATCGGCAAGCCGTTCCCCGAGACGCTCGCCGCGATCGTGGCCGGCGTGGTGCTCGGGACGCTCGCGCTCCGCACCCGCTCGAACTGGAGCGGGTTCCTCATCCACGTCTCGGTCGCGATCAGCATGGACCTCGCCGCGCTCGCGCAGACCACCGGGCTGCCGGACCGGTGGTGGCCCGAGCTCTGAGCCGTCGTCGCGCTCAGAAGCTGGTGCACTCCGCGACGGTGAGGGCGCCGACCGCCTGGAGCGAGCAACCGGGGCTGAACCGGTAACAGCGATCGGCGATCTCCAGACCACAGCCGCTCTGACAGATCGGCTGGTCGCGCTGGGTCTCGATGAGGCAACGCGCGGTCCCGGCGTCGGGTTCGTCCAGGTCACACGTGCAGTCGTGGTCCTTACACCGCAAGACTCGTTCATCGAGCGCGAGGCACGCGACCGAGCGCAGCGTCACGAGGAGGGCGGTCTCCACGTCGAATGGCTCGCCGAGCATGCAAAACGACGCTCGCTCGGTGAGCGGCGTCGGGTCCACGCACACCGGCTCGGCGGAGCAGTCGCGCCGCGAGCCACCCGCCGTCACGTCGCGCACCGTAGAGAGTCGCAGGCAAAGCTCCACCCCTTCGGGGGCGTCGTCGAGGCGGGCTCGCCGGAAGGCCTCCTCGAGCTGATCGAAGTCCGCGATGTCCGGGCCGCACACGCACTGGCGCGCGAGGTGGCGACACTCCACCTCCCCGCGCGCACACCGCACGCACCCAGGCGCGCGTCCGTCGTTGCTCGTGTCGTCCGACCGGTACTCGAACAGATCGAGCACGACGACGTTCGGCGACGCGATCCCCGCGTCTTGGTCAGGGGCCAAGCACAAGCCGATGTTGCTCGGGTCGACGGGGACGAGCTGCGCGCTCACCTCGACGTTGCGCTGACATCCCCACAGGGCGGACGCGAGCATCGACAATAGCAAGACACGCTGCAGCACCTTCGTCCGTACGCTCCTCGCTACATCAGGAGGCTATCCCAGAAGTCGCAGCGGGCGGTGTGGAGCCCCGCGCCCATCACGATCGGCGCCGCGAGCTCGGTGTACGGGTCGGTCGCGTCGTAGGTCGGCCACGCCGCGCCGGGATTCCCGGAGTCGGCGAACGCGGTCCACGCCGCGCGCATCTCGCTCGCCAGCCCGAGCGACGCGGCGGGCGCGGTGCTGCCGAGCCCGTCGAGGCGACCGAACACGTAGAACAGCTCCGCCCCGTGGAACGCACCGAACAACGGGACGACACGGTCCGAGAAATAGTAGCGGTAGACCGACTCGCTCTGGCCCGCGTCGGCGGCGACCGCGATCCGTCGTGCGCCACACACGAACTGCGCGTCGGTGGTGAGCGCGACGAACGCGGCGCGCGGAGACGCGAAGTCCGAGCTCGGATAGAGCGCGAGCGCCTGATCGCCGAGCGCACCCGGAAGCCGCGCGTGCACGGCCGCGCGGTACTCGAGCTCCGTCATCATCGCGGGCACGCCGAGCACCGTCGTCTCGTCCGCGTTGGCGCCGACGACGAACGGGACGTGGTTGTGCTCGCCGCGGCGGATCATCTCGATCGGCTCGTCGGTCAGCACGTAGCCATCGACGGTCGGACCGAACGTCTCCGTGATCACCCCGCCGGAGGAGACGCCGCCCGACAACGCCGCGAGGTCCGCCGCCGGCGCGGCGCGCAGACACGCGGCGACCTCCACCGGATCGGTCGCGTCGCAGCCGACCATCGCCGCGTACATCTCTCCCTCCATCTCGCGATCCGCGAGCGACGGCTGGTTGCAGTTGCCGCTCTGCATGAGCGCGCGGGTGAACAGGCCGCTCGCCAACGGGGTCGCCACGAGCGTGCACGTGTCACGCGCTCCGGCCGACTCTCCGAACACGAGCCGCCGCGTCGGGTCGCCGCCCATCGCGGTCAGGTTGGCTTGCACCCATCGGAGCGCCTCGATCTGGTCGAGGATCCCGTAGTTGCCCGACGCGCCGACCGCTGACTCCGCGCCGAGGGCGGGGTGCGCCAAGAAACCGAGCGCGCCGAGCCGGTAGTCGAGCGTCACCACCACCACGTCTCGATCCTCGGCGAGGAACGCGCCGTCGTAGAGCGGACCGCCGCCCCGTTCGTTCGAGGTGCCGCCCTGCGTGTTGCCTCCGCCGTGGATGAAGATGAGCACCGGGCGGCCGGCCGCCGGCGCCGGCGCGGTGGGCACCCAGACATTGAGATAGAGACAGTCTTCTTGTCCCACCGGAGCGTCCGTCTCGTCGAGCTGCGGACAGAGGGCGGGGAAGCTCACCGCGGGGCGCTCCGCCGTCGTGCACGCGGCGGGGGTCGGCGCGAGGAAGCGTCGCTCCCCGAGGGGTGGCTCGGCGAACGGGATCCCGCGGAACGCCACCACCCCGCCGACGATCTCACCGCGGAACGGCCCGGTCGTGGTGCGCAAGAGATCGCCCTCGAGGCCGAGGTCGACCCCGCACGGCTCGCCCGCGTCGCTCGCGCCCGCGTCGCGTCCCCCGTCGGCGACCACCCCGCCGTCCCCCGTCCCCGCATCCGCGCTCGGCCCCCCCGCGTCGCTCGCGGGTGAGCCGTCGCACCCCCACGTGGAGAGGACGAGCACCGCACAAAAGATCCGTTCCTTCATGCCGTCGATCATGCCCGGGCTGCGGCGAGCGAGCCGTTACGTCGATGTCGCGGAACCATCCGCGGCCCGGAGGCGGGTCATCGAGGGCTCCGAGAACGTGGTGTCGTCGAGGACGTAGAGCGTCCGACGCCCGCTGACCTCGCGGACGCACGCGCCCTCGTCGACCAGCGTCGACAAAGTCCGTTGCATATGCCGAAGCCCGACGCCGAGGGCCTGACTCAGCTCCTTCGCGTCGGCGCGCCCGCCGCACGCACCGAGCGCGGCCAAGACGCGTCCTTCCATCGACGGCTCGCATCGTGGATCGGGGACGAGGATCGGCGCGCTCGAGGTCAACGTGAGCCCGGCGTCCCGGCGCTCGATCGCACCGCGATCGCCGAGCTCGCGGCGCGCGCGATGGATCGCCACGCGGAACATCCCGTCGTGCTTCGACGACACGTAGCGACCGCCCCACACGCGCTGGAAGAGGTCCTCGGGCGCGATCGGCGCACGGGCGAGCGCGAGGACGGCGAGCACGCCGTGCGCGCGACCGGCGTCCTGATCGACGGCGGCCGACGACGTCCGCGCTGCCGCGGGCACGCGATGCTCTCCCGCGCGCAGGATCCGACGACCCGGCTCGACCGGACCTCGGAGCACCAGCGCGCCGTCGTCGAACCCGCGCAGCGCGGGCGGAAGGCGCGCCGTCTCGCCGTTCGCCCACGCGGCGACCGCGTCCGTGATCGGACCGTCGCCGAGCGCCGCACGCACGCACGCGAGGTCCGAGAGCGCGGGCGCGAAGTCGAGCCCGGGGACGGTCGGGCTCGCGCCGGTCAGCCACGCACCCAGCGCGCGCGCCGCTCGCGACGCCACCTCGCCATCGTCGACCTGCCCCAGGCCCTCGCCCGCCATCGCTCGCTCCCAGGCGATCCAACCGCGCCAGCGCGGCGGGCAGATCAGCTCGAGCGCGCGAAGGATCCGGGACGCGAGGTGGCCCTGTCCGCTCATGCGGCGCGCGCGCGCCAACACGAGGTTTGCGAGATACTCCAGCTCCAGGATCCCCTCGGCGCGGCTCATCCGCGACGCGCGACGCGCGATGCGCAGACCGTCGTCGATCTCGTCGCGATGGAGGTGCGCGAGCGCGCGCAGCGCGGACGACTCGCAGACCGCTTCGGCGTCGTTGCGCTCGGCGGCGCGCGTGCCCACCCGCTGCGCGTGCGCCACCGCGTCGGGGTGACCCTTGGCGATCAGCTCGCGCAAGCGGATCAGCTCCCAGGAGGCCGGGCTCGTCGAGGACGCGTCGCTCGCGATCTGCGCCCACTCGCGCGCACGCCATGGATCGAACGCGACGAACGCCGCGCGGTGGCAGAGGCTCGCCGCCTTGGCGAGGACGCCGAGGTCGGTGCGGGTGCGAGGGGGTGACGGGGGCGGCGCGGCGCCGAGGCTCGAGCGGACCGCATCGTAGAGCGTCCGCCAGGCAGCGCTCGACGCGTCGTCGCTCGACGCGATCGGCGCGAGGTCACCGCGGATGGCGGCTTCGTACGCTCGCCATGCCTCGGCCGCGTCGGGCATCGCAGCGATACGTTACCATGGGCGAATGCAGCGCCGGAGCCGCCACGCCCGCGTGTGGATCGACGCGTGGACCGCGGCGTCGCTGGTGGCGGGGCTCGCGGGGTGCGGTGGACCGGCCGCCGAGATGCCAGACGCGGTCGCGCTCGCGGTGGGTGAGCGCGCTCCGTCGGGACTCTTGCGCGGCGCGGAGGAGGCGGGCGGGGCTCACTGGCGACCGGACGCGCTGCGTGCGCAACCTCCCGCCGACCCGGCCGCGCCCGACGCGCTGCTCGACGCGATGTATCAGGAGTGGGCGAACGTCGAGTTCACGTCGTGCCTCTTGCGCGGCCGCGCGCCGGAGCTGCAGCTGCCGACGCTCTTGCGCAACCGGCAGCGCACCGCCGCCGCGCGGATGCTCGGGCTCTCGGCCGGTTGCGCGCTCGGCGCGGACGACCGAGCTCACGCCACCACGCTGCTCCAACAGGCGATCGTGTCGGAGCTCGACGTCGCGCCGACGCTCCGCGAGATGACGGTCGAGCTGCAACAGCTGTTCGCGAGCGTGACCGTCGAGGTGCGCGCTCGCGGGCGAGCGGAGCTCTCGATCACGACGCAGCCCGCGAACGCCGAGATCGAGATCGACGGAGTCCGATGCGCCGCGACCCCGTGCGCGCGCGAGGTGATCCTCGGTGAGCACGTGGTGGTGGCGCGGCACGTCGGCTCGCTCGCGAGGACCGAGACGGTCGCGGTGGAGCGACCCGTCGCGAGGACGCTGGCGCTCGATCCTGCGCCCGCCGACGAGCAACGCGCTCAGGTCGCCGGCGCGCTGGCGGCGGGGGTCAACCCCGAGAGCCTCGACGTGATGCGCGCGGCGGCCAACGCGCTCGGCGTCCCGGTGGTGCTCCTCGCCTACGGGCCACCGCCGCGGCTGCGCCTCGCGCTGTTCGATGCGCGCGAAGGCGAAGCCGGGCGCCTCGTCGCGCGCGCGCGCGCCACCGGGCCGACCGAGGACGAGATCGCGAGGGCGACCCGCTCCGTCGTCGATCGATGGAGGGAGCTCGAGCCGCGAGCGGTGTACGAGGATCCCTGGTTCTGGGTCATCGGCGCACTGATCGTGGGCGTCGGCGCAGGGATCGGCGCCGCGATCGCGTACGAGCCTCCCACCACCTACACGATTCAGGGCCGGTGAGCGAAGCGGGCAGCTCACGCTACCGGCTCGTGCGGAGCCTCGGCATGGGCGGCATGGCCCAGGTGGTCGAGGCGCGCACCCACGGCGCGGCCGGGTTCGAGCGGACGGTCGCGATCAAGTGGCTGTTGCCGCAGGTCGCGGCCGACGCCTCGCTCCGACAGCTGTTCGTCGACGAGGCCAAGATCTCGAGCTTCCTGCACCACGCAAACATCGTTCAGGTCCTCGACTACGGGGAGCTCGAAGGCAGCGAGTTCATCGTCTACGAGTTCGTCGACGGGATGGACATGAGCCGCGCGCGCCAACGCGCAGGGGGCCGCGCGCCGCTCACCGTCGCGCTCCACGTGCTCCACGAGGTCGCTCACGCGCTCGACTACGCGCACCACGCGACGGACCGGAGCGGCGCGCCGCTCGGGATCGTGCACCGGGACGTGAGCCCGTCGAACGTGCTCGTGAGCCACCAAGGCGACGTGAAGCTGTCCGACTTCGGGATCGCCCTCGCGCGCGAGCGGAGTGAGCGGACGGCGACCGGCCTCATACGAGGCAAGCTTCATTACCTCGCGCCGGAGCAGACGGAGGGTCACCGCGCGACGTCCGCGAGCGACGTCTACGCGCTCGGGGTCACGTTCCTCGCGCTCGCCACGGGCACCACCGACCCGGACGCGATCGATCCCGAGTGGCCCGAGGCGCTCCGAGCGTTGGTGACGCGATGCGTGGACGCCTCGCCGGAGGCGCGGCCCTCGGCGCTCGAGGTCGCGGAGACGGCGGGACGGCTGCGCTCCGAGCTCAGCTCCGACTCGCCGCGGCGCGAGCTCGCGAAGTGGCTGTCGTCGCTCGGCGAAGCGAGCCCGCCCCGCGGCATCGATCAGCTCGCCGGACGCGAGCTCGTGCGCGCGGTCGGCGCGGAGCCTCGGCGCTTCGAGCTCACCGACGCGGCGGGCGCTCCACAGACGTTGCCGCGGGTCGCATCGAGCGCGCGGCCTCGCGCGCGCGGACGGCTGCTCGCGCTGACGTCCGCCGCGCTCGCCGCCGGCCTCGGCGTCGTCGCGGTGCTCGTCTGGGCCATCGGCGACGGACCCACCTCGATCGGGGTCGTCGCCTCGCCCGATCGCGACGCGCTCCGCACCGACCTCGGACCCGACCCCCGCGAGGAGCGGGCCGGCGAGAGCGAACGCGATGACCCCGATGACCCCGACGACCTCGACGACCCCGACGACCTCGACGACCTCGACGACGCGGCGAGCGATGAGCGCGACGTCGGCGACGCGGTCGCGGACACCCCGGAGGTCGTCGGCGGCACGGTGGCGGCCCGACCCGTCGCCAGCGCGCGCCCGTCGGGACGACGCGACGGAACCGCACCGGGAGCAGGGCGACCGCGAGCCTCCGATCGGTCGGGTGGCGACTCCGCCTCGCCAACCCCGAGCACGCCGACCGCGACGCTGCGGGTCGGAGGACCGAACCTCGCGCGGGGCATCGTGCTGCTCGACGGTCGTCGTCTCGGTCAGGCTCCCGGTCGGTTCCATGCCCCGGTCGGGTCCCACGCGGTGCAGGTCCGGAGCATCGACTCGGATGCGATCCTATTGGAGCGCCGCGTCGAGCTGCTCGAGCGTCACACCGACGTCGCTCCCCTCGACGTGCTCTGGTGAGGGCCCCATGTGGGCGCCCGCCCCCATCCGCGGGAAACCTGAGTAATTTCAGGTTGCTAAGCGACGATGAAGTACGAACGAGTACATTTCGATGACAATCGATGTCGTATAGAGGACGCCGTGTGAAATCCCGCGTAATCCGCGGGTTTTGGGTCCCAGGTCACGCCGACCAAGGGACCGACGGAGCCCCCTATGGAACTCCTCGTCATCGGCGTCTATCTGCTGACGCTGACGATCCTCGCGGTGTACGGGTTTCACCGAGGTCAACTCGTCTACCTGTATTACAAGCACAAGAAGCACGCGCCCACGCCGGTCGAGCGCTTCCGCGAGCTGCCCGTCGTCACGGTGCAGCTCCCGATGTTCAACGAGCTCTACGTCGCCGAGCGCCTCATCGAGAGCGTGGCGGAGCTCGACTACCCGAAGGACAAGCTCGAGATCCAGGTCCTCGACGACTCGACCGACGAGACGACCGAGATCGCGAAGGCGAAGGTCGACGAGCTCAGGGAGCGCGGCTACCGCGCTGTGTATCTCCACCGCACCGACCGCACCGGCTTCAAGGCGGGCGCGCTCGAGGCGGGCCTCGAGGTCGCGGCGGGCGACTACCTCCTCGTCTTCGACGCGGACTTCACGCCGACCCCGAGCCTGGTGAAGGACCTCATCCATCACTTCTCGGATCCCCAGGTCGGTATGGTGCAGGCCCGCTGGGGCCACCTGAACCGCGACTACTCGATGCTCACGCGCGTCCAGGCGATGATGCTCGACGGGCACTTCGTCATCGAGCACATCGCGCGCAACCGCTCGGGCCGCTTCTTCAACTTCAACGGCACCGCGGGGATGTGGCGCAAGCAGACGATCGTCGACGCCGGCGGTTGGCAGCACGACACGTTGACCGAGGACATGGACCTCTCGTTCCGCGCCCAGCTCAAGGGCTGGCGGTTCGTGTACGTCCCCGACGCGCTCGCGCCGGCCGAGATCCCGTGCGAGATGAACAGCTTCAAGACCCAGCAGTTCCGCTGGGCCAAGGGCTCGGCGCAGACCGCGAAGAAGCTCTTGCCGATCGTGCTCCGCGCGAAGCTGCCGCTCCACGTCAAGATCGAGGCGCTGTTCCACCTCACGAACAACTTCGCCTACGTGTTCCTGATCGTGCTCGCGCTCCTCCAGCTGCCGAACATGCTGCTGCGCGAGCAGATGGATCGGCCCGAGCTGCTGCTCCTCGACGTGCCGCTGTTCGCGGCGACGAGCGGATCGATCGTGCTCTTCTATGTCACGACCCACCGGGCCCTCTACTCGAACCTGTGGGAGGCGCTCCGCCGCCTGCCATTGATGATGGCGCTCGGCATCGGGCTGTCGCTCAACAACGCGCGCGCGGTGGCCGAGGGCTTGTTCGGCCGCGAGAGCGAGTTCGTGCGCACGCCCAAGCACGGCGTGGTGAAGAACGAAGAGACCTGGGTGAAGAAGAAGTACAAGGCCGGGAAGAACTTCTACAGCCTCGTGGAGTTCGGGTTCGGCCTCTACTTCGTCGCCACGATCGCGCTCGCGATCTGGATCGGCGCGTGGGCGAGCATCCCGTTCCTCGTGCTGTTCATGGTCGGGTTCCTCTACGTCGGTGGGCTGAGCCTCTACCAGGCGCGCTGAGCGCGTGAGCGCGGTATCGGCCTCGCTGATCGAGATCGCGATGCGCCTCCAGGTGGAGGTCGACGCGCTCTCGTTCGCGCCGCCGACCGAGTACGTCTACGACCCGCTCGCCTACGCGTTCGCGCCGCACCGCGCGTACCTCGAGCGCTACGGAAGCACGACCAAGGAAGTCGTGCTGGTCGGCATGAACCCGGGTCCGTTCGGGATGGCGCAGAGCGGCGTCCCGTTCGGCGATCCCGCGATCGTGACCGGCTGGATGGGCATCGACGGCGCGGTCGGCAAGCCGCCGCGCGAGCACCCGAAGCGACCCATCCTGGGGCTGAGCTCCACGCGCTCCGAGATCTCGGGGACGCGGCTCTGGGGCTGGGCGAGGGATCGCTTCGGTACCGCGCAAGCCTTCTTCTCGCGCTTCTTCGTGCTGAACTACTGCCCGCTCGTGTTCATGGAGAGCTCGGGGCGCAATCGCGTGCCCGAGAAGCTGCCCGCCGCCGAGCGCGAGGCGCTGTTCGCCGCGTGCGATCGCGCGCTCGCCGACTCGTTCCGCGCGCTCTCGCCGAACGTCATCGTCGGCGTCGGCAAGTTCGCCGAGGATCGCTCGCGCGCCGTGTTGCCGCTCGCGGGCGGGCTCAGCGCGAAGGTCGGGCGCATCCTCCACCCCAGCCCCGCGAGCCCGGCCGCCAACCGCGGCTGGGCCGAACAGGCCGAGAAGGAGCTCGCCGCGCTGGGGATCGCGCTCCCGTGATCGATCTCGACGCGCTCAACGCCTCGATGCGCTCGGAGGTGCCGCACAACCGCGAGATCGGGTTGGAGGTCATCCGCGCCGAGCCCGAGCGCGGGCTCTGCTGGATGCGGCTCCCCTTCGCCGAGCACCTCGTCGGCGACATCGATCGCGGGCTCCTGCACGGCGGTCCGATCACGACGCTCCTCGACGCGGCGTCGGGCATGGCGATGCTCCTCCGCCTCGGACGAGACTCCGGGATCGCGACCGTCGATCTGCGCATCGACTTTCTCAAGCCCGGCCTCGCAGGGCTCGACGTGATCGCCAGCACCGAGTGCTACAAGCTCACGCGCACGATCGGGTTCGTCCGCGGTCTCGCGTACCAAGACGACGAGGAGGCTCCGATCGCGTCGGTCGCCGCCACCTTCATCCGGCGGGACGCTCCGTGAATCGGGCGCGGACGCTCGGAGCGGGGCGATGACCACCGTCACCGACGCGGTGCGCGAGGCGCGCGAGCGCGGCGAGCCGGACCGTCTGCTGCGCGTGATCCCGTACGCGCGCTGGCTCGACCTCGAGGGCGAGATGGTCGACGGCGCCCCCCGGCTCCGCATGCCGTTCAGCCCCCGACGCATCGGTGACTCCGCGATCCCCGCGCTCCACGGCGGGACGATCGGCGCGCTGCTCGAGTCGGCCGCGGTGTTCACCGCGATCTGGATCAACGACGCGCCCGCGCTGCCGAAGACGGTCTCGATGACGGTGGACTACCTCCGATCGGGTCGAGCCGAGGAGACGTTCGCGAGCGCGCAGGTCCTGCGGCACGGCCGGCGCATCCTCGTGGTCGAGGCGCGCGCGTGGCAGGACGATCCGCAGCGCCCGATCGCGCGCGCCAAGGTGTGCATCCGCATGCGCGATCCGGAGAGGTCCTCGTAAGCGGGCCGCACCCTTGCCGCGACGATCGCGTTTCAGGCAGGCTTTCGCGGTCCGCGATCCAACCGCCCCCCAGCCGGAGATCCGTCATGACCCAGCTTCGTGTGTGTGCGCTCTGCGCCACCGTCGTGCTCCTCACGTTCGGTTGTAGCGAATCCAACATGCTCGACGCCGCGATCGAAGACGGCAGCACCCCCGACTCCGGTCGACGCGACGCAGGGCCCGGCGGGACCGACGCGGGACCGCGCACCGACGCGGGGCCGGGGACCGACGCGGGGCCGGGCGACACCGATGCGGGGCCCGGAGAGACCGACGGCGGACCGGCGTGCGGCGCGCCGGGGCTCGCGTGCTGCGCCGGCGACGTGTGCTCGAGCGGCGAGTGCGTCGGCGGCACCTGCGTCGCGTGCGGCGGGGTCGGCGAGGCGTGCTGCAGCGGCGACATGTGCGGCGCGGGCGCCACCTGCGACGCCACGACGATGACGTGCACCGCGTGCGGCACCGCGGGGAGCGCGTGCTGCCCCGGTGACATGTGCGCGTCGGGCTCCGTGTGTAGCGCTGGAAACTGCGTTGCGTGCGGTGGCGCTGGTGAGGCGTGCTGCACGGGTGACATGTGCAACGCGGGGAACGTGTGCGGCGCGGCGGGCGTGTGCTCGCCGTGCGGCGGCGCGGGCGAGGCGTGCTGCGCGCTCGGCGACTGCGGCACGGGCTGCTGCTACGGCGCGACGTGCGTCGGCATGGGGTCGGCCTGCCCCTCGGGTGGGATGTGCAGCGGCGGTTCGTGCGGCGGCTGCGGTGGCGCCGGCGAGGCGTGCTGCCCCGGACGCACGTGCACGGCGATGAGCACCAACTGCGTAGGCGGCGGCGCCGGCACGTGCGCGCACTGCGGCGGTCTCGGTGAGGCGTGCTGCGCAGGCGATGCGTGCTCCGGCGCCGGCACGGTGTGTGGTACGGGCGGCACATGCGTCGCGTGCGGTGGACCAGGTCAGCCGTGTTGCGCAGGGTCGACGTGCACGACCGGGTGCTGCGACGCGCGGCCCGGCACCGACTTCTGCATCGCGGTCGGACAGGACTGCACGACGATCGGCCAATGCGCGGCGTCCGGCTCCTGCGAGGTGTGCGGCGTACCGGGCACGCCGTGTTGCGGAGGCGCGACGGGCACCTGCTCGGGCGGCGCGTGCTGCGACGCAGGCTCGTGCATCGCGTCGGGCGAGGAGCCCGCGTCGATGAGCGGCATGGTCTGCTCGGCAGGGACGATCGCGGCGTGCGGGGCCGCGGGCAGCCCCTGCTGCGCGGCGCCCGCCGCGTCGTGCGCGACCGACGACTGCTGCGTGTTCGGCGAGTGCGTGGCGGCGGGCGGCGCCTGCCAGCCGACGTACACGTGCACCACCGGCTCGTGCCTCGGCGGATTCGGCGCGGCGCCATGCGGCGGCGACGGCGAAGTGTGCTGTAGCGACGGCGGCGATCAGTACTGCACCGCGAGCGGCCTCGCGTGCGTGCGGCAGCCGGGACCCGACACGTGCCAGACCTGCGGTGGAGATGGAGAGCCGTGTTGCCCCGGCCAGGCGTGCGGCGCCGGCGGGTGCTGCGTGGGTGACACCTGCGTCGCAGACGGCGGCAGCTGCGGCGCGACGCTCGGCATGTGCTCGGGCGGAGGCTGCCTCGGCGGCACCTGCGGCAACCCCGGACAGCCGTGCTGCCCCGGCGGGATCGGGTGCAGCGGGCCATACGCCGTCTGCGGCGGCACCGTCTGCGTCACGTGCGGTGGCGAGGGCGAGATCTGCTGCGGCGGCATCGGCACCGGCGGCGCCGACTGCCTCCCGCCCTATCAGTGCACGGGCTTCGGCGCCGGCACCTGCCAAGCCCGGCCGTAGCGTCGCAACGTTCCTTGCGCCTCGCTCGGCGCGCCGCTCACGGCGGCGCGCCGGCCGGCCGTACGTCGACGACCCGCCACTCGCCCGACTCCCGTACCAGCTCGATCGATCCACCGCCGGTGGTGCGGACGTGCGCGCGGTTGCCCTCGAGCTCGACCTCGAGGTCGAGCTCGTCGGCCGTCGCGTCGACCAACGCGCGCACCTCTTCCTCCCACTCCGCGCGCGTCTGACGGCTGAGCACGCGCTCGATGCCGGGCAAGTCGCGGCGCATCAGCGCGCGGCGGAGCGCGGCCACCGCATCGAGCGGCGATCCGAGCCCGGCCGCGTCGAGCACCCCACCGTCGATCCGCCACCCGTCGGCCTCCAGCACGAGGACGACCGTCTCGCCGGTCCGCAGCTCGGCATGCGCGCGCGCCTCCACCGCGTCGGTGCCCAACGCCTCCCGAAGCGATCGACCCTGCTCACGGAGCTCCGCCGCGTTGGTCTGCATCAACGCGCGGTGCTCTTCGTCGGACCGCCCGCGGCGCCGCGCCTCGTCGAGCAGCGCGTAGGTGCCGTCCGCATCCCCGCGCTCGAGCGCCCGAGCGAACGCCGCGACGGCCGGACGAGGCCCCGCCGCAGGGGCCGCTCCGCCGCAACCGAACGCGAGGAGCGCGCACGCTGACGACCACGTTCGACGAACCGCGCTCCGCACCGGCGCATCCTAATTGATGTTGTTTCCTTCGGACGCTCGATCCGCTGTGCCAGGCGGTTCACGTGAGCGGCTCGGCGGATCGTGAACCTGAGTTGACGGACGGGGAGGAATCGCCTTCGATCCCCATCCGGAGACCCCATGGCACGATTCCTGGTACTGCACGGCTCGGAGTCGACCCGCCCGAAGTCTCGAGCGGGAGAGGAGAAAGGTGCCGCCGTGAGCGAGATCCGCTTGCATTCAGTTTCACCCCGCCGGTCTCTGTGGGCTCGGGTCATCCCGTTCGCGGCCGCCGGGCTTGGCTTGTTGGCCCTCGCCGGTTGTCGGAACGAGGACTACTACTGCGACGATACCGGCTGCTACACCTGCGACGGCGTCGGCTGTCGCGAGGAGCCGCCGCCGGATCGCACGCCGTGCCGCGGCGACTTCGAGTGCAGCACCGGCGAGATCTGCACCGACCTCGGGTGCGTCGCGTCGGGCTGCACCGAGATCACGGACTGCGAGCGCGGTACGATCTGCCGCGACGGTCTGTGCGTCGCGCCGGAGGAGATGCCGATACCGACGCCCGGCGCCTGCACCACCACGGCCGACTGCCCCGATGACCTCGTGTGCATCGACGGGCTCTGCGGTCCGGCCGAGTGCAGCTCCCACGCGGAGTGCGACGCGGGCGAGGTGTGCGCGGGTGGCGTCTGCCAGCCGGCCCCGTCCTGCGCGTCCAACGACGAGTGCGAGGCGGGCTTCGTGTGCATCGACGGGACCTGCACGCCGAGCGAGGAGCCCGGTGGCTGCGCGAGCGACGCGGACTGCGACACGGGCTTCAGCTGCATCGACGGCGAGTGCCGCGCCGACGAGGACACCTGCCAGTTCAACACGGAGTGCGGCCCGGGCCGCGTCTGCGTGAACGAGCGCTGCACGGTGGGCTGCGACGCCGACACCATCTGCCCGACCGGCGAGATGTGCGTGGGCAACTACTGCGTGCCCGAGCCGCCGTCCATGATGTGCATGGACAACTCGATGTGCAGCACCGGCGACATCTGCGTCGACGGCGGATGCTACGACGAGTGCAGCACCGACGCGGAGTGTGGGACGGGCAGCTACTGCTACTTCGGCCGATGCCGCATCGACGACCGTCCGCATCCGTTCTGCGAGTCCGACGCGGACTGCATGGCTGGCGCGGTGTGCCGCAACGGTGCGTGCCGCTCGCCCTGCACGATGCACGCGGAGTGTCCGCGGTTCGACGTCAGCCTGACGTTCTGCCTCGACATGGTGTGTGCGACGACCAACGAGGCGACCAGCGACTGCACGCAGCAGTCGGACTGCAACGCGGGTCAGAGCTGCATCGACGGCGTCTGCCGCTGAGCTCGACCGCGCTCGACCCCTGACGACGCCCCGTCCAGCGATGCTGGGCGGGGCGTTCGCACGTCGGGCGGTCGCGCTATGCTCCCCGGCGACCGATGAGCCCCGACGCGCTGCGCCCTCACTACTCCCGCTTCCTCGCCGAGGATCGCGTCCTCCTCACCGGACACTCGCACCAGGCCTGGCCCGACGTGGCGCGCGAGGGCGTGCTCGAGGCGTTCGACGACGCGGCGCGCCTAGTCGACGACAAGTGGGGCGCGGCCAGCGACGCAGCCGACGCGATCCGCGCGGCGGTCGCGGCGCAGTGGAACGACGCGCCGGATCGCATCGCGCTCGGCCAGAGCACCCACGAGCTCGTGACGCGCTTCCTCAGCGCGCTCCCGCTCTCCGAGCGGCCTCGCATCGTGACCACGCGCGGGGAGTTTCACTCGATGCGCCGTCAGCTCGCGCGCCTCGCCGAGGTGGGGCTCGAGGTGGTGTGGGTCGACCCCTCGCCGCTCGACTCGCTCGCGGAGCGGCTCGCCGCGGCGATCGACGAGCGCACCTCGGCGCTCATGTGCTCGACGGTGTTGTTCGAGACCGCGTCGGTGGTGCCCGGGCTGCACGAGGCGGCGCGCATCGCCCACGAGCGAGGCGCCGAGGTGCTGCTCGACGCCTACCATCAGTTCAACGTCGTGCCGTTCGACCTCGTGAGCTTCGACGTCCCCGTGTTCGCGACGGCGGGCGGCTACAAGTACGCGCAGTGGGGCGAAGGGTGCTGCTTCTTACGCGTACCTCCGCACTGTACCTTGTCGCCGGTGTACACCGGTTGGTTCGCCGAGTTCGCGACGCTCGGCGACAAGGACGCGTCGGACCGGGTGCGCTACGGGGTGCGCGGCGCGGATCGGTTCGCCGGGAGCACGTACGACCCGGTGAGCCACTACCGCGCGCGCCGCGTGATCCGCTTCTTCGAGGAGCGCGGCCTCGACGTCGGAACGCTGCGCGCGATCTCGCTCCGTCAGACGGACCGTCTGTTCGCGGGGCTCGAGGGCTTCGAGATCCTGACGCCGCGCGAGCCTGACCAGCGCGGCGGGTTCGTGAGCGTGCGGACGCCGCGCGCCGGGGAGCTCGTCACGCGGTTGCGCGAGCGCGGCGTCTACGTGGACGCGCGCGGTGATCTGCTGCGCTTCGGCCCCGCGCCGTACGTGACCGACGACGAGATCGATCGCGCGCTCGCGAGCTTCCGCGCCCTCGCGTGAAACACGCCTGATAGAGTCGCGGCCATGAGTGAGAAGGCCCGCTACGTCGTCGACTCTCCTTACCTCGTGCCGTTCGACGGACGCTTCAAGGTCGCGGACGCGCCGACGAAGCCGCCCAAGGACGAGCGCAAGAAGAAGGAGAAGCACGCCGAGGGGCTCGCGGAGACGGTCGACTCGATGCGCGCGCTCCAGCGTGCGCTCTACGCCTACGACAGCCACGCTCTGTTGCTCGTGTTCCAGGCGATGGACGCGGCGGGCAAAGACGGAACGATCCGCGCGGTGATGAGCGGGATCGATCCCGCCGGGTGCCAGGTCTCTTCGTTCAAGGCTCCGTCGCCCGAGGAGCTGGAGCACGACTTCCTCTGGCGAGTCGTCAAGGCGCTCCCCGAGCGCGGGCGCATCGGCATCTTCAACCGTTCGCACTACGAGGAGGTGCTCGTCGTGCGCGTGCACCCGGAGTACCTCGACGGGCAGCGCATCCCGCATCGCCCGAAGAACGCAGCGCTGTTCGACGAGCGCTACGACTCGATCCGCAACTTCGAGCGGCACCTATCGCGCAACGGGACGGTCGTCGTGAAGTTCTGGCTCAACGTGAGCCGCGCCGAGCAGCGCGACCGGTTCCTCGATCGCATCGAGGATGAAGATGCGCAATGGAAGTTCAGCGCTGGCGACGTACGCGAACGTGGGCACTGGGACGCCTACATGGAGGCGTACGAGGAGGCGCTGCGCGAGACGAGCCGGCCGTGGGCGCCGTGGTACGCGATCCCCGCCGACGACAAGCCGTTCATGCGGCGCACCGTCGCCGACGTCGTGCTCGGCACGCTGAAGAAGATCGACCCGCGCTATCCGACGCTGAGCGAGGAAGACCGCGAGGAGATGCGGGCGTGTGCCCGCGCGCTCGAGAACGAGCGCGGGGACTGAGCCTCGTCTCTCAGCCGAGCTCGACCTCGACGCCCCCGGCCGCGCGGGTCGCCTTGGCGCGCGCTTCGTCGATCGAGCGCGCGCGCGCGAGGGCCACGCCGAGGCGGCGGTGTCCCTTGACCTCCGGCTTGCCGAACAGGCGCAGCTGCGTGTCGGGCTCCTCGAGCGCGCGCTCGAGGTGATGGAACGCGGGCGCGTCGCTGTCGCCGCGCGCGAGGATCACCGCGGACGCGCTCGGCCCGTGCTGCATCAGCGGGTCGGGGATCGGCAGGCCCAGGATCGCGCGCACGTGGAGCGCGAACTCGCTGAGATCCTGCGAGATCATCGTCACCATCCCGGTGTCGTGCGGGCGCGGGGACACCTCGCTGAACCATACCGTCTCGCCGCTCACGAACAGCTCGACCCCGAACAGGCCCCGGCCCCCGAGCGCGTCGGTGACCGCGGCGGCCATGCGGCGCGCCTCGTCGAGCGCGACGTCGTTCATCGGCTGTGGCTGCCAGCTCTCGACGTAGTCGCCCTCGACCTGGCGATGCCCGATCGGCGCGCAGAACGTGGTGCCGCCAGCGTGGCGCACGGTCAGCAACGTGATCTCGTAGTCGAAGTCGACGAAGCCCTCGACGATCACCCGCCCCGCGCCGCCGCGCGCACCGTCGCGCGCGTACGCCCACGCGCGGTCGACGTCGGCCGGCGTCCGGACCGTGCTCTGCCCCTTGCCCGACGAGCTCATCACCGGCTTCACCACGGCGGGCATCCCGATCGCGTCGACCGCCGCGCGGTACTCCGCCTCGGTGCCGGCGAAGCGGTACGGCGACGTCCGGAGACCGAGCTCCTCGGCGGCGAGGCGACGGATGCCCTCGCGATCCATGGTGAGCCGCGCCGCGCGCGCGGTCGGCACCACGTGTACGCCCTCGGCCTCGAGCTCGACGAGCGTGTCGGTCGCGATCGCCTCGATCTCGGGGACCACGAAGTCCGGCTTCTCCTCCGCGATCACGCGCCGCAGCGCGGCGCCATCGAGCATCGAGATCACGTGCGACCCATGCGCGACCTGCATGGCCGGTGCGTTCGCGTAGCGATCGACCGCGATGACCTCGACCCCGAGGCGCATCGCCTCGATGGCGACCTCCTTGCCGAGCTCGCCCGAGCCGAGGAGCAACATCTTGGTGGCGGTGCGGGTGCGTGGCGTTCCCAAGGTCGTCAACGTTCTTCTCCCTCTACAGAAACCGGGTCGTACCGTCGGACCATGCGCTCAGCCGAGCGGGCTCACGGCGACGCGCGGCGCGCGGACCTCTGCGACCCCCGTGCGCTCGAGGTGGGCGAGGACGGCGAGCACCGACATCTCGTCGTGCGCATCGCCCATGATCTGGAGGCCCACCGGCATGTCGCCCTCGCCTCGGCCGACCGGCGCGGTGCCGGCGGGCAACCCGGTGAGGTTGCCGACGAACGAGAAGCGGCACGTGGCGTGGAGCGCCGCCGTGTCGGCGAACCCCTGCGAGAGATCGAGCGCGGTCACCGTCGGCGCGACCGTCGCGGTCGTGGGGAGCGCGAGCACGTCGACGCGCCGCAGGAGCTCCGCCGTCTGCGCGCGCATCGTCGCGCGGAGGCACTGCGCGTCGACGTAGTCGCTCGACCCGAACTCGCTCAAGAGGCGCATGAGGAGCTGCAGGTCCGGCCCGAGCTGATCCCAGCGGTCGCGGCGCGCCGCGAGCAGCGACGTGTACGCCTCGATGCCGATCGTGACGTAGCCGATCCCCGACGCGTGCGCCGCGAGCGGCAGATCGACCTCGACGAGCTCGGCCCCCTCGCGCACCAACGCGGCGAGCGCCTCACGACACGCGCGCGCGATCTCCGGGGCGGCGGCGTCGATCTCGCTCTCGAGCACGCCGATCTTCATGCCCTTCACCCCCGCGCCGAGCGCGGCGAGGAAGCGACCGTCGCCCGCCGGCACCCCGCGGGTCAACGGATCGTGCTCATCTTCGCCGACCGCGATCTCGAGGAGCGCCGCGAGGTCGTGCGCCGACGCGCCGATCGGGCCCAGGTGATCGACGGTGCCGCCGAATCCGTCGCCGTGGCGCGAGATCGCGCCGAACGTCGGCTTGATCCCGAACAGCCCGTTGAAGCACGCCGGGATCCGGATCGACCCGCCGCCGTCGCTCCCGATCGCGACCGGCGCGAGGCCGGAGCCGACCGCCACCGCGCTGCCCGTCGAGCTGCCGCCGGGGAGCCGGTCGACCGCGTGCACGTTGCGCGGCATCGCGCGCTGCACGTTGCCGCCGAGGGGGCTCATCCCCATCTCGGTCATCGCCGTGGAGCCGAGGATGATCGCGCCGGCATCCCGCAGCTTCGCAACGCACGTTGCATCGACGGCGTCGCGGCGCGGCGGCATGAACGCGGTGCCGAGACGATAGCCGTAGCCCGCGACGTCGACCTCCTCCTTGATCGGCACGACGACGCCGTCGAGGGCGCTCTTCGGCGCGCCGGCCTCGTAGCGCGCCGCGCTCGCGCGCGCATCACGGAGCGCACCCTCCTCGTCCATCGACGTGAAGCACGCGAGCGTCGGGCGCGCCGCTTCGAGCCGCTTCGCTTCGGCGATCGCGCGCTCGGTGACCTCGACGACCCGCGCGGGCGCCGCCTCGAAGGCGCTCGTCCACGCGCGAGCGCTCGCGATCGCGCTCGGCACGGCCGGTAGATCGAGCGAGCCGCCGCGAGCCCGTGGCGCGCGGGCGCGGGTCGGGATCACGTCGAGCGGCTGCGGGCCTCGCATCGACGCGGGGAGTGCGAACGCCGCGTCGATCCCGAGGTCCTTGCGCATCAGCGCGACGATCGGGCGCCGGATCGCCTCGCTCTTGGCGGCTCCCACCACGGAGCGCAGGACGGAGCCGGTCAACCGAGGCGCGGGCGGAAGCTTGAACATCGAAGCTCTTCACCACGGCGCCGTCGCCGCGTCAATGCCTGGCCTCACGCCCGTTGCGCGAGCCCCGTCGTACGCCATGGTTCGTCCCGGTGTTCGGGAGACGTTCGTGAGGGTGCTCGGGATCGACCCCGGGACGCGGCGCACCGGTTGGGGCGTGGCCGAGCGGACCGGCGTCCAGCTGCGCTGCGTCGACGCGGGCGTGATCGCGCTCGACGCGAAGGCACCGCTCGCCGACCGCCTCGAGACCGTGTTCGACGCGCTCGACGCGCTCGTCACCGAGCACCGGCCAGAGGCGATCGCGGTCGAGGACGTGTTCTACGCAAAGTACGCGAACGCGGCGATCAAGCTCGGACACGTGCGCGGCGTCGTGCTGCTGCTGGCCGCGAAGCGATCGCTCCGGCTCGCGGAGTACCCGCCCGCGCTCGTGAAGCGCACGGTGGCGGGGCGCGGCGCGGCCGACAAAGAGCAGGTCAGCAAGTTGATCTGCGTGATGCTGGGGATCGAGGCGGGCCTCGGGGTGGACGCGACCGACGCGCTCGCGGTGGCGGTCACGCACCTGCGTCAGCTCGGCGGACCGCGCCGCGCGCGATAGAGCGAGCTCGGTCGGCCGCCCGTTGAAGGACCGACCGCGAACGGCCGCTCAGCGGACCGCTTCGAGCGTGCGGCGGACGAGCGCGATGAGGCTCACCGGATCGATCGGTTTGACGAGGAAGCCGTCCGCGCCGAGGGACTGGAGGAGGCGCCAGTCCGGCGCGCCGCCCGTCGCGGTGACGACGAGGATGGGCATGCGCGACAGCTTCGGGGTGGCGCGGAACGCGGCCGTCAGCTCGACGCCGTTCATCCCCGGCATGTCGAGATCGACGATCGCGAGCGCGGCGGGGTTCTTCTCCGCCGAGCGGAGCGCGGCGTCGCCGTCCGCGACGCTCACCACCTCGCTGTCGGGGAACGCGTATCGCAAGGTCTCTTGCACGAGCTCGCGGAAGTCCTCGTCGTCGTCGGCGATCAGGAAGGCGGGGGCCTTCTTCACCACGCTCGCGGTCTGACGCGCGGCGAGCAGCGCTTGCCGGAACGCGGCCGCCCCCTGGGTGCGCTTCTTCGGATCCTTCTCGAGCGCGTTGAGGACCACGCGATCGAACGCGGGCGGGAGATCGGCGCGCAGCTCGGACGGCGCGGGCGGCGTGTGGTCGACGTGCGCGAGCATCATGTCGGTCGCGTTCCGATGCTCGAACGGGAGCCGCCCGGTGAACAGCTCGAAGGCCATCACGCCGAGCGAGTACACGTCGACCTGCGACTCCCGCTCGGGCACCGGCGGGGCGCCGAGGATCACCTCCGGAGCCATGTACGCGGGCGTCCCGCTCACCGTGTCGCCGCCGTCCGCGTCGAGCGCGTGATCGAGCACCTTCGCGAGCCCGAGGTCCGTCACGCAGACGCGGAACGCGGGACCGATCAGCACGTTCGACGGCTTGAGGTCGCGGTGCACCGCCCCCGCCTCGTGGATCGCGCTGACCCCGCGGCACACCTGATCGAGGACGCCGATCGCTTCGTCGACCGACAGGTGTGGGCGCGCGCGCCGGTCCATCCACGCGTCCACCGTGGTGCCCGGCACGTACTCCATCACGAAGTACGGCGCGTCGAGGTAGTCGCCGTACGCGTAGATCTCGACGACGTTCACGTGGTGGACGCGCGCCATCGTGCGCGCCTCGCGCAGGAATCGGTCGTGCGCCTCGCGGCTGCGCACGAGGTCGGGGAGGATGAACTTCACCGCGACGTCGCGCTCGAGCCGCTCGTCGGTCGCGAGGTACACCATCCCCATCGCGCCCTCGCCGAGCGAGGACTGCAGCCGATAGGTGTCGTCGAGCAAGATACCTTCCCGGATGCCGGGGGGGATGGTGCTCGGCCGCGGCCGCGGTGGCGCGTGCGTCGGCGCTTCGGATCGGTCCGAGCCGCTCATCGAGTACGCCCAGGGTGCCTGTCGGCGCGTGCGCATGCAACAATCGCCGGCGATGGAGGACGATCTCGGCGGGCTGTCGGCGAGGCTCAGCGCGCTCGCGGCACGGACCCGCGAGGGCTTCGCGACGCGCGCCGAGGAGCTACGCGCGGCGGCGGATCGCCTCGAGGGAGGCGACGGGCTCGCCAAGGACGAGATCCGTCGCCTCGCCCACAAGCTGCGCGGGATCGCGGCGAACGCGGAGCGACCCGCGCTCGGCGAGCGTGCGGGACGTCTGGAGAACGCGCTGCGCGCGGGCGGCGGTGACATGGCCGCGATCGAAGGCGCGCGCCGGCTCGCCAGCGCCGCGCTCGACGCGATGACGGACGCCGCGCCGACGGCGCCCGTGGCCGCCCCCCCGAGCGCCGTCCAGCGGCCGACCGAGGGCCTCCGCGTGATCGCGCTCGACGACGAGCCGGCGACGCGACGGCTCCTCGAGATCACGCTGACCCAGGCCGGCGGTTGCGACGCGCGCGTGTTCGCGGATGCGGCGGAGGCGATGAGGTGCGCGCTCGACGCGCCGCCCGATCTCGTCGTGGTCGACGCGATGATGCCGGACGTCGACGGCCTCGCGTTCTACCAAGGCCTCCGCGCGCGTGACATCGACGTCCCCGTCGCGATCCTCTCCGCCGCGAGCCCCGAAGAGCTCGGCTGGACGCTGCCCGACGATCCGCGCCTTCGATGGATGCGGAAGCCGTTTCGACCCGCTCATCTGATCGCGCAGCTCGGCGACCTCCTCGCCGGCGCGTCCGAGTAGCTCGCGGTAGCGATCTCGATGGTGAGGCGCGTCAGGCTCGCCGGCGTCGGATCACGAGGACGACGGCGAGGAGCGACAGCGCGCCGAGCGCGGGGCCCGGGCGCACCGGCGCGACGGAGAGCGCGCAGCTGGAGGTGATGGGCTGCGCGAAGCTCGTCGGCGCGCCGGGGGTGACCAGGCCGTCGGGATAGATCCAGCAGAGGCCCGCGATGTCGTCGGCGTCGAGGGAACGTTTCTTGACCTCTCCGGTCTCGCTGCTCGCGAACATCGTCGCTTCGGGGTTCGGTACGTGGGCGAGCCCGAGCACGTGACCGAGCTCGTGGGTCAGCGTGTTCTCCATATCCGTCTGCGTCAGCATCGGATCGGCGTCCGCGGTGAACACGAAGTCGACGCCGTTGATGTCGACATCGGCGTCGAGGATCTGCCCGGTCGACTTTCGGTACACCGTCGTGGTCAGCGCGATCGTCCCCGGGTCCGCGCCCGCCGGCCAGGTGTCTTCGCGAAACACGATGCGGTTCTCGCCGTCGTGCCCGCCGCCGCTCAGGTTCGTCGAGAGCCCCGTCGGCGGACCCAGATCGACGAACAGGAAGTCGCTCGGACAGCCCGCGCCCGCCGCGTTCCACGTGTTGACCGAGCGCGCGACCACCCCCGCGACCGTCGCGTCGTCGAGATCCCCCGAGCTCGCGTACGCGGGGCGAAGGCGCACCGTGCGATACCGCCAGAAGAGATAGCGGGCCTCCTGGCCGTCCACCGTCGAGCGCACGAACGCCGACGCTTTCGAGCTCGGCGCCAACGTCACGGTGAGCGCAGCCGCGAGGACGAGCGCCACGCTCGATCCGTCATAGGCGAGCCGCCACGCCGAGCGGTGCATCGCGGAGAAGGTAGCAGGCGCGCCGACCCAGTCGACGCGATGGGATCCACGCGACTGTACCCGCCCGAGTGACGACCCCTGTCGTCCCGGAGCTTCGTGAGCTCCCTTCGCGCGAAGCGCGGCGAGGGATCGAGAAGGGCACCCCCCGCGGCACGGCGGATGCACACGGCGCTCCCCGAGGAGAACACCGATGCGCTGGACGACCCGCCTTCTGTTCGTTTCCGCCGCGCTCTCGACGAGCGCGTGCATGGGCGGCTTCGGTCGCGATCCCGGGGATGCTGATCCGGGCTTCGAAGACCGACCGCAGACCTCGTGTCCGGTCGATCCGGACTGCGCCGCGCGCTCGAACTGCAGCATCTACGAGTGCCCCGACTACTGGGAGTGCGACGACGAGCACAAGCGCTGCTGGAACCCCGGACCCGACTACCCCGACGACGGGCAGTGGGACTGCGAGGATGTCGGCCACACCACGGTGTGCCGCGGCCGCAACTTTCCTTCCGATGGTGGAGGGAGCGAGTGGAACTGCGAGCAGCAGGGTGAGTTCGTCGTCTGCACCGATGACTCGCCGAGCTATCCGTCCGACGGCGGCGGCAACGGCTGGAACTGCTGGTTCGAGGGCGACCTCCGGATCTGCGAGGAGGGCGGGGGCGGCGACGGCGGCGGCGGCTGGCAGTGCTGGGACACCGAGTCGGGACGCGAGTGCCGCAACAACAACCCCGACTACCCGGACGACGGGCAGTGGAGCTGCTGGGACGACGCCGGCGTGACGCGCTGTCGTCGACGCGGCGGCGACTTCCCCGACGGCGGCGGCGGCGGCGACTGGAACTGTGAGCAGCAAGGGGAGTTCATCGTCTGCAGCGACGACACGCCCGACTATCCGGACGGCGGCGGCGGCGGCGACTGGGACTGCACGTTCGGCGACGAGTTCCGACTCTGCACCGATGGCGGGGGCGGTGACGGCGGCGGGGGCAGCTCGCGCTGCACGCTCGGGCAACAGCGCTGGTGCGACAGCCCGATGTACTGCTCGTGGGGACGTCAAGCGTGCTTGCCGGACGGTACGTGGGGAATCTGCGAGGAGGCGCCGGTCAACGCGAGCACCGGCTGGCTCCAGGATCGGCCGGACACCGCGTGCGCCTGCCGGAACTTCTACTTCAACGAGGCGTGCTGCGAGGATCAGCAGGACCGTGACGGCGACGGCCACGCGGATTGCTTGGTCCCGACGGCACACACCGCGCCCGCGTGCGAGTCGGACGGGAGCTACTGCTCGTACTGCGACGGATCGAGCACGCACTGCGGCAGCTCGGCCGACGCCTGCCTGAGGGCGCCCGGCACCACGTACTGGTTCTGCGCGCAGTCGTGCCTCACGAGCTCCGACTGCCCGGCCGGCGCGCAGTGCTCGATCGTCGCGTCGAGCGGCGGCTCGTTCCTCCAGTGCGTGCCGCGCGACCTCCACACGCTCTGCGGCGACATCACCTGGTGAGACCGCGCGCCCTCGGGCGCGCTTCCCTCTTCCGATCCCCGCTCCACCGCCCCGTTTTCATGATGGAGATTCGATGATGGAACGATCGATCCGCTCGCTGTGTGCATGGGCGCTCGGGCTCGGCCCCGCGCTCCTCCTCGGATCCTCGGCGCACGCCTTCTACGCCGAAGTGCGCGGCGCAGACAGCGAGGCGGGGGTCGATCGTCCCGTCCGCTACGCCGACGGAGATCCGTCGACCCCCGACACGATCGAGGTGAGCTACCGCGTGAACGGAGCGACCTTCCCGGCTGGCGTCGAAGGCGTCGGCGAGGCGATCGACGCGGCGTTCGCGTCGTGGAGCGAGGCGGGGTGCGGCAACCTCCGCTTCGTCGCGGGCACGCCGAGCGACGCGACGGACCGCGCGCACTGGATCAACGACATGGGCGCGATCTACGTGCTCGTCTACTTCTCTTCCGACACGCGGGACTGGGTCTCCAGCCCGCAGTCGGTCGGCAACTTCTACTGGGCCCACGACGGGACCGGCCGCCTCATCGGAGGCAGCGTGGTGCTCAACTCGGCGGCGCACGCGTGGGCGACCGACGGCAACCTCGACGTCCTCGACGTGCAGTCGATCGTGACCGCGCTGATCGGCCGCTCGCTCGGCATCACGTCCGGCATGGAGGGCAACGCGACGTTCCCTCGCTACGCGCCGGGAGACGTCGGCAAGCGCAGCCTCGGCGCCGACGATCTCGACGCGGTGCACTTCCTCTATCCCTCGAGCGCGACGGGATGCGACGCGCTGCCGACGCCCGACGCCGAGTGTCGCGAGATCGACGGGCCGATGGACCCACCGTGCCCGCCGCCGGTGATGACGAACCCGGGCGACGGCGGGACGCGTCCGACGGTCGACGCCGGGCCACCGAGCGGGAGCGACGCCGGGATGATGCTGCCCGACGGCGGCGGGCCGATGGCCGAGGGCTGCACCTGCCGCGCGGCCGCTCCGCGATCCACCGGGAGCCGCCCGTTCACGATCGCGTTCCTCGCGCTCGCGATGGTCGCGCTGCGCCATGGTGGTCGACGCGCGCGCACGAGCTCCCGCGCGCGGTGAATCAAGTGTGACGCCACGTCCATGTTGGATGGACGAGGTGCGCGGAGGTGATAGTCTGGCGCGCGATGGTCCGCTCGCGGATCGACGACGGGCCGTTCGAGCCGGAGCTCACGGCCGACACGCTGCGGGATGCAACCCGACTGGCGGTCGGCGTGCGCGGCGCTTGGCGGCGCGGGATCGACGCGTTGTCGCGGATCATCGACGCGATCGTGAGCCCGGGCCTCGTCCGATCGACGCGGCGCGCGCTCGAGTCCGCCGTCGCCACGGGCGTGTTGCTCGGCGCGGGATGCGGCGGCGGCGCGCCTGTAGAGGTGGAAGGGATCGTGCGCGACGGACGCACCGGCGAGCCGGTCGCTGGCGCGCACATCACGAGCGACGACGGCGCGTCGAGCCTCGCCGACGGAGCGGGCCGCTTCACGATCGTCGTAGAAGAGAGCTCGGAACGCACGTTGACGGCAAGCGCGGCCGGGCGCTGCCCTGCGACACAGACGATCGACGCGCGCGGCGACGTGGCCGAGGTGACGTTCCATCTCTACGACGCGATAACCGTAGACGGTGATCACCTGCAGGTCGGGTTCGACGCGGAGGTCCGCATCGAGGCGAGCGCGCGCTGCACCCCCGATGGCGCGCTGCGCTGGGCCCAGATTTCCGGGCCCGAGCTCGCTGACGACCGCATCGCGGTGGAGGACGGTGGGACCGCGTTGGTCGTCCACACGCCTCCCTTGACCGAGCGCGCCACCCTCGACGAACGGTTCGGGATCATCGCGCTCGACCGCTCGCAGCGCGGCGACTACCGCTTCGAGGTGACGGGCACGTTCGGCGGAGAGGAGGCGTCGGCGCGCGCGCGCGTGCTCTCGGCCGCGACGTCGGCCGGCGTCTACCAGGTGCCGACGGGGACCGACGTCTACTTCAACGGCGGGCCCGGCGCGTCGCACCGATGGACGCTCGATACGCGACCCGAGGGGAGCGAGGCGGTCCTCCACGGTGGAACATCGCAAGTCGCGTTCTTCCGACCGGACCGCTACGGCACCTACACCGTCGCGCACACGCCCGGTGGAAGGGAAGTCAGCTTGCAGGCGGGTCCCTACGAGGACGTGCCGCGCGACTGCGGGCGCCCGGAGTGCCACCAGGCCGAGGACGAGGGGTGGGAGCGCACCGCGCACGCGCGCACGTTCCGGCGCGGCCTCGAAGGCGCGCTCGGCCCCGAGTTTGGCGAGCGTTGCTGGAGCTGCCACGCGACGGGCGTCGAGCCCGGGGTCGACAACGGCGGTCTCCACGCCACCGCGGCGCGCGTCGGCTGGGATCAACCGCCGCCGGACGCCTCGCTCTGGGAGACCACGCCGCGGCTCGTCCGCCGCCACGGCAGCGTGTGGTGCTCCGCGTGTCATGGACCGGGGCGCATCGTGCCCCCGCAATACCACTGGCAGTACGGCGCGAAGTACCAGGTCGGCGTGTGCGCGCGCTGCCACGACGTCGACGAGGACGACCCCGACGCGAACCACCGATCGCCGCACGTGGACGAGTGGAGGCTCAGCCCGATGAGCCGCTTCGTCGACCGCGCGTCGCCCACCGATCCCGCGGTGCGCGAGGCGTGCGCGCATTGCCACAGCGCGCAGGGGTTCGTGGAGTGGCGACGCCGCGACGTCCGCGTCGCGCCGGACCCGCTGACCGTGACGCCGATCGCGTGCCCGGTGTGCCACGATCCGCACGGCGGGGTCGGTCCACGCGGGTTGCGGATCTACGAGTCGACGGATCCGCTGAGCGGCGAGCTTCCGCTCCGCCGCATGGGCGCGGGCGCGGTCTGCGCCACGTGTCATCGCGCGAGCGCGTTGAGCGGGCCGGACGCGGCGCCGCACGCGCCGCAGACGAACCTCCTGGTGGGCGTCGGCGCGCGGCTCGCGACGGCGACGGAAGGCGGCGTGCACCGGGCGATCGCCGACACGTGCGTGCGCTGCCACATGACGCGTCCGGAGCCGGACGACCCCGCGTACGGCGCGATGGGCGGCCACACCTTCTCCGTCGTCGCCCTCCGCGGCGGCGAGGGCGGGGTCCACCCGGCCGCGTGCGCGCCGTGTCACGGCGACGAGGCGCCGAGTGAGATCGGGGCGCGCGACTGGAACGGCGACGGGACGAGCGGCTCGGTGGCGAGCGAGCTCGACGACGCGTTGCTCTCCGCCGATCACGCGCTGAGCGCGCGCATCGCGGCGCTCGAGGTACACGACTCGTGCGCGACGCCGAGGGTCGCGGCGAGCGTGGCGGCCCACGACGCGCGCCTGCACCTCGTCGACGCGCGCGGCGGGCTGCTCGGCGACTGCGACGGCGACGGGCGGATCACCGGCGAGGAGCACGCGATCACGATCGCGGGTCTACCGCGCGCGCTGGCCGACGCGGCATACGATCTCCGGCTCGTGGCGACCGACGGATCGCACGGCGCGCACAACCCGACCTACGCGTTCGCGATCCTCTCCGCGGTCAGCGCCCAGCTCCAGTAGCGCCGCTCCGATGAGCACAGCTCAGATGAGGGCCGCGTCGGTGACCACCTCGACGAGCGACGGACCGTCGTGCGCGATCGCCTCGGCGAGCGCCCCGTCGAGCTCCTCCTCGCGCGTCACGCGGATCCCCCTCGCCCCGCAGAGCTCCGCGTAGGCCGCGAACGACGGGTTGACGAGCGAGGTCTGCCACACCGCGTGGTCGCTCGCGCGCTGCTCCTTGCTGATCTTGCCGAGCTCGGCGTTGTTCAAGAGCACGTGCGTGATGTTCATCCCGTACTTCACCGCGGTGGTGAGCTCGCCCATGTACTGGCCGAAGCCTCCGTCGCCGGTGATCGCGATCACCTGGCGGCCACGGTAGCGCGGATCGTTCTCCTGGGTCGCCGCCCACGCGCCCATTGCGGCCGGATAGCCGAACCCGATCGAGCCGAGGTAGCCGCTCATCAAGATCGCTTGCGCGTCGCACTCGAAGTAGCGGCCGAACGAGTACGTGTTGTTGCCCACGTCGAGCGCGAGGATCGCGTCCTTCGGTGCGCGCGCGGAGAGCGCGGCGAAGAGCGCGGCCGAGCCGACCCCGCGATGCGATCGCTCGGCCTGACGGCGCGCCTTCTCGGCTCGCCAGATCGCCCAGCGCTCCGCGATCTGCGAGCGCTGGTCGATGCGCTCGGCGCGGATGCGCTCCGTCAAGAGGCGCGCCGTCACCGCCGCCTCGCCCCACACCGGGACCGACACGGGATGGAAGCGCGCGAGCGCGTCGCGATCGGAGTCGACCTGCACGATCGGCTTGTAGTCGCTGATCCCGGTGTGGTTCGAGAAGCTCGCGCCGAACACGAGCAAGAGATCCGCCTCGTTCATGAACCAGCTCGCGATCGGCGTACCGCTGCGGCCGAGGACGCCGCACCCGAGCGGGTGGCGGTCCGAGATCAGCCCCTTGCCCTTGAACGTCGTGAGCACCGCGCAGCCGAGCCGCTCGGCGAGCGCGACGATCTCGTCCATCGCGAAGCGCGCGCCGTGACCGACGACGATCGCGGGCCGCTCGGCCTTCTCGATCGCGGTGATCGCCGCCTCGAGCGAAGACGCCGATGGCTCGATCGCGGGATCGCCGAGGCGCCCCACCGGCGTGCCCGCCGTACGATCGCCGGCCGGGATCGTCTGCACGTCGTCGGGCAACACGAGGTGCGACACTCCACGCCGGTTGATCGCATGTTTGCACGCGAGGTTGGCGAGCTCGGCGAAGCTCGAGTGCGGCATCGCGACGCCCGTGTACGTGGCGACGCCACCGAACGCGGCCGCGAGGTCGACCTCCTGGAACGCGCCGCGGCCGATGAGCCGCGTGGGGACTTGTCCGGTGATCGCGAGCGTCGGCGCGCGATCCACGTGCGCGTCCCACAGCCCCGTCAACAGGTTCGTCGCGCCGGGGCCCGCGATCGCGAAGCACGCGGCCGGACGACCCGTCAGCTTTCCGTACGCGCTCGCCGCGAACGACGCCGCGCCCTCGTGGCGGATGCCATAGAACGTGAGCTCGCCGCGCTCGCTGGCCTCGCGCAGCGCGTCAGCGAATCCGAGGTTCGAGTGTCCGACCATCCCGAACGCGTGCCGGACGCCCCACGCGATCAGCGTCTCCACCATCACGTCGCTCACCGTGCGCTCGCGCGGCGCGTCCTCGGGCAGCGACACGTAGACGCCGTCGCCGCGCTCCTCGACGTCGAACGTCTCGAGCCCGTCGTCGAGGCCCTCCGGGCTCTCTCCGCTCGTCGGGTGGAAGTCCCAGCCGTGCCACGGACAGCGCAACCAACCTTTCTCGATCGATCCCTCGCCGAGCGGGCCGCCCTGGTGCGGGCACGCGTTCTCGAGCGCCGCGTAGCGCCCCTCGAACCGCGTCATGCAGATCGTGTGACGCCCGCAGGTCACCGACTTCACGCGGCCCTCGGCGAGCTCGTTCGGCGCCAGCGCCTTCAGCCAGACGCGTTTCGGTTCGGTCATCCTGCCCCTCCCATGCGACGAGCGACGGACGGCGGAGCGCCTCGACTCGTTACGTCGCATCGTCTCGGATCGTGAGCGTAACGTCGAGCGCGCCCGTGCATCTGCGATGCGGCCGCGCCCGATGGGGCGCACTGATAAGCTCGCACCCGGAGACGAGGATGACGACGACCCGAGACGCCGACGCAACCGACGCCCACATCAAGGTCGCGACGTGGAGCGCGCTGGCCGACCGGACCCCCGCCTACGCGCTCGCCCTCGACGTCGACCTCGTGGTCGTGCGCTACGACGATCGGGTCTCGGTCCTCTACGGCCGATGCCTGCACCGCGGCGCGCTGATGGCCGACGGCCACGTCGATGGTGACAACCTGATCTGCGGCGTCCACGGCTGGGACTATCGCTACGACACCGGCGTGAGCAGCTACTCGAACGAGGAGGCCCTGAACCGCTTCGACGCCACCATCGACCGCGCAGCCGATGCCGTGCTCATCTCGCGGAGCGACGTCGAGTCGTTCCTCCGCGAGCACCCGCAACCGTACGACCGCAAGACGTATCTCGGTCTCTATCAAGACCACCACGGTGGACCGGAGGAGGAGCACAACGGCGACATCCAACGGCTCGCGCGCGAGGGCCTCTCCGTCCTCGGCCACCACGGGCCGGTCAGCGCGATGGGTGTCCCGCGCCAGGTCCTGCCGCGCTGGGACAACGTCCAGCTCCTCACCGCCCAGCTCGCGCGGCGCCCGCTCGCCGACGAGGATCCCGTCGCGACCGAGGTCGTGATCGGCCCGCGCGCCAGGCGCCCGCTCACGCTGTCGATGCCGCTCTTCGTGAGCGACATGAGCTTCGGCGCGCTGAGTGAAGAAGCGAAGATCGCGCTCGCCAAAGGTGCGGACGCCGCGGGCACCGGCATCTGTTCGGGCGAAGGCGGCATGCTGCCCGAGGAGCAGGCCGCGAACGCACGCTACTTCTACGAGCTCGCGAGCGCGCGCTTCGGGTGGAGCCTCGACAAGGCCGCGCGCTGTCAGGCCTTCCACTTCAAAGGCGGACAGGGCGCGAAGACGGGCACCGGCGGCCACCTCCCCGGCATCAAGGTGAGCAAGAAGATCGCGGAGGTCCGCGGCCTGAGCGAAGGCGAGCCCGCGATCAGCCCGAGCCGCTTCGCCGACCTCGTCACCCCGAGCGACTTCCGCGCCGTCGCCGCGGAGGTGCGCGACGCCACCGGCGGCATCCCGATCGGCTTCAAGATGAGCGCGCAACACATCGAGGCGGACCTCGACTTCGCGCTCGAGGCCGGCGCCGACTACGTCATCGTCGACGGCCGCGGCGGCGGCACCGGCGCCGCGCCGCTCATCTTCCGCGATCACATCAGCCTCCCGACGATGGTCGCCCTCGCGCGCGCCCGCCGGCACCTCGATCGTTCGGATGCAAAAGACGTTACCCTCGTCATCACGGGAGGCCTCCGCACCGAGACGGACTTCGTCAAAGCGCTCGCGCTCGGCGCCGACGCCGTCGCGATCGCGAACAGCGCGCTCCAAGCGATCGGCTGCCTCGGCATGCGCGCGTGTCACACCAACAACTGCCCCGTCGGCATCGCCACCCAGAAGCCGCACCTCCGCCAGCGCCTCGTCATCGAAGAGAGCGCGAAGCGCCTCACCCGCTACCTCGAGGCCACCGTCGAGCTCATGCAGGTCCTCGCCCGTGCATGCGGTCACGCGAGCTTGTCGAGCTTCGAGCTCCGCGACCTCGTCACGTTCGACCGCGACATCGCGGACCTCACCGGGATCGCCTACGCGGGGGTCTCAGCGCGCTGACCGCGCGCCCCCGAGCCGACCTTCGAGCTCGGCGAAGCGGTCGCACCACGCATCGGGAAGGTAGAAGTAATCGGCGTGCGAGAGCCGCCTCTCCTTGTTGCGCTCGAGCTCCGCGAGCATCGCTCGCAGCGCCTCGTCGCGACCGAGTAGCCCCCGACAACGGAGCCGCGCTCGCCAGCCGTCCCGACCCTCGATGGCCGACGCGAGGGAGAGCGCCACGTGTCCATGACCCCGCGCGAGGCGCTCGTCGACCTCCCACACCTGATCGCCGGAGCGAAACGAGACGACAGTGTCGACGAGCGCCTCGGCGGCCGAGCGCGCGTGCTCGGCCCCGATCTGCGCCGCTCGACGCGCCCATCGCTCCGATGCCTGCAGATCGCCGACCTGCATGGTCAGGCCGACGAGCTCGACATGGGCTCGTCCCCTGGTGTGGTCCGACGTCGCGATCGCCTCCCCCCGGCGCAGCGCGCGGATCGCGGCGTGGGGAGCACGATTGCGCTCGTGCATGCCACCGAGGACGACATAGGCGTACGCGACGACATCTCGCGCGTCCAGACTCGCGTTGTCGTGCCTCGCGAGCGCGCGCAGGGTCGGTATAAACGTTGACACGCTCCACGCTGCACCTAGCGCGTAGCAGTCGATCAGCCCGCCGGGACGGGCGGCGAGTCCCAAGGGCTCACGCGCAAACGCGGGTAGCTCATTCAGGGCCTGCGCGAGTCGGGTGTCGTCCTGCATCCTGGGCCGCCGCGTTTTCCAACAGGCATAGCTCAAGGAGAATCCGTCCGTGGTACTCGACCGACGGCCCCCCGGATCTTCAGCTCCTTGTCCGATCCTCTCTCAGATCCTCTGGATCATGGTTCTTTAGCGTCGGCTGAGTCCTGTCGGGCATAGTCATGGACCAGGGCCAACTCCCGCGCGTGTTGCGGCGAACGGAGTGCGCTTTCAAGTCGTCTCGCTCGAAAATGACGCTCTGATTTGGTCCGCCCTTTCACCTCGCAGAGTTCCGCCTTCTCATCTGAGGACAACTCGAGATCAAGGAAATAGTGCTCGCCGCCGCTCCGAATCTTGATGCGTGGATAGGGAGACTGCTCCGAACGCAGCACCGCCAACTGAGTTCCGAATTCATCGAAGACCTCCACCGCGCTCAAGCCCATTTGGCACAGGCGATTGGCAAGACCTACCGCGTCCAAGCTATCTGAGAAGAACAGAAGAGATGGGTCATGTACTCCGCGACTATGCACACGAAGCACCCGTCGGCGCGGCACCGCCTCACGTTGCCGCAACTGAGCGGCTAGTGAACGCACAGTAAAGATGCACTGTTCGAGACACTCATCCTGAGACACGCCGCCGGCCCGCAGCTCAACAGCCAATTCCCTCATCGCCAGCTCTGGATCGGTAAGAGCCAGCAGGCGCCAATGCAGCTCGCGTTGCCGTCGCGGCTCCGCGGGCAATACAGTACACCTCATCCCCCAGGCGCTCGAAGTAACAACATGTCTTGCCCCCGCAGTTCTCAAGAGAACCATCCGGGAGCGAATCCTCTCGGCACCCGTTGCTTCGTCACTGTCGACGAGCAGTTCATATCTGGTCTCATCAAGCATCCATGCGCAAACTACGTACCCAGACAATGCCAGAAACGTCTGGGCCTCAGAAACGATCTCAATGCGAACATGATCGTGGAGGTGCACCAGGTCACCTACGCCACGTACCAGGTCCACCGGGGTGCCCGCGCGATCGAGCCTGTCACTCAGCAAGTCAAAGACCGTGGTCTCACCGCCTTCGAGTTCATCCTGCGAGGTCGGATCGCTCAGTTGCGTCATGGTATTGACTCCACAGTGTGGGAATCGAAAAAGTCCACTTCATCGGAGGAATGTCGGCGTAGGGGACGGGGCCTCCGGAAAAAGGAGAATCCGTCCGGCCTCCGGAAAAGGAGAATCCGTCCGACCTCCGGAAAAGGAGAATCCGTCCCCGGAAAAGGAGAATCCGTCCGAGGTACTCGGCCGACGGCAGGCGCCTGAGCCCATCTTCGCACGCTGTTCGACCGGTCCCACGCCGGCGCCCCCCCTCCGAGCCCCCTGCTGACGCTGGCGCGGACGACTTCGAGGCACGTTGTGCGCGGGTTCCAGCCGTCATCTCGACGTACAGCATACACGTCGTCGGCTGCGTCGGTCTCGAACGCGCCGAGGTCGCCTCGCGTCTGTGCTCACGCAGGTGGGTCAGAGCCCCGAGGACGCCCCCGACGGCGGTCGCGGAGCTGAAGGATGCGTGACGCGGCGTTCGGACCCGCCCGCTCTTCGTCGGTCGGCGACTGGAATCGATGGCGGACCCGCGCCTTGCTCCGCCGGCGCTTGCGCGGCTTCTCGTCGGCGCTCGGCTGCCCCGTGCCCGGCTCCTCCGTCCGAGAGCTCTCCGCCGAGCGTGCGGCGTTCGGCGCTTCGACATCGAGCAACTCGTCTTCGACGATGACGCTCGCCTCCTCGCGGAACGCAGCGCGCACCGGTTCGACGAGCGCCTCCATCGCGGTCGCCTGCACGCTGTTAACGCGCACGCCGGCTGCGAGCTCGGCGGTCACATCGTTGAGCGTGGGGCCGTCGGCGGTGACGAGCGCGTCTTCATGCTGCGCAGCGACCGGCGCACCGTGCTGCACCTTCATCAGGTACGTGCCATGCGGCATCGGCACGTCCTCGCCGGCGCGCCGACGCAGTCGTGCATCGCGATGCTCCGCACGGAAGCCGCGCACCTCGAGCGAAGCTTGGATCTGCATCGTGCGACGCGTGAGCCCCGACGCGCCGATCTTGAACGTCGGCACTCGCTGACCGCCGCTCTCGCGCATCGTGCGTGGCTCGTTCCACGGATGGATGCGCGTGACGGCCTTCGCGCCCATCACCGGTCGGCCCTTGCGCGCGACGCGCAGCTCGCGAACCGCGTACTCGGTCCCGCGTCGCATGTGGTGCACGAGCTTGTCGAGGTCGCCACCGGCGGCGCGATAGAGCAGCGGCGGCGCTGTGAACACGAGCGGGAGCGACGGCTCGCTGCGCTTCGGGTCGTAGTAGACGTCGGGCCGAGCGACTTCGATCGGGCCGGTCTTCCAGAGGCCGAAGTCGAACGTCCAGCCCGGCATCTCCTTGGGCGAGCGAACGAGCCCGGCGGCGACCGGATTCACGACGCTGTAGATCAGCTGCGCGACTTGCGCCTCGACATCCAGCAAGCGCATCGCGTGCGTAGGCCGGTCGTCCCAGAGCTGGCGCGGCTCGTCGTAGCGCTCGCGCGCGAGGAGCGCGTTCAGCGACTTGCTGAACTGGCCGTGCAGGATGCGCTTGAAGTCCGGCAGCTGATCGTTCGGGGCGGTGACGTGGGTGTGGTGGTGTGTGATCACCCGCGTGCTCTGGTGGATCTCCACCCCCGTCTCGCGCTGCGCGAGCGCGAGCGCATAGAGCCAGAGCTGCGCTACGAGCGGATGCCACTCCCCGAGGAAGGCCTTGCGCAGGTTCGTGCGGCGGCACAGCGCCACGGTGGCGCCGCGCACCACGATCGCGGGTGCGGTCACGCCGTGTGTGCACAGCAAGACACGATCCGGCGCGCGGTTGGGCGATCGTGGCCCGCCGAGGGTGGCGTGGCGTGGCGATCCGCCGGCCGCCGCCGGGCGGCCGCCGGCTCTGACTGGGCTGACTTTCACGTACCTCGGACCGATCCCCTCGGTCACCCAGACGAATCAGATTGAGCCTCACAGGTGTCAATCGCGATGTCGAATCTTCGGGCCCACAACCCGTGCTGCTCCGGAGTCAGTGCATCCCGAATCCGGCGCAGCGGCCCAATAAACCTGTGTTGGGGCCATGCGAGGCACGCCGCCGCGATCCACGCGGGAGCGTTGGTATGTTTCATCTCGCGAAACAAGAGGCGCTCAAAAGCGTCGTCTCGATGCTCCGCAAGAGCGACAAGTGCCTCACCACGAACGTCAGCGTCCGAGTCATCGGCAGCTGCGCGGAGGGCGTCACGAACCACTTCGTCGGCAAGTTCGAGTTGAGACAGACCGAAGATCGCCCAGCTTCGTATTTCCGGATCGGGATCCGCGGAGAGGGCAATCAACCCCTTGACGCCCTCTTCGCCGAAGGGGATAAGTGCGATCGCACTGGCCAACCGTACGCCGTCTTGGACGACGTAGCGCAGGTACATAAGCCGCTTGACAACATCCGCGTTGGGCAGTCGTGCAAGACTCAGCGCCGCCTGGGCGACGAGTGCGGGCTCTTGTGTTTCCAACGCTGCGGTCAGCTCTCCTGCGGCAATCGCGCACAGGGCTGTTTCGCGCGGATCCACGTATCCGAGAATAAGAGCTCCAAACTCGCGAATGTTGCTGTCTGAGCTCCGAAGCATATCGGCCGCGCGCCGCACCGCGAGGTGCCCGTGCTTGGCGATCTGCTGAGCTGCTTGCCACGCGTTCCCGGGCGCCTTCGCCGCGAGCCCGCGTGCAATCTCAGATTCGATGCTCGTCTTCATGGCGCTAATCAACCCCGACGGCGTGGTACTCCGTCGCAACCTGCCCACTTTCGTACAAACTTGATGGCTTCTCTTTCCGCTCCAGACGCAGCAGCGTACATCACCGCAAGAACGTCGCAGATGTCAATGTCCTCTTCATCCTCTTGTTCGCGCCGCCGACGCTCAAGTTCCTCTTCGGCCCTCCGGCGGATCTCTTGATGGTGATCGCCGAGCCGACTCTTACCTCCCTTCGCCATCTGAAGGACGTGAAGCCCAATGTTGAGTTCACGGAGCAAGAAGAGATCGCTGATGGTAAGTTGGCAGCGCAGGGCACAGGCAGCGACTCCCCCGCCGAGTGCCGCCCCGCCTATCGCAGCACGAAAGCGCCATGCGAGAGACGCAGAGCTCGCGACAAGCGACAGTGTGTTCGAAATTGCTGACGCAAAACTGAACTCGCTCAGCGTCGCAAGCCCCGTGGGGTCTCGTCCCGTGTACGGGCTGCTCAACGCCAGCGCATAGCAAGAACGAGACTCTGGAATCTCGAGGTCGGGGTCCAGTGCATCCCTCGACAGAAACCTCCCGGTCTCCGCCTCATACACCCGCGCTCTGACGTAGTAGAGCCCGTCCCCCTCGAGCCACATCCCCTGGAACCGCGGCGCTCCCTCCTCCGGTAGATCCGCCAGCGCCCCGTCGGTGCTCCGGATGTTCCCGAACCCGTCGTAGTGGATCCGCGCGCTGCCGGTCCCCGCGTGATCGACGACCCCGATCACCGACCCCATCGCGTCGCGCAGGTAGTAGAGCGCCTCCGTGCTCACCGCGTCGTACGCGGCGAGCGCGTGCTCGCCGTCGTACACGTACCCGTCGGTCGCCGACCCGGTCGCATCCACGTTGAGATGCGGAGAGTCGAGCGAAGCCGCCATCGTGGGCGCGGTCACGAGACTCAATGCCGTCGCGAGCGCCGCCCCGACCAGCCGCCGCCGCCCGGTCCGTCGACCCTCGGCGTCGAAGTCGTACTCGCGGCGCACCGTCGACACGGCGTCCTCGACCGCGGTCGTGTGATCGTCCGCGTCGTAGGTCAGCGCGAGGTCCTGCGCGCCGCGTTGGATCCGCGTGACCCGCGCGCCTCCGTCGTAGGTGTACTCCGCAATCGGGCTTCCGCCGACGCTCACCTCGGTGAGCCGCGACCCGCTCGCGTACGTGTACGTCTCCGCCCCCGCGCTCGTCGTGCGCGAGGTGCGGTTGCCGTCGACGTCGTAGGTGTACGCGATGGTCTCCACGAGCGTGTCGGACACATCGTAGTACGCCTCTTCTGCCACGCGCAGCGCCGCGTCGTAGGTGACCACCACGTACGAGCCATCCTCGCGGGTGATCCGTGTGGGCTCGCCGCTCGCGCTCCGGACGTAGGTCACCGACGCGAGCACCGTGCTGCCGCTGTCGGTGTGCGTGATCGAGGCGACGAGGCCGCGCGCGTCGTAGGTCGTCGTGGTGCGCACGCCGTTCGGGCGCAGCACCTCGGTGAGCTGGTTCGCCGCGTCGTAGGTGTACGTGGTCACCCGACCGAACGGGTCGGTGACCGTCGCGAGGTTGCCCGCCTCGTCGTAGGTGTACTCCGACTCATACGTGGTCGGCGTCGTACCGGGCGTCACGGCTCGTACCTGAGTGAGTCGATCGCGAACGTCCCAGTCCTGCTCGAAGCGCGCGCCGCTGGGGTAGTCGAGCGCGCTCAGCCGACCCGCGCCGTCGTAGGCGTAGTCCGTCGTCCCCGTCGCGTCGGTGATCTGCGACAGGCGGTCTTGCTCTGCATACATGAACGACTCGCTCGACCCGTCCGTCCCGCTCCGCCCGGTGACCCGACCGGCGGCGTCGCGCGTGTACGTGAGCGTCGTCCCGAACGGGCGCGTCTCGGTCGCGATCCGCAGGTCCGCGCCCAACGTGCGCGTCAGCGTCCCGCCGAACGGGTAGCTCACCTGCGTGATCTCACCGCCCGCGCCGACGCTCCACGTCGTCGTCTCGCCGAGCGGGCTCGTCACCTGCTGGAGCCGATCCACCCATGCGTCGAGCGCTTCGGGACGATGGCCATCGCGCTCGGGATCGCGGCTGCCGTAACGGCTCACCGGTGCGCGCGCGCCGTCGACACCGAGCGAGACGTCGCCGCCCTGGACGTCGTAGCGGACCGAGCCACCGAGCACGCGCGTGTGCGCGTAGGTCCACACATTCCCGGCCAGGTCCGTGGCGGACTGAAGCACGCTTTGCGGGGTATACCCGAACGCCCGCACCCGGCCGAGCTCGTCCGTCTGCGTCAGCGGGAACCCGCTCGCGTCGTCCACGCCTGTCCGACCGAGGAACGTGACCCCCGTGCTGCCGCCCGCCGCGTCCGTTGAGCTCGACGGAAGACCATACGTCGTGAGATCGCTCGACGACGCCCGCCCCAGAGGGTCGGTGCTCGTGGACCCGGTCGGCAGCGACGTCGACGACGTGACGTGGCCCCGCTCGTCGGTGCTCGTCGCGATCGCGCCGCGCACGTCGTAGGTGAACGAGCGCGTCTCACCGCTCGGGTCGGTGACGCTCAGGGTGCGACCCATCGGGTCACGCACGTAGCTGGTCGTTCCGCGGACGGAGTCGTCGCTCGACACGAGGCGACCCGCGTCGTCGTAGGTGTAGGTCGTGACGTTGCCGAGCGCGTCGGTCGCGCTGCGGAGCTGGCCAGCCGGGTCGAAGGTCTGCGAGCCGGTGTCGCCGTTCGGATAGGTCCACGAGAGCGCCCGACCCGCCGAGCTGAGGGTGCGCTCGACGCGACCGAAGGTCGGCCCTTCGATGGCGGTCCACGATTCCGCCGCCGAGTACTCATAGCGGACGGTGGCGCCGTTGCCGTAGTCCGTGAAGAGCGGCCGGCCGGTTGCGTCGCGCAGGAAGCGCTGGGTGACGCCGCCCTGGGTCAGGGAAGCGAGGTTGCCGGCTGGGTCGTAGCTCATCGAGGTGACGGTCCCGTCCGGCTCGCTCACTTGGATGGGCTGCGCGTCGGCCCCGTAGACATAGCTGTGCGTGCCGAAGCGGTCCGTGACGCTCGCGATCGAGCCGTCCGCGTTGAAGGCTCGTGCGATGACGGTGTTGCCCGCGTCGTCTCGAACGGCGATCTGATTGCCTGCGTCGTCGGTGTCGTAGAACACGGTGCCGCCGCTCGGCATCGTCGTCGATGCGAGCGCGCGTCGATACCGCGACATGTCCAGCGTCAGCCAGTCGCGGTAGGTGTACGTCGTGGTGAAGTCCGCGGGATCTTCGCTTGCGGTGTGCGGATCGACTCGCGCGCGAACATCGTTGGAGTTGAGCTCGTAGTAGAACTCGGTCTCGGCTCCGTCCGGGTCCTCGCGCCGGATCAGGACGTCCCACGGCGGGGGGCCATAGTAGAACTGCGTGAACTGGCCGAGGCCGTCGACGATCTGCGTCACGTTCCCGCGGCCGTCGTACGAGTACCGCGTCGGATTCGGTAACCCCGTGAAGCGCAGCATCGTTTGAGCCGCCAGGTCGTACGTCTGCTGCGCGCACTGGCCGTCCGCGTCGCAGAGCTCACGCATCCGGCCGCCGTCGTCGTAGTCGAAGGACGCGACCCGGACACCGCGCCAATCGACGATCGCGGTGAGATAGTGCGGGAAGCTCGGTTCCTCGTACTCGAACGTGGTGCGGCGACCGAGGACGTCGATGAACGCATCCAAGTTGCCGTCGCCATCGTATTCGTAGCCGACGCTGCGGCCGCCGCTGTCGATGATTTGCTCGATCCGATCCTCGGCATCCTGCACGAAGATCACGTTGCGGCCGCTCGAGTGGACCATGCCAGCCGGGGAACCCCAGAGGCCGCGCTCCACGAAGTGGAGTGTGTTGCCGTTCTGGTCCTCGACCGAGACGATCCCCCGCTGGGCGTTGAGACCGAAGGTGCGCCCGTCGGGCAGCCGGAGCACGAAGTCCTGCGGATCGAAGATCTCCCCGGTCGTGGAGTCGACGAAGTTGCTGTCCGCCGCGAAGCCGTTCGGACCGACGACGGGAATAGCGGTCGCGCGCACCTCCGTGTTGCCGAGGGGGATGAGCTCCGCGCCGGGCCGCGTCCCGTCGACCTGCTCGTACGCGACCTGGCCGCCGCATCCTCCCGAGAGCATCCCGGCGCCCGAGAGCCACGGCCGGAACGTGTACCACTCGTCGTCTCCGAGTCGAACCTCCGCGAAGTGGCCGAGCTGATCCTGGGCGCGCGTGCACGGCGAGGGATCGCCCCACACCGTGTACTGCGCCATGCCCTGACCGGCGGGGTAGTTCTGCGTCAGCGACCCTTGGCGAACGTCGAGGTTCCATCCGTACCCGAAGTCGCCGACCTGGTCGGCGTCGCGGCTGTCATAGACGCGATTGACCGCGATCGGGATCCCGAAGTCGGGCAGGACGAGGTCCGTGAACTCGAGGTGGACGATGCCGAGCTTGGCGTGGCCGTCGATGCGCACCGGCACGACGTCCTCGGCGACGTAGCCATTGACGTCTTCGGCGCGAAGTCGGAGGAAGTGAATCCCGTTGCGGAGCTGGGTCGCGTCGATCTGGCCGATCAGCGCGTCGTTCACTTCGTCGGTGCCCGTCAGGAGCGTGCGGTACGCGCCGCCCTGGGCGCTGCGGATGTCCAGCCACCAACGGTAGAGGTTGTCGTCGAGCACGGTGCCCGTCGCGTCGTGGAGGTACGTCAAGACGTCGTTCGGCTCGGGGGCCGTGAGCTCGACGGTGGGCAGCGTCGCGTCCGACGGGTCGAGCACGCGGAGCTCGACGGTGACGGTGCCACGGTTGCCCGTCGGATCGACCGCGGAAGCCTCCGCGTCGTGGCGACCCGCGGCGGAGGGCGTGTACGTGCCTACGCCGAAGGCGTCGAGCGTCACCGGTGTGCCCTCGACGTTGAGGCCCTCGATCGTGGCCGACACGTCGTCGGAAGCGATCACGGTGAGCGTGATCGGGTCGCCGAGCACCGCCGGGTTGGGCATCGCGGTGATCGTGACGGTCGGCAGGGTGACGTCGCCTCCCACCTCGAGCACATAGGTCTGCGGCGCCGAGAGGAGACCGTACGTGTCTCGCGCGACGACTTCGATCTCGTGCGGGCCCACATCAGCCAGGGTTGGCGTCCAACCGAGTACGCCGCTGGTCAAGCCGATGGTCATCCCGGGGGGCCCGTCGACGAGGAGGTACTCGACCACGTCGAGCGGGTCGGGATCGACGGCATGGACAGTGTAGTCGTAAGGGAGACCGTACGGCGTGTTGCGCACAGGCACGCTCACGATGATCGGGGCGTCGGGTCGCTCGACGACCTGGACGCCGAACGTGTGCTCGGCCGCGGCGCCCGCGTCGTCGGTGACACGCACGGTGACCGCCCACGTCTGGCTGCTGAAGCGCTCGTCCGGCGTCCACGAAAAGCGCGACGCCGCCGAGTCCACCTGCACTCCGTCGGGACCGGACACCAGGCTCCACGAGAGCGGTCCGCCCTCGGGGTCGGTGGCGCTAAGGCCGAGCTCGAGGAGCTCGTTCTCGAACACGGAGTAGAGCGCGCCCATCGCGATGGTGGGAAGGTCGTTGACGGGCTGCACGGTGACCGCGAAGGTCGCGGGGTCGCTGCACAGCGAGGCATCACACACCCGATACGTGAAGGCGTCAGGTCCGACGTAGCCGGCCGACGGTATGTAGTCGTACGTGTTGGCGGCCCCCGTCAACGCGCCGTGCGAGGGCAGCGAGACAATCTCATACGTGATCGGGTCGCCGTTCGAGTCGGCACCCGCCAAGACCAAGGTCTTGTTGCCGTCCTCGAGCACGACGTCCGAGCGATCGAACGCGGTCGGCTGGAGGTTGACCGGCGGCGGGCTCTCGAAGAAGAGGTCCTCGTCGTAGAGGCCATCCCCGTCGTCGTCGAGGCCGTCGCCGAGCTCCTCGTCGTACCGACCGTCACAGTCGTTGTCAATGCCGTCACCCGCCACGGTGGCCGTGGGGGTGCAGCCACCGGCGAGCTCGGTGAGCCGCATGCGGGCCGGATACGCGTAACCATCGTAGTCGGCCCATCCGTACGCGGTCACACCGATCCGTGTCGAGGGGGAGCTGTGGGTGACCCGATGCGGGCCGGCGGTGACGGCGACCTGAGCGTATGACCACGTCGTCCCCGAGATCACGTTGAATGGGGCGCTGACCACCGCATCATCGACGAGGACGCCTCCGACGTCCGCCGTCGGCACGGTCAGGTTCAGGTAGTTGTCGAACGCCCAGACCTCGGTGACCACCTCTGTCCCGTCGAAGCGGGTGTACTCGTGGTCGGGGATCGCGCTCACGGTCGCGCCGTTGTCAAACTGCTCCGCGGGGACAACGACCAGCATGACCGGGTCGCCGCTCGTGGACGGCAACGGGCCGGGCTCCGCGTCGAGTCCTTTCGCGAACTGGACGACCAGCGCAGGCTCGGTGGTCGTGACGGCGTGGGGCACGCTCGAGGCCTCATCGAGCACGTAGAACTCACCGCGTGCCAACGTGGCTTCCAGCGTCCCATCGACGCGCACTTCGGTCGGGGTGGTCGCGGCGACGACACGCACGATGTAGCCCGAGTCCCGTACCGCGAACGGGGTGACGAGGAACTCCGTCCCCGCGGTCTCGAGCGCCGGGAGCTGCTCGACCTGGGTGTTGCACGCCGCGATCCCGAGCGGCACGAACGCGCACTGGTGACCGCCGAGCACGGCGACCGGAGCGGTGGCGCTCACCGTGCTTCCCGTGAGGTCGTAGTAGGTGTCACCTGGACCGGGGGTGGCGGCGGAGAACGCGCGGAGCTGGATCACTTCGCCTTCGTCCAGCTGGACGACGAACGGCACACCGGCCGGCTCCACGTTGGTGTGGGGGGTCGCGGGACCGGCCGCGAGATCGTAGGCGGGCGTGATTGTGACGTCGGTTCCGTCCTGCGTCCCGACGACGACGAACTGACTCACCATGATGGGCTCGAGCCCTCCGCCGACCGTCCCCTCGACGCTGCCGATCACGTACTCTCGTCCGAGCGAGTTCGTCGGCAGCGCGAGAAAGCCGTCGGTGCCCTGGCGCAGCTGCTCGAGCGCGTGAACGCAGACGATGCGTTCCGAGGTGATGTGGAGCGTGTCGCTCACGACCGCAGCCGTCTGGCGGACCGCGCTCACGACGTCGATGGGGAGCTCCAGGCGTGCGGTGCCGCTCTCGTCCACGACCGCGTGCGCGGTGCGTCCGAGCCCAGGCATGTCCACCCGCACCGAGGTCGAGGCCTCGGCGGTGAAGAAGAGATAGTGACGAAAGAACGGCTCCGCGTCGCGATCGCCGCTCGGGCAGCGACCGTCGTCGAGACACGGGTTCGGCAGCGCGATCCAGTAGTCGGTCCCGCAGTTGCCGGGGTAGCTCGGCCGCAGCGTCTCGGGATAGGCGGCCTCACCGCGAGCCGCGTTGTAGTACGTGTCGCCGTCGAAGGTGGCGACCAAGTTGACAGGGGTCGTCCCGCCGGGGAACGTCAGCGTGCTCGTCGCACGCCCCTCCGCGTCGGTCGTCGCGCTCGACGTCTGCGCGCCTAGGGCGAAGTGAACCGTCTTGCCAGCCATCGACGCGGTTCCGTCGTAGCGATCGATGAGCTGGGCGGCGACCGTCTGGACGCCGCCGGACTCGGCCCCGGGAACGGGCGACAGCGCGAGGCCCGAATCTCTGCGAGTGACGTGGACCATGAAGCGGTCCTCGCCGGCGTCTCCGGCGAGATCCGTCGCCGTCGCGATCACCTCGTAGTCGCCGGGATCATCCCACGCGTGAGGTACGTAGAAGTCACCCACCAGGCATGGGTTGGGACCGGGAAGGCTCGTTCCGTCGCCGAAGTCGTACGCGCACGCGAGGTTGAACCACTCGGCGCCGGTCGCGTCGGTGATCACGATCGGGCTCTTGGGAAGCCACGGCTGACCCCAAACGAGCGTCTGGTCGTCGGCGACGTCGATGCTGGGCGCGACGTTGCCGACGGGAATGTCGAGGCCGCGCGATCCGCGCAGAAGGTTGGCGTCGATCGCCTCCCAGAGCATCCGGACCGTGCCGCGTCTCTCGAGGTGGTACTGGGTGTTGACGCCGGGCGCGAGGCTGTAGCGCAGTCCGTCGTACGAGAATGCGATGGGCTCCCCGCTCGCCGTCATGCCGATCTGCACGAGCGGGACGCTCGAAGTCGACGTGTCGTGTAAGAACAAGCTGTCGCCTTGCGCGAACGGCGCCGTCGTCGCTTCGAAGTCGGCCACCGGCGGCGCGTGTGCCTCGTAGAGATAGGTTGTCGTGTCGTTCACCCCGTACTCGCCGATGACCTGGAGGGTGACGACGTAGCTGCCCGGTGCCGCGTAGGTGTGCACGGGGTGTTGATCGACGGAGCCGCTGCCGTCGCCGAACGTCCAACGCCAGCCCACGATCGGGTCTCCTCCCGCGACCGAGCGGTCGGTGAACGGAACGGTCAGGCCTCCCGCGTGGGGCGTGAACACGTTGAGCGCCGGGACGCTGACGGTGTCCGAGAACGGGCTCGAGACCGTGCGGAGCTGAACGTAACGCGCGACCGTCGAGGGGAAGAAGAACCAGTAGTAGCGCGAGCTGCCGGGAGGTCGGGGGAGGGTCGCGCTCAACACCTGCGTGTACGCGCCTGGGTCGTCGGTGGTCGCAGACACCCAGATCTCGAAGTCGTTCATGAACGCTTCGTAGCCACCCCACATCCGCACGCGGTCGATGACGTGCCAGCCGGTGCCGGGCAGATCGATGGTCAGCGTCTGACCTGCGACGGGCGCCCCCGTGCCGAACGTGGTCCACGATGTGCTCGTCGCAAAATCCGTTGCGCGTTCGGGGAACGCACCGACCGACGCGGTGACGCCGACCCCCGCTTCGTGGAGTGAGATCGCTCCGCCGTCGCGCGGTCGTGTCCAGAAGCCGACGTCGGTGAGCATCCCGGCGCCCGCCGTCGCCGCGTGATTGTCGAGGACGCGGATCCGCACGTGACGCGCGGGCTTCGGGTCGAACGTGTACGAGCGGGCTCCACCACCCGGCGGGATCGTCAGGCTCGCCGACCACACGAAGTCGCCCGACGCCGTCCCCGTGTCGCTCGTCCAGATCTCGACGTGCTCCGCGCCCGGGCCCTGGTCCCACAACCGAACCTCGGACAGCACGACCACCTCGCTCGTCCCGAGGGAGACGACCAGGTCCGCGGCTCCGTCGGTGATCCCCTGCGGGTTCCAATTGAGACCGTCACTGTCGACGAACGGCGCCGCCGTCCCCTCGTACGACGCGACGGTGCCTCCGACGGTGATGTTCGAGACGTCGCGGTACTCGTCCACGAAGATGCGCGCGACCGGAGCAGACGGCACACACGGTCCCGTGAGGGGCGGCTCGCCGGGCGCACAGAGGCCCGTGCCGTCGCACGTCTCGGTGCCGTTGCACGGATCACCATCGTCGCAGTCGGTGCCCGCCTCGGAAGGCGGATTCGACACGCCGGCGACAGGGTCACACAGATCGTCCGTGCATGGATCTCCATCGACCGGATCGAGGGAAGTCCCCGCTTCGCAGGCGCCCGCACCGTCACACGTCTCGTCACCGTTGCAGACGTCGCCGTCGACGCAGGCCGCTCCCAACGGCAAATCTTCGTGCGATACTCCTGTCACGGGATCGCACGCATCGGACGTGCAGGGGTTGCCGTCGTCGATGGGCGGCGCCGCGCCCGGAACGCAAGCCGCCGACGCACACGTCTCGACCCCGGTGCACACGTCGGCGTCATCGCACTCCGAAGGCGACTCCGCGCCGGACACGCACGCGACGACTGCGCTGTCGTCGCAGTAGGGTGCGAAGTCCTCGTCGAGGACGCCGTCGCAGTCCTCGTCGACTCCGTCGCAGACCGCATCGTCAGGGCCCGGACTGCCTGCGGCACAGGTGTCGCTCACGGAGCCCGCGACGCACACCAGCGCACCGCTCGCCGCGCAGGCGCCCACGCCGCACGACGTGCCGGTCGACACGTACTCGTCATCGGGGACCCCATCGCAGTCCTGATCGAGACCATCGCAATTCGCGTCGGAGCTCGGCGAACCAGGTGAACAGCTATCCGTGACGACGCCAGCCACGCACGCGGTCACCCCGCTCGAGGCGCACGCACCGACGCCGCACGCAGTGGCCAGAGGCGCGTACGCTTCGTCGACGCTCGCGTCGCAGTCGTCATCGAGCGCGTTGCAGACCGAGTCGTCCCCCGTCGGCGAGCCCGGTGTGCAGCTGTCGTGGAGCACGCCGCTCGCGCAGCTCGTGGATCCGTTCGAGGCGCAGACCCCCGTGCCGCAGGCCGTCGCGCTGGACGTGAAGTCCTCGTCGTTCGTCGCGTCGCAATCGTCGTCGACACCGTCACAGGTGGCATCGGAGCTCGCAGGAGTCCCGGGCTCACAGCTGTCTTCGACCGAGCCTGCGACGCAGCTCGTCGTACCCGACGACGCGCACGCGCCGACTCCACACGACGTGCTCGTCGACGCGTAGTCCTCGTCGTTCGTCGCGTCGCAGTCGTCATCGATGGCATCGCAGGTCGCGTCCGACGTAGCCGGTGTACCGGGTACGCAGCTGTCGTCGACCGCTCCGCTGACGCAGCTCGTCGATCCGGTCGCGGAACAGGCGCCCATCCCGCACGTAGTGCCCGTCGAGACGTAGTCCTCGTCGAAGTTGGTGTCGCAATCGTCATCGACGCCATCGCATGTCGCGTCCGAGCTGCCGCAGCCTCCGCCGCCGCAGAAGCTATCGGGCACGCACACGCCGACACCGTCGCAGTGCTCGCCGCTCGCGCAATCGCCGGACGTGGTGCACGCAGCCGGCTCGCTCGCCTCGCAGTCGTCGAGGTCGCATCGATCGTTGCCCGCTCCTCCGGTGCCCCACCAGCTCGGGAACGTCCCCACGACGTGGACGACGTCGTCGCCGTCGCCGGCGTCGATGTACCAGAAGTCGTCGGACGCATAGATTAGATCGTCGCCTCCCTCGCCGTAGAACTCGTTCGCGCCGACCAGATCGACCATGCGGTCGCAACCGGCCTTCCCCTTGAGAATATCGGTCCCGTCGCCGCCGAAGAGCTCATCGTCGTCCTCATTGCCGAGGAGAACGTCATCGTCGTCTTCGCCGTAGAGGACGTCGCTTCCCGTCTGTCCCTCGAGCCAGTCGTCGCCGTCACCGCCATGCAACGTATCGTTGCCGCTCCCGCCCCAGAGCCGGTCGTCACCGCCGAGACCGACGAGCGTGTCATCGCCGCCGAGGCCGACGATGCAGTCGGGTCCCGACGTGCCGGTGAGCGTCTCGGACGCGCTGCTTCCCATGATCAAGTTCCACGACGGGTCGCACCACCAGTAGGGCTCGCCGTCGCCGGCGTCCGCGCTCCCTCCATCGACGAGCGCCGCGCGCACCGCCCCCACATCGTCGCTGCACGACAGCAGCGCCGTCGCGACCACGAGCCACGCCACCGACCAGCTCCACCATGCTCGGCGCATACGTCCCCCACCGGTCCCGTACCCACGGGACTCCCCGCGCCGGTCCCGCCCCCGACGCGTCATTTGCACCCCACACCGCGGGGCGAAGCGCAAGTTTCGTACAGCCCCCCCCCTGCGTCAACACGATTTCTGGATAGCGAGCGGAAGAGGTAGGCACCAAGATTGACACGTACGGTCAATTGCGCGTGATCTCAACGCCTTGACTGGCCGCCCCGATCCCCCCGGGCCCGCGGCCCTGCTACGCTGCGCCGGGTCAGGCGAATGGGCGCGATCATCCCTTTCGAGCGCGGGAACCGGCACGTGCAGGTCGATCGGAGCAGGCGCGCAGCGGCCCACACACAGAATCTTCCGAGGCGAAGGCGCGCACGCGCGTGACGCCGCCTGACGACATCACGATCGCGGTCGGGTCGACCGACACGCTGCGGGCGATCCTCTCGGGCGCGCTGAAGCGCCTCTTGAGCGAGCTCTCCGGCCTCGGGCGCACCGCGGCGTCGCGAGACGCGTTGCGCCTCACCAAGGCGGAGCTCCAGCGCGCGCCGGGGCCCGTGTTCACCGCGTTGCGGCGGCCGACCGTCGGCGTGTTGGCACGGGTGCTCGCGCGGCGTGGGGGGGACGCCGCGCTCTACGATCGGTTCGCCGCCACGTTGATGGCCGAGCTCGCGGCCGCCGGCGCGGACCTGCCGGCCGTGCGGCTCGACGCGCCGCGTGTCGTGTGCCTCGGGGCTGGCCGCGCGCTGCCTGGCGGCGACGTCACGATCGAAGACGGCGCGTGGCGTACCTCGACCGAGCATATCGAATTGCGCACGCCGAGCGACGCGCTGCCGATCGTGCACGGCGCGATCCGGCTCGCGCTCGTCGACGACAACCCGATCGCGATGGACGAGGCGCACCCCGACAAGGCGGGGAACGCGGTGGACCTCGGCGGGCGCTCGGCGGGCGAGTGGGTCGAGGCGCTGCGGACGGCGATCGCGCCGATCGAGCGCTACGCGCCGCTCCTCGCCGAGGAGCTCGCGATGACGATCCAGCAGCTCGTCCCCGTCGGCTACGACGCGCACGCGCACCTGAGCGCGTCGTATCAGGAGGCGATCGGGACGATCTATCTCAGCTTGCATCCCGAGTCGATGACGATGACGGAGGCGATCATCCACGAGCTGTCGCACAACAAGCTCAACGCGCTGTTCGAGCTCGACCCGCTGATCGAGAACGCGTTCTCTCCGCTGTACACGTCACCGGTGCGGCCCGACCCGCGGCCGCTCCACGGGATCTTGCTCGCGGTGCACGCCTTCTTGCCCGTCGAGGCGCTCTATCGACGGATGCTGCGCGAGGAGGATCCGCGGGCTGGGAATCCCGGGTTCACCCGGCGACTCGCGCAGATCGCGAAGAAGAACCGGGAGGGGGCCGAGGTGCTGCTCGCGAACGCGCGGGCGACCGACGTGGGGCGGGGGGTGCTCGGGGAGATCGAGCGGCTGTGTCGCGAGCTGGGGGACGGCTGACGGGGACCGTGCACGGGCGAAGGACGATGGTCGAAGGATGACGGCCGATGGGCGAGACGGTCGAAGGATGACGGTCGACGGATGACGGTCGAAGGATGACGGCCGACGGGGCACGGCCGTGACGGTCGACGGATGACGGCTGAACGGGGCACGGCCGACGGGGCACGGTCGACGGATTCCGGCCGATGCGCGACACGGTCGACCCGGGACGGCGACCGAGTCGAGACGCGCGGAACACGAAGCGACCTTCGATCCGGCTCGGCAGCGTGGGGTTTGCTCCGGTACGCTCCGGACCTACGCTCGCGACGCCGTCACAGCCCGAGAGCGCGGCGAGAGAGAGAGGACCGTGGCGCGCCTTCGCGTATCGACCGAGACAGAGAGGTTCCGTCTTCTCGACGCCCGCCTCGCCGCGCTGCGCGCGCTGATCGCCGAGCCGGAGGTGGACCTCGTCGAGCTCGGCAAGTCGTTCGCGTCGCTCGCCGCGGCGATCGAGGCGGCCGCCACCGAGCGGGGGCCCTCGAGCGTGCGCTTCCGCGCCGTCACCAAGGCGCTCGATCTCCGGACGCCGCGCTCCCTCCTCGAAGCCTTCGTCGGCGACGTCAACGTTCCGTGAGGTGGCTCTACCAAACGGTCGTCCGGTTCACCCTGATCGCGCTCGTCCTCTTCCCGATCTGGCTGCGCTACTTCTGGATGTGGATCCGCATGCGGCGCTTCGGCGCGACCTACGACGACGCGACGTGGGATCGCCTGCATCGACGCTACGCGAAGCGCTTCTATCGGCTCGCGGTGTTTCTCCGCGGCGGGCTCATCAAGGTCGGACAGATCATGAGCACGCGCGTCGACATCCTGCCTCCGGGATGGACGCAGCCGCTCGCGGGGCTGCAGGACGAGGTGGATCCGCTGCCTTGGTCGAAGATCGAGGCGCGGCTCGACGCGACCTACGGGCGCCCGCTCGGCCAGCTCTTCCAGGACATCGACCACGAGTCGGTCGCGGCCGCGAGCTTCGGGCAGGTGCACCGCGCGATCACCAAGGACGGCGTCGACGTCGCGCTGAAGGTGAAATACCCGGACGTCGAACGGAAGCTCGCGGTCGACATGTTCCTGTTCGGGATCGCGGTGCGGCTCTTCAACGTGTTCGTCCCGCGGCTCGAGCTGCTCCCGATCCACCTCGAGGTGCGGCGCGCGCTCACCACCGAGCTCGACTACGAGCAGGAGGCGCGCTTCACCCGCATCGTGCACGACAACTTTCGGGGCCGTGAGGGCATCGTGATCCCCCGCGTGATCGACGAGCTCACGACGCGCGACGTGATCTGCACGACGTGGTTCGACGGCACGAAGATCACGAAGCCGAGCGTGCTCGAGGATCCGCGGCTCGACAAGAAGGTGCTGCTCGAGCGCCTGCTGAGCACGTGGATCCAGATGATGTACGTCGACGGCGTGTTCCAGAGCGACCCGCACCCGGGGAACCTCCTCGTGCGCGTGACGGACGAGGGACCGATCCTCTGCGTGGTCGACTTCGGCCAGGTGAAGATCCTGAGCCGCGAGTTCCATCAGAAGCTCGTCGCGAGCGTGATGGCGTTCGCGATGGGCAACGTCGACATGTTCGTCGGGTCGCTCATCGCGCTCGGGCTCTTCACCGAGAAGGACCGCGACCGGATGTCGCCGATCGTCGAGCGCCTCATGACGCGCCTCCGCGAGCGCGGGACGCTCCGCCCGGACGACGCCAAGGAGCTCGACGTCGCGAAGGTGCGCGAGGACGTGCTCGCGACGCTCGACGAGATGGAGGACGTCGCGATCCCGCAGGAGCTCGTGCTCTACGGGCGCACGTTCGCGCTGCTCGCCGGGGTGTCCCGAGCGATCGCGCCCGACGACAACGCGATCGCGATCGCGAAGCCCCTCGTGACGCAGGCGCTCTTGGCCGGCGGGCCGCCCGCGCGCGAGGACGAGGCGCGCGCGAGCTGACATTGGACGCGCGCTCGCTTTCCCACGAGAATCGAGGACGGGAATGGAACGCCCGCCTCCACCACCGCGTCCGGTCGGATGCCCCGCGTCCGCAAGATGGATTTCCCTTTTCAGAGGACCGGGATCCCGCGCTACGCGCCTCCGGAGGAGCTGCTCTCGCGACTCGAGCGGGCGGACCCATGACGCGCGTCCACGTCGCGTGCTCGGTCCGTCGGACGGGCAGCTGAGGATGCCTTGCCCCTCTCCCATGCGGCGTTCGACGGTGCCGCTCCTCCTCGTCGCGTTGGGCGCGGGCGGTTGTGGGTTGGTGCTCGACCTCAGCCCGAGGGAGCCCGATGGGATGGACGCCGGCCCCGATCGAGCTTGCGCGCGCGACCGAGACTGCGACGACGGCGATCGGTGCAACGGGACGGAGTCGTGTCGGCGCGGGGAATGCCAGCGAGGCTCAGAGCTCGTATGCCCTTCGCCGCCGGGGTGCGCGATGGCGACGTGCGACCCGCAGGTGGGCTGCGTGACGTCCGACGTGTTGTGCGCCGACGATGGCGTGACCTGCCGACCGCACGTCTGCGATCCGGTGCATGGCGAGTGCGTGGAGCGCGTCGACCTGTCGCGCTGCGGTCGGCCGAGCAGCACCTGCATGGAGCCGACGTGCCTCCCCGACGGGACGTGCGACGAGCGAGACGCGTGCGCGGCGGCCGGGCTCGGCGTCTGTGTGCCGGGGAACGACGCGTGCAACATCGGGACGGAATGTCCCGTGCTTTGTACAGCGCTGCCCGATCGGCCGTGCTTGCGCCAGATGCCGGCGTGCGAGGACGTCTACTGTCCGCAGGAGGCGTTGAACGCAGGCGACCCGTGCGACGTCGATCTCTGTCACAGCGGTCACTGCGACGACGCGGGCCGCTGCGTCTCCGACGGCACGTCGATGGGGTGCGACGATGGGAACCCCTGCACCGCGGACCTGTGCGATCCGGAGGTCGGCTGCGTGAACGAGGTCTACGCGGACACGTCCGTCGTCGCCTGCGACACCGACCGCGATCCTTGCACGAACCAGTACTGCGTCGCCGGGGAGTGCGTGGCCGTGCCCGCGTGCGACCCGCCCGGGGAGTGCAGCGAGCTCATCCGCTGCGACGGCTGCCAGATGCGCGCCCGCGACGGAGCATCGTGCGGGCCCGGCGGTTGTGGGCGATGCGACGGCACCGGCGCGTGCATCCCCGCGCCGTGCCCCGCGGACGCGGGCGTCCAAGTGACGTGCGGGGTGTTCGAGAGGGAGTGCGACGGGGACTGCTGCACGCGCACCGAGCGCTGCGATCCCATGGCCGGCTGCGTGCCGCGCCACGACTGCCTGTCCCTCCCGATCCCGTGCGGCCCCCTGGAGATGTGCTGCCCGTGTGACCCGGTGGCGTGCCACGCGCTGACGGACCTCTGCTTCCTCTGCCTCTGAGCGTGACGACCGCTGCACGAGCGTTCAGCTCATGCTAGCGTCGCCGCCGTGATCGGGCGCCTTCGTGGGGTGATCGCGGAGCGGTGGCCGGATGGCTCCTGCGTCATGGACGTGGCGGGCGTCGGCTACGAGGTGTTCGTCCCGCTCGGCGCGCTCGGTCGGCTCCCCGCGCCTCCCGAGAGCGCGACGTTGTTCGTCCACACCCACGTCCGCGAGGACGCGCTCGTGTTGTACGGGTTCGCGCAGCTCGAGGACCGCACCGCGTTCCGCACGCTGCTGGGCATCTCCAACGTCGGACCGAAGCTCGCGCTCGCGATCCTCTCGAGCATGGACGCGCGCCAGCTCGCGAGCGCCATCGCGAGCCAGGACGCGGGTCGCTTCAAGGGCATCCCCGGCGTCGGCAAGCGCACCGTGGAGCGTCTCCTCCTCGAGCTGAAGGACAAGCTCGGTTTCGTCTCGACGATGGCCGCCGTCCCCGCGCCGACGAAGCGCAACGGCACCGCGCCGCCCGTTCCGTCGAGCGCGCTGACCACCGTGACCGCGCTCCTCGTCAACATGGGCTTCAAGGTCGCGGAGGCCGAGCGCGCGGTCGCCGCGATCGCCGACTCCATCGACGAGGACGCGCCGGTCGAGACCCTCTTGCGACGCGCGCTCGAGCAACTGAGCTGATCACCGAGCACCGAGCCGAACGATGCCCATCCAACCCGAGACCTCGAGCGAGCGAGTCCTCGATCCGGCCGTCGCCGCGGACGACTCCGCGATCGACGCGAGCCTCCGGCCCACGCGGCTCGCGGACTTCGTGGGGCAGCGAGCGTTGATCGACAACCTCACGGTCTACGTGCAGGCGGCGCGCGCGCGCAAGACGGCGCTCGACCACGTGCTCCTGTTCGGGCCGCCGGGCCTCGGCAAGACCACCCTCGCGTTCATCCTCGCGCGCGAGATGCAGAAGGACGTGACGATCGCGCACGCGCCGGCGATCGAGCACAAGGGACAGCTCGCCGCGCTGCTCACCAAGCTGCAGGAGGGCGACGTCCTCTTCATCGACGAGATCCACCGCCTCAGCCCGGTCGTCGAGGAGAACCTCTACACCGCGATGGAGGACTTCCGGATCGACTTCGTGCAGGGCGACGGGCCGATGGCCACCGCGTGGACGCTCAACCTGCGCCCGTTCACGTTGGTCGGCGCCACCACCCGCACGGGGCTCCTGACCTCGCCGATGCTCTCGCGCTTCGGCATCGAGGCGCGGCTCGACTACTACGACGAGGCCTCGCTCGCGCAGATCGTGCGGCGGAGCGCGTCGATCCTCGAGGTCACGATCACCGAGGAGGCGTGCGGCGAGATCGCGCGCCGCGCGCGCGGCACCCCCCGGATCGCGAACCGCTTGCTCCGTCGAGCGCGCGACTTCGCCGAGGTGCTCTCGGACGGCAAGCTCACCGCCGACGCGGCGCGCGACGCGCTCCAGCGGCTCGAGGTCGACGAGGCCGGCCTCGACGAGCTCAACCGGCGGTTCCTCCGCGTGATCATCGACACCTACGGCGGCGGGCCGGTGGGGATCGAGGCGCTCGCGGCCACCCTGAGCGAGCCGCGCGACACGCTCGAGGACGTCATCGAACCGTTCTTGCTTCAGATCGGCTTCCTCGCCCGCACCGCCCGCGGGCGGATGGCCACCGAGCGCGCGTACCTGCACCTCGGGCTCGAGCGCCCCGCGAGCCAGGGCAAGCTCTTCTGAGCGCGCCGCGCGGGGCTGGCCGGCGCCCTCGAATGGCGGTAGGAACCGCCCTCAGAATGGCCAGCTACCAGCTCAGCCACCTCAGGACGCTCGAGGCCGAGGCGATAGACATCCTCCGCGAGGTCGCGGCGGAGCGCGAGAACCCGGTGCTGCTGTTCTCTGGCGGCAAGGACTCGATCGTCCTCCTCCACCTTTCGCTGAAGGCGTTTCGCCCCGCGCGCTTCCCGTTCCCGCTGATGCACGTCGACACCGGGCACAACTTCCCGGAGACGATCGAGTATCGCGATCGCACGGTCGAGCAGCTGGGCGAGCGGCTCATCGTCGCGAGCGTGCAGAAGTCGATCGACGACGGGCGCGTGGTCGAGGACAAGGGTCCGCGCGCGAGCCGCAACCGGTTGCAGACGACGACCCTGCTCGACGCGATCGAGGAGCACGGCTTCGACGCGGCGATCGGCGGCGCGCGTCGCGACGAGGAGCGCGCCCGGGCGAAGGAGCGGATCTTCAGCCATCGCGACGAGTTCGGGCAGTGGGACCCGAAGAACCAGCGGCCCGAGCTGTGGTCGCTCTACAACGGGCGCCTGCGCCGCGGGGAGCACTTCCGCGTGTTCCCGCTGAGCAACTGGACCGAGCTCGACGTCTGGCAATACATCCAGCAGGAGAGCATCGAGCTCCCCGAGCTCTACTACGCGAGGACGCGCAGCGTGTTCGAGCGCGACGGGATGCTCTACTCGCCGGCGCCGTTCATCGAGATGCTGCCCGGCGAGACCGTGTTCGAAGCGCAAGTTCGCTTCCGCACCATCGGCGACATGACGTGCACCGGCGCGGTGAAGAGCGCAGCGACGAGCCTCGAGATGGTGATCGAGGAGGTCGCGGCGGCCCGCGTGACCGAGCGCGGCGCGACGCGGGCGGATGACAAGTTCACCGAGGCGGCGATGGAAGACCGCAAGCGCGAGGGGTACTTCTGATGCCCGAGATGGCCGAGCCTCCGGGAGCCGCGCGCGGGATCCGCGAGGGCCGCGATCTGTTGCGCTTCATCACGTGCGGCAGCGTCGACGACGGCAAGTCCACGCTGATCGGGCGGCTCCAGTACGACACGAAGACGATCTTCGAGGATCAGCTCGAGCACGTGGAGCTCGTCAGCAAGAAGCGCGGCAACGAGTGGACGGACCTCGCGCTCTTGACCGACGGCCTGCGCGCCGAGCGCGAGCAAGGCATCACGATCGACGTCGCGTATCGCTACTTCTCCACGCCGCGGCGCAAGTTCATCATCGCGGACGCGCCGGGGCACATCCAGTACACGCGCAACATGGTGACCGGCGCGTCGACCGCGAACCTCGCGATCGTGCTGGTCGACGCGCGCAAGGGGATGCTCGAGCAGTCGCGGCGCCACGCGTTCATCGCCTCGCTCCTCGGGATCCCGCACATCGTGTTCGCGGTGAACAAGATGGACCTCGTCGACTACGACGAGGCCGCCTACGAGAGGATCAAGGCGGAGTTCACCGACTGGTCGGCGAAGCTCCGCATCCGCGACGTCACGTTCATCCCGATCACCGCGCTGCACGGCGACAACGTGGTCGAGAAGAGCGACAAGATGCCGTGGTACCGCGGCACGCCGCTCCTCTATCACCTCGAGACGGTGCACATCGCGGGCGACCGCAACCTCATCGACGTGCGCTTCCCCGTGCAGTGGGTCTGTCGCCCGCAGCTCTCGAGCCACCCGGACTACCGCGGCTACGCGGGCACGGTAGCGGGCGGGATCCTCAAGCCCGGCGACGACGTGGTCGCGCTCCCGAGCGGGTTCGCGACCCGCATCGCGCGCATCGAGACGTACGACGGCGACGTCCCCGAGGCGTACCCGCCGATGGCGGTCACGGTGCACCTCGAGGACGAGATCGACATCTCGCGCGGCGACATGCTGTGTCGACCGAACAACCGTCCGATCGTCGGTCAGGACATCGACGCGATGATCTGCTGGATGAGCGAGCGCCCGCTCAAGCCGCGCGGCCGCTACGCGATCAAGCACACCACGCGCTGGGCGCGCGCGATGGTCACCGAGCTCAGCTACCGGCTCGACGTGAACACGCTCCACCGCGACGAGTCGCCGCCCGAGCTCAAGTTCAACGACATCGGGCGCCTCACGCTCCGCACCACCGCGCCGCTGTTCTACGACGTCTACGAGAAGAACCGCACCACCGGCTCGTTCATCCTCGTCGACGAGGCGACGAACGAGACGGCCGGCGCGGGCATGCTCCTCGAGCCCTCGCAGCGGGGCTAGACCCTCGCGACGGAGATCGCGATGGGTTCAGCGTCGATGATCGGGCGCGAGATTGGCCCTCGGCGGGACGAAGCGATGCCGGAGTATCGTCGAGGAGCGACGAGGGTCGAGATCGCGTTCGAGGGCGTCGATCAACCCGTCGCGATCGCCGTCGCGAGGGTCTAGCCGGCGTCCGCCGGCATGGTCTACCCTCCGGCGCGTGGCGGTAGCGCTGCCGAGCGAGCGGGACGTCTACGCCAATCTCCTCCGTGATTCGCGGGGTCTGCGCCGCGATCAGGCGAGCGCGCGCGACACCTGGTTCGCGTCGCTGCCGTGGGAGAAGAAGGAGCAGACGCTCTTCGAGCTCGAGATGCTGCTCAAGGGCATCGCGTGCTTCGGCAACCCGCGCAACCACGCGGGGCCGACCCGGTCGAGCGAGTCGATGGGACACGACTACGCCGAGGAGCTGCGCGTGCTCCGCGACGGCGTCGGGCAGGCCGGCGCGTTGGTGCGGAGCCTGCTCGGCGATCGCGAGCGCGCGTACACGTTCAGCCGTTACCTCTCGAGCGTGTTGCCCGAGGACAGCTCGCGCGGACAGCTCCTGCAGGAGCAGCTCACCCAGGACACGCCGGAGGAGGCGCTGTTCGTCCTCCGCAACGCGTTCGCCTCCTATCACGACCTGATCGACGGCCTGCTCCGGCTCGATCACGTGCCGCACAAGCTCTACGTCGCGGCGCACGGCTCGTTGACCCGCGAGGTCGGGCGCAACGTGTTCTTCAATCCGCTCATGGCGCTCGAGTTCCGGCCCGAGTTCGATCGCATCCGCAACGCCGAGGTGCTCGAGACGCTCCAGCTCGTCGACGCGGAGTCCGCCCACCGCGTGGTCGCGCTCGCGATGCTCAGTCTGTTCCGCGCGCTCCGCTACCTGGATCTCATCGACCAGTACGCGCCCGATCCCTCGGCCGCGCGGCGCAGCCACCTGATCCTCGCCGTCCTGCGGAGCGATCTGCGCGCGCTCACGCGCTACCTCGGTCGACACGCGGCGGACGTGATCGCGAACGGCCTCGAGCGCCGCATCGTCGCGGTGCACATGGTCGAGATCCGCGAGCGCACCGACGAGATCGCGCGCGAGGCGAACGCGCTGTCGACGCTCCGCAACGGCCTCGAGACGGTGGCGAGCTCCGTGCGGGTGGACGTGCGCAAGGTATTTTCCGTCGACCTGCCCTCCCCGAGCGACGCGCCGACGGGAGCCGAGCTCGGGCCGCAGCTCGTGGTGGCCACCGCCACGCTGCGCGCGTCGCTCCACCACGCGATCACGTCGCTCTGCCGCATCATCGCGCGCGGTCGACCGCCGCCGCGCCTCGCCCAGGATGCGGCCGCGCAGAACGCGGAGGGCGAGCGCCTGCGCCGCGAGATCTGGATGTTCATGCAGATCCTCCGCGCGTTCATCGCCAAGGCGAAGGTCGCCGACCCGGGCTCGGACCGCTGGGCGGGCGCGGCGAGCTTCCAGTTCGTGCGCGACTTCCTCGCGCACTTCCGCGCCATCGGCTACCAGCTCGTGCGCGCGAACGACTACGAGCGGCTCGACCCGTTCCTCTCCGCGCTCGAGCAGCTGCGCGACGTCGACCTCGTCGAGCCCGAGCGCCTCCTCTTCGCGGTCGACGAGTGCCAGCGGTTCTACGGGTTCCTCGAGGAGCTGTTCAGCGAGGTGTCGCATCGCAAGGGCCTCGAGGAGGTCGCGTTCGACCGGCAGGACGCGGTCGCCACGCTCAAGGTCTACCTCGGCCGCTGACCCGTCCTTTCTTCGGGCTTGCTGCCGGAACCCCCGTTCTTTTGGGGCGTGGGCTCTGCTAGCGTGGGTGCGTGACGGCGCTTCGCAGTTGGGGTCGTGGGAACGCTGGGCTCGGGGAGTTGGGGCTTCGGCTCTCGATCGGTCTTTCGCTCCTCGTCGTGACGGCGTGCTCGGCCGCGGGTGGCGATCCCACCGACGGCAGCACGATGGACGGCGGGACCGTCATCGAAGGCGACGCCGGTCCGCCCGAGTGCACGCCGGACATGGGCTGCGGGAGCGGCTTCATCTGCGCCGCGGTCGAAGGCGTGCCGAGGTGCGTGGCCGATCCGAACCCGCCCCCTCCCGGCGACGGGACGGACTGTCGCCCGTGCGAGGCGCCGGGCGAGTGCCGCGACGGCGTATGCGTGCAGCCGTCCGGCTCGGGCGCGTTCTGCGAGTTCGACGCGGGCTGCGACGCGGGCTTCCTCTGCATCGCGGGCCGCTGCACGCCCGATCCGCGCATCCCCACGCCCTGCACCACCGACGGCGACTGCTACGCCGGCCTCACCTGCGGGCCGATGGGCGTCTGCGTCTGCGCCTACAACACGGACTGCCCGATCGGGCTGGTCTGCGCGGACGGCGTGTGCACGGCGCCGGACGGGAGCGGCGTCCCGTGCATCGCCGACGCGGAGTGCCCGGTTCCGACCGAGGTGTGCGATCGCGGCGTCTGCCGTGACGGGACCGTGTGCGACATCGGTCACCCCGACTTCGCGGGGACCTGGCGCATGCAAAGCACCTTGCGGATCCGCGAGGCGCTCCCGTCGTGGCTCGACGACTTCCTCAACGCGGTCGAGGGTCCGTTCCGCTTCCTCGCCGGCGACGCCGCGTGCATCGACTTCGGCCTGCCCACCGCGATCGAGAACGAGATCTGCGACCTCGTACGCCCGCTGATCGAGATGTACGTCCCGTCGTGGACCCAGGCGCTGTTCCGCGCGATCGCCGATCTCAACGTGATCCTCAACACGTGGGAGATCGAAGAGACGATGGTCCTCACGAACGGCGCGGTGGCCGACAGCTACCGCGGCACGCACACGTGGGACCGCATCACCGTCTACTACCGCAGCATGCCGCTCGCCTCGGACGTCACCGCGATCCGCAACTGGCGGTTCAGCCCGTCGCCGTTCAACGCGTCGGCGGTGTGCGGCACGTTCCACATCGAGCGCCACGACGTGAACGTCTCGATCGGCGCGATCATCGCGTGGATCGTCGACGTGCTCGTCTACGCGGCGACCGACGGCGAGTACGACAGCCTCGGCGCGGCGGCGGGAGCCGCGACGGCCGGGTTCTGCCAGGCGCTGGCGGACTTCGCGCGCGACAACGTGGACTCCGGGATCGGCGGCACCGTGATGAGCGTGTGCACCACGCAGATCACGAACCTCGTGAACCGCGCGCTGCAAGAGCTCATCGATGCGCGGATCGGCACGAGCCCGGTCACCCTGCGCGGCAGCGCGCCGATCACCGGCCCGAACTCGATGCGCATGGGACAGTGGGACGGCACGCTGCTCGGCAGCGAGTTCACCGGCGACTGGCAAGCCGACCGCTAGAGAGCTGATCCGCTTTCCGGAAGGGATCAGCTCTCTAGGCCGGTGCGCGCTCAACGCTTCTTCATGGTCGGCGACGCGTTCGCTTCATGCGTCTCCGGTAACGAAGGAGCCATGACGACGACGAACGCCCTCGACCTCCGCCGCTGCACCGAGCCCGAGCGCCCCGCCACCTGGCGCGATCAGTTCGCTCATCCGACCGGGTGGATGGGCTCGCTGATCGGACACGCGATGGCGTTCAAGAACCGCGACCGGAGCCGGTTCGTGCAATCCGCGCTCGAGCTGTTGCCCGAGCACGACGTGCTCGAGATCGGGTTCGGGTCCGGTACCGACGTGAAGGAGGCGGCTCGAGTCGCGCGCTCGGTCGCGGGCGTCGACCCCTCGGCGACGATGCTGCGGCAAGCGAGCCGGCGGAACGCCGACGCGATCCGCGAGGGGCGCGTGTCGCTGACGTGCGGCTCGGCGACCGAGCTCCCCTTCGAGGACGCGAGCTTCGATCGCGCGTTCGCCATCAACAACGTCCAGTTCTGGGGCGACGTCGAGAGCGGGATGCGCGAGGTGCGCCGGGTGCTCCGGCCCGGCGGCCGCGCGGTCGTCGCGATCCAACCGCGGCATCGCGGCGCGAGCGAGGAGGACGTCGACCGCTGGGGCGCGCGCATCCGCAACACGATGGAGCGCGCCGGCCTGCGCCGCGTGGGCGCCCTCCGGCACGCGATGTCCCCCGTGTCGTTGATCGTCGTGCTCGGCGTCCGCGTCTGACTCGCCTACGGCAAGGTCCCGACGAGCGCCGCCTCGAGCTCGAGCACGTCGCGGCGCGGGCGCACCCGGCCGAGCGCCGACAGCTCGAGCTGAAGCCCTGCAAGATCCGGTGACAGCCCACCGAGGTCGCCGAGCGCGGGGATCGGCAGATCGATGTTCAGGCCGCCGGCGAGCGAGGAGCTGAGCATCGGCCAGAGCCCGAGCAGGAGCTCGCGCATCGTGTCCTCGGTGAGGAGGCGCGGGTTCGAAGGCGGCACGAGCGTCCAGATGCGCAGGTTCGGGGTCTCCGCGATCGTCACGCTGAGCAGGTTGTCGCGGACGTCGATGTTGAGGCCGGCGTCGAGCGCGAGGCCGTAGCGCACCGTCTCGCCCATGTAGACGAGCTCGAGCTCGAGCTGGCCGAGGGTGAGGACGAGATCGTCGGTCTCGTCCTCGCGCGCCGGGCGCACCACCGGCGGCATGCGACCGACGATGCGCGCCTCGCTCACGAGGCCGCTGACGGCGTCGGGCAAGAGCGGCGTCGCGTCGACCTCGAGGAAGCCCGAGTTCCAGAGCGTGTGGAGGAGCCCGTTGAGGAACGCGATCCGGAACCCGAGCTGGATCCGGCCCTCGTTCACGAATGGCAACGCGGGCCGCTCGTCGTAGAGCGGGACGCCGGGCGACTCCGGATGGACCGCCGGCACGTCGGTGCTCAGGCGGAACCGGATGGTGGCGAGCATGTCGCGGCGGAACGCCCACTCGAGCACGCCGACCCGACCGTCGATCCCGAGGTTCACGGCGGGGAACGGCGCGCTGTCGATCGCGATCTCGCGACCGGCGAGCGCGGAGTCCACGGAGTTGAGCGCGTCGGAGACGACCATCGGGACGGTGTCGCCGACCGAGTCGTTGAGCGCCTGGACGAGCGCGTCCTCCAGCGTCATCCGCAGGATCCCCGTCGCGAGGAGGAACACCGCGTCGGTCTCGTCGCTGACGAAGTCGCCCTGCACGTCCTCGAGCCCGACGGTGAGCCCGCTGAGCGTCACGCGGAGCGGAGCGAGCGGCGTCACCTTGCGGATCTCGAGATGCGCGAAGCCGACCGCGCTCGCGTGCACGGTGCCGGTCAAGGGCAGGCTCACGGTGTCGACCATCAGCGCGCCCGAGGTGTCGGCGGAGATGTCGCCGAGGCGGATGAACAGATCGACTCCGTCGTCGGTGCAGTCGATCTCGACGGTCGCCGCGCCGATCGTCGCGTTGCTCGCGGTGAGCGTGAAGCTCGGCGGGCTGTTCGCGATCGGGTTCGGGATCAGCGACTGGAGGTCGAGGTTCGCGAGCACGAGCTCGAGCACGTCCGCGAGATCGCGCGTGACGATCGGTCGCGCCGCCGGATCGATCGGCGCGCCGTCGTCGAAGAAGTCTTGCCCGAGCCAGAGCCGCAGGCCGTCGTCGAGATCCACCTCGGGGTTGCCGCCGAGCCCCACCGCCGGCAGGTAGCCGTTCGCCCAGAGGACGTCCATCTCGACCTCGGACACGTCGGTGAGGCCGTCCGTCGCGGAGACCACGATGTGGTTCACCCCGAAGCGGGCGTCGATCGCGCCAGCGAACATGCCCATCGCGTCCACGTCGGCGGGGACGCCGTTGATGTAGACGTGGACCATGTCGCGGTCCGCGACCGACCCGGTCACCGTGATCGACGGATCGCCGGTGAGCTGATCGCCGGGCATCGGCGAGCTCACCTCGAGCGACGGCATGCCGTCGTCGATCCGGATGCGCACCGTGTCGCACAGCGTGGGGACCGCGTCGGCGTCGTCGGGGACGACGCACCCCGTGAAGACCGCGGTCCCCTCGGCGAGGAGCGTGAACGTCGCCTCGCGCGGATCCGCGTTGAGCGTGGGCCCGCTCGCCACGCTCGGGTCGTCGACCGTCCACGCGACCTCGACGTCCTCGATCGGCTCGCCGTCCGCCGCCGTCACGAAGCCGCGCAGGACCACCATCTCGCCGGTGTGGTACCAGGTGCGGCTCGGGACGATCTGTCCCTCGATCGCGAAAGGCGTCTTGTGGCCGTCGCACGCGACGAGCGCGAGACACGCGGCGAGCGACCAACCCATCCTTCCGGTGCGTGCGCTCATCGGACCGCGAAGCCTCCGCGCAAGATCACGTGCGGTTCTTCGAACGTGAGCGTCGGACTCGTGATGCCGAGCCGCGCTCCCGCGGGCAAGCCGTACGGCGCGAGCGACGCCGGCAACGTGAAGCTCGGGATCGGGATGGCGGGCAGCGCGTCGTTGAGCGCCGGTCCGATCACGCGCTCGAGCAAGCGCCGCAGGAAGCTCTCGACCGTATCGCGGCTCGCCATGTCGAGACCGACCGAGTCCGTGCTGAAGTAGAGCTCGTCGATCGAGAAGCCACCGAAGACGAGGTCGTCACCGGTCAGCGTCCCCGTCATCGACGCGCGGACGCCGAGCGTCATGTCGATCGGCGTCGCGAACAGGCCCGGGTACGCGAGGCGCAGCGACATCGCGCCGAGCGACAGCACGACGCGTTCTCCCTTGATCACCGCGACCGGCGGCAGCGCGGTCGTCATCTCTGCGCTCACGCCGGCGGGCACGCCGCTGATCGTGCTCGAGTCGAGGTTCGCGTCGAAGAAGCCGCCGCGCCAGAGCGCGTGGAGCGCCTGGTTGAGGATCGCCTCGTGCACCGCGACCGACGTCGCTGCGGTGCCCGACGGATCGGCGAGCCGCGAGCCGCGACGCACCGGCGCGCCGAGGGTAGGCCGCGCGTGCGCCGCCGCCGGCGTGTAGATGCGCGTCCCGATCCCGAACAGCATCCGCGTCGTGGTGCTGTCGAGGCTCGAGAATCCGACGCCGAACGTGAGCGGGATCGTCTCCGCGGAGTCGAGCCGCGGAACGTCGAACGAGGTACCGAGCGACGTCACGTCGAGGCTCGAGACCAGCCCGTCGAGCGTGCCGTTGAGGCTCCCGGTGACCCAGTCGCGCACCAAGCCGGCGACGAGGTTGCGGACCGTGCCGTTGAACAGGCTGACGACGATGTTGATGATCGCGCCGTCGAGGCCGCCGAACGACGTGCTGATCGAGCCGACGCTCGTGCTGACCGATCCCGGGCGCACGGTGATGCGCGGGCGGCCGCCGCTGAGCGCGGTGTCGAACGTCGCGTGGACCTCGACGCTGCGGAAGGTGACCCACCCCGTCGTGTCGTAGGGGATGCCCGCCACGTGGCCGTCCACGCGGATCCGGACGCGTAGGTTCTCGACGCGGACCACCCCGGCCAGCCCGCCGGGCACGAGCGTGAGGGACACCGTGTTCGGGCCCTGGATCTCGAGGTTCTCGTAGCGCACGTGGCTCCGCAGCACGCACACCCCGAGCACGCGCGAGTCGCAGCCGCTCGGCTTGAGGTCGGGGCTCGCCGACAACGTGGTGTGCAGCTGGTCACGGAGACCGGTGCTGTTGAGCACCGTGTGGAGCACGTCGGTGAGCGAGTCGAGCCCGTCCGACCGGTTGCCGTCGTCGAACGCGTCCTGGCGCAGGCGCATCGACAGCGTGTCCGAGAGCGCGCGGTCCGCGGGCGCCCATACGTCGGCGAGGAGGAACGCGCAGGTCCGGCTCGCCTCGCGCCCCGTCCCGTCGACCGCGGCGAGATCGACGAAGTTGATGCCGTAGACCGTCGGGATGTCCGCCTGGAACAAGCCCACCGCGTTGACGGGCACCATCGTCCCGTTCACGCGCACCGACGAGATGCCAGACACGTCGTCGACCGATCCGTGGAACGTCACGAGGCCGCCCGGCGCGCGATCGAGGATCGCGCCGTTGAGCGGATCGTCGCAGGAGATCGCGGGACCGTTCCCGTCCACGACCACGATCGTCGATCGACTGAGCGGCATCCCCGAGTGGGTGGGCCCCTCCACGGTCGCGGTGATCGTGTAGCGCCCGTCGTTGGCGAAGCGCCAGCGTCCGTCGCCGAGCTGCTGCCCGCCGGCGGGCGTCGCGGTGGTCGGCGCCCGGGCGTCGGGGATGCGGTTGCCGAACTGGTCGGCGATGATCCGCTCGATGTCGATCACCTGACCGCGCGCGTAGACCTCCTGATAGGGCACGCGCGCGAGGACGAGCGAGTCCGGCAACCCAGGGCGGACCTCGAGCTGGGCGGGGCGGCTCACCGCGCCCGGCACCTCGCAGTGCAGATCGAAGCTGCCCGCGCGCTCGAAGCGCCCGGTGAGGCCGGTGAACGTGTTCGCGTCGTCGGCGGGCTCCGCGCGCACCGAGGGATCGAGGCCCTCCACGCGGTTGCCGTACGCGTCGTAGACATCGCAACCCACGTCGACGAGCTCGCCCGCCTCGACCGAGTCGAGATCGAGGCGAGTGACGACGTACGCGGGGTCGCCGGGCGTCACCTCGATGATCGCCGGCGTCGCGTCGGTCAGGCGCTCGCTCAACACCACGCACGCGACCTCGAGGCGGCCGACCTGGGTGGCCGCCCAGCTCCCATCCTCGAGCACGATCGCGGAGTCCTCGGGGACGAACCGGTAGCTCACGTCGAGGTCGGCGGGCGGCGCGAACTCTTCGCCGGTCGCCTCGATCAACACGCACGACAGCGCGAGCGGCTGACCGGCGCGCGCGGTCATCGGTGCGACGGTGTCGAGGTCGATCGGATCGATCGCGACCTCTCCGTCGGCCGAGCCGTCGAGCGGACCGGGATCTCCACCGCACCCCGCCGCGATCACGGCGGCAGCGAGCACGAGTCGTCGGAGCGGGTGCGCCAAAGCTGAACCTCCTGTCGGCGAGCCGAGGCAGCCGCCTCGCGGGGTCCCGCGTGTGCTACCGCACGCGATTGTAGTCGATGCGCCGGGCCGCGTGGAGGGGCGGGCTCAGGAGCCCGTCGTCATCCACGCGAGGCGCATGAGCTGCGCGGTCGGCTCGTCCGGATCGAGGCGGATCACGCTATCGAGACACCGCTGCGCGCGCCGGCGATCGCCGAGCGCCCACAGCATCTCGGCGAGGTCGAGGAACGAGGCGAGCTCCTGCGCGCTCCGGGCGCCCGACTCCGCATACGCGGCGAGGTAGCTCATCACGTCGCTGCTCGAGGTCCCGAGCTCGGCGAGGCCGCCGAGCGCCGCCGCGCACTTCGCCATGGCGCGACACGCGGCGCGATAGTCGGCGTGGTCCCTCGGCACCTGGAGCAGCATCGCGATCGCATCGCGGGGCCGCCCCAGCTCGGCGAGGCTGAGCCCGGCGTTGCAGCGATCGCCGACCTCGGTGAACCAGGCCACCGCGAGCTCGTGTCGGCCCGCCGCCGCTGCGACCTTCGCCGCCGCGTCGGTGCGACCGCCCACGATCAGCTGCTGGAGCGTCGCGTCGAGCTCCGCGTCGCTCGGTGGCTTCTCGGATCGTCGGTTGTAGAAGCCGCTCCGCTTCGGTGGGAGCGGCGAAGAGGCGAGGCCGGCCGGGCGTGATGGAGTACGGAATCCGTCTGGACGCGGTCGCGCGGAGTTGCGCTCCGACGCGGCGCTCTCCGAGGACGACGGGGCATGGAGATCGACGTCGATGTCGATGTCAGCGGCGGCGCCCGCGTTGATCTCGCCCAAGTCGACCTCGAGGTCGATGTCGTCGACGGTCGGCGGGGCCGAGTCGTACGGCGGGGTGATCGCGCGATCCGACGCCGGTCGTTGCCCGGCGACGGGAGTGGTCTTGGCCATGGGCGCCGCCGGCTCGGCGGGAGGCGGACGCTGCGACGGGCTCGGGTCGGCCCGCGTCGCCGCCGCCCGCGCCTGCGCGGACTTGACCGCCGCGCGCGTCAGCTGCGAGAGGTCCGCCGCGATCCGCGCGGCGCCCGGCGATCCCGGCTTCGGCGCGCCGACGCCTCGGCCCGTCGGGGTGGATCTCCGGATCGGAGGCTCCGGCGTGAGACGGGGTGGCGCGCTCTTCGGACCGGCCATGGAGAGCTCGGCGTACCGCGCGGTCTCCGCGTCGCTCAGCTTGCCGAGGGCGGCCATCACCTTCGCGGAGCCGCGCTCGTCGCCCGCGCGCACCAGGTACGCGGCGAGCGCGAGCTGCGACTCGCGATCGGTCGACTTCGAGAGGAGCTGGATCGCATCAACGAGCCTTCCCTTCTCCACGAAGAGCTTCGCCGCGAGCGTCGGCTCCTTCGCGAGGAGGTACTGCTTCACCGCGTGCTCGACGAACCCCGCGCTCGCGAGCTGACGCGCGTTGGACAGGCGCTGCACGCGCTTGCGCTCGTTGGCGTCCTTGTCGCGCGCGCTCATCGGAACCGACACCGTGTTCCGGAGCCAAATCGTGGTCAATCGCGACACAGCGCATTTCGGGCGCGCACGCGACCTTCCGTGCAGGCTCACGACACGAGTTCATTCTTGCGGCTCGAGGCGGGGTCCCGCGCCCGTCGGCGAGGCTCAGCGAGCGCGCAGGATGGTGCGCCGGTTGCCCGTCCCGAGCGCGAGGGCGACGGGCTCGAACCGGGATGGGAACACCAACGCCACCGTCGCGCGATCGGCGCGTGTCCCGTTCGGGATCGCGATCGGCGCCTGCCACGGTCCGTCGCCGACGCGCCACGATGCAGGCGGCGACTCGATCGACGCGTCGCGATCGATGCCCTCGAAGACGAGCTCGGCGCGCGCGAGTCGATCGATCGCGGTCTCGCGCGACAGCTCGAGCTCGAGCACCGCGACGCAGTCCGCGAACGGTGCGCTCGGGTCCGCGGAGCCGAGCTCTCGGCGGAGGAGCTCCGAGTCGGCGCCGCACTCGAGCTGCGCGATCCGCGCGTGGCCGAGGTGCGGGAGCTCGACGCGCGCGCCGGGCTCGGGACGGCTACGGAGGTCCGCCTCCAGCATGTCCGCGGCGCGCTCGTAGAACCGGTCCTCCAGCGACGCCGCGCGCTCGATGTCCTCGGCGACCGACGGGCTCGACAACGAAACGTACGGAAGCACATCGTGCGACGCGGCGAGGACCTCCATCGCGCGCGCGGACGGGAAGCCGAGCCGCGGACGGTCGAGCGCCGGGCTCGCCCCCTCGAGGCGATCCACTGCGGCGCGGAACCGACGGCGCGCGCGAGCGCGTCCCTCTTCGAAGAGCTCGGGGCGGACCGGACGGCACACCACGTCGGCGTTCGGCGGCGCGTGGAGCTCGACCTCGCCGCCCTCGTAGCGACCGCCGCCCTGCCCGATGAGATCATCGAACATGAGGTCCCGATCCATGACGCGCGCGTGGATGGGATCGCCGCGATGGAGGTCGGTGACGGGATACGTATACATCCGCAACCCACTCTGCGGCGCTCGGCGCGGCGCGCTCGAGCCTAGCGTCAAGATGACGTACACATCCGCGCCACCGGCGAAGAAGGAGTCGTCGTAGCCACCGCCCGAGACGCGCGCGCGACACACCATCATCCCCTCGTCGATCTCGTCGAGGTGGACGCCGCGCGAGCGCTCGAAGAGCCCGCGCGGATCGGGGGCCTGGACCGCGACCGTCGCGTCGTCCTGAGCGCGGAACGCGTCGGCCGAGAGCATGCGGGGCGGGCCGACGGTGATCGGGGGCGCGATCGGGGCCCGAGCCACGACCGGCGGCACCCCGGGCGAGGTCGCCGCGGCGAGCGCGGGCGCGTCGGCGGGCTTGGGCATCGCCGACTTGAACGCGCGATCGCTCATCACGAGGTCGGGTGCGAGCCCGCAGCCCGCGGCGCACGAGACGAGGACGAGGACGGCGGCGACCGAGAGAGGTCGCGGAGACAGAGGTCGCGGAGGCAGAGGTCGCGGAGGCAGAGGTCGCAGAGACAGAGGTCGCAGAGGTGAACGCATCGTTGGGGAGAGCAGAGCAAACTCGGCGCCACGGCGACAGGCCCCGGTCGGCGCGCCGGGTTCATGAGGCATCTCGCCGGGTTGGTGGCCTCGCGGGGAGCGGCGCGGCGGCGTGAATCCGCGGCACGGTCGGACGCGTACGTCGCGCTTGCCGCGCCGCCGTGAGCGCGCGAGCGTCGACCCATGCGCGCAGGATCGGTCCACCACCTCGCGGTGCTCGTCGACTCGGTCGAGCGCGTCGCGCCGTTCTACGTCGACGTGCTCGGCCTCCCCGTCGTCAGGCGACACCTCCGCGACGACGGCACGCTGCGCTCCGTCTGGCTCGCGCTCGACGACGCGCGCTTCCTCGCGATCGAAGAGACGCCGACGGGACCCGCCGCGGTGCCGCAAGACGACGTGTCGACTCCACGCGCCGGTCTCCACTGCCTCGCGCTCGCGATCGACGCTCGCGATCGCGACGCGTGGCGCGAGCGCCTCGAACGGCACGGCGTCGCGATCGAGCGCGAGAGCGACTTCACGCTCTACGTCCGCGACCCGGTGGGCGCGCTCATCGCCCTCAGCCACTACCCCGAGCCGCGCGGCTGAGCCCGATTCAATGGCACGCGTGGGCGACGGCGTGGAACGCGAAGCGAGGCGGCAGGTCGCGACGGTAGGCGCGCGCGTACACGTCGACGCTCAGCGTCCCGTCCTCGTTCGGACGCACCGCGCAGAACCGACCGTGCCGAGACATCGGACCGCAGCCGAGGCGGGACGCATCCGCGCGCTCCACCCAGTCCATCGTCTCCGGCGGACCCTGCGGCAGCGCGCGCGCGCCGGGGAACGTGCTGCGCAGCGCCTCGAGACGGTAGTGGTGCTCGACCACCAACCACGTCGCGCCGTGCGGACGGATCGTCCAGCGCTCCCCCGGCCACGGCACCCAGCAGCCGACGAGGGCGCGCCGCACCGCCGCGGGGATCCCGCGCGTCTGGGCGATCGCCCGAGGCGCGACGCTGGCCGCGAAGAGAGCGAAGGCGAGCGCGAGGAGGATCCGGCGCACGACTACGATACGCGCCGCGCCGAACGCTCTCCCCATGTCAACGATACGAACGACGCTCTAGTCCCCTGCATCCGTGATTCATGACATGAATCACGGATGCGGGGACTAGCCGATCTTCTTCGGGGGGTCTGTCCCAGACCCTCCCCCCGCGCGAGTAAATCGCGCGGGGCCCCCCACCCAATCGAGCCCCCGAATCAGAAGTTGTTTTGCAAACAACTTCTGATGCAGGGGACTAGCGGCTCCAGACGAGCGTCTCGGCGTGGCCGGGGATCACGAGGTTCTGGTTCAGGCCCTCGGGGCTCGTGAGGAAGATGCCGCCGCGCGACGAGTAGAACGCGACCATCCGACAGTCGGGGCTGAACGCGGGATCCTTGTTCGTCCCCTGGCCCTGCGTGAGGCGCGTGTAGCGCTGGGTCTGGAGGTTGAGCGTGAACACGTCGAAGCCGCCCGAGCGACCGGTGAACGCGAGGAGCGGACCGTCCGGTCCGCCGGTGCACCACGCCGGCGTCTGGTTGTGATCGCCGCGGAACGTGAGGCGCGTCGCGGTGCCGCCGGACGCCGCCATGCGGAAGATCTGCGGGCTGCCGTGGCGCGTGGAGACGAACGCGATCTGTCCGCCGGGTCCGCCGCAGCGCGGGCTCACGTCGATGCCCGGGTGGTTGGTGAGGCGGCGCAGATCGTTGCCCTCGAGGTCCGTCGAGTAGATCTCGGAGTTGCCGTCGCGGGTCGAGCTGAAGTACGCGCGGCTCCCGCACACGCTCACGCCCATGTTGAGGCTGCCGCCCTGGATGATCGGGCGCTCCTGGATCCCCGTCCGCGTGATGTACATCCCGTCTTCGGTGAGGATCGAGTACCAGACGCCGCCGCGCCCGAACGACGGGAGCATCGCGATGCCGCGGCCGCTCGAGACGCGGCTGACGCTGTCGCCGTCGAAGGTCGCGACCATGATGTCCTTGCGGCCGGTCGAGCGGCGGCGCGCGAACGTGATGCGCGAGCCGAACGCGCCGGCGCGGCCCGTCAACACATTGAGCACCTCGTTCGCGAACTGGTGCATGAACTGCCGCATCTCGCCGCGGCCGCCGCGGTAGGTGCGCGTCAATGTCGCTTGACCACCACGCGCGAGCTCGTAGAGCCGCATCTCGACCACGATCTGCGTGCCCTCGACGGTGACGTTGCCCTTGATGACGCCCTGCGCGCCGACCGCGGTCCACGCCTGGGGCGAGATGTTGAGGCCCTCCTCGCTGAGGTTGGCGACGAAGCTGCGCGCGTCGAGCACCTCGAACAGCGACACGAGGCGAAAGTCGTTGCGCAGCACTTCGGCGCCCTGCGGGCCGAGCGTGGCGTCGCCGAGCACGTTGGGCACCGCGATGCGGTAGAGCGCGCGCTCGGGCGAGTCGACGTCGATCACCGGCACGCGATCCGGCAGCGCCTCCTCGGGCTGCCCCGTGCCGCCGCTCTGATCCTGGCCGGTGACCGGCAACGCCAGGGCGAGCGCGAGGATCGAGGCGCAGAGGGCGGTGGCGAGCGCGCTGAGTCGTCGTAGCTGCATGGAGGCTCCGGGTTCGACGAGCACGTCCCGCCGAAGATTCGCCCGATTGTTAACCGGTTCCCGCTCCGAGGGCCATCGCGGTAAGTTCGCGCGCGTGAAGTGGACCCGTGAGGACATGCCGAACCTGAGCGGCACGGTCGCGGTGGTGACCGGTGCGAACAGCGGGATCGGCTTCGAGACGGCGCTCGCGTTCGCGTTGAAGGGCGCGAAGGTCGTGATCGCGTGTCGCAGCCCCGAGCGCGGCGAAGCGGCGCGCGCGAAGATCGCGGCCGAGGCGGGCGACGAACGCGTCGAGCTGCGCGCGCTCGATCTGGGCTCGCTCCAGTCGATCGAGCGGTTCGCGGACGAGCTGCTCACCGCGTATCCCGCCATCGATCGGCTGGTGAACAACGCGGGCGTGATGATCCCGCCCAAGGGCGAGACGACGGATGGCTTCGAGCTCCAGCTCGGGACGAACCACTACGGGCACTTCGCGTTGACGGGGCGCCTCTGGCCCGCGCTCGCCGCGGCGAAGGGGGCGCGCGTGACGGTGGTCGCGAGCACCGCGCATCGATGGGGCAAGATCGCGTTCGACGATCTCGATTGGCGCAAGCGCCGCTACTTTCGGTGGCTCGCGTACGGGCAGAGCAAGCTCGCCAACCTCCTGTTCGCCAGGGAGCTCGCCGCGCGCGTCGCCCGCGCGAACGCGCACGTGCTCGTCGCGTCCAGCCACCCGGGCTACACCGCAACGAATCTTACGAGGCACAGCACCGGCATCTCCACCGTCGGCCCGGCGTTCGGCATGTCGGCGTGGCGGGGTGCGCTGCCGAGCCTCTACGCGGCGACGGCGAGCGACGTGAAGCCCGACGACTACTTCGGGCCGCACTTGCCAGGAGAGATGTGGGGATGGCCCAAGCGCGTGGGTCGCTCGGGTCGGGCGCGCGACGCCGAGGTCGCTCGGAAGCTGTGGGAGCGATCCGAAGAGGCGACCGGCGTCGCGTTCGGCGACGCGATCGGCTGACCGTTGGCGCCTGATCGCCCGTCCGATCGCCAGCGTCTCAGTGCGCCTGGCGACCGGAGAAGCGCACCACGATCGACTGCCCGATGTACTGCGACGCGACGTCCTCGGGCGGCGGCGGGATGTGCTGCCCGGTCGCTTGCAAGCGTGTGAGCTGCTCGAGGATCGACTGATCGAACAGGCCGTCCCCGCTCCCGTTGCCGCGGATCTCGAACGAGACGATCTCGAGGTTCGCGCCGATCTGCACCGTCGCGCTCGCTTGCAGCTCCGACGCTTCCTCGCGCGCCATCGTGGTGGGCAAGCTCCAGCCGTTGCGGAAGAACGAGTAGAGCCGCCCGCGATAGATGTCTCCCTCGGTCCCTTCGCGCTCGGTGCCCTCCTCGATCCCGTCGGGGCTGCCCTCGCGCTCGCGCTCCTCCGCGATCTCCGCGAACACCTGCGATCGGTTGAGCACGTCGCGCAGGATCGGATCGTCGACCGCGTTCGGCGGGCGCTCCTCGGTCTCGTCGGGCTCGCGCTGCTGCACGGGCGTCTGATCGGTCGGCACCTCGGCGGGACGCGGCGGCGCGGTGTCGAGCAGCGGCACGTCGCGGTTCGGGAGCTCCTCGAGGAAGTCGCGACCGAGCGTGACGAAGCGCGCCTCGATCACGTCCTCCTCTTCGAGCAGGCGCTCCTCGTCGGCGTCTTGGATGCTCGCGCTCACCTCGTCGAGCACCACGCCGACGTAGTAGACGAGGCTCGGGATCGCGAGGTTGAAGCCGATCGCGACCAGGAAGCCGCCGATCACGATCGGCGCGTTGATCGCGCGCGTGCCGCCGATGATGGTGTCGGGCGCTCCGTCGCGTGGCTCGTAGTGGAGGGCTCGGATCATCGCTGCGTCATCCGGAGCGTCAGTCTAGGGTGTCGCGCCCGCCGGTGCCGGTACCGGCATCGCCGGCGTCGGGGGACCTTCCCCGCGCGGGTCGGTCACGAGACCCAGCTCCTCGACCCCGGCTTGGCGCGCGATCGCGAGCACCTGCGCCACGAACCCGTAGCTCACGTGCATGTCCGCCTGGACGTAGAGCGCGTGGGTGTCGCGGATCCGCGCGTTGTTGCTCAGCCGCTCGAGGAGGAACTCGTACGGGATCTCGATGCGCTCGTCGTCGCCGCTCGCGGTGCCGATCACCCGCAGCCAGATGTGCTGCTCGGCGTCGATCAAGAGGAGCAGCTTCTCTTCCTCGAGCTGCATCTCCGGCGCGTCGGCCTGCGGCAGGTCTACCTCGACCCCGGCCGACATGAGCGGCGCGGTGACCATGAAGATGACGAGGAGCACGAGCATGACGTCGACGAGCGGCGTCACGTTGATCTCACTCAACGGTGCGCGCCCCGAGCCCCCGCCGCTGCTCATCGCCATCGGCGTCGCCCTCTACAAGAAGTGCCGCTTCACGATGTTGAGGTAGTCGCTCGCGAACGTCTCGACCTCGCTCTCGATGACGCGGATGCGACGGAGGAACGTGTTGTACGCCATGACGGCGGGGATCGCGGCGAACAGACCGATCGCGGTGACGAAGAGCGCCTCTGCGATCTTCGGGCCCACCACGTCGAGGCTCGCGTCTCCCGTGCCGCCGATGCGCTGGAAGACCTCGAGGATCCCGAGCACCGTGCCGAGCAGCCCGATGAACGGCGCCGTCGAGCCGGTCGTCGCGAGGAACGGCAACATGGACTCGAGCTTGGTCATCTCGACGGTGGCTGCCCGCTTCAGCGCGCGCTCGACGTTCTCGAGCAGACCTTCCTTGCTCGTCGCCCCCTGGCTGAGCCGCGCGAGCTCGACGTAGCCCGCGTGGTAGACCTTCGCGAGCGGCGATCCGTCGTGCTGCTTCACCTGCGCGTAGAGGCCCTCGAGGCGCTCCGCCCCCCAGCCGCCGCCCGTCTTCTCCTCGGCCCAGAACTTCGCGAGGAAGCGCTTGGTGTGCGAGCTGGCCTGGAGCACGCGGACCGCCTTGGCGCCGACGATGAACCAGCTGATCAGCGACATCACGACGAGCACCACCACCAGCGCCTTCACGACGGGTGGTGAGTTCATCACCAGCTGGAAGAAGCTGTACTCGTCGCCTGCCGTCTCCGGGGTGGGACCCGACTGGAGGAGGGTCAGGCTCGCGAAGAACGCGTTGGCGAAGCTGGAGCTACCCATGGTCGCGCAGAACTAACGCACGGGGCGGCGCGGCCTGTCAAACCGTGCGCGATCGCCCGGGCTCGTGACGCCTTCGTCACGCGCGGCGCGCGCCGTCGGGCCGACCCCGCACCGTTGTGGCGCTATACTCCCGCGTCTTTCTCCGATGAGCGCCTCCGACGATCCGCGCCACGCGTTGCCGCCGCCCTCGGGCGAGGTCTCGCCCGTCCAGAGCGACGTACGGGCGCGCGCGACGCTCGAGAGCCCGCCCGCGGCCGGCGCCGGCGACTCGTCGGAGGAGCTGTCCCTCGACTCGGCCGACTTCGAGCGGGTGACCCTCGTCGACCTCCCGCGCATCGCCACCTACGGCAACTACGAGCTGCTCGGCCGCCTCGCGTATGGCGGCATGGCGGAGATCTTCCTCGCCCGCGAGCGCAGCGATCAGACGTCGCCGCGCATGATGGTGGTCAAGCGCGTGCTGCCGCACGTCGCCGAGGATCGCCACTTCGTCGACATGTTCCGCGACGAAGCCCGCCTCGCGATGCAGCTGAACCACCCGAACATCTGCCACGTGTACACGTTCGGCGAGGTCGACGGCACGTACTACCTCGCGATGGAGTGGATCAACGGCCAGCCGCTCAGCGCGATCATCAAGCGCGCGCGCAACGAGGGCGGCATCCCGATCCCGATCGCGCTCCGCATCCTCTCGATCGTCGCCGAGGCGCTCGACTACGCGCACCGCGCCTCCGACGCGAAGGGCGAGCCGCTCGGGATCGTGCACCGCGACGTCAGCCCGCAGAACATCATGGTCAGCTACGACGGCGTGGTGAAGCTGCTCGACTTCGGCATCGCCAAGGCGTCGAGCCACTCCACGCGCACCGAAGCCGGGATCATCAAGGGCAAGTTCGCGTACATGTCTCCGCAGCAGTGCGTCGGCGAGCCGATCGACGCGCGCGCGGATCTGTTCGCGCTCGGCATCTGCTTGTTCGAGGCCCTCGCGTCGAAGAACCCGTTCCGGCGCAAGACCGAGTTCGAGACGATGACGAAGATCGTCGGCGACCCGACGCCCGACGTGCGCGAGCGCCGCCCCGACACGCCGGAGTCGGTCGTCGAGATCATCGAGCGCGCGCTGATGAAGCAGCCCGAGCGGCGCTTCCAGAGCGGCTCGGAGATGCAGCTCGCGCTCGAGTCGGTGCTCCCGACGCTCGGCTCCCCGATCAACGCGTCGCGGCTCGGCGAGTACGTGACCGGGTTGTTCGCCGAGGAGGTGCGCGACGGACCGCGCCTCGACACGCGGCTCAGCGACGTGCCGCGGAACGCGCCGGTGTCCACCGACTCGAGCGAGGTCGCGGTCGACGAGCCCGGTCCCGCGCCGCCCGGGGCGACCGAGGTGAACCCGCCGGTGACACCGGAGATCGCGGCGCTCCACGTCCCGCGCAAGAAGTCGTCGGCGTTCGGCTGCGGCGCGTTCGCGGTCATCGCCGGGCTGTTCCTCTTGCTCGGTCTCGGCGGCTCGGTCGCGCTCGCCGCGTGGAGCGTGTTCGGCGATCGTCTGCTCGACCCCGACCGTTGGATCGTCCTCCCGGATCCGGAGGCCAACCCCGATCCGGTGCTGCCCACCCCGCCGGTCGCGCTCGCGCCGACGCAGCCTGGCGATCCGACGCAGCCTGGTGATCCGCAACCGACGTTGCCGAGCGGGATCGACGTCCCCGCGCAGACGCCGGTCGCGCTGGGCACCGTCTACATCGAGAGCGTCCCGCCCGGCGCGGAGATCCGATTCGGCGATCGCGAGGACGCGGGCACCACCCCGCTCGAGATCGGGATGGTGACGCCCGGCACCTACGACGTGGAGCTGTCGCTCGCGCACCACGCGACGTGGCGAGGCCAGGTCACGGTGGTCGGGTCCCAGCGCGCGACGATCACGGCCGAGCTCGAGCGCGAGGCGAACCGCCCGCGACCGGCGGCCGGCGCGAATGCGGGCAGCGGCCACCTGTCGCTCAACACGCGCCCGTGGTCGAAGGTCTACCTCGGCCGACGCTTGCTCGGCACGACCCCGCTCGGGCAGGTCAACGTACCTTCCGGCGACCTACGCCTCCGCCTCGTCGACCGCGACGGCAACGAGCACGTGCGGCGCATCCAGGTGCCGAACGGCGGCTCCGTCACCCAGTCGTTCGACCTGCACTGACCGATCGGCACGGTCGACGGAGCACGGTCGACGGAGCACGGTCGACGGAGCACGAGCCCATGTCAACGTACTCGTCCTCGTGTATTCACCGCAGCTGGAGCCGCCAGACGGTGGCTGCCGTAGCGGGTCCGGTGGTGGAGCGAGGGGTTGGGCGGGTGTGCTCCGCCGAAACGAAGCGGAGCGGCTGTTCTTCGACCGTTCTCCCTTGCCGCGCAGGTCCTCGCCCGGCCGCCACGGATCCGAGGCGCGATCACGTGCCCTCCAGTCGTGGCGCGAGTTGCGCGACCATCACGGCCGCCCTCTCCGCGCAGTCGTCCACCGCTCGGATCAGCCGATCGATCGCCGCGAACGATACCCCCCCCTGCGCATCGAGGAACACGTGGGACACGAACGCCACGTCCGCGTCGTACTCGATGCCGAACACCTCGAGGGTCGCGTTGGTGTTCGCGACCGCAACGGCGAGATCGCGGCGATCGAACCGCGCCACGTCGACGGCGAGAGGCGCGCGAAGCCAGACGAGGCCGCGCGCAGCATCCCAGTAGAGGTCCACGACGGGCGATGCGTCGCTCCGGCGCCACGCGACGCGCGGCGGATCGCCGGCGACCGCGCGTACGCCGAGGTGCGTCGCGATCTCCTCGAGACTCCCGAACGTGCTCATACCGCCGCCAGCCCCGTCTTGCCGATCTTCTCGAGACCGGGCAGCGCACTCCGACAGGAGTCGATCGCGAGCTCGAGGGTGCGATCGAGCTGGTGCCTCTCGATCCCACCGGTCGCCTCGATCGGGATCTGCGTGAGGAACACGACCGTGGTTCGTGGAATGACGAAGCCGCCACCGAGCTGCTGCCGGTTCAGCTGCGCGAGCGCGAGCGCGAGCACCTCACGGTTCGCATCGGTCACCGGCACCGGAAGCGCCAGGCTCACGCGAACGACCCCCGACGAGCGGAACTGGATATTGACGTGCGCCGGGAAGTCGACGATGCGGGCGCGCATCGCCGCCCGTCCCATCCCGATCATCACCTCACCTCCCTTGGCCGTGAGGTGATTCGCGATCGCCTTGAGTGTGGTCAGCGACTCGGTCACGCGCCGTCAGCTTAGCCCGACGAGTACACTGGCGTAGCATCGCCACCTGATACGCGTGCCGGCGCAGCAGCCCTGCTGCACTGACCGTGCTGCGCGAACCCCGCGCGTCGATCACCGCGCGTCGATCACTCCGTGACGCCGACGCTGCACCCCGCGAGACCCACGCGCTCCGACGCCCCGTCGTAGCCCCCCTCGAACAGCGCGGGGTCGTGCACCTCGAGCGGCGCGCCGTACGCGTCGGCCTCGATGCCGCTCCGATCCGTCGCGCCGAACGCGTTCCAGTCCGTGCACCACACGCCGTCCGCCTCCGCGATCGAGCGGTTGTACGCGCTGCGCGGGTTCGCGAGCGAGTAGAGCGCGTCCGCGTCCGCGTCGCCCATCCCGAGCAGCCGCGCCACGCCCGTCGCGAAGCCGCCTCCCCGTCTCCCTGTTCATGCTGTTCCGTGTCCCCCGGGTGTTCATGGACCGCGTCGTGGAGCGCGCTGCGCGCGAGGGCCGGTGTGCCGCTGTTCCAGCAAACAGGGAGGCGGGGAGACGGGGAGCGAGGGAGGGAACGAGCTCGGTGTTGTGTGGATCGCGAGACCGGCACGGGTAGACACGCGCGCGCGTCGATCCGGCTATGGTTCGCGGCGATGGCGGACGAGCGCGTCGAGCGTTGGGTCTATGGGGCGGTGCTCGCACTCGCGATCGCGGGAGCGGCGATCGCGCTCTGGCCGGCGGGCGGGCGCGACGAGGCGGCCACCGAGGCGGCGGCGAACCGCGCTCAGCGCGCGGCGGACGACGCCGTCACGGCGTTCGAAGGGCGGCGCGGCACGACCGCGCGGAGCGAAGTGAGCTTCGAGGACGCCGGCCTCGCCGCGCGCACGGACCTCCCCGAGGGCTACGTCCCGCCGCTCCCGGAGGTGCCCGACCTCGCGAGCGAGCCGCCAGCGCCTCGGCCGCGCGCCGCGGATCCGCGCCTCGACGATCTCGGCGGCGAGATGCGCCTCTTGAGCCAGGCGCGCGAGCTCCTCCCCGACCACGCCTCGGAGGCGCTCGCGTTGCTCGAGGCGCACCGCCATCGATATACGCAAGGAGTCTTGCGAGAGGAGCGCGAGGCCTTCACCATCGAGGCCCTCGCGTTGCTCGAGCACCGCGGCGAAGCCGAGCGCCGCTACTACGACTTTCTGAACGAATTTCCCGCGTCCGCCTTTCGCGCGCGGCTCGAAGAGGCTATGCAGCGTCCTCCGCATCCGGTGGGCGCGAACGGGCGCTGACCGTTTTCGTTGAACCGCGCGACCACCGCGCGACCACACCGCGAGACCACCACGTCGGCCGCTGTGCCGAGCGACAGATCGAGGGACACGATGGGCGAAGTTCGAAAGTTCATGGAGCGCCACTACCTCCACTTCAACAGCCGCGAGGTGGTCGCGGCCGCGCGTGCCTACGAAGAGCACCTCGCCAAGGGCGGCAAGATGCTCATCTCGCTCGCCGGTGCGATGAGCACCGCGCGCATCGGCCGCATCCTCTCGCGCCTCATCCGCGCGGGGAAGGTCCACGCCATCAGCTGCACCGGCGCGAACCTCGAAGAGGACGTCTTCAACCTCCTCGCCGCGAACGAGTACGAGATCATCGAGGACTGGCGCGCGCTCACCGCCGAGGACGAGGTCGCCCTCTACGAGCGCGGCTTCAACCGCGTCACCGACACGTGCATCCCCGAGACCGTCATGCGCCACCTCGAGGAGCGCTTGATCGCCACGTGGACCAAGGCCAGCGCCGACGGTGTGCGCCGCATGCCGAGCGAGCACCTCAAGGAGGTCCTCGGCGATCCCTCCCTCGCCCAGCACTACCAGATCCCCCCCGAGGACTCCTGGATGCTCGCCGCGCGCGAGACCAACCTCCCCGTCTTCACCCCGGGCTGGGAAGACTCCACCACCGGAAACATGTTTGCGGCCGCCGTGCTCCGCGGAAAGCTCCCGAGCCACGACTGCGTCAAGTCCGGCACCGCCCAGATGCAGCACCTCATCGAGTGGTACCGCGACAACAACGGCCAGAAGGAGGGCAACCCCTCCGTCGGCTTCTTCCAGATCGGCGGCGGCATCGCCGGCGACTTCGCCATCTGCGCCGTCCCCACCATGATCCAAGACCTCAAGTGGGAGGACACCCCGTTCTGGGGTTACTTCGCGCAGATCAGCGACGCCGTCACCAGCTACGGCGGCTACAGCGGCGCCGTCCCCAACGAGAAGATCACGTGGGGCAAGCTCGACGCCCAGACCCCCAAGTTCATGATCCAGTCGGACGCCACGATCGTGGCGCCGCTCATCTTCGCGTATCTGCTCGACGACTGAGAGAGCCTGTCAACGTTCTCGTCCTCGTGCACGTGCACGTACTCGTGGACGTCCACGTACACGGTCGACGGATGAGACGGCGGCGTCGAGAACGGCGGCGTGTGAAGCCGAGCCCGAGAACTCGCCGTGCAGGATGCCTGGGAACAAGCCGAGGTCAGCGGCCAAGGGCGACGCCCGCGCCGCCAGCGCCGCTCACACTGAGCAGACTTCCGAGCACTTTGGACCGATCCCTCCGCTCACACCGACTCCCTCGGGCAGCTCGGCCGGTACGCGAACGGCGCAGATACGATCGACGTCGCAGACTCAGACACTAGAGTAAGACATGCCTACAAGGCGCATGACTCTGGATGAGATACAAGCACGGTTCTCATTCGGCCCCACGAACTACTTTCGCACTGTAGTGACGATCGTAGCTCGCGACGAGTACGAAGAGAGCCTCGCTTCTGGCCTGGGCCTCATGAGTTTTCTGCTGCGCTGTGATTTCTGGCTCTCTGACTATGCGAGCGCAGAGGATCCGGACGGAGGCTCGACGTCTGGGGCCGCAGAGATTGCCTCGTTCCTGTTTTCGCACGTCGAACGCAATTCTTCTTGGTGGTTGGCAGAGTACATTCGAGCTCCTGAGTTTCCGTATCTCGGCTATTGGAGTAGCCGATTCTCGAGCTACGATGACGTCCGCGTCTCGGAACCGGATCGCTGGACCAACTAGGCCGAGGCTTGCAAAAGGGACGCGGATCATTGATGAGCATGCCGACGAAAGTCTGAAACTGGCCCCGCTCGGTTGAACCGAGAGTTTGCATCGTCTGAGCTACGCTCGGTACCTCCATCCTAGAAAGCAGTAAGCTGCACGCATACGTGTAGGGTTCCTCGTCGGGATGGTAGTCATGATCGGGATGGGATCGGTCCTCGGGATGGGATCGGTCCGAGGTACTCGACTCGTCGAGACGGTGCGAGCGCCCTTCGGGAAGGCCCTTCACCCGCTTGGCCACCGTACTCCCGCCGATCGACCCGCATCTAGGCCTCGGGGAAGGGTCCGGTGCGCCTAGGAGCACGGATCTCGCCGTCATCTCGGAGTGCAGCATACACGTCGACCGCTTCACGGACGACGGCGCGGTCCGAGGGCCTCGCCTCGTCGAGACGGTGGGAGCGCCCGG
>JBFWYI010000038.1:0-81859 GCA_050186575.1 Sandaracinaceae bacterium | reverse complement strand
CGCGACCTCGATCTCGGCCCGCTCGTGGTCGGTGAGCTCGAGGCGCAGGGCCCGGGCGAGCTCGGCGAGCTGGGTCGGCGAGCTCGCGCCGGCGATCACGGTGCGGACGGTTGGTCGCGCCTTGAGCCAGGCGAGGGCGACGGCCCCGATGGACACGCCGCGGGCCTCCGCGATCGGGTCGAGGCTCCGGCGGATCGCGCGATGGATCGCGGCCAGGTTGCCGGGGAGGAAGCTCGGGTCGGCGGTGCGGAAGTCGTGCTTGGGCATCGCGCCGCCGAAGAGCGTCCGCCCCGCGAGGATGCCCTGGGCGAGGGGGCTGTACGCGAGGAGGCCGACGCCGTTCGCCGCGCAATACGGGACGAGGGTCCGCTCGACGTCGCGATAGACGAGGCTGTAGCGCTCCTGGGTGCTGAACAGCGGCGTCGGCGCGAGCGCGCGGCGCGCCTCCTCGAGCTGGACCGGCGAGAAGTTGGATGCGCCGACCGCGCGCGCCCGGCCCTGCCCGACGAGGTCCTTGAGCGCGCCGAAGGTCTCGCCGATCGGAGTGAGCCGATCCGGGTGGTGCACCTGCACGAGATCGAGCCGCTCGATGCCGAGGCGCTCGAGTGAAGCGAGCACCTCACGTTGCACCCGTTCGGGCCGCGAGTCGCACACCACACGCCGGTCCGGCGTCGCGAACAGCAGCTCGCCGCGCGCCTCCGCGTCCCACGCGAGACCGACCTTGCTGAGCACCTGCACGCGGTCGCGACGCGACGCGATCGCTCGACCGACGAGCCGCTCGGACTCGCCGAAGCCGTAGAGCGGCGCGGTGTCCAGCGTCGTGATGCCCTCCTCGACCGCTCTCTCGATGAGCTCGACGCGCTCGCCGGGGGCTCGCGCGCCCGCGTGGGCCATCGCGCCGAACGCGATCGGGCTGAGCTCGAGCGTCACGGCGCCAGTCCTCGCACACGGGGCGCGAGATCGCCACCGCCTGCGACCGCGTTGTCGCAGGTCGAGGCGTCCCGAGGCCCTGGGTGCGGCCGAGCCGTGCACACCCGAGCTCCGCGGTTTCGGCATCTCGCCTGGGATCGGCTCTTGCAGCGCGTCTTCGCATGACGACACGGCGCACCTCGGCCCTGATCGGGCTCGCCGTCGCGCTCCTCGCGGGCGCGTGCAACGGGATGATCGACACGCCGTATCGGCCGGGTCCGGAGCGACCGTCCACGCGGCTCGACTGCACCGACGCGCCCGAGCCCGGCGCGCCCGTCCCGATGCGGCGGCTCACGCGGTTCCAGCTCGAGACCACGGTCCGCGACGTGTTCGGGATGGACGTCGTCTACCTGCTCGCCGACGAGCACCTGCTCGGCTACCGCTCGAACGTCTCGAGCGGGCTCGACATGAACGGCGCGCGCACCGTGCAGACGGTGGCGGAGCAGATCTCGACGCGGGTCGCGCCGGCGGTGGCGGGGGAGGCGGGCTGCCTCGGGGACTGCGCGCAGCACGTGATCGATCGGTTCGGCGAGCGCTTGTTCCGACGGCCGCTCGACGCCGACACGCGCGCGCGCTTCGCCGCGCTCTACGCGCAGGGCTACGCCGAAGGCGGGACGCAAGAAGGCGTGCGATGGATCATCGAGGCGCTGCTGCAGAGCCCTCGCTTCCTCTACCTGACCGAGGCGACGAGCGCGTCGGGGCGCCTCGAGGGGTATTCGATCGCGTCGCGTCTCTCCTACGCGCTGTGGGCGGGGCCGCCCGACGAGGAGCTCCTCGCGGCGGCGGCGAGCGGGGAGCTCGACACCGACGAGGGCATCCTCGCGAGCGCGGAGCGCATGATCGACGATCCGCGCTTCGAGCGTGGGCTCGATCAGTTCGTCACGCAGTGGCTCCAGCTCGACGAGCTCGAGGACGCGCTGGTGCGCCCCGACATCGCCGAGCTCGAGGCGCCGGTCCGCGAGGCGCTGCGCCGCGAGCCGGTGCTCTTCGTCACCCGCAACGTGCGCGAGGGCGGCTCGCTGGAGGAGCTCCTCACGAGCGCGACCACCACCGACCTGCCCGCGCTCCAGCAGCTCTACGGTGACGACATCGTGTTCGTCGATGTCGAGAGCGGTCGCGTGGAGCTCGACCCGGCGCATCGCGCGGGCCTCCTCACGATGCCGGCCGTGCTCGCCGCGCTGAGCCACGTGCGCCAGACGTCGCCGACGCGACGCGGGCGTGCGGTGCTCGCGAGCTTGTTGTGCGATCCGCCGCCGCCGCCGCCACCCGGCGTGGTCCCGAGCTTGCCACCGGCCGAGGAGGGGGTGTCCACGCGCGAGCGGCTCGAGACGCACTTCTCGAACGATGGATGCGCGAGCTGCCATCGCGCGATGGACGGCATCGGGTTCACGTTCGAGCACTTCGACTACCTCGGGCAGTGGCGCGAGGCGGAGGGCGTGCACCCGATCGATGCGACAGCCAGCTTTGCGATCGGCTACGACGAGATCCGCGTCGACGGAGCGACGGAGCTCGCGGCGGTGCTCGCGGAGCGGCGCGAGGTCGCGGACTGCGTGGCGCGCCACTGGACGCGCTACGCGGCCGGCGTGGTGGAGAGCCCCGAGCTCGCGTGCACGATCCAGTCGCTCGCCGACGACGTCGAGGCGGGTGGGCTGCGCTCGATGATCCTCTCGTTCGTCACGTCGTCCTGGTTCGTGAAGCCTTCCGAAGGAGAGATGTGATGTCTCAGCGCTCGCGACGTTCGTTCCTTCGTGCGGCGTCCATCGCGGGCGCGGCCGGTGCGGCGGGATCGCTCTTCCCGTGGCTGCGCGCGGTCGGACAGCCCGTCGCGCGCGTGCCCAAGCTCGCGATCATCTACTTCCCGCACGGGACGGTGTTCGATCAGTGGCGTCCGCCGAGCGGCGGCGAGACGGACTGGACGTTCAGCCACATCCTCGAGCCGCTCAGCGCGCACCGCGACCAGCTCGCGATCATCGACGGCCTTCGGATGCCCGACATGTATCCGCACCGCGTCCCGCACAGCATGGACGGTCCGATGGTGCTCACCGGATCGCCGTGCGACTACATGTCCGATCTGTTCCTGCATCCGGGGCACCCCACCGCGCCGTTCGGGTGGAACACCGGCGTCTCGATCGATCACCACATCAGCGCGCGGATCGGCGGCTCGCCGCTGGTGCTCGGCGTGGTCAACGGCGGCGCGCACCCCGGGACGCGGATCTCGTATCGCGAGGTCGGCGCGTGGGTCGATCCGATCGACACGCCGCTCCAGGCCTGGAACAGCGTGTTCGCCGACCTCGTCGACCCGGACCGCGACGTGAACGTGATCCGACGTCGCGCGATCCTCGACGTGATCCTCGACGACCTCGCGTCGGTGAAGCCCCACCTCAGCGCCGACGATCGGCGCAAGCTCGACTCGCACGAGACGGGGATCCGAGAGCTGGAGGAGGGGCTCGGCGAGCAGACGATGACGTGCGACGTGCCGGAGCAGCCGAACAACCTCGGCCTCCAGTACGACATCGATCAGCAATTCGACTTGATGGCAAACGCGCTCGCCTGCGGGATCTCGCGCGTCGCGTCGGTGCAGGTCCGCGTGCCCGAGAACGACGGCGCGCCGTACCCGTGGGTCGGGATCGACAGCGGCGGGCACCATCTGCTCTCGCACGGTCGTACGCAGCCGGAGTTCGATCTGCTCGGCGATCTCTACCGCTGGTACATGGAGCGGCTGAACGGGTTCCTGAACCGGCTGGCCCAGTTCCCCGACGGCGACGGCTACACCCTGCTCGACAACACGATGGTCTGCGTGGTGTCCGAGCTCGGCACCGGCTGGAACCACGACCAGAGCAACGTCCCGTACCTCGTCGCGGGCGGCGCGGCGGGACGGTTGCGCGGCGGACGCTACCTGGATCTCCGCGGCAGCGGCGCCCAGCACAACCGCCTGCTCGTCAGCATGGCGAACGTGATGGGCGACGACGCCATAGAGACGTACGGCTCGTGGGACAACGCTTCGGGTCCCGTGCCGGGGTTGTTGCAGCCGGCCTGACGCGTTCGGCGCTCGTCGCGGCGCCTGCGGCGGGCGGCCGAGAGACGAGGAGACTGGAAGGGGAGGAGAGCGCGTCGGCTTCGCCGCCGCGGGAGAGAGAATAAAGGTTGCTCCGCGTCCGCAAAGCGGACGCACTCTCCCCGTCTCCTACTCTCCCCCTCTCCCGGTAAGAAAGTCCGACCGCGCTACTGCATGACGAGGACGGGCGGGAGCGCCTGCGCTCGCTTGTCGGCCTTGAGCGCGCGTTGGGCAGGACGCCAGTCGGCGGGATCGCTCGCCGGGTAGGTGGGGACCGAGTACTCGCGGGTGCGGACGCGCTCGAGGCTGGTGGCGCCCTCGGTGACCACGCCGATGTGGGCGAACGAGAGCGCGGCGTAGAACATCCGGTAGTGGAAGAAGTTCTTTTGCACGATCACGTCGGCGTTGCGCACGGACACGCCGAGCTCGCGCCAGAACTTCGGATGGATCGGGAGGGGCGGGCGCTCGGTGAGGGCGACGTGGACGCCGCCCGCCACGAGCAGCACCGTCTTGCCGAAGTCGGTCACCTTCGCTTGCCGGATCACGCCGTCGACGGTGAGCTCCGGCATCCCGTAGCCGGGCGTGCCGCGGACCGTCGCGCTCACGCGCGTGCCGACGCCGCGGCCGAACAGCTCCTCGACGGCGCGCGGATCGTGCACGGGGACGAGCGCGGTGATCGGATCGCGCTCGCGCAACAGCGCGGCGAGGATGTGCGTGTTTCCGCCGGGCGCTCCGGCGCCGACGATGTCGTCGACGTCGACGAACGTGATCGGACCGAGGTGTCGCGCGGGGTGGCTGCGCGCGCGCTCGATCGCGCGATCCGGCGAGCTCATCTCGGGCAGCGGCACGTGCCGGCGCGACCACGCCTCTTCGGCGAGGCGGTCTGCGACGCGCTCCGCGAGCGCGGGATCTCCGTCGGTCGTGACGTGGACGCCCCAGCCGAGCTCCTCGGCGTCGGTGTAGGGGTGGACCATGAAGAGGCTGACGCTGAGCACCTTCGGATCGCGCTCGAGCCTCTTCATGAACCGGAAGACCTGGCGCATCGGCGGGAGGAAGTCGATCGTGATGCCGCCGCCGAGCACCATCGGGAGCTTGCGCCACGCGTGGACCGGCCGGACCTGATCGCGCAGCGCGCGGATGAGCCGGTTGCCCGCGCGGAACCCGGTGGGCGCGAGATCCCAGTGCGGGTTCGTGCGGTACGCGATGAGCACGTCGAGCGCCTCGACGACGCCGGCCGACAAGTTGCCGTGAAGATCGAAGCTCGCCGCGATCTTCGGGCCCTCGCCGATCGTCTCGCGCACCCGACGCAGGATCACCGCCTCCGGTGACTCGTTCAGGCCGACGACCTGCATCGAGCCGTGGAGCGCGAGGTAGACGCCGTCGAGCGGGCCGGCCGCCTCGAGCCGCGCGATCAGATCGTCGAGCAACCAGTCGAACGTCTCGCGCTCGACCGGGCCGTTGGGCACCGCGAGCGAGCTCGCGAGCGGCACGGTGGTGACGTCGCCGGCGAGCTTCGCCGCCATGTTGAACCCCGTGAGCTCGGCCGCGGGCATATAGCCCTCGAACTCCCAGCGGCCGAGCTCGCACGCGGCGGCGAGCTCGTCGCCCTCGAGGCGATGGAACTCCGCGAACTCGCGGCGGCCGGTGGTGATCGGGCTGTACGCGCACGCCTCGTGGAAGATGCGGCCGTACGCGATGCGGAGCGGGCGGCCGCCGCGACCGAACGAGCGGGGGGCGAGCCCTTCGAGGTTCATCTTCACTTCATCAGCTCCCCGATGAAGAGGACGAGCAACCGCTCGCGCGCCTCGGGGCTCGCGGCGTTGAGGAGACGATGGATCGTCGCCGACGACTCGGGCAGCTGACCGTCGCGGATGCCGAGGCCCGCCATGAGCGCGCCCGCGTCCATCGGCATGCCTCCACCGAGCGCGCCGAGCATCGCGACCACCTCGGCGGGCGGCGCGATGGTGGCCGGCAGATCGTTGGCCGCGCGATCGAGATCGGCGAGGAACGCGTCGACGTTCGCCGCGTTGCCGGGATCGATGGAGAGGTGGATGTGCGCGGGGCTCGCGCCGAACGCGTACGTCGGTTGCACGTGCCAGCCCGCGCGCGTCAGGCGATCCGCGAGCTCGAAGACGTCGCCGTCCACCGTGGTGAACGCGAAGAGGTTCATGTCGGGCCGGCCGACCATCCGGAGGTGCGGGTGCGCGTCGATCGCGGCGAGCACCTTCTCTGTCGCGCTCCACATCTTCTTCATCGCGTCGCGATAGCCCTCGCGCCCGAGGTGATGGAGCAGCGCGAACGCGGCGCCGCACGCGGCGAGCGACTTGCTGCCGAGCGTGGTGGAGTTGACGATCGAGTAGCCGGTCCAGGTCGCGCACGCGAAGTAGTGCGCGTCGCGGATCGCGCGATCGCGCGTGAGGAGCACCGAGATGCCCTTCGGCGCGAAGCCGTACTTGTGGAGATCCATGGAGAGGCTCGTCACGCCGTCGACGGTGAAGTCGAACGCCGGCACGTCGTCCTTGATCTCGCGAAGGAACGGGAGCGCGCAGCCGCCCACGCACGCGTCGACGTGCATCAGCGTGCCGTGCTCCTTGGCGAGGGCGGCGAGCTCGGTGATCGGATCGATCACGCCGTGCGCGTAGCTCGGGGCGCTGCCGACCACGAGCACCACGTCCTTCGTCATCTTCTCGCGCGCGTCGGCGGGGATCGCCCGGAACGTCTCGGGGTCGACCTCGACGTCGATCACCTCGACGCCGAGGTAGTGCGCCGCCTTGTGGAAGCACGCGTGCGCGGTCTTCGGGAGGAGCATCTTCGGCGTCGTGATCTCGGGGCGGTTCGCGCGCGCAAAGTCACGTGCGGCCTTCACCGCGAGCATCACGCTCTCCGTCCCGCCCGCCGTCGCGGTGCCGCACGCGCCCTCGGGTGCGCGCAACAGCTCGAGGCACGCGCCGACGACCGCGTTCTCGATCTTGCGCGCGGACGGATAGGCGGTGGGGTCGAGCCCGTTGATCGGCATGCACGCGGCGAACGCCTCGCGCGCGAGCGTGCGGCTCGACTCGCCGTGGTCGTAGATGAACGCGAAGGCGTGGCCGTCGCTCGACAGGTCGCGCGCGCGGTGGTCGGTGAGGGCGGCGAGGACTTCCTCGCGGCTACGCCCGGTCTCGGGGAAAAGAGGTGCGGTCACGGCGGTGCTCCCGGTGAGATGACTGACGAACCGTCAGATAACTGTTTGCTGACGAACTGTCAGGTAAGCTCTGTGATCGATATCACGGTTTCACGCTCTCGACATCGGGATGGCGCGTTTTACCGGGCTTAACTCGCGGCTCCGGACCACGGCCGTCAGGGTCGAGACGTGCCTTGGCGTCGGTATCCGGCTCCCGCCCCGCTCCGGGGTGGCTCCCCGGTCGGGACCGACGTCCGGCCCCGACCGCGTCGATTGTTCGGCCCTGGCGCGGTCGGGGTCGATCTTCTCAGGCGTCGGGCTCCGGCTCCCACTCGATCGGGATCGACGGATCGAAGCGGTAGCCATCGCCGGCGCGGACGATCGCATCGCGCAAACCGAGCTTACGCAGGGTGCTGAGCGCGACCTTGACACGGTTGAGCCCAGACTCCGCGGAGGGCGACTCGCCGGGCCAACCCGCCGCGAGGAGCGCGTGCGGATCGAGGCCGGCGCCCCCGCGACGCGCGTTCGCCAACGCCTCGACGAGGCGCCAGAGCACGGCGCGGTTCGCGAGCTCGACCTGCGTTCCGTCGGCGAGGGTCACCCGCGCGCGCGCCGGATCGAGTCGCATCACGCCGAGCCTCACCCCTCGACGCAGGAGCCGGAGCGCGAGCCGCGCGTCGTCGGAGGCGAGCACCGACGGGTCCGAGCCCGCCTCCGCGATCGCGGCGACCGCATCGCTCCGAGCGGTGGTCGCCGCTTCGGCGAGGCGCAGGTGATGACGATGCAGCGCGACCGCGCGCTCGATCCCGGGATCGGGAACCTTGGTCAGCGCGTCGTCCGCGAGCGCGAACGCCTCGCGCGCCGCGTCGATCCGGCCGCGCTCCGCCTCGGCGGCGCCGCGGAGCGCCGCGGTGAGCGCAATGAACCGTGCGTCACCCACCGCGCGGAGCGCATCGAGGGCATCTTCGTAGCGGAGGGCCGCGCGTTCGACGTCGCCGCGTTCGTGCGCGAGCGCGCCGGAGTACATCTTGAGGTGCGCCACGTAGAGGCGATGCCCGATCTTGCGCAGCCGCTCGATCCCGCGCGCGTAGAGCGCCTCCGCCTGATCGAGGTCGCCGAGCTCCTGCGCGAGGATCGCGAGGTTGCCCTCGGCGAGCCCGAGAGGGACGGGGTCGACGCTCGGGTCGAGCGCCACGGTGGCGGCCGCGTAGTGCTCGCGCGCCTCGTCGAGCCGACCCTCCTGCATGCGCACCGCCCCGAGGTCGACGCGGAGCTGCGCCGAACGATGGGAGAGCCCGAGCTCGTCGGCGGCGCGCCGGGCCGCGTCGTAGTCGGCGCGCGCCTCGTTCAGCGCGCCGCTCGCGTGCTCGATGAGCGCGCGGCAGCGGAGCGCGTCGACGCGCGAGGCGTCGTCCAGCGGGGCGACGCTCAGCGCGCGAGCCACGACCTCGGCCGCGCGCTCCAGCCTACCGCGCGCGAGCTCGAGGAACGCGATGCGGCTCAGCGCCTCGGCGCGCGTGGAGCTCGCGTCGGCGAGCGGTGCGAGCTCGCGGAGCGCCTCGTCGATCCGACCGTGGCTCTCGAGCGCGCGGGCGCGAATCATCGCGAGGGCCGGCGCGTCGCCGCTCGCGAGGCGGAGCGCCTCTTGCGCCGGCCCGCGCGTGAGGAAGACCTCTCCGGCCGCGGTCGCGAGCGCGACGCGATCGTCGACGTCGACCACCCGCGCATGGGCGGCGAGGAGCTGATCGAGATCCGCGACGAGGGCGCGCAGGGTGTGCGGTGCCGACGGACCGCGCAGGCTCCCGAGGAGGTGCCGCGCGCGCGCCGCATAGAAGCGCGCGTGGGCGAGCTCGGCCCTGTCGCGCGGGGCGCCGTCCGCCAGTCGAGCGCCGGCGAACGCGCGCACCGGCGAGTACATCCGGTGTCGTTGCCCGCTCCGCGCGAGGAGCGAGAGGTCGCGCAAGCGGTGCAACAGATCCACCGCGCCGTCTCCGATCACCGCCTCCGCCGCGTCGGTGTCGAACGTGCCGACGAATACGGAGCAGAGGCTGAACGCGCGGCGCTCTTCCGGATCGAGGCGCTGCCACGAGGCCTCGAGCGCGGCCTCGAGCCCGTGGCGTTGCCCACGGCGGCTCTCCTCGATCGCGCGCAGTCCACCGCTGTCGAAGCGAGTCAAGATCTCTTCCGGGCTCATCACGCGGAGTCGCGCCGCGACGAGCTCGATCGCGAACGGGATGCCGTCGAGGCGCGCGAGCAGTCGCCCGAGCGTCTCCCGGTCGGTGGGCGACATCGCGTCGAGCTCGATCCCGCCGCGCGTGACGAGGAGCTGCGCGGCCGGGCCCTCGAGCGTGCTCGCATCGGCGTCGAGCGGGGAGAGCTCGACGACGTGCTCGCCCGACTCGCCGAGCCGCTCTCGGCTCGTCGAGAGCACGGTGAGCCCTTCGGCCGTGCGGAGCCACCGCGGCAGCGCCTCGCGCAGCGCGTCGATGCATCCGTCCGCTTCATCGAGCACGAGCAACGTCGCGCCATGTCCATCGATCGCGTACGCGAGCTCGTCGAGGAGCTCGCCCGTGCCGAGCCAGCTCAGGCGCAGCTCGAACGCGCTCGCGACGCGCGCGCACAGCTCACCTCGGCGTTCGGTGGTGCTGAGGTCGGCCCAGCCGCTCCGCTCTCCATGATCGCGATGGAGCTCCGCCGCGAGGCGCGTCTTGCCGATGCCCGGAGGTCCGAGCAGCGTGACCAACCGCGCGCCCGACGAAAGGAGCTGGCCGACGCGCGCGAGCTCCCCCTCGCGACCGAGGAGGGGCGTCAGCACGGGGGGTGCGCTCGGGGACGACATGACGACTGGGTGGGACCCCCGCGCGTGGGCGGTCGCCGCCCATCATGCCATTCTGCGGCGATGCGGATCATGCTCGGCCTTCGCTTCCTCACCGCTTCGATCCTGGTGACCGCGTGCGTGTCGCCTCCGCCGCTGTCGGGCACCGGTGTGCGCGGCACGTTCGGCGGCGACATCTACGTGACGGTGGTCGACGCGCGCACGCTCGCGCCGATCCTCGGAGCGGCGGTCCTCCTCGATGGCGAGGCCGTCGGCGAGACGGATCTCCACGGCGCGCTGCACGTGTCCCACGCGGCCGTCGACCTCGTGGAGGCGAGCGCGAGCGGGTACGAGGTCACCGGGTTCGCCGGCGCCGACGCGGAGGTCTATACGATCCCGCTCCGCGCGACCGCGCCCGCGCCGACCGCGACGGTGCGCGGCGAGGTGGCCGGCTTCGGCGACGTCGAGGCGCCGGCCGGCGGCACGGTGCGCGCCATCATCGGGGTGTCGCGCGACAAGGCGATCGACGGTGCCGATCCGGTGATGGCGCGCTGTGAGGGCGGCGACGCCTGCACGTTCACGCTGACCGCGCCGATCGGACAAGTCCGCTTGTTTGCACAGATCCTCGGCGTCGATCCAGGGCCGACGCCCGATCCGTCGGACGACGTGGTGACCCCGCTCTCGTTCGCGCTCTCGGACCCGCTCCAGCTGATGAGCGGCGAGACGCGCGAGGCGGTGCGGCTCGAGCGCTTCGCCGACACCGCGCTGACGGAGGTCACGGTGACCACTCCGCCCGCGGCGAGCGGGATCGACGCGGTGGTTGGCGTGCCGGGCCTCGGCCTCGGCGACGACGTGCTGGTGTTCGTCCCCGAGGCCGGGCAGACGCGGTTCTTGCTGCCGACTCCATCGGGCTCCCTCGCGCAAACCAACTTCTGGGGGATCGCGCGCGGGACCGGACCGGGCGGGGAGAGCATCGCGGTGATCCGCGAGCCACGCGCCAGCGCGCCGGCGCATGTCGCCCCGCCCGACCTCGCCGCGATACCGACGGTGACCCGCTCGGGCGAGTCGTACGTGATCGGCGGCGCCGACGGGGCGGTGATCGTGGAGGTCCGCGTCGACGGCGTGGCGCGCGTGTTCGCGTTCGACGGTCGCCGCGAGATCGAGGCGCCGGCGGGTGCGGGGTCCGTCGTGGCCTACGTCGCGCCGGCCCAGGAGGATGGCTGGGACCTCACCGAGCTGCGGCAGACGTTCACGCAGCGCATGACCGCCGAGCTGCCCTGAGCCCAGCTCGGGCCCGCGCCTACCCGCGCTTCGGAATTGAGCGGCGAGCCGCGGGGCTCTGCTACCATCGCCTCCCTATCTCCGGAGGTAGAGTGTGCGACGATGGCTCCTCGCTCAGGTCCTGACGTTGGCGGCGCTCGGTGCGAGCGCGTGCGGCCCGCAGTATCCGTCGTGCGAGAGGGACGACAACTGCCACTCCGGCGAGTACTGCGTGATGCAGCGATGTCAGGAGTGTCGTCACGCCGACGACTGCCCCTCGTCGCAGCGTTGCTTGTCGGGGCGCTGCGAGTAGCGCCGCCCGCGCACGCGCAGGCTCCGTCGCGCGCCGATGGTGCCTACGACGAGGGACGGCTCGATGACGCGGCTGCGCTCTACGGGGTCGAGCTCGAGTCCGGGAGGCTCGAGCCCGCGGAGCTCGCGCACGTGCACCTGCGCCTCGCGGAGCTCGCGCGGCTCGCGTCGCTCGACGCCGACGCCGAGCAGCACCTCCGCACCGCGCTGAGCCTGACCCCCGACGCCGAGCCGCCGGAGGGGCTGGCGGAGCTCGCCGCGCGGATCCGGGCCGAAGGCGTGGGGCCGGTCCGCGTGCTGATCGCGATCTCCGATCCGTCCACGCCCGCGCGCATCGAGGTGACGGGCGCCCCGCAAGGCCTCGTGCGCACGTTGATGGTGCGCACCGGTGACGCCGAGCCGCGCGCGATCCCGTGGGACGGCACCCCGCGCGAGGAGCCTTCCGCGCCGAGCGAGGTGCGCGCCCTCGATCGGTTCGGCAACGTGGTCGCCCGCGCGGGACGGGCGCGCGCGTCGAGCCCGCCGCCGGAGGAGCCGGTGCCGCCGCGGATCCTCGAGACCGAGCCGGGTGACGAGCAGGTGATCGAGGAGGAGCAGGAAGAGGACGACGAGCCTTCCGCGCTCGAGAATCCGTGGCTCTGGATCGCGGTCGGCCTCGTGGTGGTGGGCGCGGGCGTCGCGATCGGGGTGAGCGCGAGCGGGGAGCGCTACATCGTGGGCGCGCCCATCGTCCGATGAGGATCGCACGATACGTTGCGGTCGGCGTAACGCTCCTCGCGAGCGGTTGCGTCAGCGATCGCTCGATCGAGCTCGCGATCGAGCCGCCGCGCGACGCGATGGGCGGGCCGATGATCCCCGCCGACGTGCTCGCGTGGGAGGTGCGGGTCAGCCGCCTCGGCGACGAGGACGAATGTCCGGGCCTCGAGGCGAGCGCCGCGGCGCGAGCGTTCGGCGAGCTCGCGGTGGCGGAGTCGTTCGGGGTGAACGAGCCCGGCCACGCGATCGGCGAGCTGCCGTCGGGCCGCTGGGCGTTCGCCGCGATCGCGCGCGACGTCGACTGCGCGCCGCTCCTCTACGGCTGCGCGATCGCGCGCCTCGAGAGCGGCGTGGAGACCCCGATCGTGATCGCCGTCGAGAGCGTCAACGGGGCGCCGGGCTGCGGCTGTCGCGCGTGCGCGATGGGCGAGTGCGATCCCGTCGCCAGCGTCTGCGAGTAGCGATCGTCACGCTCCGTCGACCGAGATCCGTCGACCGTGATCCGTCATCCGTCGACCGTCATCCGTCGACCGTCATCCGTCGACCGTCATCCGTCGACCGTCATCCGTCGACCGTCATCCGTCGACCGTCATCCGTCATCCGTCATCCGTCGACCGTCATCCGTCGACCGTCATCCGTCGACCGTCATCCGTGATCCGTCGACCGTGATCCGTCGACCGTCCCCCGCAATCAAGGTTGCCCCTCGCCGCCGCCCTCACCGCCCGCGTCGACGGGAGCCGCGCGTCGCATCGGCGCGCGGATCCGGAACAGCGACGTCCACGTCCGTCCACCGTCGCGCAGCTCCACCTCGAATGCGTGCCCGATCCGACGTCGCACACGGCCGGGCACCCACACGGGGGGCTCCCACTGGCGGCGCACGTGGACCTCGTCGCCCTCGCGCAGATCGTCCGGGCTGACGCGCGCGGGGTCGACCCACTCGCTCTCGCCGTCGAGATACACGACGTGCAGGCGTCCCGCCGGATCGTCTTCGCGCGCGGTCACCACGCCAGCGAAGCGGAGGTGCTGCCCGTGGTAGTCGACGAGCACGCGCGATCCGACGTCCGGCGCCTCGGCGATCGGTACCGCGAGCGGTGGCGTGTCGACCGACGGCGTGCCCTCCGCGCCGCGCGCGAACCGCACGTGGGGGAGAGCCGTCCACACGTCGTCGCCGCCGAGCATGCGGACGTAGAGCGCCTCGCCGAGCCGCCGGCCGACGCGGCCCGCCGCGTACTCCGCATCGACGGTCGGCCGCACGTGCACCATCGCGTCCTCGCCGACCGCGTCGGGACGGAGTGCCGACGCGGGCACCCACTCGCTCGCGCCGTCCGCGTAGACCACGCGGTGCTGTTCCTCGCGACGCTCCACCACCACCGCGAAGAAGAAGAACCCGGTGTCGCGGAAGTTCGCCCAGACCTGGGTCCCCACCTCGACCGGCTGTGCGTTCTGTTCCTCGATGCGCTCCGAGCCGGCGGCCGGGTCCGATCGATGCGTGGAGCCGACGTCCGGTGGGAGATTCGGGCCTTGGTGTCCGAGGCAACCCGGCGTCGTGACGCTGACGATCCCGTACGTCAGCCAGGCGAGCGAGCCGGATGCGCGCGCCGTCACCTCGGCTCAGCTCTCGTTCGCCGCGCCCAGCAGCTCGAGACGCGCGTGGGCCCACTCGATAGAACGAACGATCTCTTCGTAGTCGTGACCCGCGTACACGCCCTCGTGCTCGGCGAGGCGCTTCTCCGCCACCTCGAGCTCCTCGCGCACCGAGTCCGCGTCCACGTCCTCCGGCCGGACGAACAGATCCGTCAGGAGCAACACCTTTTCCGGTCCCGCTTCCACGAACCCGGGGCCCACCGCGGCGGCGAGATCCTCGCCCGACACGCGGTACTTGATGATGCCGGCGCGCAGCGCCGCGAGGAGCGGGAGGTGGCCCGGCAGCACGCCGAACTCGCCCTCCACGCTGGGCGCCGCGATCGACTCGCACTCCGTGTGGAGCGCCAGACCGAGCGGCGTCGCGACCTCGAGCGTGAGGAGCTGATCGCTCATCTCAGCCCGCCTTCTTCATCTTGGCGCCGGCTTCCTTCACCTCTTCGATGTTCCCCTTGTAGATGAACGCCTGCTCGGGGATGTCGTCGAGCGCACCGCTGAGGATCTCCTCGAAGCCGGTGATGCTCTCCTCGATCGAGACGTACTTGCCGGGGGTGCCGGTGAACTGCTGCGCGACGAAGAACGGCTGGCTGAGGAACTTCTGCATCCGGCGCGCACGGTCGACGGTACGGCGGTCGTCCTCGCTCAGCTCGTCCATCCCGAGGATGGCGATGATGTCCTGGAGGTCCTTGTAGCGCTGCAAGGTCTGCTGCACCTGGCGCGCGACGCGGTAGTGACGCTCGCCGACGACCGCGGGGTCGAGCAGCGTCGACGTGGAGTCGAGCGGATCGACGGCCGGGTAGATGCCGAGCTCCGCGATGCTGCGGCTCAACACCGTGGTCGCGTCCAAGTGCGCGAACGCGGTGGCGGGCGCCGGATCGGTGAGGTCGTCGGCGGGCACGTAGATCGCCTGCACCGAGGTGATCGAGCCTTGCGTGGTCGACGTGATGCGCTCCTGGAGACCGCCCATCTCGGTGCCGAGCGTCGGCTGATAGCCGACGGCGCTCGGGATGCGGCCGAGGAGCGCCGATACCTCGGAGCCCGCCTGGGTGAAGCGGAAGATGTTGTCGATGAAGAGGAGCACGTCCTGACCTTCGCGATCGCGGAAGTGCTCGGCGACGGTCAGCGCGCTCAGGGCGACGCGGGCGCGCGCGCCGGGGGGCTCGTTCATCTGGCCGAACACGAGCGCGGCCTTGCTGATGACGGGCTCGCCGGTGTCGAGGAACGACTCGCTCATCTCCATCAGCAGATCGGTGCCTTCGCGGGTGCGCTCACCGACGCCCGCGAAGCACGACACGCCGCCGTGGGCCTTCGCGACGTTGTTGATGAGCTCGAGGATCGTGACGGTCTTGCCGACACCAGCGCCGCCGAACAGGCCGATCTTGCCGCCCTTACGATACGGGGCGATGAGGTCGAGCACCTTGATGCCCGTCTCGAAGATCTCGACGTTCGTGGACTGGTCGACGAACTGCGGGGCCGCGCGGTGGATGGGATCGTGGCGCTTCGCGTTCACCGGGCCCTTGCCGTCGACGGGCTCGCCGACGACGTTGAGCACCCGGCCGAGGCACTCGTCGCCGACGGGCATCTGGATCGGCGCGTCGGTCGAGCGCACGTCCTGCCCGCGCACGAGGCCGTCGGTGGTGTCCATCGCGATCGCGCGGACGGTGCCCTCACCGAGGTGCTGCGCCACCTCGAGCACGAGGTTGTCCTTCGTGTCCGAGATCGACTTGTTGGTCAGACGGAGCGCGGTGAGGAGGTTGGGGAGCTGGCCGGGCGGGAACTCCACGTCGACGACCGGACCGATGACCTGGGTGATGTGACCGACGGCACCAGACATTGTTTCTCCTTCAGAGCCGTTGTGAGAGCCGGCGGCGAGCCGGCTCGCGCGAGGGGGCCGAAAGGCAAATCCCCTCGAAAATCGGGCGTCGAGTAGCACGCGCCCCGGCGGGGGTCAAAGGGCTCTCCGAGCCAGGTACGAGCAGCCCGTTGAAGAACCTCTCCGCGCGCCTCTCGCCCGGGAAGCGGCGCCGGCGCGGCGCATCCCTCGTCGAAAATCCCCCGGGATTTCCTCCTCGTGCTGCGCCACGCCTGCACCACTTCGCGGACGAGATCGCGATCCATCACGGTCGGTTCTTCAACGGGCTGCTAGGTTCGTTTCGCGGCCCCGACGAGGGCCGCCCCGCGGTGCCCCCGGACCCACGGGAGCTGGTCCAGATCGACGTTTCCGCCGCTGATCACGACCCCCACCCTGCGCAGCCCGCTGAGCTGCGAGAACGCTCGGCTGAGCACCGCGGCCACCGGCACGGCGCCGCTCGGCTCGATGACGATCTTCATCCGCTCGAACACCAGCTTCATCGCGCCCAGCGTGAGGAGGTCCTCGACGACGAGGACTTCCTCCACGAGATCGCGCACGACCGGCCACGTCAGCTCGCCGAGCGTGGTCTTGAGCCCGTCCGCGATCGTCTTGGGCACTTGCTCGGTGACGCGCTCGCCCGACGCCTTGCTCCGCGCTGCGTCCGCCGCGCCGGCCGGCTCCGCCCCGAACACCCGGATGTGAGGCGCGCGCTCGCGGACCGCGAGGGCGACCCCGCTGATCAGCCCTCCGCCCCCGACGGGGACCACGATCGCGTCGAGGTCGGACACCTGCTCCAAGAGCTCGAGCGCGACGGTGCCTTGGCCCGCGATGACGAGCGGGTGATCGAACGGCGGGATCATGGTGGCCCCGGTCTCTTCCGCTACGCGGTTTGCGGTCTCGAGGCGCGACGCCTGGGTCGGCTCGCATGGTACGACGCGTCCGCCGTAGCCCTCGACCGCGCTCCGCTTCGGCGCCGGCGCGTCGCTCGGCATGACGACGTGCGCTTCGATCCCCCGCGCCTTCGCGGCGAGCGCGACCGCCTGCGCGTGGTTGCCGCTCGAGTGCGTCACCACGCCGCGCTTCGCGGTCGCATCGTCGAGCGCGAAGATCGCGCTGGCCGCGCCGCGCGCCTTGAACGCGCCGCCCCTCTGGAAGCTCTCGCACTTGAAGAACAGCGAGCAGTTGGCGCGGCGATCCAGCGTCGCGCTGGTGAGGACGGGGGTCGTGTGGACGAAGCCGCCGATCCGTTCCCTCGCGCGCTCGATCGCCGCGAGGTCCGCCGCGTACTCCGTCACGGGGTCACGGCTCCGGTCGGCGCGTCCTCCATCACGCGCGCGGTGATCGGCGCGAGGCAGACGCTGGTCCCCGGGAGCTGCGAGAGCGCGGTGTTCAGGACGGCCGTGTGCCCGTTGCCTTGCACGATCACGCTCACCCCGCCCACCGAGCGCTGCCAGCCGTCCGTGGTCGTGACGGTGTTGCACGCCTGCGTGAGGTCGGGGACGGAGACGCCCTGCATGATCTCGCCGACCAGCTCCGTCGGGATCCCCTCGAGCTCGCCCGACGCGATCCAGTCGACGTCGCACGGATCCTGACTCAGCTGCTCGAGCAGCGCGTCGACTCCCGCGAGGAGCTCGGTGTCGCGCTCGCGACCGGTGTTCCACGCGGTCGGCTGCTGGATGTAGTCGAAGAGCGGCTGCGCGCGGACGCTCGAGTAGCGGACGCGGCCATCGGGGAAGACGAGCACGAGGGCTTGCACGGAGTAGCTACCCTGCACCGCGACGAGGTCGAGGGCTGTCAACACGATCTCCGGGTGTCCACCGAGCTGCGCCATCGCGGCGCGCGTCTCGGCGGGAGACGACATCAGATCGGCACCCGACACGCACGTCCACTGCGAGGCATCCTCGTGGTGACCGTCGACGGCCACCGCGCGGATGACCTCGGCGACCTTCTCCACGCGCGAGGGGAACGGGTCGGCGTGGAGCGAGAAGTACAGGGCGATGCCGCCGCCGATGCAGAGCGAGGCGAGCAGGATCACCGCGCAGCCCGCACCGACGAGCAGGGGCGCGCGGCTCTTCGAGCCCGACGCGGGGGTGGCTCCGGGCGCGCTGCCGAACGGCGATGGTTGACCGGGCGGCGCGAACGCGGCCGGTCCCGAGCCCGGCGGCGGAGTCACCGGTTGATAGCTGCCGGGCGACGAAGGCTGCCCGGGATAGCTCGGCGCCGGAGCGGGTGGCGCCGCGAAACCCTGGGTCGGCGCGAACGCGGCCGGTGAGCTCTGGTGGCCGGAGGCCATCGGGGCTGGCGTCGGCGTCGCCGCGTAGGGCGAGCTCGGCGGTCCCGCGACCGGCGGCGCGATCGGCGTCTGGCCGGAGACGGGGGCCGGCGTCGCGAGGTGCCCCTGCGGCGGGGTCACCTGCGGCGGGGTCGTCCCCGGCGGAGTGGGCTGGGGGGGAGTGGGTCGCGGGGGAGTGGGCTGCGGCGGAGTGGGCTGCGGAGTGGGCTGCGGCGGAGTGGGCTGCGACGCGCCGCTGAGCGATCCCAGCATCCCCGGCGACGACGGGCTCATCAGCTGCTCGACCGAGAGCGCCATCGTCGGGGCGACCCCCGACGGCTTCGCCGACGCGACCGCCATCGCGAGCTCGGGGACCGCGAGGAGCGGCTTCCACGTCTGCGTCCCCTCGGCGCACACCTGCGCGGTCGGCGGCACCTCACCCCGGCGGATCGCGTCGAGGAGGGCCGCTTCGTCCAGCGGCCCCTCGGTCTGAGCGCCGCGACTGAGGTACCAACGCATCGGCTGCTTTCCTTACGTGGAGGGCCGGCGTTTCTCCCGCTGCCCCACCGCCTCGCCCACCGTCTCGCGGCTGGCTCCACACGCCGCCGTGTCGAGCGGGGCACGGTATAGCGCCCGCGACCCAAGGCTCAAGCGCTGGCACGCGAGCTGCGATGGGGCTCTCACGAGGAGGCTCGATGAAGACCCAAGTTTCGTTGATCGCCGGTGGGATCACCGGATCGCTCGCCGCCGTAGGGATGATCGTGGCCGTCGGCTTCGCGCTCGGCGGGAGCCGCTCGTCAACACCTTTGGCGCACGACGAAGCGCCCGTCCCCACCGTGCCGACCCCCGCGCTCCATGAGGAGCTCGCGACGACCACCCCGACACCGCGCGTCGAGCCACCGATCGTCGCGCCGGCCGAGGCGCCTCTGCCGCCACCGCGCGTGGTCCTGCGCGACGGAGCGATCCGCGTGCGGCGCCTCGTGCTCGCGCGCGGCATCGACGGCCACGAGCCGGTCGACGCGACCGACGAGGTCGTGCTCGGCGCGCAGCCGAGGCTCTATGCGTTCGTCGAAGCGGTGAATGAGACCGGCGAGGACGTGGAGCTCACGGTGACGTTCGAGCCGGTCGAGGGCGAGTCGACGGGGCACGTCGCGTTGTCCATCCCGGCCGCCTCGCACCGCTACCGCACGTGGGCGTGGACCCGACACATCTATCACGCGGGCGCGTGGGACGTGGTCGTCCGCGACGACGAGGGCCGTGTGATCGCGCGGCGCGCGTTCGACGTCGTCGACTGATCGAAGCTCCCGCTCAGGTAGATGCGCGCGAGCCCCGCTTCGGATGAGGCGGGGCTCGCGTCGCTTCACGAACTTGGCGATGCGTCAGTTGGCCCTCCGGAGGAGGTTGGTCACCAGCGACACGGCCGCGAGGACCAAGAAGCCGATGAACAGGATCTTCGCGATGCCCGCGGCGCCAGCGGCGATTCCACCGAAACCGAACACGGCGGCGACGAGAGCGAGGATGAAGAACACGGCAGTCCAGTAGAGCACGATAGTTTCCTTTGTTTGGGTTTGGGGGGGCGAACGTTGGGTTGCGTCACTCGATCAATGTGGGTGCACGTCGGATGCGTCGTTGACGGACCGATCAGTCGTTCTGGTGCTGGCGGTCGTACTCCGCCTCGGCGCGCGCCTCTGCGGCCTCACCGGCGCGGTCGACCTCGTCGAAGTGGTCGTCCATCGCCTCGGCCTCGGCCTCCGCTTCGGCGGCTGCGCCGTGCAGCTCGCGACCCACGTCGTCGGCCGTCTCGTCGACGGAGTCGGCCGCGGTCTGCGTCGCGTTCTCCACGTCGCGTCCCGCCGACTCGGCGGCCGCACCGGTCTGCTCCGCCGCCTGCTCCATGTGGGACTGGGTCTCCTCGGAACAGCCAGCGAGACCGAACGCGCCGCTGAGCGCGAGGGCGATGACAATGCGTTGTACGTGTCTCATGGGCGTTCTCCTTCGCCACCGCCTCCGGTGGCTCCATGCGGGTGTTTGCAGAGCCCGTGCCGTTCTCGTGCTGGGCTATCGCGTTCGATCTTCGAGACGTTTCGCCACAGCGAGGCACCGCGTCCTGAGCGCATCGCTCCCCTCGGGTGCGTCGGGACGGAAAACTGAAAGCCGCCCGTCCACGGAGGACGAGCGGCTTTCGTCGCGACCCGGCGCGCGCGTCAGGAAGAGATGTACTCGCGGAGCACGACCACGTCGCTCGGCGCCAGGGGGAGCGGATCGTTCTGCGCGGTGACGATCACCTCGAAGGTCTCGTGCGGCGTGAGGACATCGATCGCGCCCTCGCGCTCGCCAGCGTCGTACCGGAGCGTCCCGGCGAGCACCGGGCTGAGGCCGGTCGGGATGATCCACACCGAGTAGCGGGTCATGCCCGGCGCTACGCGATCGGGCGGCGGAAGATGGCTGACGTGGATGCTCACGCGCTGGCTGTTGTCGCTCTCGCTGACCTCGATGGTCGCGTCCGCGCCCGTCGCGGGAGCTTCGCCCGCCACCGCGTAGGTGGTGCCGCCGCACGCGGAGAGTCCGAGCGCGAGCGCGAGGACGATCGCCTCGCGGGTCACGACGTCACCTTCGCTTTCAGCTCGTCGATCTTGTCGCGGATCGAACGCAGCTCGCCGCGGAGGTCGTCAGCGGTCTGCCCCGCCACGTCCTCGGCGCGCTGACTCAGCCGCATGATCCTCGGCTCGAGGGTCGAGAAGCGCGTCTCGAGCTCCATCATGCCGAGGTGCGCCTTGAGCTCGGCGCGATCCTTGAGCTGCTCGAACGAGTCCTTCAGCGAGTGATACGAGAGGCGCAGCTTGTCGCCGACGGAGGGTTCGGGGGTGGAGCGCGAAGGACGGACGTCCCCGCGCGGCGTGGGGTGAGATTCGTCTTGCATGTCTGGATGAGCGTTCAAGACGCGTTCCAGACCGCGTGCTCAGGCGCTGACCCTCACGATCGCGACGATCCGCGCCGGTGAGGCGATGCGCCCCGAGGGAGCGTGGATCACACCCACTCGGCGCGGAGGGGCGGCGCGCCGTACGGGAGCGCGACGTCACCGGCGTCGGTGCCCGCGTCGGCCTCACCCCCGCCGTCCGAACCGGGGCTCGTGCCGCTGCACCCCATCGCGACCGATGCGCCGATCGCGGCGCCGATCGCGAGGATGGCAGGGCGGCTCACCCCGCGCGGGGCGGCCGGGCGCGGCTCGCGCCGCGGCGACGCGGCACCGCAGAACGGGCACGCGTCGTCGGCGCTCGAAATGCGCACGTGGCGCTCGCACGTTGGGCACGGGCTGAGGAGGTGGCTCATGGCGGGGAGCATACTCCTGTGGCGCGGCGCTTGCGGCTCGCGCGGCTTCTCGGTTCACTCGCGTCCGCGTCGGTGGCTATCTCCCCTCGGTACCGTCTCCGCTCCTCCGCGTCTCGAGCGAGCGCGCGGCGATCGGCGGCGGTCGGCCTCGCCGTGTTCGCGCTCGGTGCGCTCACCTCGCGCGGGCTCACCCACGGGGACGCGGCGTTGACGCTCGCCACCGCGGAGGCGCTCGTCGAACATGGGAACGGCGTGTTGACGCTCGACCCGGGCGCGACGTGGATCGCACCGCGCCGCGTGGCGGGCGGGCTGGTGTTCGACGACGGGACCGGGCTGAGGAGCGCGGCGCCTCCCTTGGCGGCGTGGATCGCGGTGCCCGGGACCGCGCTCGCGCACCTCGTCGGGGTGCGCGGGTCGCTCGACGATCGGGTGAGCCCGCTCTTCGGATCGAACGCCGACGCGCGCACGGTGCTGCGGAGCGTGCAAGACGACCTGCGCGTGGTCTTCTTCGCGCTCCTGATCCCGATCGGGGCTGGGCTGGCGGCGGGATTCCTCGACGCGACGGCGCGCGTCGATGGGGTAGGGCGCGCGGCTCGACGTGCGATGACCCTGCTCGCGTTCCTCGGAAGCCCCGCCCTCGCGTACGCGGGCAGCGACTGGCCGCAGCCGCTCGCGATGGCCGCGTTGGCCGCCGCGCTGCTCGGCGCGGTGATGCACGCGCGTGGGCGCCCGCGTGGCGCGTGGACCGTCGGCGTCGCGCTCGCGCTCGCGTGGCTCCTCCGCTACGAGCTCATTCTCCTCGCGCCATGGTTCGTGATCGCGATGGTCCGGAGCGATCGCGCGGCGCGCCGATCCGTGACGCGCGCGCTCGCACGCGCTCTCGTTCCGATCAGCGTCGCCGCGATCGTCCACGCGGTGGTGGGTTGGCCCGCGGCCGGTGAAGGAGCTTCCCTCACCACCTGGTCCGTCGGCCTCGTTCATCTCAGCGTCTCGCCCACCGATGGCCTCCTCGTGTTCGCGCCGTTCGCGCTCGCGGCGCCGTTCGGCGTCCGCCGCGAGCCGCTCGCGTGGATCCTCGTCGGCGTACCGCTGAGCGCGTGGATCCTCTACGCCGCATGGTTCGATCACACGGCGTCGCTCGCCTACGGCCCCCGCTTCCTCGTCCCGGTCCTCCCGATCCTCGCGCTCGCCGCCGTGCGGACGCTCGATCGCGGCGGCCCCTTTCGCCGGGTCGCGATCGCGACGTCGGGCATCGTCGGCGCGGCCGTGTGCGCCCCGGGCGCGCTCCTCGCTCACGCGCGCCTCGAGTCGGCGTTGGCGAGCGCGAGCGCGACTCCGATCGACGCGTGGTCCATGTTGCTCCGCGCACACGGCGCGGCGGGCGCGCTCGGGATCGACTGTGCGTCGACGTACGTTCCTTGCTACGCATGGGCCGCGTTGATCGCGTCGGCGTTGGGCGCGGCGCTGGTGAGCCGCTGATGGCGAGCCTCGGTCACGTCGCGGTGGGGCTCGCGGCCGGACGCGCGGCTGGCACGGAGCGCCCGGCCGCCGCGATGGTTGGCCTCGCTGCGCTGTCGCTGTTGCCCGACGCCGACGTGATCGGGTTCACGCTCGGGATCCCCTATGCGAGCACGTTCGGGCACCGCGGTGCGAGCCACGCCATCCTCGTCGGCCTCGTCCTCGGGGTCGCGTGCGCGTTCCTCGTGCGCGAGCCGCGCGCTCGCTGGCGGCTCGGGCTGTTCGCCACGCTGAGCATCGTGAGCCACGGTTTGCTCGACGCGATGACGACGGGGGGCGAGGGCGTGGCGCTGCTCTGGCCGCTCACCTCGGATCGCTACTTCTTCGCATGGCGCCCGATCCCGGTGGCGCCGATCGGGGCGGGCATGCTCTCGGCTCGCGGGGCGCGCGTGCTCGCGACCGAGGCGCTCTATTTCGCACCGCTCCTCGCGTACGCGCTCTGGCCGCGACGCAAGAAGGACCCCGCGTGAGGATCCCGGGGCACGCACCTTCATCCCGAGCTGCTTCGTCTCGTACTCTCTGAGAGGCATGGCCTTACCGTTCGATATCGATCCGTTCGACTTCGGCGACGGAGCCACGCCGAGTCACGGGCTCATGGTGGTCCCGCTTCGCCTCGATCCGGCGTGGCTCGCTCGCGTCGCGTCGGCCACCGGCGTCAACGACGTCGAGCGCGAGCTGGTGCGCACCGCGGTCCGCCATCGGGCGTGCGTGGTGATGTTCCGTGGCGCGCGTGAGGACGGCACGCCGCTGCGCGAGATGGATCCGAGCTTCGGCGATGAGGAGCTCGTGGAGGCCGGCATGGTGATGGCCCGCGCGCTCCTCCCTCTGTGCCGACACCTGGCGGCCGCGGGGGTGACCCTCTTCGTCCACTGCGAGTGGCCGGTCCGCGAGTGCTACGCGCTGCGCGAGGGCTCGGTGCGGGTCTTGGAAGAGCGCTCCAACGAGAAGGACGCGTGCGCGGAGCTCGACGCCTGGATCCTGCAACACATGATGCTCCACGTCGCGCTCGGGCACGATCACGTGATCGAGAACCTGCTGCCGCTCCAGCTCTCGATGCTCGACCGGCGGGTCGCCCGGGTCGCCGCGCTGCTCGAGCGCACCCCGCGCGAGCACTACGAGTAGCCGCGGTCTCAGCTCGCGGCCTGCGTCTCCATCCGCTCCCAGCCGCCCGCTGCCATCACCTTGTCGAGCGCGCGGCTACCCTCTTTGTTCATCACGATCGCGACCTCCGACCTGCGCCGGATCGTCGTGCGGTCGGTGATCGGCTCCACGCGTCGCTTGCGCTTGTGCACGATCGGCAGGTACTCCGCGCCGCCCTTGGCGAACAGCTCGGCCGGGCGTCCGCCGCCGCGGAAGCGCCACCACACGACCTCGGCTTCGCCCTTCTCGATCCGCTTGGCCCACTCGGCTACGTCGACCGCGCGCCCGAACAGGAGCTCGCCGCCGAAGTCGTGGACCATGCTCCGCGTGACGCCGGTGTCGCTCGTCACGATCGCGATCGGGTAGCGCACGCCGGGCACGCCGAGCCGTGACTTCTCTCCGAAGAGGTAGTTGGCCTCCTCGCTCGCGGTCAGCCCGATCGCGCCCTCGCGGGTGTCGAGCTGGGCCATCTCCAGCGTCCCTGGATCGAGCGGGTCGCGATGGAGCGCGCGCAAGCCTGCTTCCTCGATCCCGCGGATCAGGTCTCCGTCGTCGTCGACCACCACCACGTCGGCACCCGCGGTCTTGAGCTCTTGCGCGACGAGGCGCGCGAGGTGGTTCGCACCGATCACCATCCAGCCGTCGTCCTGCTTTCGACGGAGGCCCAGCGCCCACGCCGCGAGGCCGCCGGTCAGCGCGGACCAGAACACCGTCACCGCGATGACGAGGAACACGAGCGCGCGCAGCTGCGTGCCGCCCTCGAGCTGCGCCTGGTCGAGCTGGTACGCGAACAGCGAAGCGACGGCCGCCGCGACGATCCCGCGCGGGCCGATCCATCCGATGAAGACGCGTTCCTTCAGGCTGAGCGAGGTGCGGAACGTCCCCGCCAAGACGCTCAGGGGGCGCACGAGGAGGATCGTGGCCGCCGCTACCGCGCCACCGCGCCAGCCGAGCGCCATCACGTCGTCGACGCGCACGTTCGCGACGAGGAGCACGAAGAGCAACGCGATCAACATGATCACGAGCTGCTCTTTGAAGTGCTGGAGGCCGTGGTGGTCGTGCGTCTCCAGGTTCCCGACCACGAGGCCTGCGATCGTGACCGCCGCGATCCCGCTCTCGTGGAGCATCGCGTTCGCGATCTGGAAGATCAGCATCGCGCCGGCCAGCGCGAACGTGTTGGTGAGCCCTTCCGGGATCACGCCGCGGAAGCGCAAGAGACCGGCCAACACGAGCCCGCCGACCACGCCGAGCACCGTGCCGACGCCGAGCCGCCACGCGATCGTGGGGAGCGCCAGAGCCCAGCTCTCCCCGCTCGGCGACAGCACGATCTCGAGCGCGACGGCGGCGGTGATCGCGCCGACCGCATCGATCAAGACGCCTTCCGCCTCGAGGACGGTCGAGACCTCCTTCTTCACCTTGAGCTGCTTCAGCAGGGGGGTGACGACGGTCGGACCGGTGACGATCAGCAGCGTCCCGAAGAGCAGGCTGTTCTTCCAGCCGAACCCCATGAAGATCGCGGCGACGATCATCCCCACGACGAGGCTGACGAGGGCGCCGACGCTGATGAGCTGATTGATCGCGCGTCCCTGGCGACGCAGGCGCCCGATCTCGAGCGTCATCCCGCCCTCGAACAGGATCACCGCGACGGCGAAGCCGACCAGGGTCTGCAGGCCCGCGCCGAGCGTCTGCGGCTGCACGAGGTCGAGCACGTCCGGCCCGAGCACGACGCCGAACACCAACAGCAGCACGAGGCCGGGGACGCGGAGATGACGCGCGAGCGCCTGCGCCGACATCCCCGCGGCGAGCGCGAGCGCGACGGTCAGCCCGGGGTTGTCATGCAGATGGAAATCGATGGCGACCTCGCGCGGAGCCCGAGGGTACCGCGAGGCGCCGCCGACCGTTCACGCAAACTCGTCAGCCGAAGAGGCCCTGCTTGGGCTTGGGGAGGAACGGCATGTCGCGGACCGCCTCCCAGGCGGGGAAGACGTCGGCGGCGAGGATCATCCGCACTTCGTCCCGATCGCCGAACCGCGCTTCGAAGTCCTCCGCGTCGGCCACCGCGCCGAGGACCTTCCACTTCTTCCCCTTCTGGCGCACCGCGATGCCAGCCCCCGCGTCCTCGAACGCCGCCTCGACGGCGGCGAGCTCCGGACCGGCGAGGCCGAGCCGTGCAGCATGCCAACGTAAATTGACGCGCTGGGTCACGTCGTCGACCGACCATTCCTTGGGAAGCCAGAACGTCGAGCCTACGCCGTACCGCTTGCCGCCGCTCCACACCGCGCTCGAGCGCGAGCCGCGCTGCTCGACGTATCCGACGTCTTGGATGTCGGTGAAGCGGAGGTCGACGTGATGCGCGAAGAAGCCGTGGAGCGACGGGAACGACACGCCGGTCCGGGTGAGCGTGATCTGGAAGTCGCGATACGTCGCCACGCGCATGGCGAGGAAGAAGATGTAGGCCGCGAGCGGAAGCGAGAGCCACCCGGCGAAGAGCGCCTTGGCGGCGCGCGGGGAGTCGTCGTCGATCTGGAGGAGGAACAGGCCCATCGCGAGGAGCCCCGCCCCGATCAGGAACAGCGTCGGCGCGACGACCGACCGCCGCATCTCGATCGTGATGGTGCGACCCCAACGTGCGCGGTGGTCCATCGCACGATCCTATACGAGCCGCGCCGGGTGCTCTCCCCCGCTCCGTTGGAACCCGATCGAAGCGCCCGTAGAATGCGCCGCATGTCCGACGCCGCTCGAGCCTGCGCGCTCTGGGCCGCGCTCGCGCTGGGCGCGTGCGACGGCGATCCGGAGATCGACGCCGGCGCGATGAGCGACGCCGGCGCGATGAGCGACGCGGGCGCTCCCGATGCCGGGCCGCCGCTGCCGCGCCACTGCGGACCCTGCCGACGAGATGCGGACTGCGATCCCGGCCAGCTCTGCATGTTGTTGAGCGACGGCAGCCGCGGCTGCGGGACGCTCTGCGCGAGCGACGACGACTGCGCGGGCCTCGCGCCCGCGGCGAGCTGCGTCGAGGAGGACGTCGGCTTCCCGCGCGTGTGCAAGCCCAGCTCTGGGAGCTGCGTGGTGAGCGCTCCCGGCGAGCCCTGCGGTGCATCCGAGTGCGCGGGCCGCTTCGATCGCTGCGTCGATCTCGACGGGACCGGCGCCTACTGCACGGGTGAATGCGAAGTGGACGCGGACTGCCCCTCGCTCGTCCATCGCTGCCGCGACACCGCGGAGGGCCACCTCTGCGTGCGCGACGAGCTCGACGCGCCGGAGCAATGCCGGCGGCTCGTCACCGCGGGGCTCGCCGACGCGTGCACGAGCGACACCGACTGCGCGAACGGCGCGCGATGCTGGGGTCCCGACGGCACCCGCGTGTGCGTCCCGATGGCGGGCGGCGGCGGGTGTCCCGATGGCTACGTCGCTCGAACCGCGCCCGATGGCAACGGGGTGTGCATCCCTACGCTCTTCGACGTCGATGGGTGGGGCGAGACCCTCGAGCCCGACTGCGCGTGCGTGCTCGACGATCCCGGCTCCATGCTCGACGACGCGCTGTCGACGATCGGCCGCGACCGATGCGGGATGAGGTTCTCGCAGCTCCTCCTCGACGGCTTCCCCGTCGAGATCGCGCGCGACCCCTACCGGCTGAGCTGGACGGATCGCGCGCACGGCTACTGGCCGGCGGCGTACGCGATGGCCGGCGACCTCGAGCGCCAGCTCGACGCCGCGAGCACCGGCGCGCATCCCGTGTCCGACGCCCTCCGCACCGCGGCGCGCTACGCCGACCTTCCACGTGACGTTGCGCCGATCGACGCCTCGCCGGATCTCGCGGAGGCGCTGGCGCGCATCATCGAAGCGGGCGGCGGCACCGCGGATCGCGCGCAGCTCACCGCCGCGATCGCGGCGTTGCCGGCGGGCCTCGGGGCGGCGCTCGCGCCGGTCGTCGATGCGCTTCGTCAGGCGGCGTTGGCGCGCGCGGGGGCGATCGCTCGCCTCGATCCTCGCGAGGTGCAGCAGCTCTTCGACGACGTCGGCGAGCTCGCGATCGTGGGGCGTGGTCCCGCGCTCGGGCAGAGCGAGGTACGAGGCGCGCTGCGCGGCGACGTCGACGTCGGAGCCATGGCCGCCGCGGCCATCGCGGTCGCACGCGCGATCGAGGACGCGGAGCTCGATCGCTTCCGCGGTGAGGACGCGACGCTCATCGTCGAGACGCCCTACGGTGGGCTCGCGGTGCGCGGATCGGGCGCGGACACGTACGACGCGAGCTGGGACGACGCGCTGTTCGTCCTCGATCTCGGCGGCGACGACACGTATCGATCGTCGGCCGGCGCCACGAGCTCGCCGGATCACGGCGTCGGGGTCGTCGTCGATCTCGGCGGCACCGACGACTACGGCTACGTCGAGGTCGCCGATCCCCGCGACGCAGGCCCGGCCGGCTCGCGCCGACTCCCGTCGGACGGCGCGGGTCGTCTCGCCCCGACGGTGAACAACGGACCCCTCTCGCTCTCGCTCGTCTCGCGGCAGGGCGCGGGACGGCTCGGGATCGGGATGCTGTTCGATCTCGGACCCGAGGGCGATCACTACCGCTCGCTCCGCATGTCGCAGGGCTGGGGCGCGCTCGGCGTCGGCGTGCTCTACGACGCGGCGGGCGACGACGTCTACGAAGGGGAGGCGGGCGTGCAGGGCGCGGCGTCGTTCGGGGTGGGCCTCTTGCTCGACGGCGACGGCACCGACGAATACGTCGCGTACCACGACGCGCAGGGCTTCGCGTACGTACGCGCGGTCGGCGTGCTCAGCGATCGCGCGGGCGACGACACGTATCTTGCGGTGGTCGACGACGTGCTCTACTTGTCGGCGCAGGACATGTCGTCGAACAACTCGTTCTGTCAGGGAGTGGGCTTCGGTCGGCGCGCCGATGGCACCCCGGACGGCGTATTCATGAGCGGGGGCCTCGGCGTCCTGCGCGACCGGAGCGGCGCCGACCGCTACACCGCCGGCGTGTTCGCCCAGGCGAGCGGCTTCTGGTACGGCACCGGGATGCTGCTGGAGGGCGGAGGCGACGATCTCTACGACGGCGTCTGGTACGTGCAGGCGGGGGACGCGCACTTCGCGACGGCCGTCCTCCACGACGCGGACGGCGACGACGACTACAACATGCTCGCCACGCGCCGGAACGTCGCGATCGGCGGAGGTCACGACTTCTCCGTCGCGTGGTTCGTCGACGACGGTGGCGCCGACGTGTACCGGGCACCCGGCCTCTCCTTCGGCGCAGGGAACGAGGCGGGGGCCGGCATCTTCCTCGATCGGGCGGGGGTCGACAGCTACGACGCCACCAACGATCGCGCGTACGGCTTCGCGAGCATCGATCGACCGGGCGCCGACCCGGGTCGCATGGCGAGCGGCACCGTCGGCATCTTCCTCGACGCGGACGGCGCGGACACCTACGCGCGCCCGACGATCGGCGACGTCGCGAACGACGCGACGTGGGAGCAGGCCGCGCATGGTCCCGGCGAAGGCGAGCGCGGGGTCGGCATCGATCGTTCGGGCGGACGCGTGGGGATCTGATGCCGGAGCTTCCCGACGTCACCGTCTACATCGAGGCGCTCGAGGCGCGCACGGTGGGACACCGTCTCGAGGGGATCCGCCTCGCGAGCCCGTTCCTCTTGCGCACCGTCGATCCGAGCATCGCGGACGTGGTGGGCAAGCGGGTTTGCGCGCTCTCACGGATCGGCAAGCGGATCGTGCTCGAGCTCGACGACGATCTGTTCGTGGTGATCCACCTCATGGTGGCCGGTCGCTTCGCGTGGGCCGACCAGCCGAAGGCGAAGATCCCCGCGCGCATCGGGCTCGCCGCGTTCGACTTCGATCACGGCACGCTGCTCTTGCGCGAGGCGAGCAAGAAGAAGCGCGCGTCGCTCCACCTCGTGCGCGGTCGCGCGGGCTTGAAGGACCACGATCGAGGCGGTACCGAGCCGCTCGAGACCGATCTGAGCGGCTTCGCGGAGGCGGTGCGCCGCGAGCGCCACACGCTCAAGCGCGCGCTCACCGACCAGCGCCTGTTGAGCGGGATCGGCAACGCCTACTCCGACGAGATCCTCCATCGCGCGAAGCTCTCGCCGATGAAGCGCTCCGATCAGCTCACCGACGAGGAGGTCGCGGTGCTGTTCGAGGCGACGCGCGCGGTCCTCACGGAGTGGACCGACCGCCTGCGCGCGGAGGCGGCGGGCGGGTTCCCGGAGGGCGTCACCGCGTTCCGCCCCGAGATGGCGGTGCACGGCAAGTACAAGCAGCCGTGCCCGGTGTGCGGCGCGCCGATCATGCGGATCCGCTACGCCGACAACGAGGCGAACTATTGTCCCGCCTGCCAGACCGAGGGCCGACTGCTCGCGGATCGATCGCTGTCTCGCCTCCTCAAGGCGAGCTGGCCCAAGACGCTCGAGGAGCTCGAAGGCGGGCGATAGCGGGCGTCAGCGTCCATTGCGTGCGTACGCACCGCGGTCCCGTCGAGCGCCGGCCGGCCCGAGGGTGCGCACCCTCGCCGCTTGGCGGACCCTCGGTCGATCGTGGTACGAGACCTCATCATGCAGGCCATCGCCATCCTCCACGTCGATCCGGAGCTCGCCGCCGCGGCGCTCGAGGGCGCCACGTTCACCGCGCTCGAAGACTGCGTGCTCGTGCCGCTCGGCGTACCGCTCACCAGCGAGCCGGCGGAGCTCGCCATCGCGCTCGCCGAGGTGGCGGGTCCCCTCGTCCAAGTGCATCACGAGCCGCGCGGCGTGCCGGTGTTCCCGACGACCTACGCGCTCGCCGCGAAGCGATGGGCGGCCGCGATCGAGGAGCTCGGCGAAGCGGCCGACTGGATCGATCCGAGCGCGGCGGCGCCGATGGCAGGCCTCGACATGGGCGCGTTGATGGGCGCGATGGGCGGCGCCGACATGGCCGCGTTCGCGCAGCACCTCCAGGGCCCCGAGGGCGCCGCGCTCCTCGAGCAAGCCATGCAGATGGCGCAGCAGCTCGCCCAGAACGGCGGCTTCGCGCAGCTCGCGCAGCAGATGGGCCAATCCGGCGTCGATCCGGAGATGCTCGCGCGACAGATGCAGGGCGGCGGCGCGGACTCACCGGACCTCACCGCGCTCGCCGAACAAGCGCAAGCGATGTTGCAAGGCGCGGATCTGTCGTCGATGGCCGAGCAGGCGAAGGCGATGCTCGCCGCCAACCCGGAGCTCGAGGCGCAGCTCCGCGGGATGATCGAGGACGAGGACGACGAAGACGCCTGAGCGATCGCTGCGACGCGGGTGTAGGCTGATTCCCGTGAAGAGGCGCGCGTTCTCATGGGTCCTGGTCGCGCTCGTGGCGACGATCGCGTCGGCCGTCCACGCCGCGCCGAACGAACCGGAGCTGCCGCCGATCCAGCGGCGCATCCCCGAGCACCCGGTCAGCCTGCTGAACGGCTGCAGCGCGCAGGATCGAGCGGTCATCGAGCGGCAGATCGAGGCCGCGATCCAGCTCGGGGCGCCGATCTACAATCAAGGTGACTTCCGCGGCTGCTACGAGACGTACGAGCGCGCCGCCCGCGCCATCGAGGCGGCGCTTTCGCCGACCTGCTCCGGCCCCGCGCAGGCGCTGCGCGACGGACGCAACACCGCGAGCGCGCGCCCGAACGACGCCGCCAAGGCGTGGGCGATGCGCGACACGTTCGACGGTCTCCTCATCGTGCTCGACCGCGTCCGCCGCTGATCGTCGGGGATGGCGAAATGCGGACCGCGGTGACCCGGGCGCGTACTCTCTCGGGCATGCGCCGGCTGCTCACGACCGCGGGACTCCTGCTCAGCGTCATCATCCTGGGCGGGTGCGACGCCACCACCCGGGCGCCCGAGGTCGCCGCGCCGTGCGAGCACATGGGTGATCCGTGTCGGCTCCCGTCCGGTCCGATGGGCGTGTGCAACGAGACGACGGCGCCGTGCGAGTCCCCGCCGTGCCTCGCCTGCATCTCGCAACACTGATTGCGAGCGATCAGCTGGGATTCATGACGCGCCAGTCTTCGATGACGAGCGGCGCGGCGAGGAAGCGCTCGCCGACCTCCTGTGTCTCTTCGGCAGAGATGACGCCGCCCGAGCCGATCGTGATGAGCGCGGTGTCGACGCGCGCGTGCACTCGGTCGCCGACGAGGAGGTAGCCCTCGAACCAGAACAGGCGTCCGTCGATGCGCACCGCGCGCGTCTCGATCGTGTAGCGCTGCCCCGGCTTGAGCTCGCGCCGATAGACGACGCGCTGCTCGGCGACCACCGGACGGAGCTCGCGCTCGCGCCACGCCTTGAGCGCCCCGCTCCGGATCACCCAGTCCAGCCGCCCGAGCTCGGCGACGCGGAGGTACGCCGCCTGATTCATGTGGAGGTTCGTGTCGATCTCGGAGATGCGCACGCGGCGCTCGAGGCGCGAGACGAGCCGACCATCGTTCTTTCGAAACGCGCGGGCGACCACCGGGAGGGTGCGCGCGAGATAGGCGAGCATGCGGGCAGAGATAGCGCGCCGGCGCGGCTGGGCCACGCGTTCGTGGTCGCGGCGCTCGAGGCTAGAGCTCGGTCCGCTCGAAGCGCGCGAAGCGCTCGAGCTCGTACGGCTCCAACGTGAACGCGACGGAGGGGAAGTCCGGGTTGTCCTCGTAGGGAACGCACGTTCCGTCGTCCAAGCGCGCGTACGCCCGATCGACCGGAGCGACCGCGCGGTGGAATCTCACGAACGGTTGACGACCGCACGTGTCGGAGGATGCGTACTCGGCGAACCATTCTCCGCACGCGAGGTCGGCGGGCGCGAGGCCGACCGGTTGCTCGCACGACGGGTCTCCGAAGACACTCGAGGAGAGGGCCAACCACCCGCGTCCTGCCGGCCGCGGCGCCGGCAGGCATCGCATCACCCCGTCGACCGAGAACGGTGAACAATCGGTCTCGAGCACAGTGTCGCGATATCGTGCTGCCTCCAGTGTGCGAGGGTACGCTCGCAGGCGACCCTCACCGGGGCCGAGCGCGCCGGAGACGCGCGCGAGCGTGGGTCCCGGCTCGACCCCGAATGCGCGCTGGTCGGGTCGGATCCCCCGGCACTCCGCCGCCGTATCGGGGGCTAGCTCGGCGCCGAGTCGATGGACCCGCACGTCGACGAGGCGACAGACCTGCGTGTCGTCGTACTCGCGCTCCACGTAGTACTGCGACGGCTCGCTGGGCGCGCACGTGCTGTCCGAGCTTACTCGCACGATCGGGCCGCAGGTCCCTCCGTCGATGGTCGATGGTGCGGAGGGCACGCACGGCCACGCGTCCTCGTCGACTCGCTCGAGCGCGCACGCGATGTCGAGCTCCTCGTCCCAGTAATGGCGGAACGGCAACCGGGAGCCGTCCTCACTGATCGCGACGCGGACGCTGAGCCGCGGGTCTACCGCGCTCGGCTCGATGACGATCTCACCTGCGACCATGTCCGCGTCGTCGATGCGCGAGAGCGAGACGGCGGCCGCGTCGCTCGGCACGCAGCTGTCGCCTTCCTTGCGGTATGCCCCTGCGAGCGGCTCGCCTCGACGATAGGCGCGGTACGTCCTCGCGGGGCCACAAGTGCCGAGCCCATAGTGGGTGAGGACATCCGCGTCGGAGCACGCGGGGGCGGCGGGCTCGGTGCAGCTCGCGTCGGCATACAGGTTGAAGTCGGCGAAGGCGGCGGGCATGCAGCGTAGTCGGCCGTCCGACGCCGGCGCGAGCGTGCACTCGGTGCCGAGCTCCGGATCGAACCAGAGATCTTCGAACGGTGGCCCTCCCTCTTCAGGCACCCATCGCACTACACGCAAGCGCGTACCTCCGCCGGTGGGCCGCTCCACGGAGCTGAAGCAACCCAACAACAAGAGGGCGACGAGAGAGGGACCGAGGCGCACGCACCTTTCTCTCACGACTGGGCGCCGCGAGCACGGGATCCTGACGAATCCTCACATAGCGGTGCCGCGTCGCTCGCGCGCGCTACTGTCCCTCTCGTGGAGCCGCCGGACGGGACGATCGAGCGCTGGGCCTACGAGCTCATCATGGCGACGACGCTCGAGGGAAAGCTGCGCCCCGTCAAGCCGCCTTCCGTATTCGAGGGCGGCGCGCCGGCTCGCCGGATCGCCCGGCCCGGGCGACCGCCCGAGCTGTCGGTGGAGAAGCGACGCGTGCGTTCGCCGGGGCCCGAGGCGCTCAAGGATCCCCGGCGGCGCGCCGAGCTGTTGCACACGTTCTTCCACCACGAGCTCCAGGCGGCGGAGCTCGCGTGCTGGGGGCTCCTCGCGTTTCCCGAGCGCGAGCCGGAGATGCGGCGCGGGCTCTTGCGCATCGCGCTCGACGAGGTGCGGCATGCGGGGATGTACGCGGCGCACATCGAGGGGCTCGGCTTTCGGATCGGCGCGTTCCCGGTGCGCGACTGGTTCTGGGAGCGCGTGCCGAGCGCCGAGAGCGCAGAGTCCTTGCTCGCGCTCCTCGGCGTCGGCCTAGAGGGAGCAAACCTCGATCATACGACGCGGTTCGCGGAGCGGTTTCGCGCGGCGGGCGACGAGGAGGGCGCGCGGCTCCAGGAGATCATCGGCGACGAGGAGATCCCCCACGTGCGCTTCGCGGTGCGTTGGCTCGAGCGCTGGCACGGTCCTCTCGAGCTCGACGCGTGGCGCGCGCTGTTGCCGCCGCCGCTGACGCCGCTCGTCCTGCGCGGGCGGCCGCTCGATCGCGATCGCCGCCGTCGCGCGGGCATGCCGGACGCGTTCGTCGACGCGCTCGACGCGTGGGAGCCTTGAGCGCACCGCGCGCCTGGGTGCTGAACCTCGACGCGGAGTACGAGCTCGCGCGCGGCGCGGGTCACACGGCGTCGCGGGCGCTCCGCGCGTCGATGGAGCGGGCGCGCGCGATCGTGTCGGCGTCGTTGCCGGAGGGTGACCGGGTGATCGACTCGGATTCCGATTCCGATTCCGATTCCGACACCGATTCCGATTCCGATTCCGATTCCGATTCCGATTCCGATTCCGATTCCGATTCCGATTCCGATTCCGATTCCGATTCCGATTCCGATTCCGATTCCGATTCTCCTCCTAAGAAGCCTTCCTCACTCCACGCCTTCGTCGGCCGCGCTTGGTGTCCGACCCCCCGCGCGCTCGATCGGCTCCGCCGCGCGGGTCTCTCGACGCCCCCCGCGCCGTCGGTCGACGTCCTCCGGCGCGTCCACGAGCGCGGGTTCGCGCACGCGCTGTCGCTCGGTGAGCTCGAGGGCGCGGCGTGTGTCGAGGACCTCGACGCGCTTCGATCGATCGTCTCATCGCCGAGCGTGAGCGGTGACTGGTTGCTCAAGCGCGGCTTCGGCGTCGCGGGCCGTGGACAGCGCGCCGTCTCGCCCGGCGTCTTGTCCGAAGCCGACGTCGCGTGGGCGCGCGCTTCGTTTCGGGACGCGCCGATCTACGTCGAGCCGCGCGTCGCGATCGTGCGCGAGCTCGCGGTGCACGGGTGGGTCGTGGGCACCGGGACGCTCGTCAAGACGATTCGCCAGATCGAGACGGTGCGCGGCGCGTGGTCGTCGTCCGTCTCGGTCGTCCTCGCTCCTGCGATCGAGCGCGCGCTCGCGGACGCGGCCGGGCGCACCGGCGCGGCGCTCCTCCTCGCGGGCTACCGCGGCCCGTTCGGAATCGACGCGTACGAGTGGCGTGACCCGCGCACCGCGCACCTCCGGCTGCGCACGATCTCCGAGATCAACCCGCGCTACTGCATGGGCTGGTCGGACGACGACGGCTGGGATGCCCCCTGTTCGGCCGCGAGCCCAGGGGTATGATGCCCGCCGCATGTCGGGCTCCCGCGTCTCGCGCGTCGTCTTCGGCGCATCGATCTCTCTGGTCCTCCTCGCGTGCGAGGGCGGCGGGCTCCCCGAGGGATGGGCCGAGGCGCCGTCCGGGTCGGGACCGCGCATCGTGTGGGACCTCGAGGCGGAGCCGCTGCCCGAGATCCCGCTCCCGAACGACGTGGCGACCTACCCGGATCCCACCTCGCCCTCGGGACGTCGCGTCAACGCGAGCCTCGTCGCTCCATCGGGGATGGAGTCGCGGCTCCGCGAGGAGTTCGATCGGCTCGACGGCTGGGGCACGTTCTCCCCGATCAGCGTGCGCTTCGAAGCGCCGCTCGACATCGGTGAGCTGAGCCGGCGACAAGGGCGTGGTCAGCTGAGCGCCGACGACTGGCCGCGGCACGCCGTCTATCTGATCGACATGGAGACGGGGATCCCGGTGCCGCTCGACGTCGGGAGCGACCTCTACCCGCGCGTGGTCGCGCGTCCCGACGCGTACTACGACAACGATCCTCGCGGAGGAGAGTCGAACCTCCTGTTCGAGACGGTCGAAGAGGATCTCAACGGCAACGGCGTGCTCGATCCCGGCGAGGACACCGACTTCGATGGCGTGCTCGATCATCCGAACACGGTCAGCGGTCGCGTGGGCTCGACGGACACCGAGACGCTCGACGACATGCTGTGGTTCTACGAGCGCGAGACCGACACGTTGCTCGTGCGTCCCATCCTCCCGCTCGAGGAGCAGCGCCGCTACGTCGTCGTGCTGACCGATCGTTTGGTGGGCCTGAGCGGCTCGCCGGTGCGCTCGCCGTTCCGCGAGGTGCATCACCTCTCGCAGAAGGACGACCTCGAGAGCCTCCCCGACGTGCTCGCCGCGCATCCGGAGCTCTACGGCGACCTCGCGTCGCGCGGCTGGAGCGGCGTCGCGTTCGCGTGGAGCTTCACCACCCAGTCGGTGAGCGGCGATCTGACCGCGCTCCGCGACGGCCTCTACGGGCGCGGTCCGTTCGCGCACCTGGCGGATGAGTTCCCCACCACGTTCACCCCGTCGCCGCTCCGCGGGGGGACGCGCGCCGATCCGTGCGACGCGGGCTCGCAGATCTACATCGTGACGCCGACCCAGCTCGGGACTGCCATCTCGGGGCTGCCCGTCGACAGCCTCGGTTTCCCGGTCGAGCAGCTCGATGCGGTGATCGAGTCGCTCGAGCGATCCGTCGCCTATATGGCGTTCGGCTGGTTCGAGTCGCCGTACTTGCTGGGCGATCCCGAGGACGAGCACGTCGAGGACACGTGGCAGATCGATCGCGCGAGCGGCGAGGGCCGCGTGGAGCGTGATCTCGTGCCGATGTTCATCATCGTCCCGAAGGAGACGGAGACGCATCACCAGCCGTTCACGACCACGTTCTATGCGCACGGGTACGGCAGCCTGAACCTCGAGGCGCTCGCGTTCGCGGGCTCGGTCGCGAACCACGGCGTGGCCACGGTGAGCATCGACGCTCAGGCCCACGGCATCCCGCTCGGCAACGAGCTCGCGCCGATCTTGGCGAGCGTGCTCGGCACCAACTGCCTCGCGCCGCTCGGCACCGCGTTGAGCATCGATCGCGCGCGCGATCTGAACGGCGACTCCGTGCCGGACTCGGCGGGCCTCTATTACAGCGCCTACATGTTCCACACGCGCGACGCGATGCGGCAGAGCACGCTCGACTGGATGCAGGCGATCCGCGTCGTGCGCTCGTGGGACGGGCATCCCGACTACCCGAGCGGTCGACCGTGGACCCCGGGAGAGACGGAGCCCGAGCAGGGTCGTCCGCTCGTGTTCACCGGCGACGTGAACGGGGACGGCACGATCGATCGTGAAGGCGACTTCGACGGCAACGGGGTGCCGGACCTCGGCGGTTGGGATCGCCCGTACGGTCAGTGGGGCAGCTCGCTCGGCGGCATCCAGTCGATGATGAACATCGGCGTCGAGCCCGCGATCGTGGCGGCCGCGCCGGTGAGCGGCGGCGGCGGGATGTTCGACATCGGCCTCCGCACTAGCCTCGGCACCGCGCGCCACCCGATCTGGCTGCGCGTGCTCGGCCCGATCCTCGCCTCACAGCCGGTCTCGGAGCCGAGCGCGAACAGCGCGTGCTCCGGCGGGCAGCGCAGCGTGTTCTTCCGCGTGCCCGACCTGAGCAGCGACGTCACGGTCGAGGTCGCGTGCATCGGGGAAGAGGTGTTGCGCGAGGGCGACGCGGTGTTCGTCACCAACCTGCGCAACGGCGAGACGCGGTGCGCCGGGGTGGGGCCCGACGGCCGGTTCCGGACGCAGCTGCCGAGCGACGCGGCGGATCCCTTGCCGGACATGCTGCTGCCCGACGAGGAGCCCGACCCCGACGCGGAGGTGCGGGTCGCCGATCCGCTCCAGATCCTGATCTTCGATCGCGCGCGCGATCAGGTCGACTACGCGACGTGCACGTTCCTCGACGGCGCGGAGCCGGCGATCAACGACACGATCGACACGTGGCGCTCGCCGTCCGGCACCAGCGAGGGCGAGTGCCCCCGCTGCTCGCACTACCTCGGCACGACGTGGGAGGTCGGCGACCCGCTCGTCGCGCCGGCCGAGGGGCTGGGGCTGCGCCGCCAGTCGCCGGACCTCCGCCGCCTCGCGGGGCTCGCCCAGATCGCGCTCGATCCCGGCGACCCGATCAACTACGCGCGGCGCGTGTTCCTCGACCCGCCGACCGATCCCGAGATCACGCCGCGGCCTCGCTCGATCATGGTGCTCGCGTCGGCTGGAGACACCACGGTGCCGCCGTCGTCGTCGGCGGCGTTCGCGCGCGCCGCGGGGATCCTCCCGTTCATGCCCCCCGACGCGCCCGACGCGTTCATCGAGCACCGCGCGCCCGCGCGCTTCGCGGACACGTACGGCTACGCGACGCCCGACGACGTGCTCATCACCTACCACGTGCTCGAGGGGCTCTCGCGTTTGAACCGTCACCCGGTGATGGGCGCGCCGCAGTTCCTGTTCGACGTCGACGACATGAGCGAGGGTCGTCAGTTCTTCGATCCGGACGGCGAGCACCAACTCGCGGAGGCCGACGGCGGCATCCGGCCCAACCGCCTGTCGCCGCCGCTCCGCTGGGGTCGCGAGAGTCATTCGGCGATCGATGGCGATCCCTGGCGCACCGACAGCGGCACCGCGACGTCGATGATCCTCAACGTGTTGACGGTCCCGGTGGGGCAACACGTCTTTCTTCCTGTGGATCCCACCAAGGGCTTCGACGAGAGCGAGTACATGCTCAACGTGATCGGCTGGTACATCGCGTCGGCCGGCACCGAGCTCCCGTGGAACGTGCTGCCCGATCCGTTCTGCCTCGAGACGTCGTCCTGTATCCGCGAGTGAGCGCTAGCAGGCTGCTTTTCAGGCGCCTGCTACAGCCGCACGCGCGCGCCGACCCGACGGGGGGACCGGCACTGGCCGGCGAGCTCGCGGACGAGGCTCCGATCGTCGCTCGCCTCGCGATTCACGCGTCGGCCCACGCGGCTCGAGATCCGCACGGTGCCGCGCGCGCCGCGCACCTCGATGCGGCGCCACGCGTGGCAGATCCCCATCGCGCTGAGCTCGCGATCGCCCGCGCCGGCCCACGCGATGCGCGGTGTCTCGCTGCGCACGTCGAGCACGATCGCGGTCTGGTCGCCGACGAAGTAGTCCTCGCCGAAGCGCGTCACCACCGACACGAGGATCGCGCCGTCGATCCCCGCGATGGCGCGCGCCTCGAGGATCACCTCGTCGGACCATTCGAGGTCGGCGGATCCGCTCGCGCGACGGAGCGCCGAGAGCGACGCGGTGTGTACGTCGTTCGGCGAGGTGGCGTAGCGGAGGACGAGCTCCGGTCGCTCGTCGGCGAAGCTCTCGACGCTCAGGCCGATCGTGCGTCCGCCGATCACGTCGCAGCGCACCGACACGACCTCGTGCTCGGCCTCGTCGCGGAGCACGCGATCCCAGTCGTCGCTGCACGCGCCCTCCTCCGGGCCGTCCTCGGGTGGCTGCGCGGCCACGCGTCCGACGCCGACCGGACACAGGAGGGTGAGCCCGATCGCAGCGAGCAGCGCGCGGCGATGTCGATGCCGGTTCATGCGCATCGCGCGCTGCACGCGCCGTGCCCGCGTGCGCCGATCAGGAGAGGAGCTCGCCCGCGATCCGGCTCGCGACCTTCCCGTCGACCTGGCCGCGCAGCTTCTCCATCACCGCCTTCATGAGCTGACCCATCTGCTTCTTCTGGGTGATGCCGAGCTCGGCGGCGAGCTTCGCGATCGCGTCGCGCGCGGCCGCCTCGTCGAGCTGGGCGGGGAGATAGCGCTCGAGCACCGCGATCTCGTCGCGCTCCGCGTCGGCCAGATCGTTGCGCTCCGCCTCCTCGTACGCGGCGATGCTGTCGCGTCGGGACTTCACCGCGCCGGCCAACACCTTGAGCTCGTCGTCCTCGGTGAGGTCGCGGCCGAGCTCGACCTCGAGGCGGCCGAGGTCGGACTTCAGCATCCGCAGCGTCCGCTTCGTCGTCTCGTCCTTCGCGCGGAGCGCGGTCTTGAGGTCTTCGAGGATCCGGTCGGCGAGGCTCATGAGGCGGAGCGTAACCGACCCGAGCCTTTCCTGCCCCGGCGTCAGCCACTACGATGACCCCGTGAAAATGCCGAATACCTTCACCAGTCCCGCGAAACTCCTCCTGTTTTTGGCGCTCGCGGGCGCGGTCGGGTGTGACGGCGAGGCCATGATGGACGGCGGCACCGACGCGGGCTCGGTCGACGGAGGCGCATCGGATGGCGGCACCGATGCGGGCGCGAGCGACGCGGGCGAACCCCCGGTGGTCGAGGTCACGTGCGTGACGCCGACGTTCGGCGAGATGATCACGGCCGACGAGGGCTCGCCCGTCACCGTGACGGTGGAGGTGGACCACCCCGAGGAGGTCGACACGCTGACGCTGGGCGGCGCGGCGGTGACCCTCGGCGCCGACGGCCGCGCGTCGAGGACCGTCGATGTCACGTTCGGGATCCAAACCGTCGACGCCGCGCTCGTGCTCCGCGATGGGACCGAGCTCACCGAGGTCTGCACGTTCCTCGCGGCCGAGCGCTACCTCCCCGAGGACCAACCGATCGACGACGCGGTGAGCATGCGCCTCGCGCCGACCGCGATCTCGGACGGCGACGGAGACGCGACGGTGCTCGAGTCGCTCGAGGACGTCGTCTTGCGCGCGGCGCAGCAAGGCTTGATCGATCGTGCGGTGACGGTGGAGATCCCCACCGGCCCGCAGACGGTGAATCGGATCTGCTGCAGCGGCTACAACCGGCTCGACACGATCGAGTACCTCACCTCGAGCGTGACGGGCGGCGAGACCGCGACGGTCACGGCGAGCGTCGGTGAGATCACGGTGGCCGGCAACACGGTGACGATCCTCCTCGGCGTGCGCGCGATCGGCGACACGTGTGACAGCGAGTGCGGCTACGACGAGCTCGGTTCGGTGGAGATCACCGCGACGAGCCTCGACGCGACCCTGCGGCTCGGGGTGGGCAGCGCCGGCGAGCCGATCGTCGAGGTGGTGAGCGTGCCGCCGTACGTGATCAGCTCGGTCGTCGCGTCGTTCGTCGATCCCGAGATCGACGAGGCGGTCGAGGACTACCTGATGAGCACCGCCTCGATCGGCATCCGTAGCGACTTCACGGCCGCGTGGGCGGACGGCGTATCCGCGATCTTGCAAACGATCTTGACCAGTCCCACGAGCCCGATCCCCGCGAGCGTCGACGTGCCCGGCTTCGGCGGAACCACCGTACCTCTCATGCTGAGCGTGGCGACGAGCTCGTTCTCGCAGACGGACGACGAGATCGTCGTGGGCATCTCCACCGCGGTGGCGCCGCCCGGCGCGGGTGGGCCCGGCTTGCCGGCCACCATCGGCGTGCCCATCTCGTCGGCGCCGATCGCCGCGGTGAGCACCGCGCCGGACGAGGTCGGCACCATGGTGAGCGAAGCGGTGGTCAACCAGCTCCTCCATGGCTTCTGGAGGGCGGGAGGCATCCAAGGGATCATCGCACCGGACATGATCGTGGCGCCGGACATGATCGTGGCGCCGGACATGATCATCGCGCCGGACATGATCGTGGCGCCGGACATGATCCGCGTCGGGGCGTCGCTCCCCGCGATGACGGATCTACGAACGGACGGAACGTTGCGGGTGATGGTCGGCGGCGTGACGGCGACGGTGTCGGGCACCGGGCCCTGGGCGGGCGTCACGGACATCCGCGTGTCGGTCGAGGTGAGCGCGACCGTCGCGCCGGGGAGCGGGCCCGACGTGGTCTACGAGCTCGGAGACATCACGGCGCTGCACGTCTCATTGCCGCGCGGGATGAGCGCGAGCGATCGGAGCGCGATCCGTGCGTACGGCGCGGAGCTCGGCTACTACATCGCGGACCTCGCGATGAACGGCGGCACGCCCGCGCTGCCGGTGACCGGGTTGGCGCTGCCCGAGAGCGTGCTGATCGGCGGCACGTCGTTCTCGACCGGTGTCCCCGCGGGCTCGGTGCTCGGGATCGTCGCGCCCGACATGAGCGTGGTCGGCGATCACATGCAGGCGGTCGGTCAGCTCGGCACGCTGTAGCCCGGCAGGCTGCCGCAAGACAGGCTGCCCCCTTGCCCCTGCCCTCGGATCGGTCGGAATCGCGTACCGCGGGCAAGCGCACGGGCAGAGGCAAGGGGCAGGTCGCTGAACGGCCCTTCGGGCGTTCCGCTACCGGCTGACCGCGTCGCCGATCGCGATCGCGCCGCCCTCGAGCACGCGCGCGGTGATGCCGCCCATCCCGCGCATCGCCACGAAGCCGCCGTGCCCGAGCGCGTCGTCCATCTTGCTGCAGGGCTCGCACGGGCCGGTGCCCTCGAGGATCGCCTCGCCGATCCGGAACGACAGGCCGGTGAGCCCGCGGACGTTGATGCCCGACACGACCAAGTTGCGGCGCAGGACGTCGGGCACCACCTCGCGGCCGACGATCGCGGCGATCGCGGGCAGGTGCTCCGCCTGGATCAACGTGACTTGTCGCTTGCCCGAGCCCGCGTAGCGATCGCCCTCGAGCCCGCGCGCCGCCACCGCGATCACGCGATCGAGCGCGCGCATCGCGACGCCCCTCGCCGGCCGGACGCCGATCCACGCGACGCGACCGACGTGCGGCACGTCGGCCATCCGCTCCTGCAGCGTGCGCGCGTCGGTCACGGTCGGGTTCTACCTCGCCCACCGGACCGACGCGATACGCGTGGTCGACCGACCTCGAAGACGACATGCTGCGCGCGATGGGTGTCCTCGTCATCGCGGCCGAGGAGGAGCTGCGGTGGTCCGAGCAGATCGGCATCGAGGACCGGCTGCTCGTGACCGAGTTCCGGCCGGCGGGCGCTCACTTCTCGGTGGGATGGTCGCGCATCGAGCAGGTGCGTGCCGACGTGTGGCCGGACGTGACGTTGCACCTCGCCTCCGGGAGCACGATGCGCATCCGCGCGGACGCGGAGTCCGCGGCGAGCCACATCTCCCTGACCGAGCGCCTGTTCACCCAACTAGCGCAGCGCAGCAGCGCGGAGCTCGTGCGCGGCTGGCTGGACCTTCCGGACGAGACGCCCGAGCAGGTGGGCCGCTGGCCAGAGTCGGGGGGCAGCGCCTATCGCGGCGGCGACGAGCCGATCCTCGCGTCGCGCGAGGGGATGAGCCGCTCCTGGTTCGCCCGCGTGCTCTCGAGCGCACCGCGCGGGATCGTGATGACACCGACGCGAGTCGTGTTGACGGAGCGGTACGTCTACTTCGACGCGGGCCAGGGGGTACAGCGCGTGCTCCGCGCCGACGTGCGCAGGCCGATCCGGCGCTATCCGGAGCGCGTCTACCCGATCCAACAGCGTCGGTTCCTCCGGATCCCGTTCGAGCGGGGCTGCCGTCTCCTCGCGATCCTCGACGGCCCCGCCGGCTGAGCGCACCGGTAAAGGTCCTCGCGCCCCGGCCGTTCGTCCCGCGGGTATGCAGCGAGCCGTCACCGAAGACCCGAGCGAGGCCGCGTGGTTCGGCCGTGAAGACGTCACCGAGCAGCGCCGCCGCGCGATCGAGTCGCCCGAGGCGTTGATCGCGAGTAGCCAGGGTCTGCGCGCCCCGCCCGCGCTGGCCGCGAAGATCCTCGGGCTCTCTCACGATCCGCACGCGACGTTCGTCGACCTGCGCATCGCGCTCGAGCAGGACCCCGCGCTCTCTGCGCAGCTCGTGCGCACGGCGAACTCCGTCGCGTTCGCGACGCGCTACCCGTGCGCGAGCCTCGACGACGCGGTGATGCGGCTCGGTCGCGATCGCGTGCGCGCGGTGGCGGCGGGCCTCGTCGCGATGGGCGCGTTCGAGCGCGAGACCGCGGAGACGATGAAGGTGCGGCGTCACTCCGCCGCGGTGGCCGCGATCGCCGAGACGCTGGGCCGCGAGTATCGTCGCGCGAACGCGGCCGACCTGTTCCTCCTCGGCATGGTCCACGACATCGGCAAGCTCGTGTTCGCCGAGTCCGGTTCGCTCGATCACGGAGAGGCGCCGGGGCCGATCCTCGATCACCCCGGTCGCTCGCATGCCTGGGAGGAGCAGCAGGTCGGCTTCGATCACGCCGCGCTCGGTGCCGCGGTGCTCGAGGCGTGGGGCTTCCCCGAGTCGATCACGCACGCGGTCGAGCTCCATCACGATCCGGGCGACGCGTACTCGGAAGGTCGCGAGATCGCGTCCACCGTCGCGATCCTACGCTTGGCCGACGAGGTCGAGTACGCGATCTGGATCGCGGAGCCCGAGGCGTGGACGCGCATCGCGCACGGTGGCGAGTGCAGCTACCTCGGGATCACCGAGGCGGTGCTCGCCGCGGCGTGGCCGAAGCTCGTCGCGGCGGCAGAGGAGCCCGGCTGACTCAGCGCGCGGCGAGCCAGAGGCGGAGCCGCAGCCCGAGCGAGGTCGTGTAGCCGACCTCGGACGCGTGGATCTGGCCGCCCTCCACCACGAACGAGGTGGGGAACGCGTGCACGCCCCACGCGTGCGCGAGGCTGCCGCTCGGATCGACGATGGTATCGAAGTGCACGTCGTGTTCCGCCATGTAGCGCGCGACGTCCTCGTTCGTGCCGGACTGGCTCGCGATGGTGATCACGCGGTGATCCTCGCGGAGGCCTTCGATGTTTCCCTCTTCGGCCTGGCAGACCCCGCACCAGGTCGCCCAGAAGTGGACGAGCACGGGACCTTCCGCCCCCGCGAGATCGAACGGCGCTCCGGCGACGGTCGTCGCCCGCAGCGTCGGGGCCGGCCCGCTCGCCGTGTCACGCGTCTGGTAGGCGCGCACCGCGAAGAAGATCGCGACGAGGACGGCGATCTCGAGCGCGGTGCGCCACCACCGGCGCGCCTTCTTGGGTGGAGCGTCCGACACGATCGGCGGTGTACCGTCGCGGCCGGTCCGCGTCGAGTCCGTCGCTTCGCGTCAAGGGACCACGCAGGCCGCGCGGGTGGCGCGCGCCATGCCGCCCCGCCCGTCGCGGACGACGAACACGAATCGCACGGTCAGGCCGTCCGACGGAACGTCCTCCGCGGCGGGATGCTCCCACTCGACGAACGGGACGGTCTCGTCGTCGAAGACCTCAGTCGTGAGCCGCGTGACGCGCCCCGCGTCGGCGATGTGCGTCAACGTGAGCGTCTCCCGTGCGTCGACGAGCATGGGGGTCTCGCCGAACACGAGCTCCTGGTACGCCTCGCGGTACGACGGATCGATCGCGAAGGACACGCGGCTCGGCGACTCCGCGTCGGTGCGGGTCACGCGCGGGAACGACGCCTCTCCCACCGTCGACGCGCAGCCGCTCACGGGCGGATCCTCGGCCGAGGGAGGCCACGCCGCGTCGTCGAGGAGGATCGCGTCGTCCTCGAGCTCGGGGTGGAGGTTCGCGGGGGTAGGCGGCATCGCGACCGGCAGGCTGAACGTGACCACCTCGGTCGTGGCGTCGTCGCCGTCGCACGTCGGTAGCCCCGTGGTCTCGTCGGGGGTGACGCTCGGCGTCCCGTTCGCGCAGAAGACGCCGGCGAAGAGGAGCGTCGCTCCAGGCCGCAATGTCGACTGCGGTGGTACGCCGAACGCGAACGCCGGCTCGTCGGTCGACGACGGCGCCGCGCCGACCGCGAACGGATCCCCCGCGCAGCCCGCGATCCCGCCGACCTGCGGCGCGCTCACGCAGCCGGCGAGCGCGTAGGCCCACGGCGTCGCGCGCGGCGCGGTGAAGAACGCGAGGCGGGCCGCCTCCTCGGGGGCCGGCCACGCGCGCGACGGATCGGCGTCGACGACGAGCCGCGCTCCGAGCACGCGGGGGCGCTCGAGGAGCGCGCCGCTCGGCAGGTCGTCGATGCACGCGGGCAGCGCGATCAGGGCGAGCACCGCGACGACGTACGTCCCGCGCCTCACAGCTCACCTCGGATCCCGAGCGACGGAAGGATCGGCAGGCCGATCACGTCGGCCTGATCGCGGTAGTCGTAGCTGTAGGTGATCGCCTCGCGGTTCTGCGCGTTGTAGACGTTCTGGATGTCGAGGTAGATGGCGAGCCGCACGATGTCGATCGTGAACACCTTCTCGATCCGCAGATCGAGGCGCGTGAAGAACGGATTGCGCTCGCTGTTCACCGCGCCGTAGATGGGCTGATAGGCGCCCGTGCCCACGTTGTAGATCTGGCTCACCACCGGGGTGTACGGATTGCCGCTGATCAGGCGGAAGCTGGCCCCGGCTTCCCAGCCATCACCGATCCGCCACACCACCGACGTGGTGAGGATGTGCGTCTGATCGAAGTCGAACGCGCGCCAGTCGGCGCCGGGGTCGAGCCGCTCGCTGCGGCTCAGGGTATAGGAGAGGATCCCGATGAGCGGGAAGCCGGGCGTCGGGCCCATCCGCGCGCTCAGCTCGGCGCCGTAGATGCGGCCGATCCCGTCGTTGAGGAAGAACGGTGGCAATCCGTTTTGCGTACCTACGACGCGGTCGAAGATGTGTTTGTAGTAGCCCTCGAGCCCGAACCGGAACGTCTCGTCCCAGCGCAGCTCGACGCCGACGCTCGTGTGGAGCGCGGTGATCGCGTCGAGGTTCGGGTTCCCGAGGCCGGGCGCGCTCTCCTGGAACTCCGGCGGCTGGCTGAAGAGGCCGATCCCGCCCTTGATCGTCCACTGGGAGTCGAGCTGCCAGCGGAACGTGGCGCGCGGATCGAACGTGACGGCCGAGATGTCGCGGAAGTAGTCGACGCGCAGACCCAAGACGAGCGTGAACGCCTCGACCGGCTGGAGGCTCGACTCGAAGTACACCGCGGGGCGATAGCCCGAGCCCGTGAACGCGGCCTCGCTCCGATTCTGATCGCTCCCGCTGTCCGGCGGTTGACCTTCGGACTGCTGCGGCGTGCCGGCCGCTCGGAACGCGAGCGAGACGGGGGTGAACGTCCAATCGGTTCCCCATCGCAGCTTGACTTGCGGGTGTGCGTCGTAGCGCCACTCCGAGCGCAGCGTTAGGGGCACGAACTCCGCGTTGAAACCGAACGCCTGGCCGGCTTGGATGACGAGGCCGGTCCACCCCGCCGCGAACGTCGTCTCCTGCTGGAAGCGGTCGTCGAATACGTGCCGCCACTCCGCCTGCGCGCGGTGGAACTGCGTCGCGAGCTCGAGGTTGAACGGCCGCGTGCCGCTGTCCTCTCCGAACACGGTGCGGAACTCGTCGCTGCTCCCGTAACCGAGCACGCGGATGCGATCCTCGGGCGTCGGTCGCCACGTGAACACGAGCTGGTAGTCGTAGTAGACGGGCGCCGCGATGACGTTGAAGACGCCCTCCGGCACGACCTCGCTGAAGAAGAAGTCGATGTAGCTCCGGCGCGCGGCGAGCGCGATCGAAGCGTTGTCCCAGAGCGGTATCTCGAGGAGGAGCGAGCTGTCGATCAGGTTGATGTCGAGCACGCCATGAAAGTTGCGGTCTTGGGTGGGATCGCGCGGCTCGACCTCGATGATGCCGCCGATGCGGCGGCCGTAGCGCACCGAGAAGTTGCCGGGGTAGTAGTCGATGCGCTCGAGCAGCCGAGAATTCCAGAAGCTCGTGAGCCCGCCGAAGTGATAGAGGAGCGGCACCGAGACGCCGCCGAGGAAAACCTCGCTGTCACCCGGCGCCGCGCCGCGGATCACGATCTGCCCCGAGCCGAACGGCGGGCGCGCCACGCCGGGCAAGAGCTCGATCACGCGCAGCGCGTCGCCGCGGGTGCCGGGCATCCGAGCGAGCACCTCGCGGGGGAGCGTGTAGCGCGTGGCCTCGCGCTGCGGTCGGTCGACGATCGCGGTGACCCCGAGCTCGGGCTCTTCCTCGTCGCCGTCCTCCGATCCGTCGGCCGCCGCGCGGAGGCGGTAGGTCACGCTCAGCTCCTCGCCCGCCACCACCTCTTCGATCTGCTCGAGCGGGGTGAAGCCCTCCGCGCGGATGCGGACGCTCGCGGCGCCCGGCGCGAGCTCCGCGAAGGCGAAGCCGCCTCCCTCGTCTGTCAGCGATCGTTGCGATGTTCCATCGTCGTAGGTCAGCTCCACGCTCACCGACGACACCGGGTCGCCCGACGCGGTGAGCACGCGACCGCGCAGCGCGCCGGTGAGGGGGGGCGGGGGCTCCTCGAGCGCGGGCTCCTCGAACACGTACCGAAACCCGATCCGCGCCGCGATCGGCGTTCCGTCGCGAGTCGCAGGTCGGAACACGAATTGACGCGCCGCGGCGACCGCGGCCGCGTCGAACGGCTCGCCCGCGCCCTCGGCGATCGTCGCGTCGGTCACCGATCCGTCCGCCGCGATCAGGAGGGTGAGCCCGACCTCGACGCGCTGCCCGGGGGTCAGCGTGTCGGGCGGGAGCGGGCCATCGACGAAGCGCTCGAGCCGCGGCGGCGTCAGCCCCGACGCGGGCACGCCGTCGTCGTCCTCGCCGTCGTCGTCCTCGGCGTCGCTGCGCTCTTCGAGAGGCGGCTCGCGCGGGACCTCGGGTTGGGCCGCAGCCGGCGACGCAAACGGCGACGCCACGCCGCAGGCGAGCAGCGAGAGCCACCGCGCCGCGACGGAGGCCCGGATGGAGCGGCTCGAGACGTCGCCCGCCATCGGTGACGCCCTATGTAGCCCGAGGTCCGGCGCGTCAACCGGTCATTCGGTCGCCGCGCTCTCCTGCGCGATGGGGGCGCCGAGGCCCTCCTCGAGCGTGAGCTCGGCGCTGGACGACGCGGGCCGCTCCTCGAACGACGTGTCGACCCGCACCTTGGCGGCCGGCGGACGATGCCGGCTCGCGACCTCTGCGATCGCCTCGGCCAGCGCATGGTGCTGCGCGACGACCGTCTTCGCGCGACCGCGTGCGATGCGCACCCCCGAGAGGAACGCGAGCGTCACCGCGATCGGCAGCATCCAGAAGAGATGCGCCTCGCTCATCGTACGGAACACGAAGTCGTGCGCGATGGCGAAGGTGACGAGCGAGAGGAAGGGCCCGAGCACCCCGCCGATCGAGATGGGGAGCGCGGCGATCGCGGCGAGGGTGGTCGACACCGCGATCGTCGTCTTGCCATCGCCACGGCGCACGTCGAGCCCGGGCGCGGTGAGCTGTCCTCCGACCTGGGTGACCCTCGCGGCCGGTCGGCGCTGCTCGAAGAGCCGGGCGATCGCCACGAAGCCTTCGTCGCTGAGCTCGTAGTCGAGCTCGCGCACGGTGCGGAGCGTCTTCGGACCCGCGAGGATGCGGCTCGGTGTCGTGGTGAGCCCGGGGTCGTCGCTCGCCGGCGCGAGCCCGGTCAGCCGATCGACGCGACCGCGCGCGTCGGCCAGCTCGGCCTCGAGCTGCGTCACCTTCGCGCGGAGCTGCTCCGTCTCGTCGCGGTAGCCCAATCGACAGCGAGGATACCAGCCCGCGGGTCCGTCAGGTGCGAGTCGCGAGGCGTGTGCCGCTCCGCACCAGGTCTGGTGCGAGACCCTGGATCGCGGCGGCCACCGCGAGGGGCCGCGGCACGATCACGCGGTGATGTCCGCGCTCGAGCGCTCGGATCGTGCGATCGGCGACGCGCTCGGGCGCGATCGCGGTGGCGCGCGCGACGGCGTGGCGATGCGCGTCGTCGACGAACCCCGTGCGCACCGCGCCGGGGCAGACCGAGAGCACGTGCACGCCGCGCGGCGCGAGCTCGATCGCGAGCGCGTCGGCGAGGCCCTGCACGGCGTGCTTGCTCGCGGAGTAGACCGCCTCGTTCGGCACCGCGAGGAGCCCCGCGATCGAGCTCATGATCACGAGGTGTCCCCTGCCGCGTGCGGCCATCGAACGACCGAGCGCCTGCGCGCCGACGATCACCCCGAGCACGTTCGTCCGCATCACGCGCTCGGCCTCGTCGAGGTCCGTCTCGAGGAAGCTCCCGTAGACGCCGATCCCCGCATTGAGCACGCCGACTTGCACGCCGCCGAGCGTGCGCTCGGCCTCCGCGATCGCGTGCTGCTGCGCGTCGCGATCGTCGACGTCGCACGCGAACGCGTGGGCCTCGGTCGGAAGACCCGCCGCGAGCGCCGCGAGCGCGTCTGTGTCCCTCGCCAAGAGGGCGAGCCTCGCCCCTCGCTCCGCGAGCCGCTCGGCCAGTGCGCGCCCGATGCCGCGGGAAGCGCCGGTGATGAGGACCGTGCGCCCGCGCCAGCTCTCGACGCGCGCGCCCACGATCAGAGCGCTCCGAGCGCGGCCCGGACGCCTTCTCGCAGTGACCCCATCGCGGCCAGCACGCTCGTCGGCTCGTAGCCGCAGTGGGCCATGCAGTTCGCGCAGCGCGGATCGCGCCCGCGCCCGTACGCGCGCCAGTCGGTCGTCTCGACGAGCTCACGGTACGTGGACACGTAGCCCTCGCCCATGAGGTAGCAGGGCTTCTGCCAACCGAAGATCGAGTAGCTCGGGATCGCCCACGGCGTGCACTCGAGGTCCGTCTTGCCCTCGAGGAAGTCGAGGAACAGCGGGCTGTGGTTGAGCCGCCAGCGCTCGCGTCGGCCGTCCGCCATCGCGGCGCGGAAGAGCGCGCGCGACTCCGCGACGGTGAGGAACTCGTCGGGCCGCGGTGCCTTCTCGTACGCGAAGCCCGGCGAGATCATCATCGCGTCGACGCCGAGCTCGTCGTTCAAGTAGTCGAGCACGCGTCGCACGTCCTCCACGGTGTCGCTCCGGAAGAACGTGGAGTTGGTGGTGACGCGGAAGCCGCGGCGTTTGGCTTCGCGCACGGCCGCCACCGCCTTGTCGAACGTGCCATCGCGACAGACCGTCGCGTCGTGGCGCTCGCGGAGGCCATCGATGTGGATCGTCCACGCGAAGCGCGGCGACGGCCGGTAGAGGTCGAGCTTCTTCTCGAGGAGGAGCGCGTTCGTGCAGAGGAACACGATCTTGTCGCGCGCGAGGAGCTCCTGGACCATGAGGTGCATCTCGGGATGGATCAGCGGCTCGCCGCCCGCGATCGAGCACATCGGCGCGCCGCACTCCTCCATCGCGGCGAGCACCTGCTCGACGCTGAGGCGCTGCTTGAGGATCTCGGGCGGGTACTGGATCTTCCCGCACCCCGCGCACTCGAGGTTGCACGCGAAGAGCGGCTCGATCTCCACGATGAGCGGGAAGTACCGCTCTCGCGTGAGCTTCTTCTTCGCGAGGTACTTGGCGAGCACGAGCTGCTGTTGGACCGGGATCCCCATGTCAGGCCACCTTGTCGTGTGGGAGGTCTCGGAGGGTCTGCGCGAGGCGATCGAGCACGCGCATCGCGCGGACGCCGCCCTCGAGGGTGGCGAGCGGGCGCGTGAGCTCCGCGCGCTCGGTGTCCACGATCACGCGGAGAACGTCGAAGCGCCGGCCGCGCGCGAGCGGGGTGAGCCATGCCGACTCCATGTCGACCGCGGCGGCGCCCGTCGCCTCGCGGAGCGCGCGCCGCGCATCGGCGCCGCGCACGAGCTCGTCGGACGACGCGATGGGCGAGACGCGGAACGTCGTGCGCTCGCGGTCGAGGATCGCGCGCACCCGCTCGACGTCGCACGTCACCGGGTCCATGCCGAGGGCGGAGATCGAGGACGCGAGGACGACGTCGCCCGGCTCGAGCTGCGGATCCAGCGCTCCGCCGAAGCCGACGACCATCACGTGCTCGGCGAGCGTGGACGCGAGGCGGACCGCGGCGGTCGTGGCGCGCGCGCGGCCCATGCCGATCCGCGTCACCGGGAGGCCGGCGCGCATGAGCGGTGCCGCTTCCACGAGGAGTGGAGCGAGACAAAGGACGTTGCTCACGTCGCCCCCTGACGCAAGCGATCCAGCGGTACGTCGACGACGCCGACGGGGCGCGGGTCCTCGAGCACCCCGAAGAGGCGGGCCACGCGCCCGAGCGCGGTCGTCGGGAACACGTCTCGGTAGAGGTGATAGTTGATGTAGAAGTCGCCGGGGAAGCCGGTACCGGTGTAGCGCGCCTCGTCCCAGCCGCCGTCCTCGCGCTGCGTCGATACGAGGTGCGCGGTCCCTCGCTCGATCGCGCGGCGTCCCTCGGGGTCGAGGTCCGCGCGCGCCGCGACGAGCCCCATCAGCGACCACGCGGTCTGCGACGGCGTGCTGTCGCCTCGGCCGCGCCACGCGACGTCGTCGTAGCTGCGCACGTCCTCGCCCCAGCCGCCGTCCGCGTTCTGATGCGCGAGCAACCACGCCACGCCGCGGGTAGAGGCCTCGCTCCCGTGCGGCTCCTCCGCCGCGGCGAGCGCGACGAGCACCGCGCCGGTGCCGTACACGTGGTTGATCCCCCAGCGACCGAACCACGAGCCGTCGGACTCCTGATGCGCGAGCAGCCATCGCACGCCCGCGCGCGTCGCCGAGTGCATCGTGAGGCCCTCGCGACACAAGAGCTCCACCGCGTGTGCGGTCACGTCGGCGCTCGGCTCGTCGATCACCTCGCCGAAGTCGCAGAACGGGATGTGACGACACAGCGCGCGCGTGTTGTCGGCGTCGAACGCGCCCCAGCCTCCGTCCGCGCTCTGCATGCCGAGCACCCAGCGCACGCCGAGCGCGATCGCCGTCTCGATGTCGCGCGGGCGCGGGTGTCCCGCGCTTCGCAGCGCGAGCATCACCTCGGCCGAGTCGTCGATGTCGGGGTAGTTCACGTTCGCGAATTCGAACGCCCAGCCGCCAGGCTCGAGCTCGGGCCGCCGCACCGACCAGTCGCCGGGCACGCGCACCTGTTGGCGGAGCAGCCAATCGGCGCCGCGCACGAGCGAGGGCGCGCCCGCCGGCTCGCCCGCCTCGTGGAGCGCTTGCACCGCGAGAGCCGTATCCCACACGGGAGATTGACACGCCTCGAGGCGCCGCTCGCCATCGTCGTGGACGGTGAACCGGTCGAGCCCCTCGAGCCCCACCCGCATCACGGGATGATCGAGCGGATAGCCGCGGAGATGCAGCGCGATCAGCGAATAGACCCAGGGCGGCTGGATGCCGCCCCACGATCCGTCCGCCTCTTGGCGCCGCACGATCCACCGCTCCGCTTCGGCGAGCGCGCGCTCGCGCAACGTCGCGATCGGCCGCCTCCCATACAGCCGCAGGCCGCCGTCGAGCGCGCCGAACACGCGCGAGAGCCACGGCACCGGCGCGTCGTCCTTCCGAGCGGCGCCGCGCGCGCGCAGCTCTTCGAGCGAGAGCGCGGTGCCGTCGTCGAGCCGGATCGGTCGCACCGGGCGGTACGTCATCACGACGCTCAGCGCGACCACGGTCTGCCGCGCCCAGCACGCGAAGTCGTACACGTTGAGCGGCACCCACGGCGGCAGCGCGATCATCTCGGGCGGGAGCACGGGAAGCGCGTCCCACGACCAGAGGCCGAACATCGCGAGCCAGATCCGCGTGAACACCCGCGTGGCGTCGATGCCGCCCGCGCTGCGCACGTACGCGGCGGCGCGGAGCATGTGCGGCGCGTCCTCGCGGTCGCCGGCGAGCCGCAACGCGACGTACGCTTCGACGGTGGTCGATGGATCGGCGGGGCCGGCCGCCGCGTTCGACCACGAGCCGTCCTCGCGCTGCTTGCGTCGGATGTACGCCGCGCTCTTCCGGATGAGCTCCGCGTCGCGGAGGCCGAGCAGCTCGCGCAAGAGGAGATCCTCGGCGTCCATCGTGACGTTGGTCTGGAGCTCGCCGACCCAGTAGCCGTCCCGATGCTGTCGCTCGGTCAGCCAGCGTCGCGCACGAGCGAGCGCGCGCTCGAGCGCTTCGACGTCGCTCGTGACGAGCCGAGCATGATCCGCGTGGGAGCCGTGGAGAGAGCCATCGGCGGGGCCGGAAGCGCTCGCGTCGATGAGCATCGCCTCCCTATAGCAGGCGCGGACCGTGCGGTCGGGCGGTTCGCGACGTCGCCTTGAAGCTGTGGCGAGACGACCCAATGATCGTGGCCATGAGCCAGGACATCGACAGCTCCCGCGCCCGCCGCGCGTTCCGGATGTCCAAGCTCGGCGCGAAGCTCGCGCTCGCGCAAGGACGCAGGCTCTTCGCGCGCGACGAGGCCGCGGTCCATCGCGAGCTCGCGGAGGCGCTCGCCGACGAGCTCGGCAAGCTCAAGGGCCTGCCCATGAAGATCGGGCAGATCCTCTCGTACATGGACGGCGTCGTGCCGCCCGAGCAGGAAGCGATCTACCAGTCGATCCTCGGTCGCCTGCGCACGAGCTCGATCGCGATCGACGAGGCGAGCTGGCGCGGCGTGATCCACGAGGAGCTCGGGATGGCGCCGGAGAAGGCGTTCGACGAGTTCGATCCGGAGCCGATCGCGCGCGCCTCGATCGGTCAGGTGCACGCCGCGATGTTCGAGGGCGAGCGCGTGTGCGTGAAGGTCCAGTATCCGGAGATCGTTCGAGCGACGGAGGCGGACCTCGAGAACATGGAAGCGATCGTCGCGATCGTGCGACGGGTCATGCCGAGCGTCGACACGCGCCAGATGATCCAGGACTTCCGCGATCGCCTCGCCGAGGAGTGCGACTACCGGATCGAGGCGAGCCATCAGCGCCGCTTCGCCGCGATCTACGAGAACGATCCGGACCTCTTGGTGCCGCGCGTGATCGATGCGCGGTCGACGCAACGCGTGCTGACGACCCGACGGATCGGCGGGGTCTCGCTCGAGGCATTCGTGGCGAGCTCGAGCCAGGCGGAACGCGATCGCGCGGGCGTCGCGCTGTTCCGCTTCGCGTTCGGTACGCTGTTGCAACACGGCTTGTTCCATGCGGATCCGCATCCCGGCAACCTGCTGTTCATGGCCGACGACGACGGCCGCCTCGGGGTGCTCGACTACGGGTGCGTCCAGCCGATCGACGACGAAGCGCGTCGCGACCTGTCGGCGCTGATCTCGGCGGCGCGCGCCGGGCGCGACCTCCGCGAGCCGGCCCGCCGCGGGCTCGGCATCGGCGCGATCGACGACGAGTCGGCGGACGCGATGGTCGAGATCGTGCGTCTCGTCCTCGCGCCGATCCTCGAGCCACAGCCGTATCGGTTCACCCGTCGGTTCGCGAGCGACATCACCCGCGCGGTCACCGACGCGAAGATGCGGCTCGGCCCGCGCTACCTCTCGCGCCGCGGCTCGTTCGAGATCGAGCGCCCGGGGGTGATGTTCGTGGTGCGCAACCTCTTCGGGCTCGCGACCATCTGGGGTCAGCTCGAGGCGCGCGCGGACTTCCGTGCGATCGTGGACGAGATGCTCGCGGTCCAGCCGGACCGCGTGTCGCCTCGGCTCTGAGACGGTCTGAAGCTCTTCCGCTCTGATAGGCTCGGCCGCCGTTGACCTACGTCACGCATACGTGCCCGCGGTGCGGGGCTCCCATGCCGCCGCCCGGTTCGGCGGGGGTCGTGTACTGCGACTACTGCGCCGTCCCGCTGATCGCCGATTCGAAGTCGTGGCGCGCGCGCGACCCCGAGATGATCGACGCGCCGAGCGGGATCGACCCGCGCTGGCCACGGCTCTGGGCGGGCGGTCGGCGCTGGGCGCTCGGCGAGCGGATCGCCGCCAGCGAGGCGAGCGACGTCTTCTTCGCGCAGCGCGATCACCGGCTGACGGAGCTCGCTGTGATCAAGATCCCGCGCACCGAGGCGGCGCGACGCTCCGCGGTCCATGAGCACGAGGTGTTGTCGCAGCTCGCGAGCAGCCAGGCTCCCGGCGCGGCGCACTTCTCGCGTCTCGTCCCGCAGCCGATCGCAGCGGGACGCGCCCGCCTCGGCCTGCGCGGCGACGAGGGCGAGCGCGACGCGTTCGTCCGGCGGCACGCGAGCGGGTTCGTGCACACGCTCGCCGACGTACGCGATCAGTACCCGCGCGGGATCGACGGCACCGCCGCGGTGTGGATGCTCAAGCGCATCTCCGAGGTGCTCTGCTTCGTACACGAGAGCGGGTGGGTGCACGGGCGGCTGACCCGAGAGCACCTCTTGGTGAATGCGCGCGACCACGGCGTCCTCTTGATCGGTTTCTCCAGCGCGGAGCGGGTCGGCGAGCGCGGCGTCGACGTCCGCGAGGACGTGCGTCAGGCCGTCGCGGTGATCGCGGCGCTGATGGGCGGCGGGATCGGATCGTCGCCCGCGCCGATCCGCTCGATCTTCGAGGGCGATCCCGCGGCCAGCGCGTGGGATCTGCGCGAGGCGGTCAGCGCGGCGGGACGCGCGGCGTACGGTCCGCCGAGGTACGTGCCGTTCGCGATGCCGGGGTGGAAGGCCGACGCGAGCGCCTGAGGCTGCGTCGAGAAAGAGAGGCGAGATGGGATACGGGGGCTACAGCTACGAGGCGCACCGGGCGATCACGGCGGCGCGCGGCGGCAAGAGCACGCAAGCCGTCTTCAGTCAGCGCGAGATCCATCCGCTGATGAACCCGCACGGGATTGGCTTCCGCGAGTCGCGCGACAGCGAGGACCATCCGCGCTCGCTCGCCATCGCGTTCGCGCTCGACGTGAGCGGATCGATGGGCACGATCCCGGATCTGATCGCGCGTCACGAGATGCCCGGCTTCATGAAGCTCCTGATGGACTGCGGCGTAGAGGACCCGCAGCTCCTCTTCATGGCGTTCACCGACACCGGGTCGGATCGGACCCCGCTCCAGGTAGGTCAGTTCGAGTCGACGGCCGAGCTGATGGACCAGTGGTTGACGCGGAGCTGGCTGATCGGTGGCGGACGCAGCCCGTTCGAGTCGTACGAGCTGCCGATCTACCTCGCGGCGCGCCACACGAAGATCGACTGCTGGGAGAAGCGCCGCGAGAAGGGCTACCTGTTCATCACCGGCGACGAGCCCTCGTACTCGGTGGTCGGCCGGAACGTGGTGCAGCAGGTGTTCGGCGAGACGATCCCCGCGGACATCCCGCTCGACGCGATGATCGCGGAGGCGAGCGAACGCTACGAGATCTTCTTTCTCGTCCCCGATCCGGAGCGCGCGAACCGGATCCGTTCGTTCTGGGAGCCCTACCTCGGGCGGCGCCTGATCGAGATGGCCGACGCGACGCTCACCTGCCCGAGCGCGGCCGCGATCATCGCGGTCAACGAAGGGCTGGCGGAGCTCTCGGACGTGTCCGCGCGCCTCACCTCGGCGGGCACCGACGCGCGGCGGGCCGGCGCGGTCCAGCGCTCGCTCGAGGCGTGGGCGACGAACCGCTAGAGCAAAGATGGGTTACGGCAGCTACAGCCACGAGGCGCATCGCGCGCTCACCAGAGAGCGGCAGTCGCTGCCCCAGCAGCGGCTGTTCGCGCAGCGCGAGTGCCACCCGCTCATGAACCCGATGGGGATCGCGATGCGCGAGAGCCGGGACAGTCCCGCGCATCCACAGTCGCGCGCGGTGGTGCTCGCGCTCGACGTCACCGGATCGATGGGCCAGCTGGCCGATCAGCTGGCGCGCCGCGAGCTTCCGAAGCTGATGGAGCGGCTGAGCGAGCTGGATATCGGGGACCCGCAAGTCTTGTTCATGGCCGTCGGCGACGCGGTGGGCGATCGTGCCCCGCTCCAGGTCGGACAGTTCGAGTCGACGGCCGAGCTGATGGACCAGTGGCTCACCTGGACGTGGCTCGAGGGAGGCGGCGGTCAGGGTGGCTTCGAGTCGTACGAGCTCGCGCTCTTCTTCGCGGCGCGTCACGTCTCGATGGACTGCGTCGAGAAGCGGCGGCGACGCGGCTATCTCTTCCTCACCGGCGACGAGAAGCCGTATCCGCGGCTCTCGCGCTACATCGTTCAACAGCTCCTCGGCACCGAGCTCGAGAGCGATCCGCCGATCGCCGCGATCGTCGACGAGGTGCAGCGACTGTTCGAGCCGTTCTTCCTCATCCCCGATCTCGAGCGCCGACGCGGCTGCGAGCGGGTGTGGCGCGACGTGCTCGGCGATCGCGTGGTCGCGATGGAGAGCCCTGACGATCTCTGCGACGTGATCGCGGGGCTGATCGCGCTCACCGAGGGGCGTTCCGACCTCGACGCGGTCGTGCGCGGCATGCGTGAGCGCGGCGTGGCTCCGGAGCGGGCGAGCGCGGTGGCTCGCTCGCTGATCCCGTACGCGGCGTCGCTCGAGAGGGACGGCGCGCCGCGCCCGAGCGGACCGCTGCTCGCGCCGGTGCCGCCCGAGATCACGGGCTGATGCGCGCCGTCGCGGTCGTCGATCTCGGGTTCGGCGACGCGGGCAAGGGGACGATCGTCGACGCGCTCGTGCGACGGACCGGCGCGCACCTCGTGGTGCGCACCCAGGGCGGGGCGCAGGCGGGTCACAACGTGGTGACCGACGACGGACGACATCACACGTTCGCGCAGCTCGGCGCCGGCTCGTTCGTGCCGGGCGTGCGCACGCACCTCGGCCCCGAGATGGTGGTGCACCCGACCGCGCTCCTCGTCGAGGCGCGCTACCTCGCGGACGTCGGCGTGGGCGACGCGCTCGATCGGCTCACCGTCGCCCGCGAGGCGCGCGTGACGACGCCGTTCCATCAGGCGGCGGGCCGGCTCCGCGAGCTGGCGCGCGGCGACGGCGCCCACGGGAGCTGCGGGGTCGGGGTCGGTGAGACGGTGTACGATTCGTTGACGCACCCCGACGAGGTGCTGCGCGTCGGGCACCTCTCCCGCGCCGATCTGCCGTCGCGCGTCGCACGGGTGCGCGAGCGGGTGCGTTCGTCGGTGAGCGAGGCGATCGCCGCGGCGCGGGGGCGCGCGGGCGCCGATCCGGAGATCCGAGTGTTCGAGGATCCCGGGGTCATCGACGCGTGGATCGAGGCGCTCACTCCGTTCGCTACGGTTCGGGCGATCGACGACGCGACGTGCGCGCTCGACGGGGAGCTCGTCGTCCTCGAGGGTGCGCACGGGATCTTGCTCGATGAGCACCACGGCTTTCACCCGCACACCACGTGGCACCGCTGTACGAGCGCGCCGGCCGAGGAGTGGCTCGCCGCGCGCGGCTTCGACGGTGAGCTCGTGCGGCTCGGCGTGACGCGCACCTATGCGACGCGCCACGGGGCCGGCCCGTTCCCCAGCCAGGCCGATGCGCTACGCGCCAGCCTGCGCGAGCCACACAATCCCGATCGAGGATGGCAAGGGACGTTCCGCGTCGGCTGGCCTGATCCGTCGCTCCTCCGCTACGCGATCGCCGCGAACCGCGGCATCGACGCCCTCGCGGTGACCCACCTCGATCGGCTCGGGGCCCTCGACGCGTGGCGCTCTGCGGCGCGGTACACGATCGAGCCGCGGCTCGATCCGACGCTCCGCTACCAGAGCGCGCTCGCGGAGCGGCTCGCGGCGCCGTGTGCCACGGAGGCGCTCGAGCTCGGCGACGATCCCGCGGAGGGGTACCTCGATTGGATCGAGCGGGAGCTCGGGGTGCGCGCGGCGGTGCTGTCGTCCGGGCCGACCGCGGGTGACAAGGTCTGGCTCGAGCCCGCGCTCACATGAAGATGGTGTGCATCGGTTGGCCATGGACGTCGACGCTCTCGCCGACCGGTGGGGGCACGAACGTCACGTAGCCCTGGTCCTCGACCGACCACACCACGAGCTCGAGCTGCGGATCGTCGAGCGGGTCGGTGAACGCGAGCGCGATGCGCGTCGGACGGTGCTCCGCGTCGGTCTCCCGCACGGTGAGGTGGACGTCGTCGTAGTCGAACGTGAATCCGGCCGAGAGCGGCTGCGACGCGTCGCGCATCAGCGGGACGAAGAAGCCGTTGAGGAGCCCGTCGTCCGCTTCGAGCACCAGCGTGCGCTCGTCCTCTCGGCGGATGCGCACCTGGGTCTCCACGCTCGCGATGCAGCGCACCCGCGAGGGGTATGGTCGATCGCGCGAGGCGAGCCCGAGGGGGAGCTGCCCGCACATGAACAGCGGGTCGGGGACGGCGAGCACGACGAGCGTCCGTCCTCCGATCGTGTCGTCGATGCTCTCGACCGCGAGGCGGTTCGGCAGCCCGAGCGCCGCCGTTCCTTGGATCTCGACGAAGAGGCGGGCCGGCGAGATCGCGCCCCAGATCACGAGGTACGCGACGGCGAGCGCGCCCGCGAACCACCCGGCGCGGCGCGGCGGGGCGGGCGAGCGATCCGGCTCGACCACCCACGCGCACAGATGCACGACGAGCGCGCCGAGCCCGAGGCCGGAGATGAGCAACAGCCGTCCCGCTGGGATCGTCGCGCACGCCGGGATCGTCCCGAGCACCGCGCCGAGCGCCCAGAACCGCGCCGCCGGCACGCTCCGGAGCACCGGGTAGAGCGCGATCGACGCGAGCACGAGCGCGAGCACCGCGACGCCGATCGCCGCGAGCTCGGCCGGCCGACCGAAGAACCCGGCCATCCCCGCGAGCGGGCCACCGAAGCCTCCGCCCAGGAGCTGAGGCAATCGCTCGAGCATGGCGAAGAAGAACTTGACCGGCTCGCGCGCGGGATCGATGTAGAGCGCGCTCCCCGACGCGCCGTAGCCCATCGCGCCATAGATCGCGCGCCAGACGGCGACGATCGCGAGGTGCGGGAGTGTTGCGAGCAAGCCGCGTCGTCGGCCCGTCGGATCGAGGAACACCGCGTAGGAGGCGAAGAACCCGAGCCACGCGATCGCGGACTCGCCGCCGGCGAGCGCGACCGCGAAGAGCGCGATGGACGCCGGGCTGTGCTTTGCCGCCATGCGCGCCGCGATGTGTCGCTCGAGCGCGAGCGCGCCGAACGCGCCCGCGATCAGCGCGTTCCGGTTCGCCAGCCACGCGATCGGCGTTCCGTGGGTCGCATCGAACGCGTAGAACACCAGGAGCAGCCCGGCCATCCAGCCCGACTCGACGCGCCGGATGAGCCGCCACACCGCCCACACGAGGAACGCGAACCACAGCACGCTGTGGAGGTGCATGAGCGCGGGGGCGCGCTCGAGGAGCAGGTAGTCGACGTTGTGGGTGACGCTCGCAAGCGGCCGAAGGAACGCGAGGCGCAGGCCGCTCGTCATGTACCATGGGAAGACGCCTTGCTCGATGAGCTGGGTCGTGTTCTCCGAGCCGTCGGCGAAGCGGAAGAGATCCCAGCGCGCGGGCGGGTTCGGCCACATCCGGAGGATCTCGGGATCGCGCTCGACGAGGAGGCGCTGCGCGTGATCGTCGAGCTGGAGGCCGAGGCCGAGGCTGCTCGAGGCGGCGAGCGCCGAGAGCACGAGGACCACCGGGAGGAGCCGTGGGTGCGCGAGCCAACCGCGGACGCGTGGCCCGAGCAAGCGCGCGGCGACGCGGACTCGAGGCTCGGGCGCGGGCTCGTCCACCGGTCGCATCCTACGCGTCGCCCTGCGCGTCGTGCTCAGCGTTCGCGTCGAGGTGGCGTCGATACGCGGCAGCGAAGGCCGGGGCCGGCGAACACACCATCGCCTCGTCGCGCGAGCAGCCCGGAGCTCGTCCAGATCCGCTCCACGCACATCCCGGGGGAGCCCACGTCCACATCGGCGGCGTAGGCATAGGGTCGGTCTCCTTCGCCGTCGATGTACACCGGCGGGCTCATCAGCCGGGCCAGCGCCCCCTGCGCCCGGCCCGGCGCGCACGGCTCGGTGGTCACGGGCGCGAGCGCGCTCGGGAGGGCCCCCACGTCCGAGGGCACCCGGAACGCGAGCAGCGAGTCGCCGCTGGGGACGATCGTGAGCACGTCCCGCGCCGCGCCGGGCGCCGCGTCGAGGAACACGCCGATGTACGGGTCGAGGAAACCGCTGTCGATGACGCGCGCGCCGATCACGCCGTGCGGACCGAGCTCGAACACGCGCTCGACCCCGTGCGCGAGCGACGCCCGCGCGAAGAGGTGCCCGCCCGGCAGCGCGACGGCGCGCACGTCGTAGTCGGTCAGGCGGACGTGGTCTCGTTCGGTGATCCAGAGGGCATGGCTGCGCGGCCCCGCCTGTACGTCGACGAGCAGTCCGCTCCGCGCCACCCCGCGCAGCGTCGTGGTGACCCGAGCGTTCGGGTCATCGGCCATCGCGTCGCCGGGGGTGCACGGGACGCGCAGCGGTCCGATGGTGAACCGACCGCCTTCGTCGCGGCCCGACGCCTCGACATGGCAAGGATCGTTCCCTCCGTGCGTCGGCGGAGGCAGACGGCTCGCGCGCTCTGCTCGCGCGTCGGTGACGGCACACTCGAGGCGCATCACCGGCACCACCGGAGGCGCGGTCGGTTGCGGGCGCAGGGGCGCTCGGGCGGCCGGCGCGGATGCCGCGCGCTCGAGGTCGAGCTCCACCGCGACGGGCGCCTCGAGCGCGATCGCGCAGCGGGTGCCCTCGCACGTGACGCACGGCCCGGCGTGGCGGCCCGTCCCCAGGCAGTCTGCGCGCAGCGGCGCTCGCTCGCCGTGCTCGTACGCCACGCGCTCCCAGGTCGCGCCGCCGTCGCACGTGGCGTAGACCTGCGATCCGTCCGCGCCCACCGCTACGCCGCGCGCGCGATCGACGAACGCAGCGTCGACGCTGCCCTCCGGCAACGTCACTTGCGAAAGCGGACCGGGTACGTCGCCGAGCGCGAGCCGCGGTCGTCCGTCCACCACCCGAAGCTCGGTGAGGGTCCCGTCCGAGAGGAGCGCCGCGCGCTCGCGCCCCTCGTAGGCGGCGAGCTCGACCGTGCGCTGTTCGGCGAGGCGATAGAGCACGTCGGTCTCCCCGGGCGCGTGGTGATCGTGCGTCGAGGCGAGATGGATCCAGCCGCCCACCGCGCTCCGCACGTCCCGGCTCCACGCGCGCGGCAACCTCACTTCCTCGGCACGGAACGCGGCGGAGTCGCCCTCGCGCGTCATCACGTAGACAGCGCCGAGGTCGAGGAGGAACCGATTCGGCTCACCGAGCGAGAAGGCGTCGCCGAAGCGGACGTCGGGTACCGGAACGCCTTCGAGCGCGCGCTCGCCGTCGCCGCAGCGGAGCGTGAACGGAGCGGTCCCACAGCGGACCACCGAGCACGCCTCGTCGAGCGCCACGCTCCGACAGGTCGGGGTGAGGTCCGGTACGACCGGCGGGGCGCGCAACCGCGCGGAGACGAAGAGCTCGCGGCGCAGCTCGCCATAGGGAGTAGACCGGCCTCGCGGCGTCTCGAGCACCGAGGCGATCTCCACGCCAGCCCTGCCGACGGCGAGCTCGCGCACCCCCTCGACGCGATCGGAGACGACCAGCTCGCCGCCCCGCCGCTCCATCGCGACCGCGGCGCCGCCCGCGAGCAGAAGCACGGCGCGCGCCTCGCTCACGAACACCGCGTCGCGAACGACGCCGTCCGGCGCGCCGTCGATCCGATGCGCCGCGCCGTCGGGGTCGACCGTGAGGAGCGTCCCGTACGGATCGCCGTCCCGGACGACGAGCCGCCCGGCGGGTGCGCGGGTGATCGGGAACACGTGTCGTCCGACGTCGCCCGTCCGTGACAATGTGCCATCCTGATATATAGTCAGCACCGCGCCGTCCTGGGTGACCGCTCGATCGCCATCGGGACCGCTCGTGAGTGCGCTCACCCGCGCACCGAGCACCACCGGTGATCCTCGTAGGGTGCCGTCCCGCACGCGTCCGATCCGGTGGTAGCTCGCGACCAGCGGGCTGTCGGTCGCCCACACGCTCGGCGCGCCTCCATAGAAGGGCTCCGCCCCGATGATGCGCGCGCAACGCGACCCGGGCCCGGCGCGCTCGGCGGGTTCAGCCTCGCCGCCCTCCTCGTTCGGCCGCGCACCGCGCTCGGTCACCCTCGGGGGATGCGCAGACCCCGCGCACGCCGACAACGCGGCGAGCGCCAGCCATGCTCGGTTCACCGCGTTCGCCGTATGTGCGAGAGCCAGAGCCCGGCGATCATGGCGAGGACGAGCGGGCGGAGATCGACCCGGGTGGCTCGGCCCGCGCGGCACGCACAGCCACCGCCGCCGCCGAAGATCGCCGTCGCGCCGCCGACGCCGCCGTCGAACGAAGGTGTCCCCGCGTCGATCCCGCCCGCGTCCGGCAGATCGTTCCCGACGCCTGCGTCGTTCGCGGTGCAGGGCTCGCTATCCATCGCGTTGGGGAGCCCGTCCCGATCGCAGTCCCCGTAGCTCCAGTCGGCGCCGGCGCTCGGTAGGCAGGGCGCGATCTGATCGGCCGTCGTGCCGCCGCAGTACATCGCCCCCGTGTACTCGCAGACCCCGAAGACCGGCGCTCCGGCGCCCGAGGACAGGCCAGCGAGGAGGTTGCACGAGCCCGCCATGCCGTCGACGCTGCAGTCGCGGTCGCCGTCGCAGCACAGCGTCGAGTTTGGTCCGTAGACGCACACGGTGTTGACGAGCGCGCCGAGCGACGCGCAGTGCCCGTCGCACGTCGAGTCGCTGCACGCGCCGGCGGGGTCGATCGGCAGACAGATCACGCCCCCCGGGGTGTCGGGGTCGAGCTCGAGCCGATAGACGTCGGCGCGGGCCGCAGTGGTCAGGAGCGGGCCGACGAGCACCGACGCGAGGACCGCCGAGCCGAGCGTCATCCCGAGTGCGTGGCGCATCCGTGGATGATACCTCAGCCGTCCTGGCGGACCCGATCGCGCGCCCGCTGCGCGAGCCCCTCGATGACCGAGTGGAACGCGCGCGTCCGGGTGAGCTTCGCCGCGCCGAACCGCTCCTCGAGCGCCTGAGCGAGGAACGGCACCCGCGCGGTCCCGCCGGTGAGGCACACGATGTCGATGTCGTCGGCCGTCACGGCGGCTCGCGCGAGCGTCTCGTCGAGGGCACCGAGGATCCGTGCCTCCTCCGTGCGCGCGCCGTCGTGGAACCCGCTCCGCGTGATCCGTTCGAGCACGTCGATCGGCGGGTAGCGGAAGCGGATCTCGGCCTCCTCGTGCTTCGAGATCCGCCGCTTGCCGCGCTCGATCGCCTCGAACAGAGGGAAGCCGAGCGCATCCTCGATCAGCACGAAGAGTTGCTCCATCCGTCGCGCGTCGTCCCCGCCGAGCGACCACCGCTCGATGTCGCGGAGGAACGACATGACCTCACGGGCCTGGAGCACGCTGAGATCGGCCGGCGAGCAGAGCCGAGCGCGCAGCATCGTCGGCATCGTCAACACGTTGTTCCCCATCGGGACTCGATACGTCACCTCGGCACCGAAGTGCTTCGCGATCGAGCTCTTCATGATGCTCCCGTCGAGCGCGTCGCCCGCCACCGCGACGCCGCCGATCGCGAGCACGTCGCGCGGATCGAACGGCTCGGGTCCGAGCCGCAGCACGGTGAAGTCGCTCGTGCCGCCTCCGAAGTCGCCGACCAACACGAGTCGCCGCTCGGTGAGCCGCTCGCGGAACGCAGCGCCGGCCGCGATCGGCTCGGGGCAGAAGTCGATCGACGTGAAGCCCGCGCTCCGCGCCGCGCGCTCGAGGCGGTACTCGCCGAAGCGATCGTCCTCCTCCACCTCGCTGAACCGCGCCGGCCGCCCGAGCACGACGCGCTGCACGTCGACGCCGAAGTGCTCGTTGGCGCGGCGGCGCATCGCGCCGAGGAACGCCCCGATCAGATCCTCGAGGTTCATCGGGCGCTCGTCGATGATCGTCCCGATGAACGCGCGCGACGGGAGGTGCTTCTTGATGGAGCGGATGAGCCGCCCGCGCATACCGTGCGCGGCGTGCTCGCGGAGCGCTTCGGCGCCGTAGAACGCGCGCTCGGCGTTGGGGAAGTAGAGGACGGAGCGAAGGAGCGTGGGCTCTCGCGCCGCGGGGTCGAGAGGGATGGGCTCGAAGACGCGATCGGCGTTGGCCGCCGCGAGCAGCGAGTTCGTGGTTCCGAAGTCGATGGCGTAGATGGAAGGCAGGTCCATCCCCCCGATCGTCACCAAAAAAAGCGCTTCCGGAAGCTATCGATTTCGTGCGAATCTCCCAATCGACTTAGGAAGTCGCGGAATTCGCGGCGTGCACCGTTCAGCGGCGGGCGCCGCCGAAGAGCGGATGAAGGCGCCGCTGATCCGGGTAGGGCGCGAACTCGCGCACCATCCCGGCCGCCACGCGCGACTGCATGCGTCGCCACCAGCGCGGATCGAACACGTGCTTGCAGCGGTTCAAGACGTGTGGTCGGAGCCGCCGCGGCAATCCGAGGAACCGCGGGAACTCCTCGGGGAACACGTCGCCGTGCGACACGCTGAACCACGGCTCGGCGCGGAGCTCGTCCTCGGGGTCAGCGGTCTCCGGGAGATCGCGGAAGTGGATCGCGTCGAGCGCGACCAGCTCGTCGTAGTCGTAGAGGGCGACACGACCGAGCCGCGTTACGCCGAAGTTCTTCAGGAGGAGATCGCCGACGAACACGCCGCACGCGGTGATGTCGGCGATCGCGCGACCCCAGTCGGTGAGCGCCGCCTCCGCCTCCTCTTGCGACTTCTCGCGCACGTAGAGGTTGAGCGGATAGATCTCTCGCTCGACGTAGCAATAGTCAATGACGATCCGGTCGCCGTCCGCGTGCACGCTGTCACCGCACTGGCTCAGGAGCTCTTCGAGGACCTCCGGCTCGAAGCGCGACCGATCGAAGGCGAGGAACTCGAACGGCTGCGCGTCGACCATCCGTCCCGCGCGGTCTTGTTGGTAGACCCACTGGTAACGATCCTTGACGCGTTCGAACGAGGTGTCCTTCTCGGGTGGGAACTCGTCGCGGATCACCTTCAGGACGAGATCGAGCCCGGGCATCGTGAACACCACCATCACGAGGCCCGGCGTCCCTCGTGCGAAGCTGAACGCCTCGTGCGCCTCCGCGATGTGGTCCATGAGGGCGCGGTAGAGCTCGGTCTTGCCCTGCTTGGGCTCGCCGATCGCGATGTAGAGCTCGGCGATGCGCTTCTGCGGCACGAGCGACCGCAAGAAGCGCATCACGTCGTAGGGGCGCTCCACCACGACGTGGAAGTACGAGTGGGTGAACGAGAACGCGACGGTGACGTCGTGGGGCTCGAGGAGCGCCGCGTCGACGTAGAGCCCGTCCGCTCCGTTGCGGAGCGCGAGGAGGAACGGGCTGACCGCGCCGGCGGGCAAGACGAGCCGGCCCACGACGTAGGCGGCTTTGCCGCGGTAGAAGAGCGGCTCGATCCGCTCGATCGCGACCAGTCCGCCGCGATGGAGCTCCGCGACCTTCTGCTCGACCCGCTCGGCGACGAGCGCCGCGTCCTCGTCGACGGCGCGCCACGGACACTCGAACGGCAGCGCGTCGAGGATCGCGCGGACGAGCGCCGTCGTGGTGCTCGTCTTCACGTCGCGCACGTACATCGGCCGCGTCGCCTCGATCGGTGGCGTGTCGAAGTCCGTCGCCACGTACTCGACGAGCGGGTCGAGCCCCACCGTGTCGAAGATGCGCCGTGTGACGCCGTTGAAGAACGTCTCCGCGAGCTCCCAGTCCTGGCGGTGCGCGATGAGCGTGGAGTACACGGCCTTCGCGCTCACCCACACCAAGCGCTCGCGGCTGTGCGCGCCGAGCAGCGCGCGCGTGCGCGCCTCGGCATGATCGACGGATACGCGATAGAGGCCGAGCCGCGCCTGCGCGTCGCGGCGCAGGCCGGCCCAGTCCTTTCGCTCGAAGCGCTCCTGCGCGACGCTCGTCAGCGCGAGGAAGCGCGCGCGGCAATCCCGGAACGCGTCGAGGATCGCGTACGCGACGGGGGCCGCGAGCCGGCTGGGGCTCTGCGCGGGCGGACGCTCCGAGCTCACGGAGGGACCTTACTCGTTCGGGTCGGGGATCCGAGGCGGAACGAGGAAGTAGATGATGCGGCTGTCGAGCGGGGTGAACCCGTCGCCCGTCACGTTGACGCGCGCACGAAACACCTGCGGGTCGAGCGTAGGCATCACCGCCATGTTCATGGTCGGCACGATGTCGAAGCACACCGGCGCGCCAGGGGTGACGTTCTGGAACGTGTCGGGGTAGCTGTCGGCGTCGATGCCGGCCCGGTCGTAGGTGGTCAGACCCGTGGTGCACGTCAGTCCCGGCGCGGCCGTCGTGCGCGTCTCGATGCGATCGACGAACGCCGAAATGGCGTCGACCACCTCACCCGGGTCGACGATGTCCTGCCCCTGCGCGGAGACGTCGAGGGGGACGGCGGCCGCGGCGCGCACCGCGTCGGTCACCGCGGTGGTGAGGCCGGAGCCGCCCGGAGCGCTCAAGACGTATTGCGACACGGGTCCGGGCGCGCCCGAGGCGATGGTGGTCGCGTTCACCACCCCGGTCAGGAACGCAGGCGCGCCAAACGACGCGTTGGTCGAGATCCCGACCACGCGCGCGTTCATCGCGTTCAGCGCCGTGATCGTCATCGCCCAGGTCGGAGCGCCGGGCACCCCGCTGTACGTGCAGCCCGTAAAGTACGTGGGACACGTCGGCGAGTTGTGCTGATCGACGTCGGTCATCACGATGAAGATCGGCACCGCGTCCGTGCGGAAGCACGCCATGCCCGAGGTGCCCGCGGGACACGACGGCGGCGTCGACCCGTTGCCGGGGAAACGGGCGTAGCCCGACAGGTTGCTGCCAGTGGCCAGCGCGTAGAGCGCGGCCACGCCGGACTCCGGACCGTCGACGCCATAGTTGGTGTCGTAGTTGTTCACCGCCAGCTGCGCGGCCGAGGCGCTCGACGTCATCGTCTGGTACTGGAAGAACGCCTGGTCGTGGACGATGCCGACGGCGTCGATGCCGTAGCTCGGCTGGCCGTAGCCGCCGAGCGGGTAGTCGTCGAAGCCGCCCACCCCGAACCACGCCTGCGGGATGCGCGACGTGATGTCGGGGATGACCGTCGAGGTCAATCCCGCTTGCAATGCCGTGATGGTCCCGCCCATCGAGCCGGTGTTGTCCATCAGGAAGTAGACGTCGGCCTTCTGTAGGCTCGTGTTGAACTGCAGCGTGTCGCGCGTCGGCGTCGGCGGCATCGCGTACGGCACGACGAAGACGAAGTCGCCGCGCGTGCGCGGGTTGTCGGCGGGGTTGAGCGGATCGGTGCCCGCGCCGACCTCGATCAGATCGCTCACTCCGTCCATGTCCGTGTCGGCGCGCGTCGGGCTCGTCCCCGCCGCCACCTCCGCCGCGTCGCTGAGGCCGTCGGCGTCGCTGTCGGGATCGCGGAAGTCGAAGATGCCGTCGCCGTCCGTGTCGCGCGGCGGGGTGGCGATGTCCGTGTCGCCCGCCTCGTTGCGATCGGTCAGGCCGTCGTTGTCCGTGTCGAGGTCGTAGATATCGGGCGTGCCATCGCCGTCCGTGTCGGTGAGGCCTTCGGTCGCGTCGTGGATGAAGTCGCCGTCGCTGTCGGGCGAGTTGTAGTCCGGCGTCCCATCCGTGTTGGTGTCGCGCGGGTTCATCGGATCGCTGCCGATCTCGGTGCGATCGTCGAGGCCGTCTTCGTCGTTGTCGAAGTCGCGGAACGCAGGACGACTGTCGCCGTCCACGTCGCTCGTCCCTTCGACGGAGTCCGGCACGCCGTTGTCGTCGCTGTCGAGATCGCGGAAGTCGGGCGTCCCGTCGAAGTCGCTGTCGAGCGGCGCGGTGGACAGCATCGTGTCGCCCGCTTCGACGCTGTCGAGGATGCCGTCGCCATCGGAGTCCTGATCGAGGTAGTCGGGCGCGCCGTCGGCGTCGGTGTCGACGCCGCCGCTGTCGGTCCGGCCCTCCGCGTAGTCGGTGATGCCGTCGCCGTCCGAGTCTCCGAACGGATCGAAGCTGAACATCGCCGCGTCGAACGTGCCCGCGTCGGGGAAGATCAGCGCGCCGCTGTCGCGGCCGGCGTCCATCGAGCCGCCGGGGCCCGCGTCGCGCGCGCCGCCGTCGGCGCTACCGCCGCCGCCGGCGTCGCGTCGCGAGCAAAACCCGTCGACACAGCGTCCCGTGCCGCACTCGGTGTCGGACGAGCATGGGACCTGCATCGGTCCCGGTCCCGCGGAGCACGCAGCGAGCAAACACGAGAGCAGACAGATGCGTCTTGTCACGGCCGAAACAGACTATCACCTGTGGCAAGTCCATTTCGAGGCACCGCGCGCTCGAGGCGAGGCACTGCGCGCTCGAGGCGAGGCACTGCGCGCTCGAGGCACTGCGCGCTCGGAGCCACGCGATTCGCGACGCCGGCTCAGCGCTTCGCGGTCAACCGGGCGAGCTTCACCAGCGCGAGCATCGCCTTCGGGAGGTTGCCCCGAACGAGGCCGTGGAACGCGTCGGCCATCGCCGGGTACTTGTCCCGATAGGGGAACCAGATGGGCTCGAAGTCGAGGAGCCCGCGGTCGACCATCACCGCGCGCGTGTGGGTGAACGAGAGCAGCCCGTCGTCGCCGTGATAGCGGCCGAAGCCGCTGTTCTTGATGCCGCCGAAGGGGAGCGCGGGGTTGCCGACGATCGAGACGAGGTCGTTCACCATCACCTGACCGCACTCCATGCGGGACGCGATCTCCATTCCGCGGCGGACGTCGCGGGTGAACACGCTGCCGTTGAGGCCGTACTGATGGGCGTTCGCCAGTCGCACCGCCTCGTCGGCGTCCTCTACGCGGATGACCGGGAGCACCGGACCGAACGTCTCCTCGCGGTAGATCTCCATGTCCTCGGTCACGTCGGTGAGGAGCGTCGGCGCGAAGAACTGTCCCGGCCGGTCGAGGCGAGCGCCGCCGCGAAGCACGCGCGCACCGTCCGCGATGGCTCCCTTCACGTGGCGCTCGACCGTCTCGAGCTGCGGACCGAACGTGAGCGGACCCATCTCGGCGTGCTCGTCCGGCGCGCCGACCTTCATCGCGTCCACCTCCTCGGCGAGGAGCTCGACGAAGCGGTCGTGCACCTCGGACTCGACGAAGATGCGCTCGACCGACGTGCACATCTGACCGCAGTTCACGAGCCCGCCCCACGCGGCGGCCTTCGCAGCGCGCTTCAGGTTCGCGTCGCGCAGCACGATCATCGCGTCCTTGCCGCCGAGCTCGAGCTCGACCGGGATCGGACGGGCGGCCGCGGCCGCCATCACCTTGCGGCCGGTCGCGACCGAGCCGGTGAAGAACAGCTTGTCGACGTCGGCCGCGCACAGCGCCGCGCCGGTGCTCCCGTCGCCCTGCACGATCTCCACGACGCCGCGCGGCAGGCCGATGCGTCCGAAGACCTCGCGCATGATCTCGCCGGTGATCGGGGTGACCTCGCTCGGCTTGAGCACGGCGGTGTTTCCGGCGATGAGCGCGCTCAGGACGGGGAGCATCGAGAGCTGGAAGGGGAAGTTCCACGGCGAGATCACGCCGATGACGCCCATCGGGAACGGCTCGATGTAGCTCGTCTTGCCGGGGAACAGGATCGAGGTGCTCACCTTGCGCCGCGCCAGGATCTTCGGCGCCGCCTTTGCGTAGTGATCGAGGAAGAGCGGCACGCTCATCAGCTCGGTGAGGAGCGAGTCGACGAGCGGCTTGCCGGTGTCCTCGCTGATGCGCTCCGCGTAGTCTTCGCCGTGCGCATCGATCGCGTCGCGCAACCGCGAGAGCATCCGCATGCGCTCGGCGAGCGGCGTGTCGCGCCACACCGGGAACGCGGCGCGCGCGCGCGCGACCGCGGCGTCGACGTCCTCTCGCGTACCGATCGGGAAGGTGCCGAGGACCTCGCCCGTGACGGGGCTCCTCTTGTGGATGCTGCGCGCTTCGTCGCGCGGCGCGGTCGTCGTCTGCATGCTCGCCTCCGTCGTCGGGGAGGATAGCAGCCCGCTCGGCCATGCCCTCGTCGGGGCGATCGCGTCGGGTGCGCCCCGCCGTGCGGTGCTGCATCATGAGGAGGTGCGAGAGCCCGAGCCCGACGCCCAAACGCACTGCTCAAAGGGGCCCTACCGATCCGCGGAGCCTCGCCCGCGGGCGCGCTCGCGCGCCTCGTCGTCCGCGCTCGCGGCGTGCTCGTCGGGTGCGCTCGCCAGCTGTGCGCTCGGGGTCGGCGCCGCGTCCGGCAGCGTGGAGCTCATGGCGGTGGGCGCCGCGCTCGGATGGGGAGCCCTGCGAAGCCTCGCTCGCGCCTCGGCGCGCGACGCGGAGGCGCGCGCGCGGCTCGCGTTCGTCGGCGACGACGCGGTGGACGATCCCGCCGACGGAGTGATCAGCCCGGACGGAGTGCGCCGGCTCCGGATCCACGAGGGGCTCGCGCGCTACGAGGAGCTGTCGCTCGACGGCCGCTGCACGATCGCAAGTTATCTCGACGAGCCACGCGGGCTGCTCCGGCGCTTCGCTCGGCGCTTCGAGCGCGCCGACGCGCGAGACGCGCTCATCGCGGAGGTCCACGGCCGCGCGATCCTCCCCGTGTGCTTCCTCGGTGCGCCGCACCGCGGCGAGCCGCGCGCGTTGACGGCGCGGTGGCTCCGGGCTCGGCCGCTCACGTCCGGCGTCCTCCTCGAGCGCTTCGACGAGGGCCATCGCCCGATCGGCGACACGCTGCATCCCGACCTCGACGCGGCTCGGACGCAGGTCCGCCTCGAGTACGGCGCCCACGCGGGCCGCCTCCGGCCGGGCACCGCCCCCGTGCTCGGCGCGCCGGCCCCCCGCGCGTGGTGGTAGGCCGGCGAGCATTTCGGCGTCCGCCGTCCGTTGTGCTACCCCAAGCGCGTGCGACGCATGATCAACGGCGCCATCTGGCTCGTCGGCCTGGTGGTGCTCCTCGTCGTGTACTTCCTCGTCCCGCTCGGTCGCTACACGCTCTTCGAGCACACCCTCCGGATCGCGCGCACCGAGCCCGCGCAGGAGCTCGGCGCGGAGCTCTCCGAGGCGAGCGAGGCGGTGGCCGATCGCGCGGAGCAGGAGTGGGACGCGCGCGAGGCGGCGCGGACGGAGGCCAACGGCGGCGTCGATCCGAAGCGCATCGAGATCGACGACCACGGCGCGATCACGGTGGGCGGCGAGGCGATCGAGATAGGCGAGCTCCGCGATCGGCTGCGCGCGCTCCACCGCACGGTGGACGACGCGCGCGCGATCATCGACGCGACGGAGGACGCGCCCCGAGGCACGCTCGACGAGATCGACCGCGTGCTGCGCGAGGAGGACGTCGCGCGCGATCCCGCGGCGCACTGAGACGGCGCCGTCGCAAGACCACGTGCAGGAACCGCGGACGGTCGAACCGTCCTCGTGCGCGTGCTCGTCCACGTACACGCGACCTTGCGGTCGACGGCAAGGGCAAAGGCAAGAGGTAGCCAGCGCGGCGCGTGCGCGCCCTGCTAGCGCTCGATTCGAACCGTCGCGTCGCCCCGCTCTCGGCGGATCGCCAACGGCAGCGCGCCGGGGCGGAACGCGACCACCGTGAGATCGTCGACCGGGGCGTCCTCCGCCGCGCGCGCCGCGGTCGCCAGGCCCTGCACGACGTCGTAGAGCCGACCGCGCGGTCCCTTGCTCGCGATCGACTCGGTGTCGAGCGCGTCGAAGAGCCCGTCCGACGCGAGCAGGAGCGTGTCGCGCTGCGCGAGGCGACCCCAGTGCGTCCGCTCGACGCGCAAGACCGGATCGCCGAGCACGTTGGTGACGATGTTCGACTCGGGGTGGCCGACCGCCTCCTCGGGATCGAGTAAGCCCGCCTCCTGCGCGTGGCCGACCACGCTGTGCGGCATCGTGAGCCCCTTGATGCGCCCGCGGCCACCCAGCAAGATCGCTTGCGAGTCTCCGACGTGGAACGTGCGCAGGATCCCCTCCTCCACGGTGCACGCCACCAACGTAGACGCGGGCCCTCGCAGCTCGCGCACCGCTTCGTTCGCCCGCTCGATCGCGTCCTCGATCCGCTCGCCGTCGAGGAAGCGCGCGGCGAGCGTCTCGAGCGCCTTGCGGGACGCGCGGTCCCCGCCGGGGATGCCGCCGACGCCGTCCGCCACCGCCAGCATCAGCGCGTTCTCGCGCTCGCACACCACGGCGGCGTCCTCGTTGACGCCCGCTTCGCTCCGCGGCCACGACAACACGGCGACCTCTCCCCACGAGAGCGCGCTCGGTGTCCAGACGTTCGTGGAGCCGAGCGTGATGGGGCCGTTCATCGCAAGAACTCGGGGATCGCCTCGAACGCCTCCTGGAGCTGCACGGCGTTGCGGAAGCGCTTTCGATACTCCGGCTCGATGGCGCGCTTGAGGAAGGTCTGTGCCGGCCGCGTGAGCTTCTGGCGGATGCGATCCCAACCCGGCAGCGGCGGGCGGTACGGCCAACGCGGGAGCTGACCGGCGAACAGGCGATACGTGAGCAGCCCCCACGCGAACACGTCGGAGCGGAAGCTCGGGTGACCCATCGCCTGCTCGGGCGCGATGTAGCCGACGGTGCCCGACCCCGAGCCGAGGAGCTGCGTCTTCGCCGCCACGCGCGCGAGCCCGAAGTCCGCGAGCGCCACGTGGTCGTGCTGGAAGAGGATGACGTTCGACGGATTGACGTCGCAGTGGATCACGCGCTCCCCGTGCGCGAACGCGAGCGCCTCGAGCACCTGCGTCACGATCGAGAGCGCTTTCTTGTCGCTCATCCGCCGGTGTAGGCGCGAGCTCAGGCTCTCACGGCCGAGCTGCGTCGCGATCACCAGCTGTTCGCCGACGATGTCCGCGTTGAGCACCGGCACGATGTTCGGGTGCACGAGGCTCAGCGTGAGGCGCACCTCGCGGAGCAGCTCCTCGTGCGACTCCGATCCGTACGTCGCCACCGGGAGCTTCAGCGCCACGTCGCGTCCCTCGACGGTGTCGCGCGCCCGGTAGACGACCGCAAATCCCCCTGCGCCGAGGCGCTCGAGGAGCTTGTACTTGCCGAGCTTCTGCCCGCGTCGAAAGCGCTGCCCGCTCACGTGAACGACCGTTGTAGCTCACCCGGCTCGCGCGCGTCACCCGAGGAAGTCGAGCACCGCCTCGGCGGTCTCGACGGGACGCTCGGTCGGGAAGTCGTGTGGCGCGCCGCGCAGCTCCTTGAGGCGAGCGCCCGCGATCAACCGCGCCAGCATCTGGCTGTTCGAATGCGGCATCAGGCGGTCGTCGTCTCCGGTGATCACGAGGGTGGGCAGCTCGAGCCGGCGCAGCCGATTCCACGCGGAGTGCCGGGCGCCCGCAGCGAGCTGGCCTGCGATGCCGCGGCGCGATCGGGGCTCGCTCGCTGCGATGTGGATCCAGGTCTCCACGATCTCGGGCCGCGACGCGGCGATCGCTTCGCCGATCACGTAGGGCGCGGTGTAGCGGATCGCCTCGTCGAACCGCATCGTCAGCGAGCGCGCGAGGGCGGCGGCGGCGGCGGGCCGGATCTTCTGCGCCTTGCGTCCTCCCGGCGTGGTGCACGCGAGCACGAGCCGGTTCACCCGATCGGGATGCCGGAGCGCGAGCTCCTGCGCGATCATTCCGCCGAGCGAGATCCCGAAGACGTCGAGCCGCGCGGTGCCGCTCGCGTCGAGCACCGCCGCGACGTCGTCCGCCATCGTCGCGGTCGTCCATCCGGTGAGCGGCGATTCGCTGCGACCGACGCCGCGGTTGTCGAGCACGAGGACGCTGCGCTCGCGCTCGAGGATGCTGCGGAACTCCAGCCAGTAGCTGCTCGAGCGTCCGAGCCCGCGGATCAAGAGGAGCGGTGGTCCATCGGCGCGACCGGATCGCTCCCAATAGATGCGGGCTCCGCCCGCGCCCCGCGCCTCACCGCGCGTGCCCACCGTGCGCTCCGGCTGCCGTCGCGCCTGCGTCACGGGCAGTTGCATCCCCAGCTCTCCGGCAGACTCGGACACGCGATGCGCGCCATCGCGCGGTGGCCCTCGCGGTTCGGGTGGATGTGATCGAATCCGCGGAACTCGGAGCGCAACGTATGTTGCGGGATCCGGGCCAGGAGCGACGCGTCCTCGCGGAGCTGTCGCTCCACCGCGTCCGTGCTCATCCCCTCGGTGGCGCGCTGCCATCGCGAGTCGCGCCGCAGGTCCGTCATCGCGGCGTCGACCGACGAGGTCGCGGCTTCGGGATCGCGCATCGGATCGTAGAGGTTGATCGCGACGTCGGGCCGCTCGGCGGGCTGCCACGGATCGTTGGGCCCGATGCCGCGCCCGCGCGATCGCGCGAACGTTCCGAGCGCCTGCTGGGGGGTGCTCCGGCCGAGGACGAAGTCGACCACCGAGAATGTGCTTCGCAAGACGTGTAGCCCGCCTGCGCCGCGCCATCGATCGTCGGTCTCGGGATCGGCGCCCCATGGCGTCAGGGTCATCGCGACCACGCTGAGCCGTCGTCGGTGCGCGAGCGTGATGAGCTGGAGCACCGAGTGGTTGGTGAGCTCCGGGTGTCCGACGCTGTTGAGCCCACCCCCGAAGAGGAGCCACATCTCGTGGCCGCGCCAGCCCACCGGGATGTTCGGGTTGTTGATGACCCGCGACTGGAAGTGCCGCAGCAGCTGCGGCGCGCCGAGGCCTACCGAGGAGATGTTCTGGATCTCCGCGTTGGTGCACCACTCGTGGAGGAGACGCGCGTACGGGTGATCGCGGAACGCGCCGATCGAGCCGGCGAGCACCACGACCTTCACGGGACGCCCGTGGGCGGTGAAGCGGAAGCTCGGGTCGTTGTGCGCGTAGCCGTACGAGGGGCGCCCCTCCTGCGCCCGTCCCACCGCGCCGGGGCCGGCGGCGGCCGCGCCCAACGCGAGGATCGCGAGGAATACGGCCGAACGACGAGGCAGCGCGGACACGGCGGCAAGCTTTAGTGGCGGAGCGCCGCGGATCAAGCGGCCGACGTGCGCGACCGCGGTCGCCTCAGCGCGGGACGCACTGCGCGCGCGCGTCGCAGCGCTCGCTCGGATCGCAGTCCGCGTCCGAGAGACACTCGGTGGGCAACCGACAGAAGCCGCTGACGCACACTTGCGCCATCGGACAGTCGCGCGAGATGCGGCACATCGTGGTCGGCTGGCAGAAGCCGACCTGGCACTCCTCGCCATCGATGCAGTCCGCGTCGGTCGCGCACGCGGGCGGCGGGACGCTGTAGCAGAGGCCGGCGAAGCAGCTCTGGGTCGGTGGGCAGTCCGCGTCGCGCATGCATCCGCCCGGGATGGTGCACGTGTTGTTGATGCACACGCGCATGTCCGGGCAGTCGCTGTCCATCCCGCAGAGCAACCACGGCAGGCAGCGATCCGCGACGCACGTCCAGTTGAAGTTGCAGTCGGCGGTCACCACGCACGTCGTGGGCTGGCAGAATCCGCTCTCGCACCGCTCGCCGGTCGGGCAGTCGCCGTCGACCATGCACTCGGGGGCGATGAAGCAGAGCATCGCGTCGCCGCACGTGGTCCCCGGCGGGCAGCCCCCCATCGTCCCGGGCGGGCTGCAGAACGGGAACGCGTAGCACTGGTCCCCGATGCAGCTCCAGCCGAGCGGGCAGTCGGTGGACGAGGTGCACATCACGCTCGGAACGCACGTGCGCGTACCGAGGTTGCAGATCTCGCCGCTCGGGCAATCCGTGTTGCGCCTGCACGGCATGCTCGAGCACGAGCCGGCGACGCAGCGCTCGCCCGCCATGCAGTCGGCGTCGATCGCGCACTCCGGGATCAGCTGGCAGCTCCCGAGGACGCAGCGGAACCCCGCCGCGCAGTCCGCATCGCGGCCGCAGTCCCCGACGAACGCGCAGCTCCCCGCCACGCATGCGTAGCGCGCCGGGCAGTCCCCATCCGATCCGCACATCGCCGTCGGGACGCACCGGCCGCCGATGCACTCGACGCCGCTCGCCATGCAGTCCGCCGTGCGCGCGCACTCGGGCGGCGGCACGCAGCGCCCGCTCTCGCAGACGAACGGGACGTCGCACGGGACGTCGGGGCAGGTCGTCGGTGCCTCTTCACAGAAACCGAAGTTGCAGACCTGTCCGGTCCCGCAGTCGCGGTCGCGCTCGCAGCTCGGCGGCGGGAAGGGCACGCACGCGCCGTCGATGCACACCGGCGCCATCGCGGAGCAGTCGGCGTTGCTCACGCACCCGCCCGGGACGATGCACCGCCGACCGATACACACCTGGCCGTCGAACGGGCAGTCCTCATCGCTCCCGCAGAACAGCGGGGGCAAGCAGACTCGCGAGATGCAGCGCCAACCCACGTTGCAGTCGAGGTCCCCGCTGCACATGAACGGCTGGCACGTGTCGAAGTCACAGCGCTCGCCGGGCCGACAGTCCGCGTCGCGCACGCACTCGGGCGGCGGCACGCATCGGAATCCGTCGCAGCGCTCGGGGGGCGGACAGTCGGCGCTGCTCGAGCAGCGGACGATCGGCGTGCAGATGGCGCCGATGCAGATCTCGGCCGGGGCGCACTCGGCGTCCGACATGCACGCGTCGCTCGGGACGCAGCGCCGGAGGAGCGGGCTGCACTCCTGACCCATCGGGCAGTCGCGGTCGCCGCTGCACCCGGTGGCGATACAGCGCGCGCCGGCGCAGCGGAACCCGATCCCGCAGTCGCCGTCGACGATGCAGTCGCCCGTGAAGACGCACATCGCGCCCTGGCACGAGAAGCCGGTCGCGCAGTCCACGTCGCTGTTGCAGTCCCCCGTGAACACGCACACGCCGCTGACGCACGAGAAGCCGTCGCCCGGGCACGGCACGGTGTCGGAGCACATCGCGCCCATCACGCAGCGGCCGCCCACGCAGTCCTCGGCCGGCTCGCAGTCCGAGCGCGTCGTGCACTCCGTCGTGCCGACGCAGCGCCCGTCGACGCACGTGTCACCGGGGTCACAGTCCATGTTCGTTCGGCACGCGCCGCGGAACGCGCAGCGCCCATCGATGCACCGCTCCGCGGGGGCGCAGTCGAGATCCCCGCGGCAGCGCGACGTGACGCACGCGCAGTCCACGCACTGATCGCCCGGGGCGCAGTCGCCGTCCGAAGCGCAGAGGCAGAGCCCGCCGTCCTCCCCCGCCGCGGCGTCGCGCGTGCCGCCGTCGAGGACCGGCGACGACGCGTCGAAGCCGGTCGAGAGGCGCGTCCGACCGCACGCGGCGGCGAGGACAGCGAACGCGAGCACGAGGGCGAGGCCACCGGAGCGCACGAGCTGAGGGTACCCCTCCGGGTCGACCCAACAAAGCGCGAGACACGACGCGGGGTGGAAGAGTCACATCGCTCTCGCTGAGCTGTGCGCCGGCGCGCAGTCGGGCATGATCCGCGTCATGCAGCTCGAGATCATCCTCGCCGTCGTCGCCGTCGTGGGGACCATCGCGGGGATCGCGTGGTGGTTCTCGCCCGACCAGCGCGCCAAGCGCGCGATGAAGTCGGTGGCGCGGACGACCATCAAGGACGCGCCGGATGGCGAGAAGGTGCGGGTGACCGGTCGGGTGGAGTGCGATGCGCCGCTCTACGCGCCGCTCTCCGGGCGCGCGTGCGCAGCGTGGCGCGTCATCGTGCGCGAGAAGCGCGGCAAGCATACGTACACGCTCGTCGACGACTCCGAGGTCACCGCGTTCCGGCTCGTCGACGGAGACGATCGCGCGCACGTCGACGAGAGCTACGTGAAGGTCGTCCTCGACGAGGACGCCTCGGGCTCGACCGGGCTCTTCGGCGAGCCGCCGCCGGAGCTCGTGGACTTCCTCGCCGACCGCGGCCACAGCACGCAAGGTTTCTTCCTCAGCAAGACGTTGTGGTACCGCGAAGGGGTCGCCGAGATCGACGAGACGGTCGCCGTCATGGGCCTCGCGCGGTGGGAGGCGGACCCGGAGAAGCGCGCGCAAGCGGCGGGCTATCGGACCGTGTCGCAACCCGAGCGCCTGGTCCTCTGCGCGCCCGACGACGGGCCCCTCTTGATGAGCGACCACCACGACGTCGTGCGATGAGAGGCGCCGAGCCTGCCGTGAATCCGTCGGTTCGCTGAACTACGCTCCCTCCGATGTCGTCTCCGGTCCTCGATCGTCGTCGCTTCCTCGCCGGTCTCGCCGCCGCGCCGCTCGTGGCGTGCACGTCGGGCTCGCGCGAGCCGGCGGGGCGGCTTCCGTCGCGCTCGGCGGCCACCGTCCACGCCAACGCGCGGCCCGCCTTGCTCGCCGCGCGTCCGTCGACCGACGGGAACGGCGCGCGCGTGTTCCGGCTCTTCCCGCAGGTGCCCGGCGATCATCACGACCCCTTCGTCCTCCTCGACGACTTCGCCGTCGCGCCGCCGGCCGGTTTTCCGCTCCACCCGCACCGCGGGTTCGAGGCGTTCACCTACATGATCGACGGTGCGTTCCATCACCGCGACACGCTGGGGAACGACAGCGTGGTGACGAGCGGCGGCACGCAGCGCTTCACGTCGGGACGCGGCGCGCATCACTCCGAGATGCCGGCCGCGGAACAGGTCAACCGCGGGCTCCAGCTCTGGGTGAACCTCCCGCCCGAGCTCAAGCAGATGGACCCTGAGTACGAGGCGATCCACGGGCCCGACCTCCCCGAGGTCGCGCGGCGTGACGTCGTCGAGCGCGAGATCGTCGGCTCGACATCGCACGTCCGCTTGCGCACCGCGGTCACCTACCTGGACCTCGACGCGCGCGCACGCACGCGCTGGGAGCACGAGGTCCCCGCCGGTGCGAACGGGCTCGTCTACGTGCTCGAAGGGACCGCGAAGGTCGGCGACGTCGACGTTGCCGCGAAGACCGCCGCCATCCTGACGCCCGGCGGCGTCGAGGTGCTCGCCGAGCGCGGCACGCGCTTCGTCTTCCTCGCGGGCGCGGCGCACGGCGCGCCGATCCACCACCACGGCCCGTTCGTCGACTGAGATCCGCGGTCGGGACCCACTCGGACTCGGAACGCTCGGAGCCGAGACGAACCGTGCGACCTCCGCCGGATCGGCGTACACCTCCGAGGCGATGAGGGGGCGAGCTCCGCTCTTGGCGGTCGGCGGCGTAGCGATCGGGCTCGTGATCGGCTTCGTCCTCGGTGGCGTCGCGCCTCGCGTCGCGCTCGAAGCGCGCGAAGAAGAGATCGCCGAGCTCCGCGAGCAGCTCGAGGACGCCGACTCCGGCGGATGGCGCTCGCCGGTGCCCGGCTTCGATCGGATCCTGCGCGGGCCCGAACAGGGTCCGCGGCCGTTGCCGATGGGCGACGAGCGCGAGCGATCGGCCGAAGCGATGGACCGCGAGCGCGAGCTCGGCGTGACGGATGCCGGCGTGGCGGAGGAGGGGCGCTGGCGCGATCGCTGGGAGGAGGATCGGCCCGAGGATCGGCTCGCCGCGTTCCAGCGCGCGGCCGCGATCCAGCGCGTGCGACGCGTGCAGTCGCGGGCTGCGTTGTTCGAGCAAGCCGACCTGTCGGACGACGAGCGCGCGGAGGTCGACACCGCGCTCGCCGAGATGAACGACGCGCTCGTCGGTCACGGCGAAGAGCTGCTCCTCCTCGCGATGAGCGACGAGGCGCCGCCGGCCCGCGATCTGTTGGGCATCACCCACGACGTCACGGGGATCCTCCACCGCGCGCAGCTGCGGCTCGAGGACGTGCTCGGTCCCGATCGCGCAGGGGCCGTCGAGCCGAGCGCGCTCGAGATCTGGAACCACGTCGACCTCGCGCAGCTCGAGCCGGCCGCGCGCGCCTTGGCGGAGCGCCGCTAGTCCCCTGGATCAGAAGTTGTTTGCAAAACAACTTCTGATCCAGGGGCTCGATTGGGTGGGGGGCCCCGCGCGATTTACGCGCGCGGG
>JBFWYI010000037.1:0-85454 GCA_050186575.1 Sandaracinaceae bacterium | reverse complement strand
TGGTTCTTGCAGACTCCAGGATGCTGCATGCGCGCTCTGCCTGCTGATCAAACTCCGAAGTGATCGAAACTACTTAACTTTCCTCCTCGAAATGAGGGGAGCCGTCAGACTCGGAATCGGACTCGGACTCGGAATCGGACACGGAATCGGACACGGACTCTGCCCTGATGAGACGCTCGACCTTCATCGTCGGTTCTTCGTTCGCAATGATGCTTGCGGCGTGCGGTGCGCCCGTCGCCGCGTCGTCGGCCGCCGACGTCGTGAGCGACGAGCCGACGCTCGAGCCTGCGCGCGTCGCGGCGACGTGGTGGCCGCGGCTCGTCGACGGGCTCCGCGGCGAGTGGACGGCGACGACGGCGTCGGGAGGCACGCTCACCGTGCGGTATCGCGTGGTGTCGCGCGGGAGCGCGCTCGTTCAGACGTGGGCGCCCGGGACGCCGGGCGAGACGATCACGGTGGTCCATCCCGACGGCGAGGCGATCTCGCTGACGCACTACTGCGGGCAGGGGAACCAGGCTCGGCTCGTGGCGGTGGAGGCGAGCGCGGATCGGATCGTGTTCCGGCGCTACGCGGTGACCAACGCGACGGACGAGCAGTCGGTGCTGTCGGAGCTCGCGCTCGACCTCGCGGCGGACGGGGCGTCGTACGCGCACGTCGAGACGTACACCGACGCGCACGGCGAGTCGGAGACGACGCGGCTCGAGTTTCATCGCGCGGCGAGCGCACACGAGGACGGCTCCTGAAGGGGGCGGCGCTGGGCTACGCTGGCGCAGTGAAGAAGACTCTCCTCGCCAACGCCGCGCTCGCTCTCCTCCTCGTCGCGTGCGACGGCAGCTCCAACGACGACGCGGGGCCGCCCGGGAGAGACGCGGGACGCATCTCGGTCGACGCGGGACCACCGCGGACCGACGCGGGGCGCGACGCGGGATCGGTCTCGATGGACGGCGGCGAGGACGCGGGGCTCGTGATGAGCGACGCGGGATCCGACGCAGGGCCGATGATGTCGGATGCCGGCACCGACGCGGGGCCGATGGCGATGGACGCCGGGACGGACGCGGGACCGACGATGGCCGACGCCGGGAGCGACGCGTCGGGGCTCCTGCCGACCGGGACGTCGGGCTGCGCGATGGACTCCGAGTGCGCCGCGGGCGTGTGCTGGGACTTCAACGACTACGACCCGTTCTGTTTCGGCACGGTGTGCTCGCTGGGCTGCACGACCGACGCCGAGTGTCAGAACGCGGCGACCGCGGCGGGGGCGTCGAGCCCCGGGAACGCGACGTGCGGTGTCGATGGGAAGTGCGACTTCCTCGGGACCGGCCTCGGGGCCTTCCTCTGCGCGTGAAGCGCGGCGGGGGGCTCAGCAGTCGGTGAGGCGCTCGCCGTCGATGGCGTCCACGCACGGCGGGAGCACCATCTCGAGCTCGCACGAGGTCCCGTCGGGGCACTCGGCCCGGTAGACGATGCGGGTGACGTCGCCGTGGTGAGCGATGTCGAGCCGAAGGGGGATCTCCGAGACCGGGACGCACCGCTCCGACGGGCGCTCGTCGTCTTGCACGCAGTCTCCCGCCGCGCTCACCGGATCGCACGCGTGAGCCGCGGCATGGAGATGGACAATAACATTGCGGGACTCGCCATCGTCGCCCCACGCGACGCGCGCCTCCTCGGGGCTCATCGCGACGACGCCCAGCGGTACCGGAACGTCGAGCGACTGCGAGGTGACCATCAGTCGTCCGCCCGCGACGTCTTGGGGATCGATCTGGTAGGGGAGCCGCTCCCCCGACGGCGGGCTCGTCACGTAGAAGCGCACGCGACGCTCGCGGGAGTGCTCCCAGCCGACCTCGACGGGCACACCCGTGCGGAGCTCGTCGGCGAGCACGGTGAAGAGCTCGGTGAGGGCGTCGAGGTAGGTCGCCGACGGCGGATCGGTGGGCGTGCCGAGTCCGTCGCGCCAGAGCACGCGAGGCGCGCCGTGCGGCGTCAGGTCGACCGACCAGCCCGAGACGCGGGCGGCGATCGCGGTGGCGCGCGCTTCGAGCTCGGCCGGGCTCAGCGTCGGGTGCGCGCTCGGGTACCCCGCGACCTCGCGCGTCGTCGCGGCGGCGAGCGGCGGGCCGAGCTCGCACGTCGTCGTCACACGCGGGGCGAGCTCCGTCGCGCTCGTGGTGCCGCCGCCACACGCGACGAGGCTGGCCGCGCCGAGCGCGATCCCGAAAGCGCGGGCCGCGACGCTCGTCGATCGATTCGCGTGGTTCGCGATCACGAGGTGAGGACCGGGAGCGCGCGCGCGTGCGGCGACTTCCCGAGCGGCGCGGGATCGGGGCGGACGTCTTCGGGGCGCTCCGCCCACAGGGCGGCGAGCTCCTTGTCGAGGAGGTGACCGGGGCGGACGTTGCTGAGCGCGTTCATCATCACCGCGCGTACGCGCGGGCCGAAGCGCGTATCGAGGAGCGTGAGCAGGTCCGCCATCGCGTCGCGCTTGAGGCCGGGCTGGCTGCCGCAGAGGTTGCACGGGAGAATAGGGAAGGCGCGTTGCTCGGCGAACGCGCGGATCTTGTCTTCCGGGCACTCGATGAGCGGGCGGATGATGTCGAAGCGATCGCAGTTGGTGCGGTACTTCGCGGGCATGGCTTGCAGGCGCCCGGAGAACATGAGGTTCATGAGGAACGTCTCGAGCGCGTCGTCGCGGTGGTGGCCGAGCGCGATCTTGGTGCAGCCGAGGCGCTCGGCGGCGGTGTAGAGGACGCCGCGGCGGAGGCGCGAGCAGAGCGAACAATACGTTGCGCCCGGCTCGAGCTTCTCGGTGACGACGGTGTAGGTGTCCTCGCGCAGGATCTCGAAGCGGCCGCCGTGCTCCTTCAGCCAGTCGATGAGCGGCGCGCCGTCGTAGCCGGGCTGGACCTGGTCGAGGTGGACGGCGATGAGCTCGACCGAGAACGGCAAGTGGCGCACGAGCTCCTCGAGGAGGACGAGCATCGTGTAGCTGTCCTTGCCGCCGCTGAGCGCGACCATGACGCGGTCGTCGGGAGCGAACAGCTCGAAACGGGCCGCGGTCTCGCGGACTTGGCGGTACAGCTTGTGCCCAAGGGCATCTCTCAGCGCGTCCATCGGAGCGGGACAGCATGACACGCGCGGGCCGGGTGGAAAGTCGGCCGGTCCAGTGAGACTGAACGCCCGGCCGAGGGGCCGACACAGACGCTGTGGTGTCCATCGCCGACCTCCACGCCGCCCACGATGCGGTGCGCCACGTCCTCGATTCGCTGGGGCTGCGCACCTATCTGATCGGGATCGTCGAGACCGACGACGCCTGGACGGTGGAGGTCGAGCTGCCGAGCGCGGGCGCGTGGCACCTCGAGCGGTTCGAGACGCCGCCCGGTGAGCTCTCGCGCGCGGTGGCCGATCCCTCCGCGCAGCGGCGCCTCGCCGACGCCTGGCGCGCGCGGCTCTGCGGTCGCGACGCAGCCTGAACGAGGCGACACGCCAACCGCGTCCCCGCGAGCGGCGAGCTGGTTCGGCGCGTCGTCGTCGGCCAGAAACGGCGAGGGGCGGCGCCCTTTCGGACGCCGCCCCTGCCTTCGAACGGAGTGGTGTGGAGGATGGATGAAACGCTAAGTACGTTTCGCGTCCTCTTCAGGCTCCGTGCCAAGCCCGCCGCGCGCGATCGCGGCGCGATGGGCGCGTGCCACGGTGTGCCGGTGCGACGGTGTGGTGCGACGGGCTGGGTCGCCCTCGGCGCTCGGCTCGGTCGCTCAGGGCAAGCGCAGATCGCGCGCGCGCCAGAACCACTCGCCGCCGTCGACGTCGACGCGGACCAACGCGCAGCCCTGCTCGTCGACGCCGACCAGCTCGGTGACGCGCGCGCGGCGGCCGACGTAGGGGCCCATCTCGTCGACCCAGTTCGTCTCGCCGGCGACCTCGCGATGGCGGCCGAGCTCGACCTCGGTGCCGACCGCGACAGGACCGTACGTCACGTTGTCGTCGGTCATCGCGCACATCTGGGGGATCCGATCGTCGGCCGGGCGATCGGGGACGAACGCGGTGGTGGGGCGGCCGTGGTCGCTCTCGAGGCCGGGGCGATACGCGATCGCGGCGTCGCCGTCCGACGGAGCGAGGTCGCGGACGCGCCAGAACCACTGACGTCCGTCGGCGTCGACGTGCACGCCGGGGCAGCCGACCTCGTCGGTGCCCGCGAGCTCGACGATGGTGGCCGCGCGCCCGACGAACGCGCCCATCTCGGGGCTCCAGTTGTCATCGCCGCGCACCGGGCGGTGACGGCCGAGCACGACGGTCGAGCCAACGCGGAGGGCGCCGAACGTAGCTGTCAAGTCGGTTTGTCCGCATTGCTGCGGCATGCTCGAGCGGATGCGATCGCGCGGAGGGCGGCTCGGGACCCCTTGGCCCACGTTGAGGTCGCGGACGCGCCAGAAGTGACGACCGCCGTCGACGTCGAGGCGCACGCCCGGACAGCCGGCCTCGTCCACCCCGCTCAGCCGGCTCACGCGCGCGACGCGGCCGAGGTGGCGGGCCATCGCCGGATCCCAGTTGGGATCGCCGGCCACGAAGCGGTGGCGCTGCGGCACGACGACCGAGCCTTCGCGGAGCTCGCCGTAGTCCGCCGTCTGCGCGTCTTGCCCGCACGCCTGCGGACCCTCGCGCTGCGCGGACGCCGGCGCGCTCCACGAGAACGCGACAGCGATGGCGATGGCGGCCGCGATGCGCATCGTCCCGACTGGTAGCACGGTCCCGCGCCGCCCACTACTCATGCGCCGGTGCGCAGCTCGGGTCGATCGCGTCGGCGTCGCGGACGAACGTGGTGAAGCGGCCGCGGAGCTGCGCGCGCGCCTCACCGATCCGCAAGGAACCTTGCAACGTCCCGGTGATCGTCCCGCCGAGCTCGGGCTCGAACGCGGTGAGCTCGACGTGGCCGGTCGATCCGGAGATCGAGCTGAGCTCGCCGCGCGAGGGTGAGAGCACGGAGAGCACCGCGTCGCTCGCGCCGAGGTCGAGGCGGAGCGGCAGGCTCGCGCCGGCGGGGACGCTGAGCTCGAGGATGAACGTTCCGGCGCGCGCGCCCGCGAGCGTGAGGCCGAGGCGCGACTCGCCTACGCTCCGCGCGAGCAGCACGCGGTAGCGACAACCATTCGTGCGAACGCGCACCCCGCGATCCAGCGCGTCGCGCGCGATGTGCTCGCGCTCGCCGCCGCCCCAATCGAGGTCGAGCTCCATCGCCGGTTCCACCAGCTCGCGCGGCTCGCGGTCGCCGCGGAGCGCGCTCGCGTACCGGGCGACCTGCGCCTCACAGCGCGCGCGGTCTCCGCCGCGGAGGCGCTCGCAGCCGCGCGGGTCGCCGGCCAGCACCGCCTCGCAGGTCGCGCGCTCGCTCACTGGCGCGGCGCGGCACAGCGCAGGATCGCGCGCCGCCCACGCGACGCACACCGGCTCGTGACCGCCGCCCACGCGATCCTCCGGGCACGCGTCGATGTGGCCGTGCACGATCGCGATGCGACGACGGCAGCCCGCTCGCGTGGTGCTCGGACCGATGCGATCGCAGGCCTCGACGGAGTCGTCGCGCACCGCCTCGAGGCTCGCGCACACGTCGTCGAAGAACGCGTCGTAGCGGAGGTCGTCGAGGCCTTCGGCTACCGCGGTCGGCGTGCGGTGCGCGAGCTCGGCGCGGCACGCGTCGGTGGTGGTGAACCGCGCGACCGCGTCCGCGAGGTCGTCGACGTGATCGGGCCACGCCGCGCTCGGCGGCTCGGGCGCGGGGTCGGCGCCGGGCGCGAGCGGATCGGAGGGGCGCTCGCCGCGCGGGGTCTCGCCACCGAGGTCCGGATCGTCGCAGCCGATCGCGACGAGGGCGAGGGCGACGATCGAGACGGCGACGATCGAGACGTGGAGAGGCAGGCGCATGGGACGAGGCGATCATCATGGATGGGCCGGAGACCCGCTGCTTTTTTTGGTGCCGGATCGGGGCGCGCGTAGGCTCGGGCCATGTCGGAGCTGCCCCGCATGTGGCGTCGTCGAGGCGTTCGCCGTCCGTTCCCCTCGTACTGCCAAGCGTTCGCGCTCCACAACGGGCGTGCGATCGGGCAGCGGCTCGTCGAGCTGTCGCCGCGCGGCGCGCTCGTGGCGATGGACGACCACGTCGCGGTCGGCGATCGGATCCTGCTCTCGTTCCGCATGCCGTTCCTCGGTCCGATCGTGCACACGCAGGCGATCGTCGAGCGCGTGGTCGAAGGCTTCCGCGACGGCGACCCCGGCTACTGCGCGGGCGTGCGCTTCGTGCGGCTCAAGGCGGAGACCCGCGAGGAGCTCGCGCGACGCCTCGCGCCGTTCCCCGCCCAGGCGGCCGCGCGGCCGCATCCCGTCGACTACGCGCGGAGCATCCGCGGCGTCGCCGAGGGCTGAGTCAGCCTCGAAGAAAAACCGCGAACAAAGATCGCGACGAGCCTCCGTGCGCGGCGTCCTCGGTTCGGACCGGGGCCAGAGGCTGGCCTCGGCCTCCTTCCCACGCACCCGGAGGCATCGAATGGCTCGCGCGCTACGCACTCTCTCCCTCGTCTTCACCGTCCTCGCCGGCGCGCAGCCGGCCGCCGCGCAGGGGGCGACCCAGCTCTGCGGACGCATCAGCAGCTCGAGCCAACAGGCGGAGTGCGCGCAGGTCACCTCCGGACAGCGGGTCGACGCGAACGCGGTCGCGATCTGCGGTCGCATCAGCAGCAACTCGGACATCGTGGGCTGCGCGCGCGCGGTGGCGGGTCGCGAGGTGCCGGCCGAGGCGGTGTCGCTCTGCGGTCGCATCAGCAGCAACTCGGACATCGTGGGCTGCGCCCAGGCGGTGGCGGGGCACTACCTCGACGCGGGCGCGGTCGGCGCGTGCAACCGCATCAGCAGCAACTCCGACATCGTCGCGTGCGCGCAGGCGATCCGCGACCGTCGCTACGGGCAAGACGACGTGACGCTGTGCAACCGGCAGTCGAGCAACTCCGGGATCGTGCAGTGCCTCGCGGGCACCGGACAGCCGCTCGCGCAGCCACAGGCGCAGGCGCCGGCGGACGTCCGGGGCGGGGCGCTCACGTTCATGGTCGTGAACGACACGCCGAACGTCGAGGTCGCGCGGGTGTACGTGCGCGCGTCGGGCGCCTCGCGCTGGCCGGCCAGCGTGTTCCGCGGGCGGATGTCCCCCGGCCAACAGATCGCGATCGATCTGTCGGCTGCGCGCTGGGACGTCTGCGTCGAGTCGGCGGAGGGCTTCTCGACGTGGTGGCGCGACCTCGACGCGGGGCAGATCGGCGATCGACGGCTCATCGTGCAGGGCACGGTCGACGACGCGCAGCGATGGGGTCGCGTCGAGTGCACGACCCGTTGACGTCATGGCTGCTCGACGTGACGGCTACTCGACGTGACGGCTACTCGACGTGACGGCTCGACGTGACGGCTGCTCGTCGTGATGGCTACCGCGTGGTGCGGAGCTCGTCGTCGTCGTCGCGGTGCGTGGGGGGCGTCGGGGGCGTCGCGGCGGGAGGGCGGGTGCGCGGGGGGCGCGCGGCCGCGGGACGGTGCGGTCGCGGCTCGGTCGGCTCGACGTCCTCGGCGAGCTCGGCGGACGGGACGACCGAGGGCTCCGCGGCGGTCCCTGGCTCGACGGGCGGCGCGATCGCGGGCTCGACGCTCGGAGGCGCGATCGGCTCGGGAGCCGAAGGGGCGAGGCTCGTCGTCGCGATGGGCGGTTCGACGGCGGGGCTCGCGAGCCGCTCGTCGGACGATCCCAGGCCGCCCCAACGGTAAGCGACGAACGCTCCGCCCGCCCCGATCGCGAGCACGAGGACGAGGATCGCGAGGAGCAGGGGCGAGCGACGCTGCGCGGCGGCCGGAGGTGGCTCGGTCGACTCGGCGGCGACCTGCGCGCGAACGCTCGCGTCGAGAGCGATCCTCGGCGCGGGGGTCGGTCGCAAGGCGCCTTCCGCGATCGAGGCGGCGACGGAGGCCGGCGCGCCGACGAGCTCCCGCGTGGGCGTGACGCGCGGCATCGTCGGCTTGGACTCGGAGACGCGGCGCACGTGGCTATCGGGCGGCGGCATCGCGCCGGGCGGCCGCGACGAGTAGCGCCCGCCGCTGGTGAACGCGGGCGTCCACTCCGCGCGCGCGCGCGGCGAGGCGAACGGGAGGAGCGCGGCGCCGAACGCCTCCATCGACGGATAGCGCTCGCCCGCTTCACGCCGGGTCGCGCGCTCGATCACCCCGTCGAGATCCGCGAGCGCCGGGTCGACGCTCGACGGCAGCGGCACCGTCTCCGTGCTCACGAGGTGGATGAGCTTGAGGGCGGTGTCGGCCTCGTACGGGAGCTGGCCGGTGACCGCCTCGAACAACACGATGGCGAGCGAGTACTGATCGCTCGCGCCGTCGACCTCGAGCTCGCCGCGCGCCTGCTCGGGCGACATGTAGTGCGGCGTGCCGAGCACCGCGCTCGCCGCGGTGAGGCGACGATCGTCGGCCTTCGCGAGCTTGCTGACGCCGAAGTCGAGCACCTTCGGGACGGTCTGTCCTCGTCCGTCCTTGGCGAGGAAGATGTTCTCCGGCTTGAGATCGCGGTGGATGATCCCGTGTCGATGCGCGGCGCCGAGCGCGGAGATGACGGGGAGCATCAGATCGACCGCGCGCTGGAGCGGCAGGTAGCCCGCGTTGCCGATCGCGTAGCCGAGGGTGTGGCCCTCGAGCAGCTCCATCACGAGGAAGACGAGCTCTTCGTCGCTGCACGCATCGGTGACGTCGACGATGTGCGGGTGACGGATCCGCGACGCAGCGAGGCCCTCGCGGAGGAAGCGCTCGCGGAACTCCGGAAGCTCGGCGTACTCGTGGCGGAGGAGCTTGATCGCGACGGGCTTGCGGAGCACCGAGTGCTCGGCCGCGTACACCTCGGCCATCCCGCCCGAGCCGAGGAGCTCGGTGACGATGTAGCGTCCGAGGGCGAGTCGACGCCCTGGATGAAGCAACGGACCTTTCGCTGACCCCAAGGCTGACACCACACACCTCGCGAGCGCCTACCGAGGCAGCTGAGTCCGCTGCTCGTCCTCGAAAGGGTACTGCCGCCGAGGCACGGCGCACCACCACGAACAGCGGTTTGTTACACCCGCGTATCCCACCCCCGTCAGAGGGTGAGCTCGAACGAGAAGTAGAAGGTCCGGCCGCGCTGGGGGAGGGTTCGGGACGGGAACGGGCTCACCGGCAGGGCGATCTGCCAGTCGAAGAGGTTGTAGACCCCGAAGTTGTATCGGATGCCGAACTCGCTCACGTAACCGGACAGGACGAAGTCGGCGACCACCCCAAAATCACTGCGGTCCCGGGCGCCCGTGTCGATCCGGCGGGGCGCCTCGACGGTGGCGCGGAGCGCGCCGACGAGGAGGCGGTCCACGAACGGGACGACGGTTCGGACCGAGCCGTAGTGGTTGGGGGCGTTGGGCACCCGGTCGTCGACCGCGCCGTCCGGGGTCGTCAGGTAGCGCGCCTCGAGGTAGCCGTACTGGGCGGCGAACATCCAGCCGCCGCGGAGCTCGCGCCGGACCTCGACGTCGCCGCCGAGGACGTACTGATCGACGTCGCTGTTGCGGTAGTAGACCTGGCCGGCGTACGGCGAGTCGTCCGGCGCGTCGGCCGTCTCGATGAAGCTCTCCGCGTAGGTGCCGTGCGCGGAGACGAGCGCGGACCAGTCTTGGTCGAACCGGTGCGTGTACTCGATCTCGGCCGACGTGAACTGCTCGCTCGACGGGCGCGTGCCGCAGCAGTCGCTCGGCGCCTGGGTCGTGCCGTCGGTGTAATAGAACTCGTACATCGTCGGCGCGCGGAAGGCGCGGCCGCCCATGAGCTTCAGGGTGTCCATCTCGGACGGACGGAAGATCACCGCGAGGCGCGGGTTCACCGCCACGAAGTCCTCGAGGTCCTGGAAGAGATCCCAGCCGTCGACGCGTACGCCGGCCGAGATCCGCACCTCGCGCACCGGCTCCCAGTCGGCGAGCGCGTAGCCGGCGTAGACGGTGAACGGTCGGTTGCCATCGAAGAACCGCGTGTCGCTCCCGTCGATCTCCGTCTGACCGATGTTGATCTGCACGAGCGGGTGGTGGTTCACGTCGGCGCCGACGGTCAGCCGCAGCTGATCGACCGGCGTCCACACGCCGCGCGCCTCCGCGCCGAACCAGAACGAGAGGTAGTCCTCGCTGTAGATCTGTTCGAGCGCCTGGCCGGTCCCGGGATCGACCTCGCCGCTGTCGTAGAACAGCGTCGAGTCGAAGAAGTACATGTTGGCGTACGCGCGGGTGAGGAGCTGGAAGTGCTCCTCGAGCTGCGGCTCGAAGCGCACCTCGAGCATGCCGCGGCGATCGTCGTAGCGGTTGTCGGTGCGGTCGTAGATGGTGTCGAAGGCGCCGGTCGGGATGCCCTGATCGCGGAAGCTGAACATCCACTGGACCGTCAACGCTTCGTGCCATGCGCGGCCGACGGTGGAGAGCGCCCAGAAGCTCTCCGCCTCGCGCGCGGTGTTCGGCTCGGCGATCCCGTCGCCGTTCGAGTCGAAGTCGAGCGTCACGTCGCGGCCTCCCGAGCGGGCGCCCGACACCGAGGCCTCGACGCCGGAGTCGTCGCCGAGCCGGAGCGCCATGCCGGCGCGGAGCCGGCCCACCGAGTTGTACGCGGCGCCGAGCGAGAAGCGCGCGTGGGTCCGGACGTCGCGCGAGTGCGGCACGAGGTTGACCACGCCGGACACCGCGCCGGTACCGTAGAGCACCGAGCCGGGACCGCGCACGAGCTCGATGCGCTCGACGTCGCCGAGGTCGACGCGGCCGTCGAACCCCATGAACGCCTGATAGAGGACGTCGTCGTTGAGCGTCGCGCCGTCGCTCAAGAGGAGGAGCCGGTTCGAGTAGTCGTTGGGCTGGCCGATGCCGCGGAGCGAGACGTTCGAGTACGCGGTGTCGTCGGTGAGCGCGACACCGCGCAAGCCGCGTAGCGCCTCGGAGATCGTCGGGTAGCCGAACGCCTCGAGCTCGGGCGCCGAGACGACGCTGACCGACGCCGGGGCGTCGTCGAGCGACTCGGTGCGGCGCGACGCGGCGGTGACCGAGCGCACCGGATCGAGCCGGACGTCGTCGATGCGCGTCTCTTCGTTCTCGGTGACCTCGACCTCCGCTTCGTAGGCCTCGTAGCCGGCGAGGGAGACGCGCACGCGGTGCGTGCCGACGGGCATGTCGCGGATGACGGTCGGGGTGAAGCCGGCCGCGCGTCCGTCGACCTCGACGAGCGCGTTCGTCTCGTCGGCCGACACGAGCAGCGAGCCGGTGAGCGCGGAGAGGCTCGCGGTGATCGCGCTCGTCGTGTTGGCCTCGACGAGGACCTGGCGGACCACCACCGCGAAGCCGGGCCGGGTGAGCTGGACCTCGTGAGGACCGGGGCGCGCCTCGATCGAGCAAGGGACGATGCAGGCGGCGGGGCCTTCGTCGGTGTCGAGGCGCGCCTCCACACCGGGGTCGCCGCCGATGTCGATCGTGCCGACGATCGGGGTGAGCGTGAGGCGTACGAGCTCGTGGCTGCCGAGGCCGAGGGTGAGCGCGGTCGATCGCGCCTCGACGAAGCCCGGGTGCTGGACGATCACGGTGTGCTCGCCGGGCGCCACGACGAGGGTGCGCGGGGCGATGCCGACCGCGCCGAGATCGATGCGGTCGAGGTAGAGCGTGGCGCCGGGCGGCGTGGTCTCGACGTCGATGATCGCGACGCGCGGCGCGAGGCCCATCAACGCCTCGCGGATGCGGTTGAGCTGCGCCTCGTCGGTCTCACCGTCGAGCGCGTCGACGTAGTAGCGGTACGCGTTGGTGAGGTTGCCGATCCGCTCGTACGCGCGCGCGATGTTGTAGACGACGTTGCGGTTGGGGGCGAGGCGGTGCGAGGCGAGGAAGTGCTCGAGCGCGCCGCGGTAGTCTCCGTCACGGTAGTTGTCGATGCCGATCTGGAAGTGGAGCTCCGCCTCGTCGGCCACGCCGTCCGCGCGGGCGTGCGTCGCGAGCCCCGCGGTCATCGCGATGGACGCGGCGAAGAGGAGCGCGCCGATCGCGTCGGAGGACGAGCGCACGCCGAGACGTCGTCGTCCCAGGGCCGGTGAACACGAGTACTTCCGCTTCCCGAGCGCCTGAGCGCCAGCGTCGTTGTGCACGGCCGGCGAGCTTATCAAGGTTCGGTTTTTCCAGGCGTCGCATTCGGCCGGATCCGGCGTCCGCCGCAGACCGTGTAGACTGCTCGCCGAGCGGGATGCGCCAGCTCGACTACATGGGATCGGCCCGCGCGTCGATCGCGCTTCTCATGACGATGACCGGTGCCTCGTGCACCGAGGTGCCGGGGGAGTGCGACTCCGATCGGGCGACGCGCGTGGTGCACGCGGACGGGGAAGGGGAGCCTGCGTTCGCCGGACAGGCGCTGGTGGTCTCGTCGTGTGGGTACGGCGCGTTCTGTCATGCGGAGACGGCGACCGGCATGAACCGCTTCGGCGCGCCGGTCGCCTTCGACCTCGACGTCGCGCCCGCCTCGTACGACGAGTCGGTGGGTGACGTGGAGCGGCTCGACCGGCAGCAGCGGTTCGTCGCAGAGCACCGCGACGCGATCTGGGGCGCCGTCGACTCGGGCTCGATGCCACCGGGGGCGAACGGCCGCGCGGTGCTCGAGAACCCGATCCGTCCGCGCTACCGCGCGTACGACGAGGATCCGGCCGGCGTGCCGCTGCCCGCCCTCGACACCGCGGAGGGCCGAGAGATCCTCCGCAACTGGTTGGCGTGCGGGACGCCCGTCATCGAGCGCCCGATCGAGCGCCGCGACGCCATGGCGAGCATCGGCTTCGTCGCTGGCGCGACGTGCGTCGAGACGGACGACTGTCGCATGACCGCGTACGCGCGATGCGACACGACGCGCGGGCTCTGCACGCGCTGCGTGGACGACGCCGACTGCGCGCACCTCCCCGAGCGCGGGAACTGCGCGAGCGGTCGATGCCAGCCCGACATCGAGCCGACGTGGGAGGCGATCCACGACACGATCATCGCGCGCAGCTGCGCGATCGCGGACTGCCACCTCGACCCGCAGCCCGACGCGGAGACGCAGCTCGATCTCGGTGGGGGCGCCGAGGCCCTCTACGCGCGGCTCTCGACCGTGTCGACGAGCGAGCTCTGCGGTCCGCTCGCGCTGCCGCTCGTCACGCCCGGCGATCCGAGCGCGTCGCTGCTCCACGTGAAGCTGCTGCTCGCGCCCGGCAGCGAAGAGGACGCGGCGTGCGGGACGCGGATGCCTTACGGCTCGGTGAGCGGCCTGCCGAGCGCGTGGATCGACGCGATCGACGCGTGGATCACCGCGGGCGCGCCGGGGCCCTGAGACTCAGAGCCCGAAGCCCGCTCGGATGTACGCGTTGACCGCGCTCGCCATCAGCTCCGTGCGCCAGTGGAGCCGGCTCTGCTGGCGCGCCGCCGCGAGGAAGTCCTCGAGCGTCGTGCCGACGCCGATCGACATCGCGTAGGTGTCGATGGTGCGATCGGGCTCGGGGTAGCTCGGCGCCGCGCTCAGCGCGGTCGCGTCGCTCTCGCCGCTCGCGCTCGTCCACGCGGTGACGTCGGAGCGCGCGGTGATGCAGAACCAGTCCGCGCCGGACGACGAGAAGTACCGGTTGGTCGCGAACGTGTAGCCGCCGAAGCCGTTCTCCTGACGCACCAGGCACGAGCCATGGGTCGGGTCGACGATCTCGTTCCGCGCGATGGTGATGCCCATGTGCGCGGTCTGGTTCGTGTTGCGGAACCCGGCGCCGTTGACCGCGTAGAGCAGGTTGTCTTGCACCATCACGGTCGACTGGGTGTCGCCGCTGAAACGGATCCCCCACGCGTTGTTCTCGTCGAAGTGCGCGAGCACGTTGTCCTCGACGACCGAGCCGTCGTGGTCCGAGAGCTCGATGCCCCAGGCGAGGCCGCGCGTGGTGGGGCGGCCGCGCCCGACCTGGCTGAGCACGTTGTTGCGGATCTGGACGTCGCGGAAGCGCAGAGGTCCGGGGTTGTTGCCCCCGATGCTCATGCCGATCTCTCCACCGACGAAGAAGTTGTCGTCGACGAGGAAGCCGTCGTAGTCGGCGGGATCGGTCGCGGTGGTCTTGATGTGGATGCTCGACGCGCGCGCGAACACGTTGCCGCGGATCGTCGAGTCCGTGAGGTGCGGCAGGTAGACGTTGTGGTTGTAGATCGTCGCGCACGCGGTCGGGACCTCGTCGAGGTTCCACCCGTTGTGGTCGAAGACGTTCTCCTCGATGAGGAAGCGCGTGATCCCCGACCCGAAGATCCCGGACGGCCGGAACGCGACGTTGCCGTTCGGATCGCCGGCGATGCAGGTGTCGGCGTGGTACGCGCGCTCGATGACGTTGCGGCGGATCTCGACGTCCGAGTAGACGAGCGGGTCCGCGCTCTGCACGACGATCTCGCCGTAGTGGATGTGGCAGCCCTCGACGAGGAGGCCGCTGCCGCCACCGACGTAGCGGAGCGCCTGCGGGGAGTCTCCGGTGAACTGTGGATCGCCAGGGATGTTGCGGAACGGGGTGAGCGTGAGCCCGAGGATCGCGACGTTGCTGCGCTCGCGCCCGTTGTGATCGATGAAGTTGCTGCCGAGCTCGAGGCGCGGGCGATCGGTCGAGTCGCCGTACGACGCGATGACGAGCGGCTCAACCGCGGAGCGTCCGCTCTTGAAGCGACCGAGCTGCTGATCGCGGAACGTGTCGCCGCGGCGCAGGAGGATGAAGTCGTGCGAGCCGTCGGTGACGAGGTCGGCCGCGTGCGTGATCGTGAGGAGCGCGGTCTCGGGGGTGAGCCCGTCGTTGGCGTCGTCTCCGTCGGCGCTGACGTAGTAGACGACGCTGTCACTCGCGAGATCGTAGGTGGTGAAGCCGCCCTCCTCGGCGCGCGGACCGGCGGACTCGGTGCGATCGCTCGAGCCGTAGCAGCCGACGTCGCGCTGCCAGTCGATGAGGCCGTCGCCGTCGTTGTCGATGCCGTCGTTGCATTCGGTGTCCGCCGGCGGTGGGCCCGCGTCGCCCGGGGGTCCCGCGTCGGTGCCGGGCGGGAGCGGTCCGGCGTCGGTGCCGGGCGGGAGCGGACCCGCGTCGGCGCGGCCTCCTGCGTCCGAGCCGGGCGAGCCATCGGACGGGGTGACGGGACCGTCGCAGCTGGCGAGGACGAGCAGGCTGAGCACGGCGTACGCGCGCGCGATGGACGTCATGGCGTAGGTGGGTACCCACGCCACGACGAAACGGGCCAAAACAGTTCCGCGATCGCGCGCGCCGATCCGCGGCGAGGGATCAGGGGCAGGTGCCGGCGCCGAAGGAGCCGCCGAGCGTGCCGCAGATCGGGATCGGGTTCATCGCGTCCGACGTCGGCGTGCCCACGCAGCTCAGCACGTACTCGTGATCGGTGTTGTTGCAGCTGTAGAGGCGGACCTCTCCGCCGGCGCGCAGCATGGCGAAGTCCGCCGCGGTGACGGTGACGCTGTGGCAGTGCGAGGTCGTGCCGCCCGTCGTGTACGTCATGTCGACACCCGCGACGATGTCGGCGACGGGGATGCTGAGCGCGTGCGCGAGGCCCCCCGCGTGGTTGCTGCCGATGACCGCGTTGATGCGGTCGCCCGAGCACATGTTGCCGCCGCCGCCCGCGTCGGTGCCGCCGCCGCCCGCGTCGGTGCCTCCGCCGCCCGCGTCGGTGCCTCCGCCGCCCGCGTCGGTGCCTCCGCCGCCCGCGTCGGTGCCGCCGCCGCCGCCGGCGTCCGCGCGCGGCCCGGAGTCGCTGCCACCCCCGCCGGCGTCGCTTCCGCCGCCGTCATCGCAGCCGATCAACGATCCGCCGAGGAGCGCGGCGGCGAGCTGAAGGAATTCCTGTCGTCCGATCGGCTTGGCCATGGGGCACCTCCCGGCCGCTACCCTACGCCGGTCGGCGCGCCGGTGTCACCTGGCGGGCGGTCAGCGGACGAGGCCGGCCCGCTCGAGGAGCGCGTCGACCTTGGGCTCGCGGCCCATGAAGCTCGTGAACAGATCGGCCGGATCCGCGCTGTCGCCCTTGGAGAGCACGCGGTCGCGGAACGCCTTGCCGACCTCGCGATCGAAGATGCCCGCCTCCTTGAAGCGCGTGAACGCGTCGGCGTCGAGCACCTCGGCCCACTTGTAGCTGTAGTACCCGGCCGCGTACCCGACGGGGCTCGCGAAGAGGTGATTGAAGCCGCACACCATCGCGTAGTCGTCGGGGAGCGCGGTCGCCGCGAACGGCGCCATGTGTGCGCGCGCGTAGCTCACCGGATCGCCGTCGCGCTCGGGGTCGTAGTCGATGTGGAGCGCAAGATCCGTGTCGGCGAAGCCGAGCTGCCGCATCGTCGCGCTGGCCGCGCGGTAGGTGCGCGCGCGCTGCATCTTCTCGAACAGCTCCGCGGGGATCTTCGCGCCGGTCTCGTGGTGCGCGGCGAACGTGTCGAGCGCCTCGCGCTCCCAGCACCAGTTCTCCATGATCTGCGACGGCAGCTCGACGAAGTCCCACGCCACCGACGTGCCGCCCAGGCTCCGCACCTCCACCTCGCTCAGCATGAGGTGCATGAGGTGGCCGAACTCGTGGAACAGCGTCTCCACCTCCATGTGGGTCAGGAGCGCCGGCTCGCCACCGATCGGCGGGGTGACGTTCGCGCAGAACAGCCCGAGGTGCGGCGCGAAGCCGTGATCGGTCGGCCCGCCCGTGACGAAGCCGTTCATCCACGCGCCGCCGCGCTTGTCCTCGCGGGGAAACAGGTCGACGTAGAACTTGCCGAGCGTACGCGCGCCGTCGACGAGCTCGTACATCCGCACGTCCTCTTGCCAGACATCCGCCGACTCGATCGGGGTCACGCGGATGCCATAGAGGCGCTCGACGACGGAGAAGAGCCCGCTCAATACGCGCTCGGCGGGGAAGTACGCGCGGAGCTCTTCCTCGTCGAAGTCGAAGCGCTCCTTGCGCAGACGCTCGGAGTAGATCCCGACGTCCCAAGGGTTCAGCGTCTCCTTGTTGGCGAACGCGCGCAGCTCCTCGTTCTCACGATCGAAGAACGGCTTCGTGCGCTCGGTGAGGTCCTTCACGAACTCCTGCGCCTGGGTGCCGCGCTTGGCCATGCGCTCCTCGGTCACGAAGTCCGCGAAGTCGGGGTAGCCGAGCAGCGTCGCCTTCTCCTTGCGGAGCTCGAGGATCCGAACGATGAGCGGTCGGTTGTCACGAGGGCCCGAGGCGGCGCGGCTGTTGTACGCGCGCCAGACCGTCTCGCGGATCTCCGCGTCCTCGAGGTAGGTGAGGACGGCGGTCACGCTCGGCGCCTGCAGCGTGAAGCGCCAGCCCTCGAGGCCCTTCTGCTCCGCGCTCGCGCGGGCTCCCTTGCGCGCGCTCTCGGGCAAGCCGGCGAGGCGCGCCTCGTCGGTCACCACCAGCTCGAACGCGTTCGTCTCGTCGAGGAGGTTCTGCGCAAACGTCGTGGTCAGCCTCGCGAGCTCGACGTCGATCGCGGTGAGCCGCTCCTTGCCGGCGGGGTCGAGGTCGGCGCCGTTGCGGCGGAACCCGCGAAGCTCCTTGTCGAGGAAGCGGCGGCGCGTCGGCGAGAGCGCGGTCGCCTCCTTCGTCTCCGAGAACGCGACGAGCCGGCGGTAGAGCTTCTCGTCGAGCGGGATCGACGAGTAGAGCTCGCTCACCTTCGGCTGCACCGCGTTGTAGGCGGCGCGGAGCGCGTCGGTGGTGCGCACGCTCTCGAGGTGACCCACCACGCTCATCGCGCGCTCGAGCGGCTCGCTCGCCGCTTCGAGAGCGCCGAGGGTGTTCGCGTAGGTCGGCGGCTCGGTGCTCGCGCCGATGTCCCGGATCGCGGCGCGCAGCCGCCCGATGAGCAGATCGATCCCCGGCTCGACGTGCTCGGCCGCGATGGCGCCGAACGGGATGTCGAACCCGAGGTCGACGAGGGGGTTCGTAGACGCGTGCATCCGGGCTCTATATCAGGGGCGCCGGGGCGGAGCGAGGGCGGGCATCGAACTCTGCGCGCGGAGTGCTAACCCTAGGGCGTGGCCAAGTGGCTCGCCCTGTTCACCCTCGTCCCGCTCGCGGAGACGTTCCTCCTCTACGTGATCGGTCAGCAGCTCGGGTTCTGGCCGACCGTCGCGATCATCCTCGTGACCGGCGTCGTCGGGGCGGGGCTCGCCAAGCGCGAGGGGCTGCGCGTGCTGGAGGAGTGGAAGCGGTCGCTCGCGAAGGGGCAGATGCCGGAGGAGGGGATCGTCGGCGGGCTGCTCGTGTTGGTCGGCGGCGTGCTGCTGTTGACGCCGGGCGTCCTGACCGACGTGGTCGGCGTGACGCTGCTCATCCCTCCGTCGCGGCGCTTCATCGCGAAGCACGTGCGCAAGTACGTAGAGAAGCGGTTCGCGGAAGGCGCGACGCGCGTGCAGTACCGCGTCGACCTCGGCGGCGGCGGGTTCCGCGAGACCTACTCGACGAGCTCGTCGCGCGTGCGCGGCTCGGGCCGCGACGCGGTGATCGACACCGTCGGCGAGGTGATCGAAGAGCGCCGCGCGAGCGACGCGCGCGGCGAGCTCGAGAGCTGAGCGCCTAGTACTTCGGCGCAAGCCAGAGGCGGCAAGTCCGATCCGGGTTCGGCAAAGCCGAGCCGGGGTTGGCGTCGGGTCGAGGGACTCGATCGGGGGGCGCGCGCGATTCCGATTCCGAGTCTGTGTCCGATTCCGATTCCGTGTCCGAGTCCGAGTCCGAGTCCGAGTCCGAGTCCGAGTCCGATTCACTGGCGCGGCGGAGGGTCCAGGACAGACCCTCCGACAAGGAAACTAGCGAGTACCTCGATCACGAGTCCGGCTCGGATTCGTGATCGGCGGCACTCTTTCTGAGTCCGCGGCCCTCGGCTGAATGCGGCTTCACCGCATCGCAACGATGTGACCGACCTCCGGCGCGGCGGTTTGCGGCGAGGCCCCTGTCATCTTCGGGAGACCCATGCCGATCACGTCTTCGCGCTCCGTCGGAGCGCGCGCGCGCCGCTCCGTCCTCTTGGCGATCTTCGCAACGATGCTTGCGTGCGGCACACCCGCCTCGGGGACCGACGCCGGCACGGCGGTCGGCGATGGCGCCGTCGGGAGGGACGACGGCGGGGTCGGCCGCGATGGATCCGTCCCGCGGCCACCCCCGGCCATGTGCGGCGGCGACGTGCTGCGCATCGCGCACGCGTACCAGGCGCTCGGGCGCATCGTCACGGGCCGCCTGAATCACGGGCTCATCCAGGAGGGCACGCATCGGCTCGTCTCGTTCCCCGAGCACCTGAGTGAGTCGCTCGCGCGCATGGAGTACCTCGAGCTCACCGACGAAGGCGGCGTGATGCGGAGCGCGGCGGTCGCGGGCACCCCGCCGGCCGGACAGATCTTCCAGGCGATCTATCACCCCGGGCTCGGCCGCTACGTCCTCCTGGTGCTCGAGCGCGATCCGCTCCGCTACCTCCTCTACACGATGACGTTGGACGCGGGCGTCGCGACGTTTGAGGCGCTGACGTCGACCGGCACGCCGTCGGGCGAGGGGACCGCCATGACCGCGATGGCGCCGCTCGGCGCCGATCGGCTCTTCGTGGAGCGGGCGCAAGATTACTTCCTCGTCGACGTGGCCGGTGAGCGCGCGACGTGGAGCGAACCCACCTTCTTCATGGACGCGTTCCGTCCTTCGGTTCGCGTCACCGACGCGGCCGGCGAACGCATGCTCGGCTTCGGCGAGTATCGCTACGACGCGGCGACCGGCGACTTCCCGCTCGTGAGCGCGGTGCTCGCGCGCACGCTGCCGGACGGCGAGTGGACCGAGATCCCGACGTCGGGCGAGGGCCCGCCGACGGTGCTCGAGTCCGGCGGGGGCCCGCAGTCCTTCCTCGCGTACGATCGCGCGGCCGATCGGCTGCTCGTCGTCGTCTCCCGCGAGGTCTACGACGAGATCTTCATGATGACGTACTTGCAAGACGCGTTGTACGCGCTCGACCTTCGCACCGGCGCGTGGGAGCTCGTCGTGGATGCGTTCCGCGACCAGCTGTTCTCCTACGGCGGCGCGTGGGCGGTCGACGACGTGCATCACCGCGCGCTCGCGATCTCCTACGACCAACTGCACACGCTCTCGACGGACGGCGACACGCTGGGCGCCGCCGAGTCGTTGATGCTGGAGGGCGCGATCGGGCCGAGCAGCATCGACGCGGGCGTCTCGCTCGCCGATGGGCGAGTCCTCGCGCTCGAAGGGAACCACCTGCTCGTGTTCGATCCCGCCGCGAGCGAGCCGCGCTGGGATCCTTTCGGCCCGCTCGACCTCCCATTCGACGTCGGTTACGGATCGTCGCTCGAGCGCGATCCATCCACCGGCGACGTGTGGCTGTACGGCGGCGCGTCGAACAACGCGGCGCCGTCGATGGGCCGCGTGCTCCGCATCGCGGCCGACGCGAGCGGCTTCGAGGAGGTCGCGACCACCGGCGCCCCTCCGCCGCGCGCCGCGCACGCCGCGCTGATCGCGGGCCGCGAGATGTTCGTGGTCGGGGGCGCGGCCGGCTTCGACGGGGAGCTCGACGACGTGTGGGCGCTCCATCTCGACACCGGGGCGTGGCGTCGGGTCGCGACGCTCCCGAGCCCGCGCGCGCGCTCCGCCCTGCGGATGGTCGACGACGAGCTCTGGGTGATCGGCGGGGTCGCGGGCGCGGACGGCGTGGACGAGGTCATCGCGATCGATCCGGCGAGCGGCGCGGTGCGCGAGGTCTCGGTGAGCGGGGCGTGGCCCGCGCGCGGCGGCATCCTCTACGGAGCCGTCGCGATCGCGTCGGGCCTCGCCGCATTCGATCTGATCGACGACACCCTCGACTCGAGCGCGACCGAGCTCTTCTTCCTCCGCCCGTCCGGCGCCGGTGCGGCGTGGGAGAGCCTGGGCGAGTGCTTCGTGGACTGGAACGTCGCCGACCTCCGGGGCGTCGAGCTCGACGAGGATCACGCGTTCATGGCGGGCGCGGCCGTGTTCGATCTTCGCGCGACGCGTTGACGTCAGGGGTACGCGTATGCGCCGACGGTGAGCAGGATGTCGGTCTCGCACAGCTTGCTGACGTCGCCGGACGCGGTGCCGTCCGCGTTCACCTGGAACGCGAACGTGAAGCCGTTGTCGTCGAGGCACATCGGCGCGTAGGTGCCGTCGAGGCCGCCGCGCGGCGCCGAGGCGACGCTCGTCCAGGCGTCGAGGAAGCCAAAGTTGTTGCGGCGGAGGTACGTGTGGAAGCCCTCGTCGAACGCGCCGTCCTCGGTGACGAGGTCGATCTCGACCTCCATGTCGATCGCGGGCTGGGTGGGGCTCGGGATGCGGCACGCGATGAAGCCGCCGTCGTACGCGATGCGCACGCGCACGTTCGTGTCCGGGAGCGTCTCCGGGTAGAGCGGGCCCGTGCGCTCGTAGGGGAACGGCGCGGTGAAGTGGTCGAGCGGCAGGCCCTCGATCACCGCGCGACCGGTGAACGTGGGATCGTCGCCGCATTGCTCGTCGAGCGTCTCGAGGAGGATCGCGCCTTCCTGCGGGAGGGCGGGACAACGATGCGTGCACGCGAGACCGCTCGCCGCGCACACACACTCGTTGCATCCGTCGGTCGAGTTGAACCGCTCGCCGTAGCCGTGGGTCACGCCGTCGTAGTCGCAGCCGGGTGTGTCGCTCCCGCACGTGCGTGCGGTGCAGGTCGCGACTCCGTCGGTGCCGCAGTCGCACCAGTTGCAGTGATCGCCCGCGGGATAGCGGTCGCCCGCCGCGTGGCCTTCGTCGAGGCAGCTCGGCCCCGCGTCGGCGGAGCCCGCGTCGGTCGCGCCGCCGTCGGTCGCGCCGGCGTCGGATCCACCGGCGTCGATTCGGCCCGCGTCGCGTCGGCCCGCGTCGGCGCCGCCCGCGTCCATCGATCCGGCATCGCGTCGGCCGGCGTCCGATCCACCGGCGTCGCTGCCGCCGTCGCCGTCACAACCGATCGCACCCGCGAGCATCACCACCACCACGACGAACGAGAAGATTACGGCTCGATTCATCCGGCTACGGTGGCACGCGGGTGCGCGGCGAGCGAGGTGATGTGGTCCGAGGTGGCACGAAGTATCGGAGGGCTTCGCGGGGCCTCGGAGGCCTCGTGCGCTTCGCGCGTCCTGGTGCGCTTCGAGGGGGATCGGACTACGGATGCGCTTCGCGGGGCCGTTGGGCTTTCTCGATCCGCGGGCAGGGGCAGGGGCACGGGCAGGGGCAGGGGAGCGAGCTGCCGGGGTCGCTAGGTCGGAATCTCACGCAGCGGCGGGCGACCCGGAGGCGCTGCCGCCAGCGCCTCGGCCAGGTACGGCAACGACATTTGCACGAGATCGAGCTCCGGATCGAGCTGCTTGCCGAGGCCCTCGGCCACCAGCACACCGAGGTTCACCACGGTGAACACCGGCTCGACCTGCACGCGATGGCGGCGCAGCACGTTCATCATCCCGCCGACCACCTCGCCGACCTCGACCTCTCCGAGGCGGAGCCCCTCGAACTGCTGGAAGAAGCGGACGGTGTCGGCCTCGAACGCGGCGTAGTCCTGTGTCGCGACGAACGGGGCGTAGACGTAGAAGAGGCGCGCCGCCGCCTTTCCGTCTTGGCCGCCGAGCGCTTGGAACGTCTCGATCCACGGTCGCATCATGTCGCGCGGGATCTCGGCGACCATCCCGAGGTCGATGAACACGAGGGTGCCGTCCTCGGTGAGGAGGATGTTCCCCGGGTGCATGTCGGCGTGCACGAAGCCGTCGCGGAAGATCATCTTCAACACCGCGTCCGCGCCGCGCGCGGCGAGGCGGCGGCGCACCTTGCGATCGGTGAGGCGCTCGGGCTCGGTCGCCTTCACGCCGTCGATGAGCTCCATCGTCAAGACGGCGCGCGTACAGAGATCCTCGTAGAGGTCCGGCACGCGCACGCCCTTGAGCTCCCTCAGGTTCTGCGCGAGCCGGCGGTTGTTCTTCGCCTCGAGGACGAAGTCGAGCTGGTTCGCGAGCGCCTCGCCGAAGCGCTCGACCGCGCCGGGCAGCGACAAGAGATGCAGGGAAGGCAAGTAGTCGAGCAACTTCGCCCCGAAGCGCATGATCGCGAGGTCGCGCTCGATCTGCGCGGGCGCCTCGGGGCGCTGGATCTTGATCGCGACGCGCTCGCCGCCGAGGAGGACCCCCTCGTGCACCTGGGCGACCGACGCGGCGGCGATCGGCTCGCGCTCGATCCGGGCGAACTGCGCGCGCTGCGCCTCGTCGAGCTCGCGATCGAGCACGCGCTCGACCGTCTCGAACGAGAGCGGCGGGACGTCGTCGTGCAGCTTGCCGAGCGCCGCGCAGAGGGCCGGGCTCAAGAGATCCGGACGGCTGCCGAGGATCTGCCCGAACTTCACGAACGTCGCGCCGAGCCGCTCCAGGGTCGACGCGAGGAGCTGGCCGCGCAGGCGATCGCGCGCCTCGTCGTCGAGCCGGCCCGCGCGGAGCCGCGCCCACGCGTAGCGCGGCAGGAGCATCGCGAGGACGAAGGCGATCCACAGCGAGCGCAGGAGGAGGCGCACCATCGGACGCGCGTCCCCATACCACAGAAGGCAGACCCGACGAGGTGCGCGACAGGTCACGGCCCGCGCCGCCGGCCGGGCGTAGGATGGGGGCGCATGGACCGGCCGAGGATGCGTCCCGTCTTCGTGGTGCCGCACGACGACCCGGTCGCCGTGCTGAAGGTGCTCGGCGACCTGATCACCGAAGGTCACCCCGAGTGCACGGGCGTGATGTTTCGCAGGCACGCCGTCTTGCGGATGAAGGACGACGTGCGTCACTTCTGGTCGCCGTACCTCTACGTCGAGGCGGCGGTCGACGAGGACGACGAGCTCATCGAGGGACCGTGCCTCCGCGGCCGCTTCGCGCCGCACCCGCACGTGTGGACGATGTTCATGGCCATCTACGGCGTGCTCGCGCTGGTCGCCGTGATGGGGCTCGTCTACGGCGCGTCGCAGTGGACGCTCGGGTGGACGCCGTGGGCGCTCGCGATCGCACCGGCCGCGCTCGCGCTGATCGGCTTCGTCTACGGCGCGGCGTTCATCGGCCAGGGGCTCGGCGCGGCGCAGATGTACGCGCTGCGCTCGTTCCTCGACCGCGCTGCACAACGGACGACGAGTGGCTGAGCGCCGCGCGATCCTCCTCGGGCTCGCGGGCCTCGCCGGCGGGTGCGTGACGCCGCTCGAGCTCCTGCGGGACGAGCGCGCGGTGCCTCGCGTGCCCGGGAGGCTGGTCCGCGGCACGGCGTGCGCCGACGGCGAGATCGCGCGCACGCCCGAGATCGCGGAGGGGCCGTTCTACCGGCCGCGCTCGCCGCGCACGCATTGGCTCGGCGAGCCCGACGCGCCCGGCGAGCGCTTCGTGCTCGAGGGGCGGGTGCTCGATCGCGCGTGCCGACCGATCGCGGGCGCGGTGCTCGACCTGTGGCAGGCCGACGGGACGGGGCGCTACGACGCGGATGGCCAGCGCTTCCGAGGTCATCAGCTCAGCGACGCCGACGGGCGCTACCGGTTTTGCACCGTACGGCCGGGGCCCGAGCAGGTGATCGGCATCGTCCGCACTCCGCACCTCCACCTCAAGGTGTGGGCCGAGGGGCGATCGCTCCTCACCACGCAGCTCTACTTCGCCGACGAGCGGCCCCGCAATGAGGCTGACGTGCTCTATGATGCGCGGACGCGGCTACGCCTCGTAACGTCGCCTCGGCTGCCGCGCGCGCGCTTCGACTTCGTGATCTGATCGACTCCGATCGCGGACGTCGCGATCGGAGCACGCAATGCTCCGACGTGGTCGGGTGACTCCACCGTGCGTGGGAGGACCTCGCCACCGTGCGCTTCCGGCGCCGTCGATCCGGGCTTGGCGCGCGGGTTGCCTAGGCGCCGGGCGGGGAAGGTCCGGGAGGGCCTGTGCGAACCGTTCGTCTTGCTTGTTTGGCCTTGGTGATCTGCGGGTGCGCGGCCACACCCGACATCGACCCCGATCGTGATCTGCTCCCCGATGCCGAGGGGCTCTGGGGTGAGCACGTAGGGATCCAGGGTGAGATCGAGCTCGGCACCGCGGTGCGCGGTGACGTCTCCGAACGACGTCGCCTCATCGGCTGGACCTTCCATGCCGAGCGGGGGGACAGCATCCGGTTCAGCACGCTCACCGAAGGGCTCGCCGCGTACGTCGCAGTCGCATACGCGCGGGACGAGGACGGACAACCCGGAGAGACGATCCTCGAGGACTCCAGGGGGCAATGCCTCGGGGAGCACACCGGGGACTCGTGCGTCGAGTTCGTCGCGCCCCAGACGCGAACCTACACCGTCGTCGTCTATCTCGGTCGAGGGACCGGACCCGACGGAACGATCGAGCTCCGTTCGGGATTGCCGCGCTCGACGCGTACCGGCCGCGAGACGATCGACCACCCGGAGGTCGGGCACGTTCAGTTCTTTCCTTCCACGGTCTGCAGCGGCACGCTGGTCGCCCCCGACCTGGTGTTGACCGCCGCGGAGTGTGTCGAGCGGTCGAGCGACGACATCTATCAGACCGTGTTCGAGGGGGTAGGAGAGGGCGGTACTCCACACTCGATCGGGACCTTCCGCATCGAACGAGGCGACGACGAAAGCTACGTTTACCGCATCGTCGCGGTCGCCCGATTCGGCGACTCGCTCGGCTTCGCGCTCGCGCAGTTGTGGCATCGCGTGCCGCCCGAGATTGCGGAGCCGGCCCAGCTCGCCGACTCGGCACCCCAGGCGGGCGAGCCCATGACCCGGTATGGGTACGGTTGCATGGACAACACCACGCGAGACGGCGCTGGCGTCAAGCGGGCTTTCTCATACATCTACGGCGACCGACCCGGGCGCGCGTGCGCCGGCGACGAAGGGGGAGCGACGTTCGGTCCACGGGGCTTGCATCTCCTCACCCGCGCGTTCGGCTACCAGGAAGATCCGAACGTGATGCGGGATGAGGCGACCACGGTGGAGGTTCACCCCTACCGTGAGCTGATCGCGTGGAAGGAAAGGAACTGGCGGGCCGAGTGTCCCGACTGGGTCGGCGACCGAGACGTGTGCGATATCGACGTGGCCAATACGGTCACCCGGTGTTGGCTCGGGTATCGAGAGTCGCGGACCTGTAGCGGCGCATGCGTACCGGGCGCCGAGGCATGGGAGCAGGCCGAGTGCTGGGAGGACGTGTACGGCGAAGACGTGCGGATGGTGAGCGGCGCGGTCCGTCCCGGAGCCCCGATCCCCGAAGCCGACGAGAGCGGCGTCGGGTCGAGCATCCTCATCGCCGACGACTTGGTGATCGACCGCGTCGCGGTCTCTTTCGGCATCCATCACCGCTTTCCGTTCACGCTTACGCTCACGCTCACCCACGTCGACAGCGGCGCGCAGGTGGTGCTCGCCGATGGCTCCCTGGAACCGACCAGCGACTCCGTCGTGAGGGAGACCGTGTTCGTACCCGAGCTGGTCGGCCAGTCGTCGCGGGGCGTGTGGCGGCTGACGGTGGTCGATCACAGCGCGGACTCGTCGGTCGGCGACCTTTTGGACTGGTCGATCACCATCCACGGCCGCTGACGAGCGCGCACGAGCACGACGAGCCGGCCGTCTCTCGACGGTCGGCTCGTGGCTGCGATCGATGTAGGAGCGATCGGATCAGGGTCCAGCGAGCTGGACCTGGGCTCGATCCCGAGCTCAGCCGGGGATCTGCTCCCAGACCTTGTTGAGGGCACCCTGGAACTGGAGCGGCGCGAGGAAGAACGGGGCCTGGGCCGGCAGGCCGGCCTTCGTCTGGACCTCCTCGATGATCTTCTTGGCTTCCACGAACTGGAAGTAGAGACCGTAGAGGCCGCAGCTCAGGAAGTTGAAGGCCAGGATCTTGATGGCGCTCATGCGCTCGGTACCGAGAAACCCGTTGACCTCGCCGGAGACCTTGAAGGCCCACCAGAGCAAGTAGATACCAAACGTCACCGCAGTGAGCAGGAACATCATGAACGGGGAACGGACTTCACCTTTGGGACCCATCGTCGCTTCTCCTCTCGTCGCGCCGCCCATGCCGCGCGCGCCTCGCGTACACGCCCGAAACCCCCCGGGCCCGGAGCCTGGAGGGGTTCGAGCGGGGCGAGCCTAGCCGCCCTCGGGCGCGTTGCAAAGGGCGCCGAGCCGACAAATTGCGCCCCCTCAGGGAATCGTCTCCCAGACCTTGTTCAGCGCGCCCTGGAACTGCATCGGGCCCACGAAGAACGGGGGCTTCGGCGGAAGACCGGCCTTCTGCTGGACCTCCTTGATGACGTTCTTCGCTTCGACGAACTGGTAGTACAGCCCGTAGAGCCCGCACGTCACCGCGCTGAGGGCCATGATCTTGAACGCGCTCATGCGCTCGGTGCCGAGGAAGGCGTTGACCTCCCCGCAGACCTTGAAGCCCCACCAGATCCCGTAGATGCCCAGCGTCAGCGGCCAGAGCAGCGTCATCAGGAACGGGGAGCGCACATCACCTTTGGGACCCATGATCATTCTCCTTCTGCGGTCGGCCACTCTGGCCGTGCGCGGCTCCATCGCAGAGGCCGTGCCAGCGCGCGGCAGCCCGGCGCGGAGGCGCGTGTCTCGCCGAGGTTTCGCGACGTCACGCCGACGCGCGGGCGATGTCCCACCGCGTCGCTCCGGTGGTCGCGCCGACGAGCGCGGCTATAGTGCCCGCCCCTCATGGCGCCCGACGACGACGAGCTCCGCCGCTGTCTGAGGACGCTCGAGGCGATCGTGGAAGACCGCGGGCGGCTCGAGGTCCTCGATCGCGAGACCCAACGCGCGCTCCTCATCGCGGCCGGTCGCGTGTCGCGGCCCGAGCGGCACGAGCTGCGCAAGCTGGACAAGGTGCGGAGGAAGAAGCGCAAGGAGGCGCTGAAGAGCCGCGACGAGGCGATCCTCGACGCGACCGGGATCCGCACGCTGCGCCGCGCGCCTCTGTTCGTGACGCCGCCCGAGCTCCGGGCGGGGGAACCCGACGCGCCGGAGGAGAGCGAGCCGCTGCGCGAGGCGCGCAAGTGCTACGTGTGCAAGGCGTCTTACGTCGAGGTGCACCGCTTCTACGACCAGATGTGCCCATCCTGCGCGGAGCTCAACTGGGAGCGCCGCACCCGCACCGCGGATCTCCGCGGCCGCGTCGCGCTGGTGACCGGGGCTCGCGTGAAGATCGGCTACCAGGCGGCGATCAAGCTGCTGCGCGCCGGCGCCCACACCCATGTGACCACGCGGTTTCCGCACGACGCGGCGGCGCGCTTCGCGCGGGAGCCGGACTTCGAGTCCTACCGCGAGCGGCTGACCATCCACGGGATCGATCTGCGCCACACCCCGAGTGTGGAGCGGCTCTGCGCGCGCCTCGACGGCGAGCTGTCGCGGCTCGACTACATCATCAACAACGCGTGCCAGACGGTGCGGCGTCCGCCCGGGTTTTATCGCCATCTGATGGACGCGGAGCTCACGCTCCAGCTCCCGATCGAGGCGGCGGCGACGGTGGCCAGCCCGCTCGGGACGGCGCCCTCGGCCGCGCTGAGCCAGGTGCCGCTGCTCGAGGGCGAGCTCGCGGAGCGGGTGGATCTGTTTCGTCCCGGTGAGCTCGACGCGGACCTCCAGCAGGTCGATCGGCGCGACCTCAACTCGTGGCGGTTGACCCTCGACGAGGTCCCGACCGTCGAGCTGCTCGAGGTGCACCTCGTGAACGCGGTCGCGCCGTACGTGATCAACGCGCGTCTACGCGGCTTGATGCGTCGCACGCCGGCCGACGACAAGCACATCGTGAACGTGAGCGCGATGGAGGGGCAGTTCTATCGGGCGTTCAAGACGGACAAGCACCCGCACACGAACATGGCGAAGGCGGCGCTGAACATGATGACGCGCACGTCCGCGGTGGACTACGTCAAAGACGGCATCCACATGAACAGCGTCGACACCGGCTGGGTGACCGACGAGGACCCGCTCGCGATCGCGCAGCGCAAGGTGGAGGAGCACGGGTTCCATCCACCGCTCGACATCGTCGATGGCGCGGCGCGGATCGTGGATCCGATCATCGACGGCGTGCTCACCGGCGAGCACGTGTTCGGGCTGTTCCTCAAGGACTATCGCGCGGTGCCGTGGTAGGCCGCAAACGACGTGGTCGGCCGGGCGCGCGGCACGAATCGGGCGCGCCGAGGTCGTTGGGGCCGAACAAGCCCGCCGCGAAGCACGCGGCCAAGGAGGGCGCGACGGCGGGCGGCGAACGGGCTCGCGGTGCGACGAAGCACGGTGCGACGAAGCCCGGCGCGGCGAAGCACGGTGCGACGAAGCACGGTGCGGCGAAGCACGGCGTGACGGATCCGCGTGGGACGCACCGGGAGCGATCGGCGAGGCTCGGGGGCGGGACGACGCTCCGGCTCGCCAAGGATCTCGCGCGCGTGCTCCGCCGCGGGCACCCCTGGGTGTTTCGCGACGCGCTCTCGGACGCGCCGCCGGCGCCGGGGACGGTGGTCACGGTCGTCGATCGCGAGGGTCGCTTCGTCGGTCGCGGAGTCGCCGAGGCGGGGCCGATCGGCGTGCGGGTGTGGACGACGCACGACGAGCCGATCGACGAGCGCTTCATCGAGAGGCGCGTCCGCGCCGCGCTCGCGCTGCGCGAGAAGGTCGCGCCCGAGGACACGACCGCGCTACGGCTGCTCCACGGCGAGGGCGATCGGCTCGGGGGCGTGGTCTGCGATCGCTATGGTGCGCATGGCGTCTTGCGACTCGATGGTGAGGCGACGATCGCGTGGCGTGAGGTACTGGCGCGCACGCTGGTGCGCGAAGCGGGGCTCGAGGGGTTGCTCGTGAAGACGGGGCGGCGCGGCGAGACGAAGATCGAGCTCGCGCACGGCGAGGTGCCCGAGGAGATCGAGGTGCGCGAGCACGGGATGCGCCTGATCGTCGACCCGTACCACGGCCAGAAGACGGGGCTGTTCCTCGACCACCGGGAGTCGCGGCGGACCGTGCGGACGATCGCCCGGGCACAACGCGTCTTGAACCTCTACGGATACACGGGGGGCTTCTCGATCGCGGCGGGGCTCGGCGGCGCGACGGAGGTGACGACCGTCGACACGGCGGCCCAGGCGCTCGTCTACGCGGATCGCGGCTGGGCGCTCAACGTGCTCGCGCCGAGCGCTCATCGAGCGGTGCGGCGCGACGTCCCGGAGTACCTCGCGGAGATCGCCGAGGAGGGCGCCCGCTTCGATCTCATCGTGAGCGATCCGCCGAGCTTCGCGCCGAAGAAGGACGCGGTGCCCCGCGCGCTCCGGAGCTACCGCGCGCTCCACGAGGCGTGCTTCCGGGTGCTCGAGCCGGATGGTCTCTATCTCGCCGCGAGCTGCAGCAGCCACGTCGGAGCGGCGGCGTTCGAGGAGACGATCGGAGAGGCGGCGCAGAGCGCGCAGGTCATCTTGACGGTGCTCGGTCGCTGGGGCGCCGCGCCGGATCATCCGCGGCTCGCCGCGTTCCCCGAGGGCGACTACCTCGGCGTCGTGCTGTGCCGCGTCGGGCGCTGATCGCGCCCCCAGGTTTTGCGGGGAGCGGCGCGGCGGCGTATGGACCCGCATGAGCGAGCCGCGACGGACCCCGATGGCGGCGTGGATCGCGATCGCGATCGGCGTCGCGCTCCTCGCCGCGTTCGGGCTCTGGTCGTACGCCCGTCCGCACGACGACGCGGGTGCGGCGTCGAGCGAGGAGGACGCGGGCCCGACGGGTCCGATCGGCGAGACGATCGCGGGAGACGACGCGACGGACGAGCGCGACGCGGGACCGGCGCCGGAGCGCACCGCGACGTCGGGGACCCCGGTGCGGCTGAGCCCGGCCGTGCTGCGCGCCGATCCCTCGTGCGAGGCCGGCACATTGGCAGGCACGGTGGTCGGCTATGCGAGCGCCGCACCGATCGCGGGCGCGGAGCTCACGTTCTCGTCGGGCGAGACCACGGTGTCGGCGACGAGCGGGGAGGACGGCGCGTTCCGCTTCGCGGCGCCGACGTCCGGCACGTACGTGCTCGCGCTCGCGATGGCGGAAGACTACTTGCCCTTCGCGCCCGCGTGGGGCCAGAGCCCGATCCGCTTCGACGCGCGCGCGGGCGTGTGCGTCGAGGGCGTGCGGGTGATCCTGACCGACGCGATCCCTCTCACCGTGCGCGTGGAGGACGCTCACGGCGAACCGGTGCGCGGCGCGACGGTGCGCGTGTTCGGTGCGGACCGCGGTGAGCTCACCCTCGCGCCGATCGACGACGCGTACCGGACCGACGCGGACGGCGAGGTCGCGGTGATCGCGCCCGACTTCGCGATCCTCGAGGCGGCGCACCCCGAGCGCGGGGTCGGGCGCGCGAGCGTCGATACGGGCGCGCAGGTCTCGCACGCGGTGACGATCCGGCTGAGCGCCGAGGCGCCGCCGGATCGGCGCGCCGAAGACGTATTGCGAGGTACGGTCACCGGACCCGACGGCGCCGCGGTGGCGGGCGCTCGCATCGAGGCGAGCGCGGGCGATCCACGCGGTGACGAGCTCCACCCCGGGCTCCACGGGACGAGCGCGGACGACGGCACGTTCGCGCTCACCGGCGCCGATCGCACGACCTACCGCGTGGTCGCGTCGGCGGAGGGGTTCGCGCGGGCGCGGGTCGACGGTGCGACCGTCGAGGCGCCGATCGCGATCCAGCTCGGGCGCGAGGGGAGGGTGCAGGTGCGCGTGGTCGACGCCGAGCGTCCGGCCGAGCCGATCGCGGCGTGGACGGTGATCGTCGAGCGCTCGCGAGGCGCGCTCGAGTCGGACGCGCTGACGATGGAGTCCGGTTATGGCGACGGAACGGTGAGGATCGGCGGGCTGCCCGAGGGTCCGGTGCGCCTCGTGGCCGTGTCGCCGGGCTACGCGCCGAGCGATCCGATCGACGCCGTCGCGAGCGCGGCGCCCCGCACGGTGGAGCTCGCATTGACGCGCGGCGCGACGATCCGCGGTCGGGTGGTGTCGGCGGGCGACGGCGCGCGGTTGGTCCACGCCCGCGCGAGCGTGGAGGGCCGACTCGGCGACGGACCGAGCCCGACGCCGGTGGAGTCGAGCGCGCTCAGCGACGACGAGGGCGTGTTCGTGTTGGGCGGCGTCCCGCGCGGCGTCGTCTCGGTCGCGGTCTTTGCCGAGGGCCACCATGGCCGCATCCGGAGCGGCATCGTGGTCGGGGACGAGCCCGTGGACGTCGGGACGATCGATCTCAGCGTCGTCGAGCCCGGCGACACCCCCGGCATCGAGCTCGCCGGCATCGGCGCGATCCTCGCCGCGGAGGGCGACGTGCTGATGGTGCGCGGGGTGGTCGACGGAGGTGGAGCACAGCAAGCGGGGCTGCACGAGGGTGACGCGATCCTCTCGATCGACGGAGCCCCCGTCGGCCCGCTCGGCTTCGGGGGCTGCATCGAGCGCATCCGCGGACCGGAGGGCACGGTGGTGATGCTCGAGGTGCGCCGCGCGGGCACCGAGCGATCGAGCCTCGTGCCGGTCCTTCGGCGACGGATCCGCGCGTAGCCTGCGTGATGGCCTCGTCGGGCCGCGTCCCCAGGCCGGTCTTCTACGACCGGGTGCGACGACGAGCACGGGTACATGGACGTGCACGAGGACGATTACGTTGACGATCACGTTGACGATCGGCGCCCCGTCGTAGGTCGCCGACGCACCCGACCGTCGCCGTTCACCGTCCCCCGATCTCGTCCGCATCCCCCTGATTGCCCGCACGCCATCCCGCCCCTATGACGCCCGCGTGAGCCCGACCGACGTGCGCCCGATCGATCCGCTTTCGGACGCCGAAATCGCCGTCGTCGCGGACCGCATGCGGCTCACGCTCATCGAGGTGGTCGGCGCGGCGCGCGGCGGCTCGATGTACACGCCGGAGTGGCTCCGCGCGAGGGTTCGTTTCCACCTCGATCCGAACGCGTGCGAGGGCGCGGTGTTCGTCGCGACGCAAGGTGGCATGATCGTCGGCCACACGATTGTGCGCGTCGAGCACGAGGACGGCGCGCGCTTCGGACTGTTCTCGACCACCTACGTGGATCCCGCGCACCGCCGTCACGGCGTCGCCGAGGCGCTCCTCGATCGCGGTGAGGCGTGGCTCGGCGAGCGGCGCGTGGACGCGCTGGTCACCGATACGTCGCAGGCGAACGCGAAGCTCATCGCGCTGTTCCAGAAGCGCGGCTACGCGGTGGTGTTTCGGAGCGACGAGCTCGGGATGCTGCGCCTCTCTCGCCCCGTCAGTCCGCGCGCGGACCGCCCATCGCCATGAACGAGCGGCCGAGCGCCACGATGAACGCGATGCGGATGAAGATGCCGCCCATCGACGGCGAGGCTCCGTCGGAGATCGAGAGCCCGACGCCGAGCAGCCAGTCGGCCGCGTAGAGCCCGATCGCGATGCCGAGCGCGATCCGCGAGCCGCGCATCGTGAAGAGGCCGAGCACGCCCATCACGAGCGCCATCACGAGCGACGCGATCCCCGCGCCCGCGTTGAGCAACATCTCGTTCTGTGTCGCCATCGCGATGACGCCGCACAGCGCGTTCAGCGCGGCGATGAAGTAGAGGATGTAGCCGGCCTGCTTGCCCGCCTCGGTCGGATCGTCGTCGCTGCCCGGGACGGGACGCCCGTCCGCGAAGTGCACCGCGAGCCGCTTGGCGTTGCCGAGCGTGCCGAGCGACGCGAGGCTCAGTCGGATCGTCGTCCCGGCGGGCAACGGAACTTCCGTGCCAGACTCCAGGTCGCCGCGGTCGAGGCCCGCTACGAAGTCTCCGTCCCACCGAACCGTCACGTCCGCGAACGCGCCCGTCCACTCGACTTCCAGTCGCTTGGGGGCGTTCCTCTCGAGGGCGAAGCTCTTCTTCGGCATGCGGCGAGCGTATAGGGAGCGCGGCCGGGTGTGGGCGCGGATCGCTCAGGGCGGTACGACGATCGCGCTCAGCCCCCACACGAGGACGGCGACGATCTCGATCGCGCCGAGCACGAGCCCGACCCACGCGAAGCTCTCCCCGGCCGGCGGCGCCGCACCGGCCTTGATCGCGCGCAGCTCGAGGGCGCCGAGGATCGCGGCGATCGGGCCGACCACCAGGCAGCCGAGGCCGAGCGTCGCGATCGCGGCGGCGGCGGTGGCACGCGCGCTCGGCTTGCTCCCGATGCGCTCGATGCACTCCCTGCAGTGCGGCTTCTCGGCGAGCCAACGCCGGCACGCCGGGCAGATGAACGTGCCGCACCGGACGCACGCGCCGTGCTCGCCGTGGCCCTCGCAGGCCATCGCGCCGCTCACGCGGAGGCTCGCACGAGCGGCGTGCGGGTCCACGCGGCGAGCGCGCGATCCGCACGCTCGCGGACGGTGCGGCGGGCGCGGGCCATCGCGGGACGATCGCGCAGACCATCGAGCAGGTGACAACCCTCGATCCAGGCGAGGTCCTCGAGCCCGGCGTCGACGCTCTTCTCTACCGCGTCCATCGCCTCGTCGAGGTTGCCGAGCTTGCCGTTCAGCTCGGCGCGGAGCTGCTGGAACATCCGCGCCCCGAGCGAGCGAGGCTCCACCGTCGCGAGCGCCTCGTCGAGGTAGCTCTGCCAGTGATCGGCGGTGCCCGCGGTGACGCGCTCGAGCAGCTCCTTCATGAGCCGGCTCGCCGGCATGAGCTCCACGTCGTCGCCGATCGGCAGGAGCTCGCGGTCCGCCCACACCGAGAGGCGCGGACCGGCGAGGTAGGCGTAGAACGGGTGCATGCGATGGAGGTCGGCGAGGCGCGCCTCCACCGCGTCCCAGTCTCCCTCCAGCGAGTCGAGGCGGAGGAGGTCGAGGTGCACGAAAGGTTGCTCCGGGTCGAGCCAGAGCGCGCGCTCCGCGTACTGGCGCGCTTCCTGTCGGCGATCCAGCTCGGTGAGGATCTTCGACGCGAACGCATGCGCGGACGCGACGCTCGGGCCGTTGTGGAGCGCGCGGTCGAGCGCGCGGACCGCGCCGACCGTGTCGCCGGTGCTGTGACGCACCCGCGCCAGCGCGACCCAGGGCTCCGCGAGATGCGGCGCGACCTCGAGCGCGCGCTCGGCGTTCGTGCGCGCTTGCTCGAGCAGCGTCGGGTCGGGAGACGAGGGGCGGAAGCTCTCGCGTACCTGCGCGATCGCGAGCGCCGAGAGGATCTGCGGATCCTCCGGCGCGAGGGCGAGCGCCTTGAGGAGCAGGTTCGATGCGCGCTCGTCCGAGAACATCGCGAGGTGACCGATGCGGAGCGCGCGCAGGTAGAGCTCGACCGCCTCGGGCGGCATGCCGTGACGCGGCGCCTCGGGGAGGGTCGCGCGCCCGGCCGCCGTCGCCACCGCGCGCGCCGCGTGATCGCTCGTCACCAGCAGCTCCCCGAGCGACGCTTCGAAGCGCTCCGCCCAGACATGAAAGCCGTCTTGCACGCTGGTCAGCCGCAGCCGCACGAGCACCGAGTCGCCGGCGCGCCGCACGCTCCCATCGAGCGCCAGCTCGACCCCCAGCCGCTCGCCGTAGCTCCGCGCGTCCTCTCCGTCGCGCGGCGCGCCGCCCGAGCGGACGCGAAGGCCGCGAGCCATGCAGAGCGCGTCCTCGAGATCCTCGGCGAAGCCCTCCGCGACCCAGCGCTCCTCGGTCGGTCCGGTCCACGTGAGCGGGAGGAGCGCGAGGGTCCGTGACACCTCCTCGGCGACCGGGCGTCCCGATGGGCTCGGCGGGATCACCGAGTTGATCTCGACTCGCGTCAGGGTCTCGCGCACCTCGGTCGCGCTCGCGGGACGGTCGGCGGGGTCACGCGCGAGGAGCGCGCGCACGAGCTCGCTGATCCGAGGGGGAAGGCCCTTCACGACCGAGGACGGATCGGGCACCGGCTGGACGAGCCGCGCCGACGCGATCCCGAGCGGCGTCTCACCGACGAACGCGCGCTCACCGGTGAGCAGCTCGTACATCACGAGGCCGAGCGCGTAGAGATCGGCGCGCGCGTCGGCGGTCTTCCCCAGCACCTGCTCGGGCGCCATGTACGCCGGGGTGCCGACGATGCCCTGCGTCGAGGTTCCGTCCCCGCGCCCGAAGATCGCGATCCCGAAGTCGGTGACCACCACGCGATCGTCGGTGAGCAACACGTTGTCGGGCTTGAGGTCGCGGTGCACCACACCGGCCGCGTGCGCGGCTTCGAGCGCCTCGCAGATCGCCGACGCGATGCGGATCGTCTCGGTGAGCGTCTGAGCGCCCTGGTCGTCGAGCCGGCGCGCGAGCGAGGGGCCGTCGATGAGCTCCATGGTGAGGAACCGATCGGTGCCGGCCTGACCGATGTCGTACGTCCGCGCGACGTTGTGGTGCGTCACGCGCCGCGCGATCTTCACCTCGCGCCGGAAGCGCTCGAGCGCGCCGGGCTCCTCGAGCCAACCGCGTCGAAGCATCTTGAGGGCGACGTCCTCGTCGAGCTCGCGGTCGTGCGCTCGGTAGACCGCACCCATCCCGCCGATCCCGAGCAGCCCGAGGATCTCGTAGCGGCCCGCGAGCACGGTGCCGGCGGGGTTCGTGGCGTCGAGATCCGCCCCGTGGGCCGCGCCGGCCATGAGCGTCTCGTCGGTCGGATCGACCGTCATCGCCGACAAGGATAGTCGGAACGCGGCCTGACGCGGCACCCCGTCGTCACGGGCGCGCGACGGCGCCGCCCGCGACGTCGATCCACACGACGATCGCGCGCCGGACCGCGGTGGGCGGCGGGTCGAACGTGAGGGGTGCGAGCGCGTCCGCCACCGCCGAGGGCAGCACGTAGAGCAGCGCTTCGTCGGTCGATGCGCGCAGCAGGCCTCCGGCCATCGGGGTCGCCGTCGCGGGCGCCTCTCCGGCGGCGACCTCGGTGCCGAACAGCGTCTCGTCCCACGCGCGGCGGAACGCCGAGACCTCGTCGTCGGTGAGGCCGGCCTGCCGCAGCGCGTCGGCGAGCGCGTCGATCGCCGGGGCGATCGGTCCGTCGGCCGGCCCGACCTCCGCGCTCGCGCCGGGCGCGGGTGGATCGAGCAAGCGAGATTGCCGAGAGGTCCGGTTCACGCGGAGCAGCCGCCCCACGATCGGCTCGGAGCCTCGATGGGTGACGCGCACGCGTCCGGCGTCGCTCGTGATCTCCAGCGGGAACGCGGGCGCACCCGCGAGCTCCCCGCGATAGAAGAGGTGGTCGTACGATGCGTCGCGGTAGCGCACGCAGTCGCCGTCCGGCGTCTCTACGGTCGCGAGGACGGCCGCCTCGCAGCTGTCGGGCGCAACGATCGAGGAGCACGGCGCCTCGGACTCGCTCGGATAGTGCGCGCCCGCGCAGTTGCCCTCCTCGATCGTGACGCCGCTCCACGCGATCGATCCGTCGCTCGCGACCTCGGCGAGCGGCCAGTGCTCGACCATCGATCCGTGCGTGATGCGCGCGCCGACGTCGATCGTGAGCGCGCCTTCGCCCTCGCGATGGAAGTAGAGGACCGGCTTCGCGAGCGGCATCGCGATCTCGGCGCGGTGCGGACCGGAGAGCATCACGCGATCGTTGAGCATGCCGCGCACGAGGCCCCACTCGTGGACCTCGTAGCGGGCGGGGCCCGATGACGCGGGAGGCTCGCGGCTCGGATCGTTCGTCCCGGTCGAAGCCGCCGTCGAGCTGCTGCCGCATCCGGCGCACGCGTTCAGGGTCGCGAGCGTGAGCAAGCACCCGAGCCATCGAGAGGGCATGCCCGAGCATACCGCTCCGGAGGGTCGGACCTTGGGTCGAAGTCGGTCCGCGGGGCGCCGGCCCATCCGTCGACCGCAACGTAGGTTGCGCGAGCGTTCAGCCGCCGTCGCGCTCCGCCGCGATCGCGCGTGCGACGGCCGGAATTCCGATGCGCAGGAACACCGGGTGGCGATAGCCCACGAAGCGCCGTTCGACCGACGCGCGCACCGCGTCGAGCTCGGCGTCGGTCGGCGGATCGGAGAGCGGACCGCGTCGCACGATCGCGTCCACCTCGTCGAGGTAGGCGCGCTGCTCGTCGAGGAGCGACGCGCCGCCCGAGGCGCCGCGGCCAGGGTGCACGTAGCGGGGACGGAGCTCCGCGATCCGCGCGAGGGTGTCGCGCCACGGCGCTACGTACCCGAGCTCGAGCCACGCGTGGTGATGGTTCGCCACGAGGTCGCCGACGAACGCGTGACCCTCCCACTCGACGACGACGTGTGCGTCGGAGCAGCCGCGTCCGAGGACGTGGAGCGCGAGGGTGATGCCCGCGACGTCGAGGTGCGTCGTCGCGTCGCCGAACGACTCGAGCGCGGGCGCGTCGTCCGGATATTCGTCCGGGTAGCGGCTCGCGAACGCCCGGTGGCGGATCGCGTGGACGTGCTCGATGTGATCGATCACCTGGAGGCTCGAGATCACTCGGACGCCGCGCGCGACGAGGTAGTGTGCGCCATTGAACTTGTCGGGATTCGGATGCAGCACGATCGCGAGCACCACCGGCTTGCCGGTCGCGCGCTCCGCCGCCGCGACCGCCGCCTCCGCGTCGGCGGGCAAGAACCCGGTGTCGATCAGCACGACGCCTTCCGGCGCCTCGATCCAGAAGAGGTTGGTTCGGAACGTGCGCGCTGGCGAGGTCCAGCGTCCGACCCGCGCGTCGCCGTCCACGGCGGCGTAGCGCGCGCGATCGCCGGTCGCGCCGCACCCGAGGACCAGCGCGGCGAGGATCGCGATGCCCACCTCCGTGAGCGAGGCGCGCGACATGGTCACCGCCTCAGGCCTCGGGCTCGAAGCGCGCCACCAAGAGGCTGATGTCGTCCTCGGTGCGCGTCTTCCACGCCGCGATGTCGACCAGGATGTGATCGCGGACCGCAGAGGGCGTGAGATCGGGTGCGTCGCGCAGGCGCGCGGCCAGACGATCCATGTCGTACATCTCGTTCTTCGCGTTGCGCGCCTCGATGATCCCGTCCGAGAACAGGACGAGCAGATCCCCCGCCTCGAGTGTCAACGTAGATTCCACGGTGAGGCGCGTGACCTCGTCGCGGAGACCGAGCCACACGCCGGGCGTCTCGATCCGCTCGACCGCGCCGCTCGCCGCGCGCCGGACGAGGATGTGCTCATGGGCGCCGGCGAACACGACCTCGCCGTCAGGGCGGTACTTGAGGAGACAGAGCGTCACGTAGTGATCGGAGCCGAGCCGGCGCGAGACGTTCTCGTACACGACGGAGTTCAACAGCGAGTGGATCGCCCCCGGTCCCGACGCGGGGCGTGCGCGCACGAGCCCGGCGAGCGCGCTCTGCGCCATCATCATCACCATGCCGGCGTCGAGGCCGTGACCCGACACGTCGCCCATCACGAGCCAGCCGCCCGGGCCGTCGAACGTCGGGTGGACGTCGTAGAAGTCGCCGCCGACCTCCTCCGCCGGCTCCATGCTCGCCGCGATCTCGAGGCCGGGCAGCCGCGTGCGCTTGGGGAGGATCGACGTCTGCACGCGCCGCGCGATGAGCTTCTCCTCGTCGTGACGCGCTTCCTGGACGGAGCTCTCGAGCAACATCGCTTGCGCCTTCTTGCTCTCGGTGATGTCGAACGCGATGCCCTGCAAGTACTGCGGCCGACCCTGCTCATCCTTGAGGATCCGTGCCTCGCCGTGCACCCACACGGTGCGTCCGTCGCGCGCGATGAAGCGGCACTCCGCCTTGAACGGTCCGCCGGTGCGCACGCCGCGCGTGAACTCGTCGTTCCACAGCTGCCGATCGTCGGGGTGGAGGCGCCAGTACCAGAGGAACGGATCGGCGAGCCACTCCTCTTGCGACCATCCGAGCAGCTGCTCGACGTGCGGGCTGACGTAGACCTCGTTCTCGCCCTCGCCGAGGACGGCCATGAACGTCACGGCGGGGATCTGCTCGACGAGGTTGCGAAACCGTCGCTCCGCCGCGGCGAGGCGCGCTTGCGCGCGGGCGGCCGCGTCGTGGGGCTCTTCCGCGCTCGTCGCGCTCGACGAGTCGTCGCGCCAGGTGGTGCGGCCGCGACCGAAGTCTCCCTCGGGATAGAGCGCGCGAGCCAGCTGATCGAGGACCTGGAGCGACTCCAGGATCTCTTCGAAGCCGCCGTCCGCGAGCTCGTCGGGCTCGAAGAGCCCGGACGCGATCAGGTCCGCGGGCTGGAAGCGCTCCGGCTCGCTCACGAGTGGCTCCGGATCCAGTCGAGCCAGGCGTCGAGCCCGGTGCCGTCCTTGGCCGACACCTCGAGCACCTCGATCTCCGGGTTCACGCTGCGCGCGTGCTCGATGCACCGCGCGACGTCGAAGTCGACGTAGGGGAGGAGGTCGACCTTGTTGAGCACCATGAGCCGACTCGCGCGGAACATGTGCGGGTACTTGATCGGCTTGTCGTCGCCCTCGGTGACGGAGCAGACGACGACCTTCGCGCGCTCGCCGAGGTCGAACAGCGCAGGGCAAACCAGGTTGCCCACGTTCTCGATGAGGAGGAGGCTCCCCATCGCGAGATCGAGCGCCTCGAGGTGGCTCCACACCATGTCGGCGTCGAGGTGACAGCCCGCGCCGGTGTTGATCTGGACGGCGCGCGCGCCAGCCGCGCGGATGCGCTCCGCGTCGCGATCGGTCGCCTGATCCCCTTCGAGCACCGCGAGCGGCACCTCGGATCCGAGCGCGCGGATGGTGCGCTCGAGGAGCGTCGTCTTGCCGGCCCCCGGGGAGCTCACGAGGTTGAAGGCGGCGACCCTGCGCCCGAGGAAGAATGCGCGGTTGCGGTCGGCGAGCTGATCGTTCTTGCGCAGGATCGCTTGCCCGACCTGGACCACGCGAGCCGAGGAGATCCCCCCGCCCCCGTGCCCGCTCGATCCCCCGTCCTCGTGCACGTCCTCGTGCACGTGCACGTACCCGTCCTCGTGCGAATGCCCGCCCGATCCCTCGTGCACGTGCACGTCCTCGTGCACGTGCACGTATCCGTCCTCGTCCTCGTGCGAGTGATCGTGAGCATGTGAGTGCGAATGCCCGTCCTCGTGCGAGTGATCGTGCGAATGCGAGTGCCCGCCCCCGCGCGAATGCGAGTGCCCGCCCCCGTGCGAATGCGAGTGCCCGCCCCCATGCGAATGCCCATGCGCGTGCGCATGAGGCTCGACCCCACAACCGCAGACCTCACACATCGACCACCTCCATCTCCCGGATGAGCAGCTCCTCGCCGGACAGCCAGTCGAGATCGCTGCACCCGCAGCCGCAGCGACCGAACGGACGCTCGAGCGCGACCTCACCACCGCACGCGCGGCAGCGCGCGCGGCCCGGCACCTCGTCGATCTCGAGCGCCGCGCCGGCCGCGCTCGTCCCCTCGCACGCGAGCTCGAAGCAGAACCGGAGCGCGTCGGGCAGCACCGCCGCGAGCTTTCCGATCTCCACCCTGACGCGAACCACGCGCGCTCCCTCCGCGCGCGCGGCGACCGCGTCGACGAGGTGCATCGCGATGCCCATCTCGTGCATCAGCCGGCCCCTCCGAGCAGCTCCTCGATCATCCGGCACGCCGGACCGACCGCGGCCTCGACCGGCGCGCTCAGCCCGATCGTCATCTCGTCGACGAGCGCCGGCTCGCACCCGAGCACCCGGAGCCGCGGCAGCCGGCCTGTCGACGCGCGCACCATCGCGAGCACCTGGACCGGATCGAGCGCGTGGGGGCTCGGCGTGCGGGTGCCGACCTCGTCTACCGTCGGCTCGATCAGGTAGAGCGTCCCCGGCGCGCCGCCGCGCCGCATCGCGTCGATCAGGATCGCCTCGGGCACTCCGTCCATCAGCGCGCTCGCGAGATCGAACGCGCGGATCCCGAAGCTCCGCAGCGCGACGTCGTCGGGCAGCCGACCGGCGAGGCGACGCACCACCTCGTCGCCGAACCCGTCGTCGCCGTAGAGCGCGTTGCCGACCCCGGCGACCAACGCACGGATCGTGGTCATCGCGTCACCCGCTCGAGCTCGTCGGGGTGGAAGAAGAACCGGTGGCCCGGCCATCCGGCGAGCCCGAGGTCGCGCCCGGGATCGTCGTCGACGGTCACCGCGACGAGCACCACGCCGTCGATCTCCTGCTCGATCGACGCGACCGTCGCGCGCCGTCCTCGGAGCGCGAGGTCCATCGCGTCCGCGCGACGGCTCGGGTGGATCCGCACCGCGTCGCCGGCGCTGAGCGTGCGCCCATCGCGTCCCGCCGCCTCACGCGGAGCGCGCGCGGTCCGGCCGTGGAGATCCATCACCTCGCGTGCGGTGAGCCGCTCGGTACGCGCGAGGAGCTCGGCCGCGGCGCCGCCGCGTCGGCGCACCTCGTCCTTCTCCGCATCGGTGAGCGTCAACACGCGGAGCGCGATCAGCTCGTCGATCTCCGTCGCGTCGAACGTGTCGCCCGGGCTCTCGGGCGCGAGCCGCGGGTAGTCGTAGACGAGCACCGGCGAGGCGAGCATCGTGTCGCGCCGGTCGCGCGGCCCGACGAGCACGGGGAACACGCCGTCGTTCGCGCAGGCCGCCGCGTGATCGCGCAGCTCGTCCGGCGGCTCGAGGAGCGAGACGAGCTCGCCTCGCTCGATCCCGAGGAACACGTGCGCGCTCGTCAGCCCGCGTGCGGTCATCGCGCGCCGCGTCGCGTCGTCGGGGCGCCCGCGTCGGGTCGGCCCGTCGAGCTCCACGCAGGTCGTATTGCGGATCTCGATCTCTACGCGATGGAGGGCCTGCCCCAGGCGCTGCGCCCGGATCCGGGACGAGAACGCGATCGCCTCCGCGCGCCGGCCGTGCTCGTCCGTCTCGGAGGGTCGGTCGTCGTGCTGCTCGAGCGGAGCGTCGAGCGCGGCGAGCGGGTTGGGCGGGAGCGGTGCGCGCACCTCGATCGCCTCCGCCTCGCGGTCGACCGCGCGGAGGAACCGGAGCTCGACGTGGATCGTCGCTTCGGGTGGAGCCGCCGCGAGGCACTCGACCCGGAGCGCCCATCGCTCGGCGCCGCCCATCGCCTCCGCGTACGCGCGCGGCAGGAGCGCGCCGAGCGGGAAGCGCCGCTGGTTCTTGAGCGCGCTCGCCCGATACGGATAGAGGACGAGCCCTTCGTACAAGAGCGCGCGCGCCACGTCCTCGACGTGCTCGAAGCGGCTCACGCGTCCTCCGCGTTCACGCCGTCCAACAGCCGCGCGAGCGCGGCGTCGAGGCTCGGGGCGCCCACCGCGAGGCGATAGCGGTCGAGCCGCTCGTAGAGCGCGCCCTCGATCGCGACGGGGCGCCGGTCGCCGAAGCTCCGCGCGATCGACTCGCGCACCACCTCGATCGGGATCTCCGCGTCGACCTCCGCGCCGCGCGGGATCGGGAGCGCGGTGAGGCCCGCGTCGTCGACGGCGAAGAGCGTGCCGCGAAACCCGATCGCGATCGGCAGCGCGCCGTCCGCGAGCGCGCTCACGAGCTTTCCGACCGCGTGCTCGAGCCCGGGGCCGCTCGGGAGCTCGAGGGTGAACGTGCCGCGGCGCTCGAACGCGGGCACCACCACCGCGGCGCGCGACCATTGCAACGACTGTTGCTCGCTCCTCGCGAGCACGTCGCCGGCGCCGAAGAGCGGGCGGAGGAGCGCGCGCTCGGCGTCGGTCCAGCGTCGGCGCGAGGGCTCGATCGAGACCTGCGCGAGGAGCTGCCCGCTCGCCACCGCCGCGTCCACCGCGATCTCGAGCTCGAGCTGGACGTGCGGCTCGACCGCGGCGACGGCCCGCGCGTCGGTCACCCGGAACCGGACCTCACGCACGCGCCCGCTCCAGCGACGCCAGCGCCTCGTCGACGATCCGCTCGGCGGAGCCGCGATCCGCGCCGCGCATCCGTCCGATCAACGCGAACGCCCGATCGATGGGCACCACGTAGGCGACGAACGGTCGCCGCCGGACGAGCAGGGCCTCGACGTCGGGCCGCATCGCAGCGATCGCCGGGTGCGCGCGCGCGAGCCCGTCCATCGCGCCCTCGCTCAGCGCGTGATCGACGGCGCCGAGCGGGCTCGGCGAGGTGGCGATCGGGATCGTCGTGCCATCCGAACGCGACCACCGCGCGACGAACGCGGGGCTCACCGGGAGCGCGAGTCGATCCCACGCGAGCGCGACGTCTTCGCCGTCGACCGCGCGCACGCGCGTGCCGATCCGTCGCATCGATCCCGACGCGCCGTCGAAAAGGAGCGCGCACGCGGGGCACGCGCACTCGATGCGCCGGCTCGCCGGCTCGATGAGGTGAGGGTGGGGCTCGGCGAGCGCACCCGCGCAGAGGCCGCAGCGACCTTCGGAGACGAGCGGCCGGGTGAGCCGTCGGAGGGCCGCCACGCCGCGCAGGCTCATCGACCCTCCACGAGCCGCGACGCGCGCACGAGCGGGACGTCCTCGGTGCCCTCGATCATCGGCTCGAGATCCGGCGCCGCCGCGACGAGCGCGTCCTCGATGAACCGATGGATCGCGGCGCCGTGGCGCGACGGGTCGTCGCGGGTCACCCGCACCACGAACGCTCCGTCGGTCGCGCGCACGTCCGCCACGCGCGCGCCGAGCCCCCGCAGCTCCGGCTCGACGTGGGCGAGCGCCGCCCGCACGCGCTCGACCGCGGGCACCGGGTGCAGCCCATGCAGGAGGAGCATCGCATTGACAGCAGGCGCCGCGGCCAGCGCGTCGATCAGCGCGGCGCCATCCGGACGCGCGCGGAGCGTCGAGAGCGCCGCCTCGAGCCCCTCGCGGTGCAGCTCGAGGACGCCGGCCACCAGCGCGCGCGCGCGGCCGCGGGCCTCGGGGTCCGCGATCGCGTCGACGGCGGCGACGAGCTCTTCGAGCGCAGCCGCCACTCAGCCTCCGATCGAGACGCCGAACGTCGGGCTGTGTTGGCGCGCGATCTCGCGACCGTCGCCGAGGTACATGTGCACGCCGCACGGCAGGCACGGGTCGAACGAGCGCACCGTGCGCATGATGTCGATCCCCTTGAAGTCGTCGGGGCCGTTCTCCTCGAACAGAGGCGTCCCCATCACCGCATCCTCGTACGGCCCCGGCGTGCCGAAGCGATCGCGCGGGCTCGCGTTCCACGGCGTCGGCGGGTACGGGTGGTAGTTCGCGATCTTGCCGTCGCGGATCACGAGGTGGTGCGACAACACGCCGCGCACCGCTTCATGGAAGCCGCATCCGATCGCGGAGTCCGGCACCTCGAACGGGGTCCACGTCCCGGTCTCGCCGCGGTGCACGAGATCGAGCGCCCGCTCCACGAAGTAGAGCGCGATCGCGGCCGAGTACGCCTGAAAGTACGAGCGCGCCCGATTGCGCTCGATCGTGTTGCTCCACTTCGGGATCTTCCACTCGAGCTCCGTCTCGGGGAGCGAGGCGCCCTTCGGCAAGCGGATCTTCACGCTGCCGCCCGTCGCGTCCACGTAGCCGACGTCGACGCGCTTCGCGAGCGCGGTCGCCCACAGCCGCGCGAGCGGGCCGCCGCCGGTGTCGAGCGCGAGGTGCTCGTCCGAGCCCTTCGGCGTCCAGCGCGGGCTCATCACCCACGTATACTTGTCTTTCAGGTCGCGCTTCTGCGGCCTCGGGAGAGTGGTCTGGTTCCACGGGTGGCGGCGATCGATCGGGTTCCCGAGAGGATCCTTGTCGACGAAGATCTCGCCCTCCTCCCAGTCGTCGTAGAACGAGCTGCCGAGGAGGATCCGCATCCCGGTGTTGATCTCGACGAGGTCGGTCGTGACGAGCTGGCCGTCCACGATCACCCCGGGCGTCACGAACATGCGCCTTCCCCACTCGCTCATCGTCGCGTAGCGGAAGTCGCAGTGCTCGGGATCCTGGAAGCTCCCCCAGCATCCGAGGAGCACGCGGCGCCGGCCGACCTCCTCGTAGCCGGGGAGCGCCTCGTAGAAGAAGTCGAAGAGGTCGTCGTGCAGCGGCACGATCCGCTTCACGAACTCGACGTACTTCATGAGTCGCACGAGGTAGTCGGTGAACAGCTGCACGGTCGGCACGGTGCCCACGCCGCCGGGATAGATCGTCGACGGATGGACGTGGCGACCCTCCATCAGGCAGAACATCTCGCGGGTGAGTCGGCTCATCTGGAGCGCCTCGCGATAGATCGCGCCCTCGAACGGGTTCAGCGCGGTCATGATCTCCGCGATCGTCCGGTAGCCGTGGATCTTCGCGCCCGGCGCCTCGGTGCTCTGGGCCTTCGCCCATACGCCGGGGTTCGTCTCCTTGACCATCGTCTCGCAGAAGTCGACGCCAACCAAGTTGTCCTGGAACAGGTTGTGGTCGAACATGTACTCGGCCGCCTCGCCGAGGTTGACGATCCACTCCGCGAGGTGCGGCGGTCGGATCCCATAGGCCATGTTCTGCGCGTAGATCGAGCACGTCGCGTGGTTGTCGCCGCAGATGCCGCAGATGCGGCTCGTGATGAAGTGCGCGTCGGTCGGCGACTTGCCCTTCATGAACACGCTGTAGCCGCGGAAGATCGACGAGGTGCTGTGACACTCGAGGACCTGTCGGTTCGCGAAGTCGATCTTCGTGTGGATCCCGAGGCTCCCGACGATGCGGGTGATCGGATCCCAGCTCATGTCGCGGACATCGCTCATCGCTCGTCCTCCCCCCGCCGATAGCCCGTCGTCAGCTCGTCGGTCGGTGCGCGCCACGGCGGCTCCTTGTCCAGCGAGGACTTGGTGAAGTTCCGCAGCGCGCGCACCGTCCGCCCGTAGAGCAGGACGGCGGCGGAGGACATGATCGCCCCCGGCGGCTCTCGGTGGAAGGGCATGAACTTGTCGGGGAAGCCCGGCATCGTGCAGCCGATGCAGATGCCGCCCACGTTGGGGCAGCCGCCGATGCCGTCCATCCAGCCGCGCTTCGCGACATTGCAGAGGGTGACCGGACCCCAGCAACCGAGCTTGACGATGCACTTGATGGATCCGAGCGCGTCGGCGAAGTCGCCCTGCTCGTAGTAGCCGCCTCGATCGCAGCCCTCGTGCACGGTCTGCGAGAACAACCACGCGGGGCGGAGCGCCGCGTCGAGGGGGATCATCGGAGAGAGCCCCGCCGCCTGATAGAGGAGATAGAGCAGCGTCTCCATGAAGTTGTCGGGCTGCACCGGGCAGCCGGGCACGCACACGATCGGCACGCCGCCCGCGCACCGGAACTCCCACCCGAGGTAGTCGGCGAGGCCCATCGCGCCGGTCGGGTTGCCCTCCATCGCGTGGATGCCGCCGTACGTCGCGCACGTCCCGATCGCGACGACCGCCCACGCGCCGGGGGCGAGACGATCGATCCACGTGCAGGTCCGGATGGGCTCGCCGGTGTCGGGGTCGTTGCCGAACGCGGCCCAGAAGCCCTCGCCCGATACCTTCTCGTTCGGGATCGATCCTTCGATCACGAGCACGTACGGCCGTGGGGCCTCGCCGCGCGCGGCCGCGCGGAACGGGGCGAGGAAGTCGTCGCCCGTCGCGTACGCGAGCACCGGATTGTGCAAGTGGACTTTCGGGAGCCCGGGGATCGCGCCGCTCACCACGTCCTCGAGGCTCGGGAGCGTCGCGGCGGTGATCGAGACGGTGTCGCCGTCGCAGCCGAGCCCGGCGGTGATCCAAAGGACGTCGAGCTCCCGGACGGCCGGCTCGCGGAATGACCAGCCGGTCTCCGGTTCCCCCATGCGAGCAGCCTACATCGGATAGTATCTCGGCACAGCGATCTTGACGCGTCGATCGCCTTCCCCGAGGCCGATCTCGCCTCCGTCCCTCCTCAACAGATTCGCGGCAGAGCTTCTCCCGACAAGAGAGGCAGGACGCGTTGCGTGCCGAGCGCGGTGTGGACGATCACGGGATTCGATCCGGTCGGCGGAACCACACGCCCGACGCGCGCGGCATCTTGCCCCAGCGGGTGCGCGCGGAGCGCGGCGAGGGCCGCATCCGAGGACGCCTCGGGCACGATCGCGACCAGCTTTCCCTCGTTCGCCACGTAGAGCGGATCGATCCCGAGGATCTCGCAGGCGCCGCGCACCGCGTCGTTGACCGGGACGTGGGACTCGTCGAGCTCGATCTGCACCGCGCTCGCCGACGCGAGCTCGTTCAGCGCGGCGGCGAGCCCGCCTCGCGTCGGATCGCGCATGCAGCGCACGTTCGGCGCGGCGGCGAGCAGCGCATCGCACAGCTCGTGGATCGGCGCCGCGTCGCTCGCGAGCGCGCCCTCGAGCTCGAGGCCGAGGCGCGCGCTCATCACCGCCACCCCGTGATCGCCCATCGTACCGCTCACCAACACCACGTCGCCCGGTTGCGCGTTGCGCGCCGAGAGCGCGCGTCCCTCGGGGATCCGTCCCACTCCGGTGGTGGTCACGAACACGCCATCGCCCTTTCCGCGGTCGACCACCTTGGTGTCGCCCGCGACGAGGACGACGTGCGCGCGCTCGCACGCGATGCGCATCGACTCGACGATCGCGCGCAGCTCCTCGATGGGGAGGCCCTCTTCGAGGATGAAGGCGGCGGTCAGCCACTCCGGTCGCGCGCCCGCCACCGCGAGGTCGTTGACGGTGCCGTACACCGCGAGCGATCCGAGGTCCCCGCCCGGGAACGTCCTCGGGTGGACGACGAACGCGTCGGTGGTCACCGCGATGCGCGAGAGCGCGTCGACGCGGACGGTCGACGCATCCTCGCGTGCGTCGGGGCCATGCGCGCCGAAGCCGGCGAGGAAGACATCGTGCAACAGATCGTGACCGAGCCGGCCGCCGCTCCCGTGGCCGAGCACGACGTGGGAGTAGCGGCTCGCGGGGACCGGACACGCGTCGTCGTCACTCATCCGAGCACGTCCTCTTCGCCACGCACGAGGTGCACGGTATCCCACAAGAGATGGAGCAGGAGGCCGTGCGCCTCCTGGATGCGGTGGGTGCTGAAGCTCGGCGCGACGAAGCAGTGATCGGCGAGCTCGCCGAGGCCGCCGCCGTCACGCCCGGTGAACGCGACGGTGATCATCGACCGCTCCTTCGCGCGTCGGAGGGCCCGCGTCACGTTGCGCGACTTGCCGCTCGTGGTGATCCCGAGCGCGATGTCGCCGGCGCGGCCGAGGAGCTCGAGCTGCTCGGTGAACGCGAGCGAGAAGTCGCGATCGTTGCCGACCGCGCTGAGGAGCGCCGGGTCGCTGCCGAGGTGGATCGCGGGGAGCGGCGCGCGCTTCTCGACGATCGGGTGCGTCATCTCCACCACGAGATGAGCCGCGTCGCACGCGCTGCCGCCGTTGCCCATCACGAAGAGGCGCGCACCCTCGTCGAACGCGCTCGCCATGGCGCGCGCGCACCGAACGAGCCGGGCTCCATCGCGCTCGATCAAGGTGGCGGTGACCTCCGCGCTCTCGCGCTGCTTACGCCGCAGGCTCTCGACCAGCGCGTCGGTCACCGTCCGCTCCGATACGCGTGATAGGCGGCGCACGCGCCTTCCGAGCTCACCATCGTCGCGCCGAGCGGACGCTCGGGCGTGCAGCGCGTCCCGAACGCGGGGCAGTCGGTCGGCTTCGCGAGCCCGCGGAGCACGCGACCGCTGATGCACTCGGCGGGCTCTTCCGTCTCGAGGTCGTCGACGTCGAAGCGTCGAGCCGCGTCGAACGCGCGATGCTCGTAGCGCAGCGTCAGCCCGCTCTTCGGGATCCGGCCGACCCCGCGCCATTCGCGGTCGCACACCTCGAACACCTCCTCGACGGCGGCGCGTCCGGCCGGGTTCCCTTCGCGCGACACCGCGCGCGCGTACGCGTTGTCGACCCGCGCTTCGCCCGCTTCGAGCTGGAGCACGGTGCGGCGCACGCCGTCGATCAGATCGAGCGGCTCGAAACCGCTCACCACGATGGGGACGCGATAGCGATCGACGATGGCCTCGTACTCGCGCGTGCCCATCACCGTGCACACGTGGCCCGGGCCGAGGAAGGCCTGCACGCGGTTGTCGCTCGCCTGGAGGATCGAGGTGAGCATCGGCGGCACGAGCACGTGCGAGACGAGGATCGAGAAGTTGTCGAGCCGGCGCGCCGACGCGAGCTTCACCGCCATCGCGTTGGCCGGCGCCGTCGTCTCGAAGCCGATCGCGAAGAACACCACCTCGCGGTCGGGCGCCTCCTCGGCGATGCGCACCGCGTCGAGCGGCGAGTACACGATCCGAACGTCGGCGCCGCGCGCTTTCAGCGCGAGCAGGTCGTCGCGCGAGCCCGGCACGCGCAGCATGTCGCCGAACGAGCAAAACACGACGCCCGCTCGCTGCGCGATCGCGTGCGCGCGATCGATCATCGTGAGCGGCGTGACGCAGACCGGGCAGCCGGGCCCGTGGACGAGCTCGATGGACTCGGGCAGCAGCTCGTCGAGCCCATAGCGGACGATGCTGTGTGTCTGCCCGCCGCAGACCTCCATGATCACCCAGTCGCGCGTGGTCGCGCTCGCCACCGCAGCGGCCGCGCGCTTCACCGCGTCGGCGTCGCGATACTCGTCGAGGAACCTCACGCGCCCTCCTCGAGGGCGTCGAGCTCGCGCAGCAGCGTGAAGATGCGTCGCGCTTCTTCTTCATCGATGCGCGAGAGCGCGAACCCGACGTGGACGAGCACCCAGTCTCCCGGCTGCGCATCGCGCACGTACTCGAGGCACACCGCGCGCTGGATCCCACCGAACTCGACGCGCGCCATGCGCACGCCGCGCTCGTCGGTCACGTCCACGATCTTGCCGGGGATCCCCAAGCACATGGCGGCATCATAGCCGCACCGCGTCGCGCGCCGCCGCGATCGCGAGCTGACCGTAGGCGAGGCCGCCATCGTTGGGCGGGACGCGCCGGTGCTCGTACACGGCCAGCTCGGGGAGGCGCGCGCGGACCATGCGGCTGAGGATGACGTTCACGAACGCGCCGCCGCTCAGGATCAGGCGCTCGATCCCGCGCTGGGCCGCGACGTAGGTCACCGCCCCCGCGATCGCGTCGGCGAGCCCCGCGTGGAAGCGGGCGGCGATCCGTTCGATCGGGACGCCGGCCCCGACGTCGGCGAGGAGCGGGCGCAGCATGGGGCGCGCGTCGAGCTCGATCGGCGCGCGCGCGAGATCGAGCGCGAACGGATAGCCGTCACCGGGATCGGGCGCGCGTGACGCGGCCGCCTCGAGCCACATCGGGCCGTGCGCCTCGAAGGTCGGCGTCCGGACGAGCCCCGTCAGATACGCGACCGCGTCGAAGAGGCGACCCGCGCTGCTCGTCCGCGGCGACGTGGTCGACCGGACGAGCGTCTCGATCGTGCGTCGCGTCGCGTGCGGGATGTCGACGAGGTGGGGAGCCGGATCGATCCCGGCGTCGAGGAGATACGCGAGCGCGATGCGCCACGGCTCCGCGATCGCGCGCTCACCGCCCGCGAGCGCGATGGCGCGGAGGTGGGCGGCGCGTTCGACCCCCAGGTAGCCGCCGACGAGGATCTCACCGCCCCACAGCGTTCCGTCCGGCCCGAGCCCCGCTCCGTCGAGCACCGCGCCCACGACGTCACCGTCGAGCCGGTGCTCGGCCATGCACGACGCGAGGTGCGCGTGGTGGTGCCACACCTCGTGGATCGGGACGCCGAGCCGCTCCGCGATCCGTCGCGTCGCGTAGTCGGGATGTCGATCGACGATCGCGCGCGCGGGCTCGATGTGGTGGAGCGCGAGCAGCCGCCCGAGCGCGTCCTCGTAGCTGCGCTCCGCGTCGAGATCGTCGAGGTCGCCGACGTGTGGGCCGATCACGGCGGTGGCCTCGCGACCGAACGCGAACGCGGCCTTGAGGTGTCCACCGAGCGCGACGGTCGGCGCCGCGAGGCGCGCGGGCAACCCGACCTCGAGCGGGGCCAGCCCGCGCCCGAGCCGTACCGGCCGCGGCCCGACGTCGTCGGAGCGCATCACCGAGTCATCGACCCGCAGCGCGATGGGACGATCGTGCGAGAGCACGACGTCCGCGAGCTCGGCGAGCCGTGCGCGCGACGCGTCGTCGTCGCGGTGGATCATCGGTGCGCCGTGGCGGTTCGCCGAGGTCATCACGAGCGGGACGCCGGGGAGCGCGCGCACGAGGAGATGATGCAGCCCCGAGTACGGCAGCATGACGCCGCGCTCATCGAGGCCCGGCGCGACGTCGGGGGCCACGTCGCTCTCCGCGCGCGCCCGGCACAGCACGATCGGCCGCGACGGATCGGTGAGCGCGCTCGCCTCGGCGGCGCCGATCGAGACGTGGCGCTCCGCCGCCGCGAGATCGGCGAGCAGCAGCGCGAGCGGCTCGTGAGGTCGGCCCTTGCGCTCGCGTAGGCGCGCCACCGCATCGGGCCGCCGCGCATCACACACCAAGTGATAGCCGCCGATCCCCTTGAGCGCGCCGATCGCGCCGTCCGTCAGCGCGCGCGCGAAGCCCTCGATCGTCCCCGCCACGAGCTGGGGCCCGCATGCGGGACACGCGATCGGCTGGGCGTGGAAGCGCCGGTCATCGGGATCGTCGTACTCGGCGCGACACGCCGCACACATCGCGAACGCGCGCATCGTCGTGCGCTCGCGATCCCACGGCGCGCCCAGCACGATCGTGAGTCGCGGCCCGCAGCTCGTGCAGCTCGAGAACGGATACCCGAAGTGACGGTCGCGCGGGTCGAGGAGCTCCGCGAGGCACGCCTCGCACGTGGCGGTGTCGGGCGTCAGCACGACGCGCTCGACCCCATTCGCGGACGGAGCGATGTGGAAGCCGCGCTCCCCTCGTACCTGCACCGACTCGATCTGGATCACGTCGACCCGCGCGAGCGGCGGCGCGCTCTCTCGGAGCGCGGCGACGAAGCGATCCAGCGCGTGCTTCGGCCCTTCGACCTCCACCTCGACGACGCCCGCGCGATTGGAGACCGAGCCCGCGAGCGCGAGCGCGCGCGCGAGTCGAAACACGTGTGGGCGGAATCCAACACCCTGAACTCGGCCCTCGACGACGATGTGTTTGCGTTCGATCGCGGACATCTCGATTTCCGTTGGTGTCCCAGTGTAGACTGACCCGTCTGGGGGATCGCATGGGGCACGAATCCAAGACCGCGGAGCGCGTCGTTCAGCTCCGCTTTCAGCCCCTCTGGCGTTACATCGACGGCATCCGCAACTTCTGCGACTTCTTCGCCGTCGCAACGTTCGATGACGCGGCGGTCGGCGCGCGGATCGGGCTCGTGGTGCACGAGCTCGTCGAGAACGCGATCCGCTACAGCAGCCGCCACGAGGCCGCGCAGCTCGAGCTGTACGTGGTCTCGCTGGGGCGCAGCATCGAGGTGCGCGTCGCCAACTCCGCGGACGCGGAACAAGTCGGACGGTTCGAGAAGGCGTTCGAGCACCTCGCCGGTGATCCGCGCGATGTCTACCTGAGGGCGATGGAACGCGCGCGCAGCCTGCCCGCCGACCAGAGTGGCCTCGGTCTTCCCCGCGTCCAATTCGAAGGTCAAATGTCATTGACGCTCGAGCAACCGCGATCCGGTGTGGTCGAGGTGTGCGCGAAGGGGGAGATATGAGCGCGGAGCTTCTGGCCATCGAGCCGCTCAACCTGGAGCAGCTGACGGCGCAGGTCGACGGCGGCAACGTGCTCCGTCTGCGAGGCTCGATCTCGCTGCGCGCGCCGTCCGAGACGCTGGGCCCCTTCTTTCGGTCGGTGCACCGCGCATGCGTGGCGGACGGCATACGTGAGCTCTCCGTCGATCTGACCGCGCTGTCGTTCATGAACTCGTCGTCGATCCGCGTGCTCATCACGTGGCTCGACTGGATCGTCGCCGAGCCGCCCGAGCGGCAGTACGTGCTGGCGTTTCGCACGAACCCATCCGCGACCTGGCAGAGCACGACGTTCTCGGTGCTCAAGACGCTCGGCGACAAGCATGTCCGAGTCACGAGTGGGTGACCCGGCGAGGCTGACCTCTCGCGCGCCGCTCCCGGCTCCGGAGCGGCGGACGATGCTCCTGGTGCGGCTCCAGCCCGAGTGGGACTCGATCGATCCGCTGCGTCACTACACCTTGCTTCATGCGACCCAGCACTTCGGCAAGGACACCGGCGCGCGCGTCGCGCTCGTCGCGCACGAGCTCCTCGAGAACGCCGTGAAGTACGGGATGCCCGGCGTCGACATCCAGCTCGAGGTGCGCTTTCCGACGTCGGGTCACGGCTTCGAGGTCCGCGTCTCGAACGAGGCCGTCGCGTCGCGCGGCGAGCTCCTCCGTCGCGAGCTCGAGCGGCTCATGTCGATGGAGGCGGCGCCCGCATACATCGACGCGATCCGGAGGACGCGCCGGCTCGTGACGGGCAGCTGTGGGATCGGGCTCGCGCGCATCCGGTCCGAGGTCGGCGTCGAGCTCTCGGTGGAGAACGAAGGCGCGCGCCTGACCGTCGTCGCTTCGACGGACTGACCGTCCGGCTCGGACGCTTGTAACGCGGTCGGCCGCGCGCCATAGAGCGGGCATGCTGACGTGGAAAGACATCGAGCGGCTCTCGGAGGAAGGCAACCTCGAGCCCCCGCGCCGGGTCGAGAAGACGGATGAGGAGTGGCGCGCGCAGCTGACGCCGCAGCAGTTCCACGTCACGCGCGAGCACGGCACCGAGCGCGCCTTCAGCTCCGAGATGTGCTCGCTGTTCGAGCCGGGGCGCTACGCGTGCACGTGCTGTGACACGCTGCTGTTCGACGCGTCCACGAAGTTCGAGTCGGGCACCGGATGGCCGTCGTTCACCCAGCCCGCGGTGCCCGAGGCCATCGCGTACAACATGGACCGCAGCTACGGGATGGTGCGCGTCGAGACGCTCTGCAACGTGTGCGACGCGCACCTCGGCCACGTGTTCCCCGACGGCCCGGCGCCGAGCGGCTTGCGCTACTGCATGAACGCGGTCGCGCTCAAGAAGGTCGGCTGACCGCTCGTTCCCCTCAGAACCGCAGCGTGCCTTCGACGGCGACGTCGAGGCTGACCGCGGTGCGGTCCGGCAGGATCCAGAACGTGGGCGTCAGCAGATCGATGCCCATCTCGAAGTCCGGGGTGAACGCGTAGTTCAGGCCTGCCGCGAGCCGGATCACGGGTCCATTGAACGGGAGGTACCCGATCGCGCCGCGGAGCGGGATCGTGAGATCGATGTCGTTCGAGATGCGGATCCGGTTCTCGAACTGGAGCATCACGAGCAGGTTGTGCGCGCGATCGTTGCGCGCATTCAGGTTCGCGTACGCGACGTACGCGCCGAGCAGGATCGTGGACGTGATCCGGAAGTCGAGCCGCACGCCGATGAGGTGGTTGTAGAAGAAGTCTTGCGATGCACCGAACACCGCTTCGGTCTGCACCGTCAGCGACCACCGCCGCAGCTCGGGCTCCGGCTCGCTCGTTGCGCCGCGCCGACCGGGCGAGCCACCCGACGGATCGTCGAGCTCCGAGGTCGGCTCCCCCGCGCCGTCGGTCGGCTCGGTCGCGCTCGGCGTCCCCGCGTCGCCGCTCGCCTCGTTCCACACGTGCGGGAGCGGGAGCGCGGTGCGGAGCAGCCGATCGACGGTCTCGCGCAGATCGTCGGCGCCCGACGCGCCGCGCGCGTAGAACGGGCCCGCTCCGTCGAGGCTCGCGACGGTGATCTCGATGACGTACTGACCGGCGTGCGCCCAGATCCGCGCGAACGCGCCGCGGTGGACGCGCGCGACCCACGACACGCGCCAGAGATCGGCGGGGGTCGGCGGGTAGGGCATCGTCAGCTGCTGCGCGGCCGCGATCGTGTCCGCTTGATCGAGCACCTCATATCCGAGGTCGGTGCCCGTCTCGCGCATCTGCGCGCTCGCGACGCGGCCGACCACCGGATCGATGCCGAACGTCGCCGCGTCGATCACGAGCATCCGCATGCGGTCGGGGTCGTCGGCGTCGGGGCTCTCGAACTCGCCTTGGCCGCTCGCGCCCTGATCGCTCGGCGGCCCGAGATCCGCGTCGTCGCCCGCGAGCTCGTCGGGGGGCGGCAGCACCTCGGGCGGCGTCACCTCGGGCGGCGTCACCTCGGGCGGCGTCACCTCGGGCGGCGGGAGCTCGGGGTGACCGTCCTCGTCCACCGGGCGGACGTCCGGCTGCGCTCGCGCGACGGGCGCGATCAACGCGCCGGCGAGGAGGACGGTCGCGATCGCGATCGCACGCGTCGAGCCACCTCCGTCGTGCCCATGCACGGACGGAGGATAGCAGCCCGTCGCGGACTGCCAGCAGCTCGATCGTCAGTTCGCGGCGAGGATCCGTTGGACGCCGTTGAGCGAGTGCGCGAGGAGCGCGTCGCGCGCCACGCCGCCGCCGACGCTCGCGAGGTAAAGCGATTGTCCGTGCACGCGCACGAGCCTCACCGCGATCTCGGCGCCGCGGAGCATCGGCGGGAGGGGGATCCCGAGGATGCTCTTCGCCCACAGCGGCGCGATGGCGGCCAGCTCACGGCAGACGCCTGGGTCGCCGGCGGTCGACAGCGACAGACCGTCGTCGTCGGCGAGCACCAGCGCCTCGAGGCGCGCGCGGTCACGGACATGGGCGAGCTGAAACCCGAGGGCGAGCTCCTTGTTGGTGCTGCGACGATTGCGGCGCTCTTCGAACGGAAACATGCCTGCGTCTCTCCGATCCCCGGGTTCTCGGGTGTGTGACCAGATGTGGGATACGACCGTACACAGGCGGATCGGGGGCACCAAGAAAAGGGCGGATCGATGCGGGGCGCTCGTTCGATGACCAGCGACCGCAGCCTTCTGGTAGAACGGTCCCGCGTCGGATGAGCCTTCAGGAAGTCCTCGACTCGCACCGGGTGGTCGTGTGCGTGGGCAGCGGTGGGGTCGGCAAGACGACGACCGCGGCCGCGCTCGCGCTGCATGCGGCGATGAACGGCAAGCGCGTGCTGTGCCTGACGATCGACCCGGCGCGTCGTCTCGCGAACAGCCTCGGGCTCGCCGAGATGACCGCGCACGAGCAGGTGGTGCCGACGCAGCTGTTCCAAGAAAGTGGGATTGCGTTCGAGGGGCACCTCTGCGCGATGATGCTCGACAGCAAGCGCACGTTCGACGAGCTGGTGACGCGCTACGCGTCGAGCCCTCAGGTCGCACAGCGCATCTTGAGCAACAACGTCTACGGCTTCATGAGCGCTTCGCTCGCCGGCACGCAGGAGTACATGGCGATGGAGAAGCTCCACGCCGTGCGCCAAGACCCGAGCTGGGATCTGATCGTCCTCGACACGCCGCCGACCTCGAACGCGCTCGACTTCCTGGACGCACCGGAGAAGATGGCCGACCTCGTCGACTCGCCGGCGATGCGCTGGTTCGTCGAGGCGTTCTCGTCGTCGGGCAAGTTCTCGTTCAACCTCGTGGGCAAGGGCGCAGCGTTCCTCCTGCGCGGGCTCTCTCGCTTCACCGGCACCGAGTTCCTCGAGGTGCTCGCGGAGTTCCTCACCGACCTCAACGATCTCTTCGGCGGCTTCCGCACGCGCGCCAAGGAGGTCAGCGAGGCGCTCCGCAGCCCGGAGGTCGCGTTCGTGATCGTGACGAGCCCAAACCCGCTCGCGATGGATGAGGCAATCTTCTTTGCGGAGCGCCTCGAGGCCGCGTCGATGAGCCGGGACGGGTTCGTGATCAACGGCATCCGTCAGCTCTTCGCCGAGCCGAACCAACCCGAGTCGGAGCTCGCGTCGCTCGTCGCCCCACACCTCCGCGCGCTCGACCCGCGCCGCGCGGTGTCTCGCATGCGGCGCGCGCTCGACGACGCACGCATCCGCGCGATCGCGGACCGGCTGGAGGTCGAGCGCCTCCACTCGCGCGCGGGCAGCGAGCGACTGTACGTCGAGGTCCCGCACTTCGAGCAGGACGTCTACGACCTGCCCGCGCTGCATCGCGTGGCGATGTACCTGACCGGTCAGGCGACGATGCCGACGGTCGCCGACTGAGCGCCGCCGGCCGCCTCAGAAGTAGTACTGGATGCCGCCGGCGAGGAAGTAGCGGATCGCCTCGTTGCCCCAGCCGAACGTCGCGCGGTCCGCGATCGCGAACTCGAAGCTGACCGGCCGCAGGTAGATGGCGAGCCGATCGTCGAGCACGAGCAAGCGCACGAGACCGCCGACCGTGAGGTGGAACCAGATCTGCGGGTCCGTGCCCGGCGTGTCGAAGCGGTCGCTGATCGCCACGCCGACGGTGCCGCCGCCGCCGATCTGGAAGCGCACGTCGCGGTTGTGGAAGAGGTCCGCGGTCCCACCGAGCCCCACCGGGAACACGAGCATCCAGAAGTCGTTGCCCCAGCTCTGCGCAGGGTTGAACGAGAGATAGAAGCCGTCGCGGTGGCCGAACGTGAGGCCGATCTCCTGCTCGACGCGGACCTGATTGGGGAAGTCGTCGATCGTGATCGCGGGCCCGATGCCGATGCCGACGTACGGGCTCACCTGCGCCGAGGCGGGCGCCGCGGCGAGCATCCCGAACGCGCCGAAGCCGAGGGCGAAGAGGACGTTTCGCAGCATGGAGCCGAGGATACACGGCGACGGTGTCATCGCCGTCAGGGATGCCCGGGCGGCGTGCACGACGCGACGAGGTGCGCCGATCCGCCACAACCCACGCGGACCGAGGTCGATGAGGGCAGCCATCATGACTGCTCCGATGTACAGTGCGCCCTCGGTGATGGCCGAAGTCGAGGGAACCGCGCCCGAGAGGGCGACCACCTCTTCCGCCGACGCGCGGTGGGACGAGGAGCTCGAGCGGCGCTTCGGGCTCCCGAGCCTCCGGCCGTGGCAGCGCGACACGATCCGCGAGCTCCTCGAGGGCGAGGGCCGGGTGCTCGCGATCGCGCCGACCGGAGGTGGCAAGTCGCTTTGCTACCAGTTCCCCGCCACGCAGCTCGAGGGCGTCACCATCGTCGTCTCGCCGCTCATCGCGCTCATGGAGGACCAGGTCCTCTCGCTGACCGCGCGCGGCGTGCCGGCGAGCTACCTCGCCTCGAACCTCGACGCGAGCGAGCGCCGCGCGCGGATGCGCGAGATCGCGAACGGTCGGACGCGGCTCCTCTACGTGGCGCCGGAGCGCCTGGCGAGCGACGCGTTCGTCGAGGAGCTGCGCGCGCTGCGACCGCCGCTCGTCGCGATCGACGAGGCGCACTGCATCTCGCAGTGGGGCCACGACTTCCGACCCGACTACCTGCGGCTCGGCGAGATCCTGAAGCGCATCGCGCCGCCGCGCGTGCTCGCGTGTACGGCGACCGCGACGCCCGACGTGCGCACGGAGATCCTCGCTCGGCTCGGCCTACCCTCGAGCACGCGACAGATCTTGCGCGGCTTCGCGCGGCCCAACCTACACCTCGAGGCGCGCGAGGTCGATTCGGGCGCCGGCCGTAAGCGCGCGATGCTCGCTTCGTTGCGCGAGGCGCTCGGCGCGCCGAGTCAGCCGGCGGGGGCCGCGATCGTCTACGCGGGCACGCGCCGAAAGACCGACGAGCTCACGCTCGTGATCGGCGCCGAGGGCTATCGCTCGGCCGGCTACCACGCGGGCCTCGACGCGGACGAGCGAGGTCGGGTCAGCCACGCGTTCGCCGCGCGCGAGCTCGACGTCGTCGTCGCGACGAACGCGTTCGGGATGGGGATCGATCGACCCGACATCCGCACCGTCATCCACACGCAGACGCCCGGCTCGATCGAGGCGTACTACCAGGAGGTCGGCCGCGCGGGCCGCGACGGTCGACCCGCGCACGGGCTCCTCCTGATGCGCCAGTCCGACATCGGGCTGCGTCGCCGGCTCATCGAGATGGGCGGTCGCGATCGCGAGCGACCTCCGCAGAAGCTCATCGATCACCAGTGGAGCCTCTATCGCGATCTCTTGCGCTACGTCGAGGCGGGCAGCTGCCGCCACGACTTCATCCTGCGGTACTTCGGCGACGAGCAGGAGCTCCTCGGCGGCTGCGGCCACTGCGACGTGTGCGAGCGGCTCGAGCGCGAAGGGGGCGAGCGCACGGTCGACGAAGAAGCCGCGATCCAGGTGAAGAAGGCGCTGAGCGGCGTCGCGCGCGCCAAGCGACGCATCGGCCTCACGGGCATCGCGAAGATGCTCCGCGGGGAGAGCGACGCGCAGCTGGAGCGCCTCGGGCTCGATCGGCTGAGCACGCATGGCCTGTTCGCAGATCGGAAGCGCGAGTGGATCCAGGCCCTGCTCCGGCGGCTCCTCTCCGCGGGGCTCATCGACATCTCGGCCAGCGAGTTCCCCGTGCCGTTCCTCACCCCGCACGGAGCGAGCGTGATGCGCGGTCAAGAAAAGGTGCGTGTTCTACCGCCGCGCGACGACGTCGGCGCTCGGCCGCGCACGAAGAAGACCGCGACGGCCAGGCCGCCGCCGCGCGAGGCACCGGCCCACATGGACCAGGCGCTGTTTCAGCGCCTCCGCGAGGCGCGATTGGCGTTGGCCAAGGAGAACGGCGTGCCCGCGTACGTCGTCTGCCACGATCGGACGCTCATGGAGATCGCGGCGGATCGGCCGACCGACCGCGACGCGCTCATGCAGATCTCGGGGATGGGACCCGCGCGCGTCGACGCGTACGGCGAGCGGCTCTTGTCCGTGGTCTGCGCGGCGAAGCCGTAGCGATCCGCCGCACGAAGCGGCACGAGAGACCAAATGTCGCTACGGTACGTCCGTGTCGGCGATGTCCCGCCCGTTCGCCTTCCCCCTCCTCGTCGTGCTCGCGCTCGCGCTCACGAGCGTCGCGTCCGCGGAGGTCCGCCCCCGGCAGGACATCGCACCGGACCGCGGCGCGCGGCTCGCCCTGCGGATGCCGTTCCAGGGTCGCCGCGTTCCTCCTCGCCCCACCGGGCCGCCACCGCTGCGCGAGGTCCGCAACGAGCTCCGGCAGATGACGCCGCAGATCCAGGCGTGCGCGAATCAATATCCGCCGCCGGGCACCGGGCGCACGCGTCGGCTCCGCGTGCGGGTCTGGTTGCTCCCGCAAGGGACATGGACGCTCGAAATCCCGGAGATCGACGAGAACCGAGGACCGAATTCACCCAACCACGCCGCGCTCCGTTCGTGCATCGCGTCGAACGTGACCATGCGCATCTCGCGCCACATGCGGCGGTTCCGCGGCGCGACACGTCAGAAGGTCGAGCGCGCGTTCCGCGTCACCACGCCGGCCGAGCCGCCGTCCGGTGACGAGCTCGCGCGGCGGGTGACCCGTCGGCGCACCCAGCTCCTGCGTTGCATCCCGGGAGCGGGCTCGGTCGGCGAGGAGGCTCGGTTCACCGTGCAAGGCACGTTGCAGCGCGACGGGACGATCCAGATCACCGGGCTCGGGGTCCCCGCCGGCGTGCCGCTCGACACCGCGGCGACGTGCGTGGGCGCGGCGATCGCGCCGATCCAACGTGAGGCGGTGACCCGCGAGCAAGCGTTCGAGGCGACGTTCACGTTCCACTATCGACCGCCGGCGGCTCCTCCCCAGCCGGACGTTCCGCCGATCCTCTGAGCTCCGATCAGCGCGCGTCGCGCAGCTGCTCGAAGCGCGCGATGAGGTCGTCGTCGGGTCCGCTCGCGTCGCGGAGGCGTGCGATCGCGCGATCCCAGCTCGGTCTCGCCTCGTCCGCGCGGCCCGCGTCCGCGTATCGCGAGGCGAGCGTCGCGTCCATGTCCGCGAGGAGCACCTCGTCGTTCGAGTCGGACTCGTCGATCGCGCGTCGCAAGAGGTCGATCGCGACGTCGTGGGCGCCGGCCGCCGCGTGGCACTCGGCCATGCGCCCGGCGAGCTCGAGCACCGCGGGGGCGTCGGCGCCATAGGCCGCATGCGCGCACGCGCGTCCGCGCTCGAACGCGGCGAGGGCGTCGTGCGGTCGCTCGAGCTCGAGCAGCCGCTCGCCGAGCGCCCACGCGGCGCGCATCGCGATCCGCGCGCCTGCGACGCCGAGCGTCGCCGCGGCGGTGAGGAGCGCGCGCATCGGCTCCACCGCCGCGTCGCGCCGCGCCGCGTGGAGCGCGCGGAACGCGTGCTCGACCTGCCACCGCAGCCGGGTCTCCGCCTCCGCTTCGGCCTTCGGATCGCCCATCCACGCGAGGAGCTCCGCGCTCCTCAGATGGTCGACGAGCATCCGAATCTCGCCCGCGGCCGGCCGCGAACGCACGCGGAACGAGTGGTCGCGCTCGCTGACGCGTACGTGGATGAATCCGAAGCCCGGCTCGTCGTGGGACAGCGTAAGCGCGCTCATCACTCCGAGGCGCCGCACCGCTGCGGCGTGAAGCTGCGCGTCGCCCGGGACGTTCCACACCACGCGCCACGCTTCGCCGGGAGCGCCCGCAGCGAGCGGTTCGTTCGCCGACGTGCTCAGCCGGAGCCGAGTGCCCGGACGCCGTGTGGCCTCCAAGAGCGCCAAGTTGACGAGACGGACGACGGGCCCGTCCTCCCAGCGATCGTCGTCGCCTTCACCGGTCGCTTCGGCGACCCAAGCGGCCGACCGCCGCGCCGGCGAGCGGTAGCCGCTCGGGCCCTCGTCCTCGTCCGACAACGTACGCTGCTTACTTCAGCTCGCGCTTGAGGATCTTGCCGGTCGGGCCCTTCGGCAGCGAGTCCATGAACTCCACCACGCGCGGGTACTTGTACGCGGCGAGCTTCTCTTTGCAGTAGCCGATGATCTCGTCGGCCGTCGCCGTCTTGCCCTGCTTGAGCGCGACGACCGCCTTCACCTCTTCGCCGTGGCTCGCGTGGGGCACGCCGATCACCGCGGCCTCGCCGATCGCTGGGTGCGCGTAGAGGACCTCCTCGATCTCGCGCGGGTACACGTTGAAGCCGCCGCGGATGATCATGTCCTTCTTGCGATCGACGATGAAGTAGTAGCCCTCGGCGTCGCGCGTCGCGACGTCGCCGGTGTGGAACCAGCCGCCCTTGAACGTCTCTTCGTTCGCCTCGGGCTTCTTGTAGTAGCCCTTCATCACGTTGTGGCCCTTGATGCAGATCTCGCCGGGCGCATCGTTCTCGGTGATGGTCTCGTCGTCCGCGTCGACGAGCTTGAACTCGACGCCCCAGATCGGGAGGCCGATCGAGCCGGGCTTCTTCGGCCGGTCGAGGCGGTTGAACGACGCCACGGGCGAGGTCTCGCTGAGGCCGTAGCCTTCGAGGATGCTCACGCCGTACTTCTCATCGAACGCCTTCATCACCTCGACGGGCATCGCCGAGCCGCCGCTCACGCAGAACTTGAGGCCGAGCTTGTAGTTGCTCGCCTCCGGGTAGTGGAGGAGCGCAAAGTACATCGTCGGCACGCCGGCGAAGAGGTTGACCTCGTAGCCCTTCATGAGATCGAGCGCGCTCTTCGGATCGAAGCGCGGCAGCAGCACCAGCGTGCCGCCGGCGGACAGCACGCCGTTCTGGATCACGGTCTGGCCGAAGCTGTGGAAGAGCGGGAGGGTGGCGAGCGCGGTCGTCGTCTCGTCGAGCGGCATGAGGAACTTCGACGAGTAGAGCGCGTTGAAGAACATGTTGAACTGGGTGAGCTCGGCGCCCTTCGGTCGACCGGTCGTCCCCGACGTGTAGAGGATCACCGCGGTGTCGTCGGCCATCGTGTTCGGGATCTCGGCCACCGGCGGCGAGCTCCCGATCAGCGCGGTGAGGTTCACGGCACCCTCGGGCGCGCGGAGATCCGCGCGGTCGGCGCGCGCGACGATGAGATGCTTGCACGTGTCGACGCGGTTGAACGCGGCTTGCGCGGGCTCGAGGAACCCCTCCCACGCGACGAGCGCGACCGCATCGGAGTCCTCGAGGTGGTACGCGATCTCGTCCGCGGTGAGCAGCACGTTGAGCGGCACGACGGCGCCGCCCGCGTAGTGGATGCCGAAGTACGCGATGGTGAAGTGCGGCGTGTTGGGGATCATCAACGCCACGTGTTTTCCTTGGGTCACCCCGAGCCCCGCGAGGCCCCCCGCCACGCGGCGCGCGAGCTGGTCGAGCTCGCCGTAGCTGATCCGGGTCTCGCCGATGGCGAGCGCGGTCTTGGCCGGGTTCTTCTTCGTGCTCTCGTGGAGCAGCGTCGCGAGGTTCAGCATCGTTCGCCCCCTTTTGGCGTCCGGGTAGAGGGCACGGTGTATCGTTGGTCGATGCCCCGTTTCAAGGCACACCGTCTCGGAGCGCGGACGCTCCTCGGGTGCCTCGTGCTCGCGATCGCGGCGTGCCGGCCGCCCGCCGCGCCCGCGACCCCGGCGACGCCCACGATGTCGGTCGAGGCGAGGACGGCCCGATCGGTCGAAGCGAGGACGGCCACACGCGTGGCTTGGCCGAGCGCGCTGCTCGTCTCCGCGTCCGAGCGCCCGGCGTTCTTTCGCCGCGCGTCGTCCGACGGTGGGTTCGCGTGGGTCGGCGGCGAGGCGGAGGCGCGGGTGGTCGGGGCCCCACGGCGCGGTCGAGTGCGCGTCGCGATCGCGGGTCCCCTGCGCGTGCGCGGGTGGGTCCCAGTGGAACGCCTCGAAGGGATCGTCAACGCGCGCGGCCGCGTCGAAGGCACGCCGATCTACCTGACGCCCGGCGACCGCGTCGCGCTGCGCTCGGCCGCCGGAGAGGACGCGACGGTGGAGGTCTCCGCGCACCTCGGGCATCCGCAGCTCGATCGCACCACGTCGTTCCGCGGCACCGTCCCGCTCGCGCACCTCGGTGCCTCGCTCGAGGGCGTCGGCGAGGGTCCGACGCCGGGCCGGCCCACCCGTCTGATGGGACCGCTCCAGCTCTTCGATCGACCGGACGGCGAGGCGGTCGCCGAGCTCCCCGCGCTCTCGCCTCCGCTCCCCGCGACCGTGCTCCGCGAGCAAGGCGATTGGCTCGGTGTACGCGTCGGGCTCTCGCCCTACCTCATCGGCTACGTGCGGCGCGACGCGACCTTGCCCAGCTCCGGCGTTGCGTCGAAGCAGTCGATCACGAGCGAGGTGCTCGATCCGTGGCGCGGACGGACCCCGCAGCCCGAGCCGTCCGAGGGCGGGCCGGGCACCGAGGTCTACGACCCGTGGGGCCGCTCGCGATCGCTCGCCGAGCTCCCCCCTCGGCTGCGCGAGGCGAGGGTTCGACCGGTGTGGTGCGTGCGCTCCGGTACCCGCGTCCGTGTCGATGGCGCGATGGTCGCGCGCTTCGACGGAGACGGCTACGCGATCGAGATCGAGCGCGACGGAAACCGCGTCGAGATCCTCGGCGCGATCGACGACACGTTGACGGTGCGCGGGATCGTCGACGCGACCGACCTACGGCGCGCCGGAGCGTTCGCCGAGGAGTCCGTGGACGAGGGGGAGGGCGCCGAAGACGCGAGCGAAGGGGATCCGGACGAGGCGGAGTGAGCGCCCGGATCAGAAGTGCTCGAGCGTCAACCCCAGTTGCGCGCCACCCGGCGCGGGGAGCGCGCTCACCGCGAGCGTCGGCGCGCGCTCGTCGTGCTCGTCGAGCGAATACACCGCGACGCGCACCGTCCGCGTGAGCGTGAGCCCGAGGATCAGCGCCGCGCCGCCGATCGCCTGCACGAGGCCGCCGATCACCGCGCCGGTGATCTCGTCGTCGTTGTCCGCGTAGCCGATCGCGACCCACGGGCCGATCAGCGGGATGGCCACCCAGATGCGGTAGTCCTCCAGCAAGCCGATCTGTCCGAACGACGCGGTGAGGCCCCAACCCGCGCCCATCACGATCATGCCGGGGATCCAGAGCGCCTTGATGTTGGTCTCGCGGTCGACGTAGCGGACCTGCGGCGCCTGCTGCTGCGCCATCGGCGCGGCATACGCGGGCTGTCCATACCCGGGCTGTCCGTAGGTGGGCTGCGCGGGCTGTCCGTAGGTGGGCTGTCCGTAGGTCGGCTGTCCGTAGGTCGGCTGTCCATAGGTCGGCTGCGCGGGTTGTCCGTAGCCCGGCGGGGTGGCCGCCTGGCCAGCTGGCTGTCCGAGCTCGACACTCGCCTGCCCCTCCACCGTCTGACCGTCCGGGGTGGTGGCCTGTCCTTCCACCACCACGACCTGCGCCGAGGCCGCGGCCGGCGCGAGCATCACGAGGGCCAGCGGGAGGAAACGGAAGAGCGGCGTGAGGACGTGGCGCATCGAAGATCTCCAGGAACAAGGCTCCCGCATCGATCGAGCGCGGGCAACCGGCGGTCGTAGGTCGAGGCGTGCCATCGGCGCGCGCTCGGCGCGCGGAACAGCAAGATCGACGCCACGGTATCGGGTTGTCAGAACCCCGCGCTCGCCGCGCCAACGTCAACGGGCGTTCACGCGCGAGGACCGCTACCATCGCCTCGAGCATGCGTACCTCACCGCGCACTGCGCTCGTCCTCCTCGCGCTCCTCGCCGTCGGCTGCCCCGGTCCCACCGTTTCCGACGCCGGTCGAGACGCCGGCGCGAGCGACGCAGGCCCGCCCCCGCCGCCGCCCGAGAGCCGCGCCGCAGAGGCGCCGTTCATCGATTACGTCGACCCGATGATCGGCACGGGCGGCCAGGGGTTCAACGACATCGGGAGCGCCTATCCCGGACCCGCACGACCTTTTGCGATGATCCACCCGGGCCCGGACACCGCGGCCGAGGCGGGCGGCGCGCTCACGTTCCTTCATTGCGCCGGGTTCGCGTCGAGCGATCCGTACGTCACCGGGTTCAGCCACATGCGCATGCACGGCACCGGGATCGCGGACTACGGCCACCTCTCGATGATGCCGATCGGCGCGATGGACCCGTCGTTCACCGATCAGGCCGGTTCGCGCGATCGGATCGTGGAGGGCTCCGCCGAGAGCCGACCCGGCTACTACTCCGTGTCGCTCGAGCGCGGTCGGGTGGACGTGGAGCTCACCTCGACCGATCGCGTCGCCTCGCACCGCTACACGTTCGAGGCGGGAGCATCGCAAGGTGTCTTGATCGACCTCGCGCACCGGATGTCCGACGACATCGTGTCGGTCGGCGGCCAGCTCGAGATCGATCCGAGCGCGCGCGAGGTCCGGGGCGACACCCGGGTGCGCGGCGGGTACTCCGGGCGCTTCGGCGGCGTGCGGATCTACTTCGTGATGCGCTTCGATCGCGACTTCGCCTCGTACGGGACGTTCACGGACGGCGTGACGATGGACGGCGCGACGACGGCGAGCGGCGCGGCGGCGGGCGCCTGGCTGAGCTTCGATCCGGCCGGGTCCTCGGTCGTGCGGGCCGAGGTCGCGGTCTCGATGGTCGACGTCGACGGCGCCCTCGCGAACCTCGACGCGGAGTCCACCGGGTTCGACTTCGATCGCATGCGGTCCGAGAGCGAGGCGGCGTGGGAGGCGGAGCTCTCGCGGATCCGCATCGCGGCGCGCTATGACCACGATCTCACGCGGTTCTACACCGCGCTCTACCACGCGCTCCTCATGCCGACGCTGGGGAGCGACGTGGACGGCCGCTATCGCGGGCTCGACGATGCGATCCACACCGCGGACGGCTACCGCTACCACACCGATTTCTCGATGTGGGACACGTATCGTACGCTGCATCCCTTCTTGACGCTCGCGTACCCGGAGCGGCAGCGCGACCTGGCGCGCTCGCTGGTGGCGATGTGCGCGGACGGAGGCGCGATGCCGCGTTGGCCGCTCGGCACCGGCTACACCGGCGGGATGCTCGGTGATCCCGGGGCGATCATCCTCGCCGACTCGTGGGTGAAGGGCGTGCGCGACTTCGATCTCGCGGCCGCCTACGACGCGCTCTATCGCGGCGCGTTCGGAGCGGCGAGCAGCACGTTCGACGGGCGCGGGGTCGCCGACGTCTACGACCGCATGGGCTACGTGCCCATCGAGTCGTCGGGCTCCGCCGCCGCGCGCACGCTCGAGTTCGCGTACGCGGACTACGCGATGGCGGTGCTCGCCGACGCGGTGGGCCACGCCGACGAGGCGGCGCGCTTCCGCGAGCGCGCGGGGAGCTGGCGCAACACCTACGACCCGACGCGCGGGTTCTTCGTCGGTCGCCACGAGGACGGCAGCTACGCGGCCGACTTCCGCGAGGAGACCTGGCAGGACTACTACGCGGAGGGCAACGCGCGTCAGTACCTCTGGCTCGTCCCCTACGACCCGGACGGCCTGATGGAGGTGCTCGGCGGCCGTGAGGCGGCGCTCGAGCGGCTCGACGCGTTCTTCACCGAGAGCCGTCGCGAGCGACGCGGCGCGCTCCCACCCGCGTGGTATTGGCACGGCAACGAGCCGGACCTCCACGCGCCGTTCCTCTTCAACGCGATGGGCAGCCCCGAGCGCGCCGCGACGTGGAGCCGCTGGGTCGCGCAGACGATGTACGGTGACGGGCCCGACGGTCTGCCGGGCAACGACGACGCCGGCACGATGAGCGCGTGGCTGCTCTTCGCGACGATGGGCATCTACCCGATCGCCGGACAAGATCACTATCTCTTGGGCAGCCCGCTCGCCACGCACGTGGAGCTCGACGTCGAGGGCGGGACGTTCGTGATCGATGCGCCCGACGCGAGCGACGCGATGCCGATCGTCGCGAACGCGACGGTCGGCGGCGATGCGCTGCCCGCGCTCCAGCTCGCGCACTCGCGCATCGTGGCCGGCGCGACGCTGTCCCTCGAGATGCGCTGACGCTCGAGCGGGATCGTCAGTCCACGACGGGGAGCGCGTGGCCTTTGCGGCCGCCGCGACCCATCGGCGACGTCGCGTGATCGTGGGTGTGGAGCAGCCGCTCCGACAGCTCGAGCGTGCGGTCCACGAGCTCGCGCGAGGCCTCGCGGAGCTCCTCGCTCTTCTGCACCACCGCGACGTTGCGCTCCATGTCCTCCGCGCTCCACCCGCGCGAGTGCGCGATGTATGGGAACTGCGGGAAGTGGAAGCCGAGCTCGGCGAAGAAGCCGAGGACCTGACCGGCTACACCTTGCACGTTGTCTTGCCCACCGGTGATGATCGCGCCGACGACCTTGTCGTTCACGAGCACGCGGTCCGCGATCGTCACCTGGTTCTGGATGCAGTTCAGGCGCTCGGCCATCTTGTAGTAGAGGCTCGACGCGTTGCCCCAGCGGATCGGCGTCGACAGGATGAACACGTCGCCCCAGTGGACGAGCGCCTCGTAGACGGCGTCGAGCTGATCGTTCGGATCCATCTGCGTGATCGAGCAAGGCCACGTGCACGCGCGCGCCGCCTTGCTGTAGTAGCCCTCGCACGGACGGAACGAGAGGTCGCGCAGCTTGATGAGGCGCGCGTCGTGGCCCTTCGCCGCCGCGTGCGCGAGCGCCTCTTCGAGGAGCGCGTCCGACGTCGAGAACCGCGGGTAATCCTGGTTCATCACGGTGGTCGAGATCCCGACGACACGAGGCTTGCCGGGCGCGCGCACGACCTTGCGGGAGAGCGGGTGCGGCGCGTGCGGCTTCCTCGTTCGCTTCGTGCGCGCGCGCGACTCCACCTCCACGCGGCCGTCCCGCACGCGGACGCGATGCGCGGGCACGCAGTCTTCCTCGAAGCCGCGCTCGCCGTGTCCATCCACGCGGTGGAAGCGCCATTGGTGCCACGGGCACACCACGTACTCGCCCTCGAGCGAGCCCTGCCCGAGCGGTCCGCCCGCGTGGTTGCAGTTGCCGTCGATCGCGCCGAAGGCGCCGTCCTGATAGCTCAGCGCGAGGCGCCGAGGGCCGAGCGCGATCTGCTGGAGCGGCTGGCGCGCGAGCTCGTCGGCGGCTCCCACGTCGATCCACTCCGAGCCCCCGCTCCTCCGCGTCGCCTCGCGCGCCGGCGCCGGGCGGTCCTTCGTGCGAGCCGTCGATCGCTTCTTCGTCTTGGCCACCCGGGGTGCCCTCCGCGCGAGGGAGCGTAGCCCTCCGCATCACGGCGCGGGAGCCCGAGTGAGCGCACCCGCTCCGCGCCGATTGAGGTAGGCTCCCCCGCGATGGCGACCGAGCGTTGGCTCACGCTCCCCGAGCGCGAAGGGATCCGCTCCCCGGAGCTGATCATGCTGCTGCAAGACCACGGTCGCGACTACGCGCGCGTCTGGGACGCGTGCGAAGATCCCAAGTTCTTGATCGAGCTCGCGGCGGCGGGCGGCGTCCCGGTCGACATGGTGCTCGGCGCGTGCGCGAAGTGCTGCGCCGAGGCGTGGAGCCACTGGAGCGGCGGTGCCACCGATCCGCGCCCGCTCCAGATCGTGAACGCGATCACGCGATGGCTGAACCGCGACTCGGGCTTCGAGGACATCTGGGCCACGTGGGAGCTGGCCGAGCACGTCCACACCGAGGTGCGCGCGTGGTACGCGACGCAGTCGGGGGCGATGATCGCGACCGCGATCCTGAACGCGGTCGACGCGGTGCACGCGCTGAGCACCGCGGCGCGCGATCTCGCCGAGCCGGAAGAGGGGCACGACCAGCACGACGCGGCGCGGTACCGCGAGAAGAACGCCGACAAGGCGAATCACGGGCTCGTGCACGACGCGGCGAGGAGCGTGCTCTTGGCGAAGAACGCGGGCGCGTTCTGGCATTCGCACAGCGAGCCGAGCGCATCGCAGGCCGCGCACGACGGCTACGCGAACCAGATCCTGGGCTTCGTGATCCGGCAGGGCCTCGACGCCGATCGCGTGGTGTCGGGGCTGCGCGAGCGCGTGCGCTGAGCTCGGTGCCGCTCTTCCTCGTCTACGACGGAAAGCGCTACGGCTACGCCGACGAGACCGGTCGCGTCGCGATCGCGCCGCGCTTCACGCGGCTTCCTGGGCTCGGCGCGGAGCGGTTCGTGGACGGCGTCGCGATCGCGTTCGACAAGAAAGCGGGCTTCATCGACGAGGCGGGCGAGTGGATCGTCCCGCCGCGCTGGGACGGCGCCTTCGGCTTCCGCGAGGGGAGGGCGGTCGTCTCCCGCTACACGAAGAAGCGCGGCTTCAGCTGGTACGCGACGCGCGACGGAACCCTGATCGGGCCCGAGCGCGGCTGGGCGCACGCGTCGGCCTTCGGCGACGGGCGTGGCGTGGTGCAAGACGAGCCGTATGGGCCATCCTACCTGGTCGACGAGCGCGGCGAGCCGGTGGGACCGAGGCGCGGTGTGGGCGGGGGACCGTTCCGCGAAGGACGCGCGCCGATGCGCGACGCGGCGAGCGGTCTCTTCGGTTACGTCGACGCGACCGGCGACTGGGTGATCGAGCCGCGCTATCGCGAGGTCACGCGGTTTCAGGACGGCGCGGCGTGCGTGATGGTGGGCGACGGGCACCTCTCGTACATCGATCGCGACGGCGGCGAGATGTTCGCGTGGGACGTGCCGTATCTCGAGCTCGCGCCGTTCAGCGAAGGGCTCGCGCGCGTCTACTTCGGCGACGCGGGCAAGGGCTACGTCGACGCGACCGGAGCCACCGTGATCGCGCCTCGCCCGGAGGCGTGGGGCAATTTCGCATGCGGACGTGCGGTGCATCGCCTCCGGTCTGGGTTCTGCGGGTTCATCGACCGCGCCGGAGAGGTCGTGATCGAGCCGCGCTACCTCGTCGCGCACGACTTCGTCGATGGGCTCGCGAGGGTGGTGCCCGACCCGAAGAAGCCGGGGCGGTTCGGCTACGTCGATCCGAGCGGCGAGCTGGTGATCCCGCCGGTTTGATGGGATCGGCGAGGAGCTCACACGTAGAGGAGCACCCGCTCGACCGTCGCCCCGGTGACCGCGCCGACCGCGCGCGCGTAGAGGTCTACTTGGACTCCGTATGGAACATTGTCGGCGACGGGCTCGCGATCGGTCTTGTAGTCGACCACCGTCCAGCGCTCTCCTTCGCGGAACGCGAGATCGATGACGCCTTCCGCGCTCGTCCCGTCGGGGAGCGGCAGCACGATCGGACACTCGCGTCGCGTCTCGTCGGCGCCGCGCGCGCGCGCGAGGACGGGATGGCCGAGCGTGAGGCGCGCCGTGGTGACCGCCGCGTCGATCTCCTCGTTCGTCGCGTCGAGGGTGCGGCCCTGGAAGCGCGCCATCGCGATCAGGGTCGGCTCGTCGGCGTCGAGCGGACACTCCGCGAGCACCGCGTGCACGAGCGTGCCGAAGCGCGGACCGCTCGGGCGATCCATGCGCCGCGCGTCGGTCCGCTCGACCCGCGGCGGCGCGAGCGGGGGCGGGGGTGGTGAGGCCTCGTCGTGCGCGATCGCGGTGACCGATCGCGCGCGCCAGCTCACCGTCGCGCCCTCGTCCAGGGCGCGCGCGCGGCGCTCCGTCCACGCGAGGTGCGCTTCGATCCGAGCGTCGCTCGCGCCGCCCGCGTCGGCGAGGAGCCCGCTCTTTCGGAGGCCCCCGCGCGCGATCCGGCCGAGCTCGAGCGCGTTCGGATCCCACCACACGAGATCGACGTCGCCGAGGAGGTGACGTCCCGGCATCACCGAGCTCTCCGCGTCGACGTCCGCTTGCGGCGGTCGATCGAGCACGCTGTCGCCGCCGAACGGGGGACACCCCACCGCGCTCGTGGCCGCGCGGCGGCGGTCCCGCTCGGGGTACAGCGCGGCGTGGAGCGGATCCACCCACCCCTCGAGCGGCGCGTCGCCGACGCACGGCACGACGAGGAGCTCTCGCGCGCGCGTCGCCGCCACGTACGACAACCGGACTTCCTCGGCTTCCTCGGCGCGGATCGCGCCGTCCGCGCGCTCGAGCAGCTCGAGGGGTGAGACGCCGGCGAGCGGCGCGGCGAAGAGACCGATCGTCGAGTCGACGGCGCGCTGCGGTCGCTCCACGCGACGCGGCACGCCGGGATCGCAGAGCACCACGACGCCGAACTCGAGGCCCTTGGCGCCGTGCGCGGTCATCAGGCGCACGCCCGCCGCGTCCGCCTCGAGGCCCGGTGCGTCGACGCCCTCGCCCGTCTCGATGCGCTCCTCGAGGGCGGACACGAACGCGCGGAAGCTCGTCGCGCCATCGGACTCGAACCGCCGCGCGAGATCGAGGATGCGCAGCACGTTCGCGAGCGCGTGCTCGCCGTTCGGCCAGTTGACGACGCCCGCGTGCGCGCGCGTGGCGTCGAGGAAGCGGCCGAGGGTGTCCGCGATGGGGCGGCGGTTGCGCTCGAGGTGACGCTCGCGCAGCACGTAGAGCGCGCGCGCGACGGCGCCGCTCGGTTCGAGGAGCACCTCGTCGTATCGCGCGAGCGGATGGAGGCTCCCGAACGCGTGGCGGTGGAGGAACAGCTCCTCGTCGCTCAGCGCGAAGAACGGACCTCGCAGCGCGGCGTAGACGGCGAGCTCGTCGCCCGGTTGCTCGATCGCGACCAACGCGTTGACGACCGCGCGCACCTCCTCGCGATCCCCGAGCGTGCGCCCGCCGACCATCACGTGCGGGAGCCCGCGCGCCTCGAGCGCATCCGCGTACGGGGTGAGGAAGTTCTTGCCGCCCCAGCCGCGCGTCTTGCGGAACAGCAGGCACACGTCGCGCGCCTCGATCGGACGCTCCACGTGGGTCAACGGATCGGGCATCGTCCAGCCGCTCCGCTCGACGAGCCATAGGACGAACGCGCCGACCGCGTCGGCGGTCGACTCGGCGACCTTGTTCTTCCACACCTTGCCGCGGTGTCCGTAGGGGCGCGGCACGGGCAGCGCGATCACGCTGGGTCGAGCGTCGGTGTCCTCGCGGTAGGGCGCGAGCGGGACGTAGGCGGCCTGCGCGCCGTCCTCGCCGCCGCGCATCTCTCGCTCGAACGCGCGGTTCACGGCGCGCTGGATGCCCGGCCGCGCGCGGAAGCTCGTGCTGAGGAGCAAGAGCTCCACGCCCTGCGCGAGCAGCCGCCGCTTGATCGACTCGTAGAGCGCGACGTCGGCGCGGCGGAAGCGATAGATCGACTGCTTCGGATCGCCGACCACGAACAGCTTGCCGGGGGCGGGCGCCGGCGCGCGGGGACCGAGCGCGCCGCCCTCGGGGATCGGTCCGTCCGCCGCGAGCATGAGGAGGATCTCGGCCTGGAGCGGATCGGTGTCCTGGAACTCGTCGACGAACACGCACCGGATCCGCGCGCGCAGCTCCTCGCGGACGCCCTCGTGATCGCGGACGAGGTCGCGCGCGCGGATGAGGAGGTCGAGGAAGTCGAGCATCCCGGTCCGCGACTTCAGGTGCTCGTAGCGATCGACCAGCGGAGTCAGTGCGGCTTGCAACTGTGCGGCGAGGTCCGCGCCCGCGAGCTCGAGGAACCGATCGAGCCTCTCCGCGAACGCGTCGCGTCGGCTCCGCACGTCCGCGCGCGAGAGGCCCTCGCCGAAGCGCGCGCCGAACCCCGTACGCGCCCAGATCCGTTCGCGCCTCAGCGCGGCGAGGTTGGCCTCGATGCCGTCGTAGTCGCGGGGGCGCGCGCCCTCGCGCGCGTCGATCTCGGCCACGAACCGCTCGAGCTCGCGCAGGTCGGCGGCGAGCCCATCGCGCGGATGCGAGGCCAGGCGCGCGAGCGTCCCGAGCGAGCGGAGCTCGTCCACGAGCGCGTCGATCTCGGCGTCGCGATCGAAGCCCTCAGGGCGACGCCACGCGCGGCGATGATCGCGACGCTCGACCATGTCGCGCGCCGCGCGCAGGAGCACCGCGCTCGGCTCGCCGCCCCGCCGCAGCGCGCGCCGGATGCCGGGGGCGGGCGAAGCGAGCTGCGCCTCGAACCACGCGCGGAACGCGCGCGCGAGCAAGCCGTGCCCCGAGTCGTCCGAGATCACCTCGAACGCCGGATCCACGCCCGCCTCCACCGGGTGCTCCCGCAAGAGATCCGCGCAGAACGCGTGGATGGTCCCGATGCGCGCCGTCTCGAGCGCGGCCATCGCCTCGACGAAGCGAGCGCGCTCTTCGGCGACGTCGGTGTCGCGGAGCGCGCGCTCGAGCTCGGCGCGGAGGCGCAGCTTCATCTCGCCCGCCGCCTTCTCGGTGAACGTGACGGAGACGATCTCGTCGAGCTTCGCGTGGCCCGAGCGAAGGAGCGCGACCATCCGCCCGATCAGCGCGGTCGTCTTGCCGGTGCCGGCCGCCGCCTCGACGACGAACGAGCGCGTGAGATCCGACGCGATCCGCGCGCGCGCCTCCGCGTCGATCATGGGGGCGTCGATCATGGACGCGTCGATGCCGCGTGCCCCGCTCATGGCTGCTTCCGGAGCGCGGCGAGCACGTGGAGGCGCTTGCGATCCTTGCGCCGGCTCCGCCGCTCCTCGCGCAGCCCGCACACCGCGAGGTAGTCGCATCCCTCGCACGCGCCATCGTCCGGTGCGGCGACGAAGAACGCCTCGCGCGCGAAGTGATCGAGCGTGCCGACCAGCGCCTCGATCGCGGCGCGAGCCGGCGGGCCGAGCCGCACCTCGCGCGTCGCATAACCGCCACGGGACGTGCAATAGTAGAGGCGTCCACCGCTCACCGGGGTGCCCGGGTGCAGCTGCTCCAGCGCCATCGCATAGAGCGTCGGCTGCAGCACGCGCCCGCCCGACGTGACACCGATCTCCCCGCGGTCCGCGCCGCTCTTGAAGTCGGTCGCGCGCAGCTCGGGCCCGCGTCGCTCGACGAGATCGATCGAGCCGATGAGCGAGAGCCCTTGCGGCAGCGAAACCGGGTCCTCGGTGCTCGACGGATCGTGATCCGCGTCGCGCGGTAGTCCGAACGCGAGCTCGAACGCGACCGGCGTCCACGATGGGTCCTCGGCCATCCGCTCGAGCCACTGGCCGAGGTCGACCTTGATGTCGGCGAGCGCGTCCTCGAACACCCGCTCGATCGCGGGCGCGAGCTCCTCGGCTTTGCGCGCGCCGACGCGGACCGCGACGTCGTCGAGGATCGCGCGCGCGTCGGAGAGGCGAGCTTCCGTCAGCGGGAGCGCTGCGCGAGCGCGCAGCTCGGCGAGCACCGCGAACTGGATCTCGTGCATGAGCCGCCCGCGCGCGAGCGGGTCGAGCGCCTCGATCCCCGGCGCCTCGCGCGCGGCGGGCAGTCCGACGATCGAGCGGAGATAGAAGCGATAGGGACAGCTCGCGAGGTGCTCGAGCGAGGTGGCGGAGTAGGCGCGCGCGGAGGGTCGATACGCTTCGAGCTGGCTCACCACCTCCGGGCTCGGCGAGAGGAGCCCGTCCTGAGTCGTCCACTTGGGGGTCTCCCATCGCATCCAACGTTGTCGCAACGAACGTTGCAGGTGCTCGTTGGCTTCGAGGAGGTAGCGCGCGCCACCCTCGATGCCCGCCATGCTCGGCGCCTCGAGCAGATCGCGCAGCACCGCGAGGTCGTACTCCGCGCCGTCGATCGCGTCCTCGGCGTGGGTCGGGGCGGGCCACGCGAGCTTCGCCTCGCCGGCCGCCTGTGCGCGGGACGCGAGCTCCTCGAAGCTCGGGAGCGCGCCTTCGATCGCGCGCAGCACCTCGAGCGCATAGAACGAAGGCACGCGCGGCCGCCCGCGCTCCGCGTCGAGCCGCGGGTAGCTGAGCACGATCGCGTCCTCCGCCGCGCCGATCGCGAGGTGGAGCGCGAGACGCTCGTCGGCGATCCGCATCGCGCTCGTCGGGAGGTCTTCGCTGATCCGGCTCCGCGCGTCGTCGCGCAGGATCGGGTCCTCGCTGATCTTCTTTGGGAACCCGCGCTCGGCGAGGCCGGGGACGAACACGAGCGAAAAGCTCAGGCCGCGCGCCTCGCCCGTCGATCCGACGAACAGCTTGCCGGCCGGCGCACCGCGCGGCGCGCTGAACATCTCGGTGAGGCGGCGCGCGAGGACGAGCCGCGCCTCGGCGAGCGCGATCGGCCCGACCGATCCCATCGGGGCGAGCTCACGCAACACGGCGAGCACGCGCGACGGATCACGGATCGCGCGCCGCGCCAGCCCCTCCAGCGCCTCCGCCCATCCCGCCCACGACGTCTCGTCGGGCAGCCCGTCGAGCACCTCGAGGAGCGGGAGCGCGAACGCGCTGAGATCGGCGAGGTCGCGGCGCTGGCGCTCGATGCGCGCGCGCATCGGATCCGCGTCGTCCTCGAGGCCGAGGATCCGATCGTGGAGCTCGTGGTCGAGGCCCTCGAGCCGACGCCGCCAGCGCGCGGTGCTGGTGCCGACGACCGCGGCGTCGACGATCAGCCGCTCCCACCGCCACGGCGCGCGTAATGTACCACGCACGATGGCTTGCGCCTCGTCGACCGGCTCGGCGTCGTCCTGCGCGTCCACGATCGGCTCGTCGATGGCCCACGCCGACGGTGCGAGCTCGGGGTCGGGGAGCACGAACGCGTCGTCGTCCGGATCGTGCCCCTCGTCCGGGACCACGCCGAGCGAGAGGTACTCGGCGAACGCGCGCGCGCTGAGGCGCTCCTCTTTGCACGCGAGCAGGGCGAGCAGCGCGCGGCCGCTCGGGTCGGGCCGGACGGTGCCGCGCGAGAAGTACGCGGGGATGCGCGCACGGCCGAGCGCCTCGACGAGGTGCGCGCGGTAGCGCTCCGCGTCGTGGGCGAGGATCGCGACTCGATCGAATGGCACGCCTCGTTGCGCGGCGCGCAGCACGCGGCGCGCGATCTCGACGCACTCGCGGCTCTCGCCCGGCGCGCTGAGCACCTCCACGCTCTCGTCGATCGCGCCCGGCGCCGGCTCGGCGGCGAACAGCTCGGCGCGCAGCCGCCCGAGCGCCGTCGCGGCGGGCGGCTCCTCGATCGGATCCGCGTCGACACCGAGCGCGCGGCATAGACGCGCGATGGAGGCCGCGTCGGCGCGCGGCGCGATCGCGAGCGTCGGGGCGCGCGCCGCCATCGCCGCGAGGAGGCGCTCCTCGAGCGGACCATGCACCGCCAGATCGAGGAGCACGAGCGGATGATCGAGCAGCTCGTAGGGCGCAGGATCCGTTGCGCGCTCGATCGCCGCTTCGAGCACCTGGTCGCGCGTGGCGAGCCCGTGCGAAGCGAGCTCGGTCCGCGCCGTGCGCCAGATCGCGGCGAGGTCCGGATCGAGGCCCTCCGCCGACGGAGTCAGCCCCGCTGCGCCGAGCTCGCGGAACGTGCGGGCCAACGCGCGCGGGAGCCCCGGACGCTCGCCGAGCGGCGCGAACCGGCCGAGCCCTCCGTCCGCGCGGCGCGTGTGCACCGCCCGCGCGCAGATGGCTTCGAGCGCCACGTGGGCGACCGGCACGAGGCCGCGGCCCGCGAGCGAGGGTGCGGCGAGCCGCGTGGAGAGCTCCGCCAGGGTGGTGCGCTGATGCCCGAAAGCGCCCGTTCTCCCCTCGACGGCCAAGCGGAGGGCGCGGCTGCCCGCCTCGAGGCTCGGTGCGACGAGGACGAGGGGCGCGGCGGGGGCCCTCTCCCGGATCGCGCGCGCCGCGAGCGCCTGCCTTTCGGCCGCCGCCCGAGCGATCGCCACTCGGTGGGTGAAAACCCGTAAATCAGGCATCATACTCGGGCGTCTTATTGCGATTCATCGCGACGTTTGCGGATAGGAAAGCGCTTCATGACGGTCAAACAGGGCGACGTCCTCGCGGACAAGTACCGCATCGAGAAGCTCCTCGGCGAGGGCGGGATGGGCGCCGTGTGGATCGCGACGAACAACGTCCTGCAGAAGCAGGTCGCGCTCAAGGTGATGAGCGAGCGGTTCGCCAAGATCCCGGCCGCCGCCGAGCGGTTCCAGCGCGAGGCGATCGCCGCCTCGAAGGTGTCGCACACGAGCATCTGCCAGGTCTTCGACGCGGGGCAGCACGACGGTCGGCCCTGGATCGCGATGGAGCTGCTCGAGGGCGAGTCGCTGGCCGATCGTCTGATCCGCGGGCCGATGCCGCTCGACGAGGTGCTCCACATGTCGGTGGGGGTGCTGAGCGCGCTCGCCGAGGTGCACGAGAACGGGATCGTCCATCGCGATCTCAAGCCCGACAACATCTTTCTCTGTCGCGATCGGCGCGGAGGGTTCACCCCCAAGGTGCTGGACTTCGGCGTGGCCAAGGACACGCGGGGCGAGCAGCTCAGCAAGCTCACCGCGACCGGCGCGGTCGTCGGCACCGCGTACTACCTCTCGCCGGAGCAGGCGAAGGGGCTGCCCGACATCGACGCGCGCGCCGACGTCTACGCGATGGGCGTGGTGCTGTTCGAGTGCCTGAGCGGCCAGATGCCGTACGAGGCGGACACGATCACGCAGCTCATCGCGAAGATGTTCACCGAGGAGCCGCAGATCCTCAGCCAGGTCGCGCCGGAGGTGCCCCCCGCGATCGTCGATGTCGTGACGACGTGCTTGCACCAGGACCGCGAGCGACGATTCCAGACGGCGCGCGGGTTGCTCGGTGCGCTCGAGTCGGCCGCGCAGGTAGGCCCGGGCCCGGCTCGCGCGTTCGCCCCCACCGGCGTCGCGATCTCGGCCGGCGGGACCGCCCAGGGCGCGCCGTTCGCGCCGCGCCCGCCGAGCGGGGGAGGCGTGCACACGCCCGCACCGTCGCACACCGCGATGGGTCACGGACACTCGGTCCAGGCGCACGGCTCGTCGCCCGGGTCGCAGCCCGGCGTCTACGGGAGCTCGCCGGGCCACGGCTCCGCGCCCGGCTACCCGATGCCGCACACCTCCGACGGCGCGTATCCGTCGCAGGGGCGTCGGACGCCGCCGACGATGGTCGTGCCACCGTCGAACCCGCCGCCGCCGATGCCGGGCATGCACGCCGCCGCCGGATCGTCGCCCGGCCTGTCGCATCCAGGGCACGCCCAGGCTGGCATGGCGCACCCCGGGCCCTCCCATGCCGGGTCGCAGCCGGGCTATGCACAGATGCCCGCGCAGTCCATGCCCGCGCAGTCCATGCCCGCGCAGTCCATGCCCGCGCAGGCGGCGCCGCGTTCGTCGTCGCGCCTCGCGCTCTTCGCGCTCGTGGTCGTCCTCTTCCTCGTCGGCGCGGCGGGCACCGGCGGGCTCGTGTTCTTTCTGAACGTGGAGGACGACGTGCCGACGAGCGGCGCCATCGCGTCTTCCGGCGGCGCGCCGAGCATGCCGGACCCGCCGCCCATCGCGAACGACTCGACGAGCGGCGATACGACCGCGACGGCGATCGGTCCCGCCGATCCAAACCCGATGCAGCCGGTGCTGGCGCCGGGGACGGAGCCGGATCCTGCGCCGAGCGCGGTCGAGGATCCGCCGAACGACGACGATGGCGCCGACGACGATGGCGCCGACGACGATGGCGCCGAGGAGCGCGGCGGGAGCCGCGGGCGTCGCCGACACCACGACCCGGGCTCGTCGGACCCGAGCGCGCCGGTCGCCGACGACCCCGATCCGACGCCGGCTCACACGGAGCCCGATCCGGCCCCCCACGAGGAGCCGACCCCGCGGCCCGACCCGCCGCACGAGGAACCGAACCCCACGCCGCCGCGCCGGAGCGGGCCTCCGGGCCTCACGCAGGCGCAGATCAACACCGTGGTGCAAGCGCGCCTCCAGTACCTCGCGGAGCGCTGCTATCAGCGCGTGCTTCGGCGTGAGCCGAATGTCGCGGGCATCGTCACCGTCGCGTGGACCGTCGAGCCCAACGGCCGCGTCGGGGACCATCGCGTCGTCCACAACAGCACCAACAACGACTACCTCGCGCGGTGCACCGACAACATCGTTCGCGATCTACGGTTCCCCGCGGCGTCCAACGGGAACGCGACGCCCGCGCGGTATCCGTTCTCGTTCCAGAACCGCCACTGAGGAGGTCCCTCGTCTCGGACGGATGGCGCGCGGTGGGCGCGTGAGCGCGCTGGGACGGTGTACCCTCGGGACCTGGTGATCGATCCGGAGTCAGGGTCCACCGCCGACGCGACCGCCACGGTCACGCAGACGGAGCTCGACGCTCCGCCGGAGCCTCGGCCGCCCATGCTCCGCGCCGGCGAGCTCGTCGCGGGCCGCTATCGCGTGCTCCGACTGCTCGGCCGTGGCGGTCAGGGCGAGGTGTACGCGGTCGCGGATCGCCGCCAAGCGGACCGCCCGATCGCGCTCAAGCTCCACCGCTTGCGTCGCCTCACCCGCGTCGCTCTCGATGCGCTGCGGAGCGAGTTCGCGCTCCTCTCCACGCTCCATCACCCGAACCTCGCCGCGGTGCACGACTTCGCGTACGTGGAGGGCGAGTACGCGTTCTTCACGCAGACGCTGGTGTCGGGCACCCCGCTCGATCGCGCGCGTCTCGATCTCACGAGCGAGCTCGGCGCGCAGCTCATCGCGCAGCTCTGTCGCGCGCTCGACTACCTCCACTCGCGGCGCATCGTGCACGGCGACGTGAAGCCGGGGAACGTGCTCGTCGACGAGGACGAGGACCGCTTGATCCTCCTCGACTTCGGCGTCTCGCGCGCCCTCGGCGCGTCGCTCGGCACGCGCGTGGTCGGGAGCCCGCCCTACATGGCGCCCGAGATCGTGACCGGCGGCATGGTCGACGGTCGCTCCGACCTGTACGCGCTCGGCATCACGCTCTATCAGCTCGTCTCGGGTCGCGTACCGTTCCGAGGCACGCCGGCGGAGGTGATGGTCGCGCACGTCGAGCGCGAGCCACCGGATCTCGATGGGCACGTCCCGTTGCCCCTCCAGGCGCTGATCGCGCGGCTGCTCGCTAAGGACCCCGCGGCGCGGCCTTCGCGGCCGGCCGACGTGATCGACTCCCTCGCGCGGATCGCCAAGACGCAGCTCGCCGTCGACACGCACGAGACGTTGGCGAGCCACGTGATGAGCGCGCGCTTGGTCGGTCGCGAGCGGGAGCTGAACGGTCTGTTGTCGCGCGCGGAGGTGCCGTCCGCCGCACAGGCCCCGGTGCTGATCGTGGGCGACGCGGGCAGCGGCAAGTCGCGGCTCTTGCGCGAGGTGCGTCAGCGCGTCCAGCTCCGCGGCCAAGCGTGGCTCGAGGTGCAGACTCCACGCACGGGAGGGAGCAACCTCGTCGACATCGGTCGTGCGTTGCTCGGTCCGCGTCAGATCGACGCGCTCGACGACGAGGAGCGCATCGAGCTCGCCCGCGCCCTGCCCGAGCTGCGACGACCGCGCGAGCGGATCGCGGTCCCCCTCGATCCGGATCGCGCGCGCCGTCGCCGTGTCGCCATCCTCGCGCGCGTGCTCGCGGATCGCTTCGCCAACGCGCCCGGGGTGATGGTGGTGGACGATCTCCACTACGCATCGGACCAAGACGTCGAGTCGCTCGGGACGCTCATCTCGACGGCGCGCGAGCACCACGCGCGCTGCTTGTTCGTGATGGCGTCGCGGCGCTCGCACCCCGAGCTCGAGCGCCGCATCGCGGCCGAGGAGATCCGCTGCGACGAGCTGTCCCCCGCGGCGAGCCGCGCGCTGATCGGGTCGGTGTTCGGCGATCCCACGGTCCTCGAGGGGACCGAGCTCGGAGATCGCATCGCGTCGGCGCCGAGCTACGCCCTGTGGTTGCAAGAGTCGTTGCGGTGGGCGCTCGAGCGGGGGGCCATCGTGCGCCGCGAGAACCGCTTCGCGAAGGTGAGCTCGCTCGACGCGCGGCCGCTCACCGAGGTGTTGGCGGGGCGCATCGCGGAGCTCGCCGGCGACGCGCGCGCGGTCGCGCTCGCGTGCGCGGTGATGGGCGGTCCGGCGTCCGGCGCCGAGGTCTCGGCGATCGCCGGTCTCAAGCCCGCGCGTGCCTCGATCGCGCTGGCCGACCTCATGCATCGCGGGATCGTCGAACGGAGCGCGGAGACGGCGAGGCGCGCGTCCTACGAGATGCACGATCGCTACGCCGACGTCGTCCTCGAAGGGGCGCCCGAGGCGAAGGCGAAGGGTGCGCGACGACGCGCCGGTCGCTTGCTCGCGCGGCGCGACCGAGACGACTTCCGCGGCCTCGGGCGCGCGGCGGCGGAGCTCGAGCGAGCGGGTGATCGCAAGGGCGCGGTGCGGGCGTGGGCGCGGGCCGCGCAGCTGGCGGAGGTCGCGGGTCGTCCCGAGGAGGCGGCCGGCTACCTCCATCACGAGATCGCGGCGCGCGCGCCGGAGGATCCCGCGTCACCCGGCCGCGCCGCGCGGCTGTTCGATCTCGCGTTCTCGTTCGGTCGCGACGACCTGGTCGACGTGGCGCTCGCGCAGCTCGAGCGCGGCGCGCCGGACGACGCGGAGGTCGCGGTACGGCTCGAGCTCTCCCGCGCGCGCCTCGCGCTCCGTCGCGGTGACGCGGCGCTCGCGCGATCGATCGGCGAGGCGGCGCTCGAGCGCGCGAACCAGCTCGGCCAGCGGGCGCTCGCGTGCGAGCTGTCGGTGTTCCAGAGCCAGATCGAGTACGCGGACGGAAAGGTCGAGCGCTCCTACGAGCGCGCGCTCGACGCGGCCGATCGGGCGCACGCGCTCGGACGCTTCGATCTCGAGACCGAGGCGGCCATGCAGTGCGCGTTGGTCCAGGTCCGCTTCGGCGACGGCGAGGCGTCGACCCGCGACGCGGATCGCGCCGTCCAGGCCGCGCGGCGCGGCGACGACCCGCGCCTCCTGAGCGAGGCGTTCCGGATGCTCGGCAACGCGCACTTCGTGGCGGCGCGCCGCAAGAGCGCCCTCCGCAGCTACCGTCGGGCCGTCAAGGTCGCGCGCTCGTGCGGCGGCACCGAGGCCGAGGCGAAGGCGCTCAACAACGTCGGCATCTGCGCGCACGCGACCGGTCAGGTCCGCGAGGCGCTCGCCGCGTGGCGGCGCGCGATCGAGCTCAAGGAGCGCGTCGGCGCGGTGGGGAGCGCGCTCCTCACCTACGGGAGCATGAGCGGCGTGCTCAACATCCTCGGCGAGCTCGGCGAGGCGCGCGCGACGCAGGATCACGTCGTGTCGACCGAGCGGGCCGACGTGCGCGCGTCCGTCGCGCTGGCGTGGGGAAATCGCGGTGACACCGAGGTGCTGAGCGGCAACCTCGAGGCGGCGCTCGTCGCCTACGTGCGCGGCGCCGAGCTCTATCGCGAGGCGGGCATGATCTCGCTCCGCACCCACACGCTCGCGGGGAGGGTGCGCTCGCTCTTGATGCGCGACGCACCGGGCGATCGCGAGCTCGCCGGTGCGCTACTCGACGACCTCAAGCAGGCGCGCGAAGACAACGCTCCGCCCGAGGAGCGCCGCCGCTACCTCACCACTCGGGCGCTCTTCTGCGACGCGGAGGGAGACCACCGAGGCCTCCTCGCGTCGGCTCGCCGCGCGGCGCGGATCCTCAACCCGGACACGGTGTACGAGGACGTGTTCGGCTCCGCCGTGGAGGCGCGCTGGGTCCTCGCGCTCGCGCTCCATCGCCTCGCGCGCACGGCGGAGCGCGACCGCGCGATCGAGAGTGCGCAAGAATTGTTGCGGCGCCGCGCCCGCGCGCTCGATCGACCCGAGGACCAAGCCCGCTTCCTCGGCGTGCATCCGCTCCACCGCGCGGTCATGGACCGTCGGATGTCGACGACGCCCGGCTGCACGTGGACGATCGAGGAGATCGTGGACCCGAGCCGCATCAGCGCGTTCCCCCACGTCGGCAGCTCGCCCCCCGGAGCGAGGTGATCGGAGTGTCGCGCGTGCCGCGGCGCTCGAACCCGATCCGGCGAGTTGATATCCTCCGCCCGCGATGAGCGCGGACGAGAGCAACCCAGCGTTCACCTCCCCTTCGGGCGGCCCTCCCGGCCCGCCGCCGGTGTCCCCTTCGGCGGCGCCGCCACCCTCCGCCGCGCCACCGGCGCGAACGCGTGGGAGGCCGTGGTTCCTGATCCTCGTGACTGTGGCGTTCGTGATCAGCGTCGTCGCGTCGAGCGCGATCGGGGTCGCGCTCTATCTCCGAAGCGACCCCGAGCCCGAGCCCGAGCCCGTGGTGGCGCCGCCTCCACCTGAGCCCGAGCCGCCCCCACCCGAGCCGGTCGCGCCGCCGCCGGAGCCGGAGCCGCCGCCCGAGCCAGAGCCCGAGCCGGTGGTCGAGCCGGAGCCGGAGCCAGAGCCCGAGCCGGAACCACGGCGAGGCGGGGCGTGGTGGGAGAACCAGCACTACTGAGGGATTGCGGTCGGACTCGGACTCGGACTCGGAATCGGAATCGGACTCGGAATCGGAAGTCGGAATCGGAATCGGAAGTCGGACTCGGAATCGGAATCGGAATCGGACTCGGAATCGGAATCGGAATCGGACTACTCGGACTCGGACTCGGACTCGGACTCGGAATAATCGGAAACGGAATCGGAATCGGAATCGGAAGTCGGAATCGGAATCGGAATCGGACTCGGAATCGGAATCGGAATCGGAATCGGAATCGGAATCGGAATCGGAATCGGATTCGGATTCGGATTCGGAATCGGAATCGGAATCGGAATCGGAAGTCGCCTTGCTCTCGCGTTCGCGTTGCGGACGCACTTCCTCGCTTCCTGAGCTTCCTCGCTTCCTCAGGGATCGTTGGGTCGGAGATCGCGAGGGCGTCGGAGGCGGGGGCTTCGTCCTCGTGATGCCCCAGGGTGCCGGACGGGCGCGCACCGCCTCAAGGAGGGCTGCGCCCCCAGCGCGATGCGCTGGCTTCGTCGCTTGCGGTGCGCCAGGTCAAGCCTGGGAAAGGGGAATGCGATGAGTTGAGGAGCTGAAACCTTTCATTGGAACCCCGCGGGTGAGAGCCCCGCCCGGCCAAGGGTCAGACCGCCCAGCCGGAAACGAGTC
>JBFWYI010000036.1:0-86082 GCA_050186575.1 Sandaracinaceae bacterium | reverse complement strand
TTGCCGCTGTCGGCGACGTACAGGATCCCCTCGGACCAGTGGAGGCCGAACGGCAGATTGAACAGCGCCTCGCTCGGTGGACCGCCGTCGCCCTCGTAGCCGTTCGTCGTGCACTGGCCGGCCACCATGCGGATCGTCTGGTCCGGATCGATCGCGCGGATGCAGTGGTTGCGCACGTCGGTGAAGTAGAGGATGCCGGCGTCGCTGAGCGCGATGTCGACCGGGAACTCGAGCAGCGCGTCGGTGGCCGGGCCGCCATCGCCCGCGTAGCCGCCCTGCGCGACGCCATCCACCGGCGGCGTGCCGGCCACGCGGTGCACGATGCCGTCGGTGTCGATCATGCGGATGAGGTTGTTCGACGTGTCGACGAAGAACAGGTTGCCCGCCGGATCGAAGAGGATCCGGCCGGCCGGCGCGGCGGACTGACCGAACGGCTGCGCCATCCGCAGCTCGCTGGCTGGCATCTCGTCGCCCGCGTAGCCCGGCGTACACGGACGCGAGCAGAACATCGCCGGATCTCCGCACGTGTACTTGCCCGAGGGCCCGTGCGCGTCGGCGGGGCACTGCGTCGGCTCGGTGCCGTCGGGGCAGGGACCCGGGCCCATCGGCGCGGGCGCGTCGACCATGCAGCGACCCGCCACGAGGTGGAGGTCCCCCGCGGTGTCGATGCGACGGATCACCTGGTTCGCCTGATCCATGATGATCAGCTCGTCCGCGTCGTTCAGCGCGATCGACGCCGGCAGGTCGAGCGACGCGGTGAGCGCGGGGCCCTCGTCACCGAAGTAGGCGCGCCGACCGTCGCCGCAGCTGTCGGTGACTTGGCCGGTCGCGATGTCGACGACGCGGATCTTCGAGTTGTGCCAGGCGGCGATGATGATCTGCGTGCCCGTCGGGTCGAAGATGATGTTCGTCGGGTGGTTGAAGTCGCCGTTCGCCGGATCGTCCAGCGAGCCGCCGAGCTCACCGCGCCCCGCGACCCACTCGACGTTCCCCTCGGGGGTCAGCGCGCGCAGGCGATGGTTGTTCCAGTCGAGGATGTAGAGCGTGCCGTCGGGCCCTCGCAACATGTCTTGCGGAAGCGAGAAGCGCGCCTCGAGCGCGGGGATCGCGCGATCGTCGGCGTCGCGGTCGTAACCGTTGTCGCCGGACCCCGCGATCGTACAGATCACGTCGGGCTTGGACGGATCGCACGGCGCGTCACACGCGGACGCGAGCGCGAGGAGGAGGAGCGCGGCGAGGGTCGATGCGGGCCTCATCGCGCCACCATCACGATGCGATTGTTGAGCGAGTCCATGACGTAGAGGTTCCCTTCCGGGTCGAAGGAGATGCCGAACGGGCGGCGGAGCATCGTCTCGGTCGCGGGCAGCCGCTCGTCGCCGAGGCCGAGCTCGCCGGTGCCCACGACCGTGCGGAGGATCCCCGTCTCGAGGTCCACCGCGCGGACGCGCGCGTTGTTGGTCTCGACGAAGTAGAGATCGCCATCGGGTCCGATCTCGAGGTCGCGCGGCGCGTTGAGGCGCGCTTCGATCGCCGGGCCGCCGTCGCCGGAGTCACCCTCTTCGCCGGTCCCCGCGAACGCGTCGATCATCCCGGTCGCGAGATCGATGACGCGGATGCGGTCGGCCTCGGTGTCCGACACGTAGAGGTGACCGTCGTGGTAGACGATCCCGCCGCTCGGGTTCGGGTTGCTGCCGACCGCCCACGAGAACTGCGCGTCGAGCGCGGGGCCGCCGTCGCCCCCGCCGCCCATCATGCCGCTGCCCGCGATGGTGCTGATCATGCCCGCGGTGTCGATCATCCGGATGCGCTGGTTCTGCTGGTCGACGATGTAGAGGTTGCCCGCCTCGTCGTAGCTCGCGTCCTCGAGCTGCTTGAAGAGCGCGCCGCTCACCGGGCCGCCGTCGCCCGCGAACCCGGCGCCGCCTCCGCACACGACCTGCACGAAGCCGGTGTCGGGGTCGATGTTCAGGATCTTGTGGTTGTGCCACGCGATGAGCGTCAACGAGCCATCCGGGGCGAGCAGGAGGTTCGTCGGGTGGTTGAGCTGCCACTCGTCGCCGGGCGCGCCGCCGCCGGGGATCCCCGTGATCGGGCCGTCGCCGGGGAACACCGGGTTCGTCCAGCCGACCATGCTCTCGACCTGCCCGTCCGGATGGACGCGGCGCACGAGGAAGTTGTTGAAGTCGCTGAACCAGGCGGTGCCGTCCGGCATCCACAACAGGTCTTGCACCTGGTTGATCCGGGTGTGGCGTCGGTCGAGGTCGCCGTTGAAGCCCTCCTCGCCCGCCGTCCCCAGCCAGGTGCACGCCGCGCCCGACGGAAGATCGTCACAGGGATCGACGTCACATCCCGTCGCCGCGATCGACGCGAGCGCCACCGCGATCCCGCACAGCCCATCCAAAGCTCGCTTACTCATTCCAATGCCCCTTCGGCGATCCGCTCGCCGTAGTGGATCAAGATCCCGTCCGTGACCGGGAGCGAAGACGTCTGCCCCCCTACCGCGAACACCCCCCCGTCCGGCGCGATCCAGACGGCGTGGAGGTTCCGATTCGTCGCGAGCCCGGTCTGGACTTCCGCCCACCCGCTCGCGCTGCGCTCGAGCACGAGCCCGTACTCGCCGACCGCGTAGCCGATCTCACCGTCGCCGAGCACGACGCCCGAGAGTCCGCCGACGCCCTCGTCCGGCGTCACGTTCGTCCACGTCGTGCCCTCGAGCTCGACGATCGCGCCGGTGCCGAACCCGCCGACCGCCGCGTAGCGCTCCGCGTTCGCGCTCACCGTGAAGAGCGACGAGCCGACCCCCGTCTCGCCCTCGGTCAGCGCGGTGCCATCCCAGCGCAGCGACACGCCGTTGCTCCCGACGAGCCACGCGTCGTCGGCCGAGCGCCCGTAGACCTTCCAGATCGCGGCGCGGGTCGGCACGTCGACCGGCAAGCTCGCTTCCTCGACCCAGGCGTCGCCCTCGAGCCGCCATGCGAAGCCGCCCGTCGCGTCGGACGCGCCGCCCACCGCCCACACCTCGTCGGGTGAGGCGCCCCAGATGCCGAACACGGTGTTGGTCCCAGGCGTGGTCATCGGCGTGAACGTGCTACCGTCGTAGCGCAGAATCGCGCCGCCTTCACCGCCCATGAACACGGGCCCGCCCGCGAAGCCGAACACCCACCAGAGCGTGCCGGTGTGGCCGGTCTCGAGGCGCGTCCAGGTCTCGCCGTCGAAGTGCACCACCATCGGACCGCGACCGTCGTTGACGTCGCCGCCGACCGCCCACACGTCGGTGGCGCTCGTACCCCAAACGGAGAGGAGCGCGCCCGGCAGCCCACGCTGCACCATCTGCCACTCGGGTCCTCCGCACGCGGTGAGGAGGAGCGCCGAGGCCACGAGGAGCCCCCGCATCGAGCGCGAGTATGCCACGGCCCGCCGAGGACGCCGGTCGGCCGCTCAGGGAGTCAGCCCGTCGCGCCGAGCGCGCACCACGTCGCTCGGGCGCGCCACGAGCGAGCGCTCGTAGAACGCGCGCGACCAGAACGCGCGCGCCGCGCGGCCGTCGCCGCCCTCTTCGGCGATGCGACCGCGGTGGGAGAGGCATGCCCCGAGCGAGCGCCGCGCCCCCTCGGTCGCCCGCTCGAGCACGCGGAGCGCCGCCACGACCACGGCGCGGCCCGTTCGCGCGAGACCAGTCAAGCGAACTTGCGGTGCCCCTCCGCCTCCCACCATTGCCGATAGCGCTTCGCGATCAGCTCGCGGTCGCGCTTGGGCGAGCCCGGGTGGTAGCCGTAGTACTCCTGCGTGATCCGCTTGAGCTCCTCGCCCGCGTGCCGGCGCACCGGCTCCTCCTCGTCGACGAGGCTGTCGATGAGCCACTCGAGGCGATGGCGGCCCCGGTTCTGGTCCCACCACGCCGACCACCGCTTGTAGGAGTGCTCGAAGTCCGTCCCCGTGATCTTGACGAGCGCCTCGCGAACCCGCTTGCCGAGCCCGCTGTCTCCGTCGCGGAGGAGCTCGATGAGCTTCGGGACCATCTCGACGTCGCGCAGCTCCGCCACCGCGTCGATCGCGTGCTCGCGGCGGCGCAGGTCCTTGCCGCGGATCCGCGCGGTGCGCCGGATCACCGTGCGGATCTCGGTGAAGCCGCGGAAGCTCGAGAAACGCGGGAGCAGCTGCACCGCGATCCGCCGCACCCCCGCGTCCTCGTCGTGGATGCGCTCCGCCACCGCGTCCATCAGCTCCGGCGTGACGATCTCGGAGGCGACCACCGCCGCATAGAAGCGCACGTCCGGGTGCGCCGAGCTCAGGAGCGCGGCGACGTAGCTGCCCGCCCGCGCGCCGAACGCGACGAACGCGCGCATGATCGGAGAGATCTCGGCCGCGGAAGGGACCTTGCCTCGCTGCTCGCGCTTCCAGCGGAGCGGCCCCGGGAACGCCTGCGCGAGGACGGGGAGCGCGCCCTCGCCGGCCGTCAACAGCCCTTGAACGATACGGTCCTGCTCCATCGGGCTGACCGCGTTGAGCAGCTCGCTGACCCGCGCGTGGATGTCGTGGCCCATGTCGACGATCACCGATCGCGTGCTCACGTCGAGGCCGGTCGGCGGATCGCTGCGGAGCAGCTCGTTCGGCGAGGCGCGAAGGCGCTCGCCGTCGCCCGAGGCGTCGTCGTTCGCCTTGGGCGGTCGCTCCTCGGGCGTCGGGCGCAGCGAGCGCCGCGCGCGCCCGTCGAGCTCGTCGAACGGCGGGCGATCGCGTGGCGTGGGCATGCGGTCGCGCGGAGGTCGTTCCGAGGGAGGCCGCGAGTGGCGCACCACGTCGACCGGCGCCTCGCGGAGGCTGTAGGTGCCCGAGACGCGCGGCGGCGGATCGGTGTCGTGCACGCGCGGCTCGTCCGGCTCCGGCTCGTCGAGGTCGATCGACACCTCCTCCTCGCCCTGCCCCGCGTCGTCGCCCGACGTCCACCCGTCGCCGCCCTCCTCGTCGTCGTCGTCCGCGTCGTCGTCGCCCGCGTCGTCGTCCGCGTCGTCGTCGTCCTCGTCGTCGTCGTCCGCGTCGTCGTCGTCTGCGTCGTCGTCGCCCGCGTCGTCGTCGCCCGTGTCGTCGTCGTGCGCGTCGTCGTCGTCGGCTTCTTCCTCCGCGTCCCCCGACGCGAAGCCGTCCTGCCCGAGCGCGAGCACCTCGCCACGATCGTCTTGGATCGTCGCGCGAGGGGTCCGCCGCACCGGCGTCACCTCGAGCTCGGGCTCCGTCTCGTCGATCACGACGTCGGCCTCGCCGTCCGCGTCGCTCACGAAGAGCTCCACCCCGTCCATGTCGTCGCTCGCCTCGTACAGGAGCGCGAGGTCCTCGTCGTCCTCGTCGAGGTCGGGCGGGCGCAGGCTGACATCGTCGGAGGGCGGAGGCGGAGGCGCGCGGCGCGGGATCCCGAGCACGGCGGACGGAGCCCGGCGCACGCGTCGACGCGCGGGATCGCTCGGGCGCTCGTCGGCGATGGCCTGCTCGACGTCGGTGCGCGAGAGGTCGCGCGGGGTGGGGGTGCGCGACGCCGCGGACTCGAGAGGGGCCGACTCGGACTCGAGGGGGGCCGACTCGAGATGAGCTGAGTCGACGCGGGCCGACTCGAGGTGGACCAGCCCCGGCGCCCCGCCGGCCGGCGGAGGGATCGACGTGTCGAGCGGCTTCGCGACCGGCGAGCTCGGCGACACGGCGAGGCCCTCGGGCCGCAGGCGTTGGGGCGCCGCGCGCACCGCGTTCCACGAGTCGTCCGACGTCGACGAGTCCGGCGAGAAGCCAGGGTTCGTCCGACGTCGCCCCGGCTGCCAGCTCGTGCGGTCGACCTGGATCGGCTCGAGCGGCGTCTTTAGCACCGCGTCGCGCGCCGCTTGCTTGAGCTCGTCGCGCGACGGTGCGGCGCTCGGTCGCTCCTCGCCCGCCGCGTAGCCGGCCCGCTTCTTTCGGATGATGAGCTGCTCGAACGCCTCGACGACGCGCGGCCCGAAGCGCACGAGCTCCATCGCCGATCCGACGTCGAACGCATCTCCATCGCGATCACCGTAGAGCATCAGCACGACGCGTTGTCGGATCGCGATCGGCATCACCAGCGCCGGCGGCGAGTCGAGCCGGCGCATCCCCATCGCGAGCTCCCGATCCGACTCCGTCTGATCGAGCCGCCGTACGAGCGGCGCCATCGTCCGGCGCGCCTCCGCGAACGCGCCCGGTCGATCGAGCGCGACGCTGAGCACCATCACCTCCTCGGTCGACGCACCGACGCCCGAGGCCTCGCGCCCGTCCGCCATGTCGTCGTGCACGACGAACAGCGCGGTGTAGTCGAAGAACTGGCGCGCGAACGCGAACAGCACGCTGAGGATCTGATCGCGATCCGTCGCTTGCCGAAGCATGCGCTCGCCCGCCGCGAGGGTGATCGGGCCGCGGTATCGGCGCAGCGACGAGGGGGGCTGCGACGGCGACGCGCTCGGCGGGGCCGGCTCGACCATCATCTCGGGCGGCGCCGGGATGGTGTGCCGATCCGAGGACGCCGGCTCGAGGTCGCGCGCGATGGCCGCGCCCTCGGACGGCTCGTCGGGCTCCGGCGGGGCCGGCTCGAGGAGGATCGAGCCCGAGCGCGTCACGCGGGGCATCCGCGGCGGAGACAGATCCGGAGGCGCCGACTTGCTCGGGAGGTCCGCGAGGCTCGCCCCGAGCTGCGAGCCCAACCGCCCCACCTCGGGCACCGCGCCGCCGGGCCGGCCGTGCACCTTCGCGACCAGCCGCACGAGCCGCGGCGCCAGCTCGGCGTCGTAGTGGTGGGCCAGCCCCGCCGCGATCCGCACCTCGCACGCGACGTGGCTCACGATGTCGAACCCGAGCAGGAACCCGAGGCGCTCGAGGTCCGCGCGATCGAGCGGTTGATGCACGGCGACGTGGAGCGTCCGACCGGCGAGGCGCAGCGGAACCATCTGCTGCTCGATCGCGACGTCGGCCGGCACGAGCGCGATGACCTCCGCGTCCACCGTCATCACGTCCTCGCGGCTCGCGGCCGGCGCGTCGAAGACGGCCGCGCGATACGCCGCGAGGACGTTCTCTTCGACGGCGTCCATCTCGAGGAGGACCGTCTCGAGGTCGCCCCCCGACATGACCTGCCGCTGGAGCGCCTGCTCGATCTTCCGGACGGAAACGACGCCATCCCGGACCAAGAGCGACGTGAGGGCGGACATACCGAAGGGGGGCTGATGGTCGCCGCCCGGCGCCCCCAAAGTCAACGCGCGCGGACGGGCTCAGCCGCGGCAGCTCGCTCGCACCAGCGCGCAGGCGATGGGCGCCGCGGTCTCGACGCGCAGCGCGTACGGCCCGAGGCCCGCGGGCGAGAACCCCGCCGCGACCGCGCGCGCGATCTCGCTCGGCGTCAACCCACCTTCCGGTCCTACGACGATCCACGCCACGTCGGCGGGGGCCTGCGCGAGCGGCTCGGCGCCGACCACCGCGACGAGCTTGCGCGCGTTCGGCTCGGCGTCTTCCAAGACCGCGTCCAGGCGGGCGAGCGGGTGCAGCCGAGGCACGTCGGCGCGCGTCGCCTGCCGGGCCGCCTCGCTCGCGATCCGCTCGAGGCGCTCGAGCCGGTGCTCGAAGCGATCGTCTCCCGGCTTGGCCACGCTGCGCTCGCCCACGAAGAACCGGATCGCGTCGACGCCCGCCTCGGTGCACGCGCGCACCAGCGACTCGAGCTTGTTGCCTTTGGGCAACGCCTGGCAGAGGACTACCCGCGGACCCACCCGCGCTCGGACGCGTCGCGGCCCCGCCCGACACGCGAGCGAGCGAGCGTCGAGCGCCTCGATCGTCGCGTCGCTCTCCGCCCCCTCGCCGTCGAACAACACCACCGCGTCGCCCACCGCGAGGCGCAGCACGCGCGCGTGCTTCGCGGCGCCCTCCCCCAACCGCACCGCGCCGCCGTCCGGCGGGAGCGACGGCGCGAGCAGCCGCCGCTCGGTCATGCGTCGCCGCGCGCGAACGCGAGCGCGAGCCACTCGCCGTCCTCGCGTCGCTCGAGGAACCGGAGGCGCGCGTCGGTCCCGAACGCGTCCATCAGCTCCTCCTCTTCGATGACCAGGAGCCCGCTGAGGACGAGCACCCCGCCCGGCTCGAGCCGCGCGACGAGCGCGTCCTTCATCGGCACGAGGATCACGCGCTGGATGTTCGCGAGCACGAGCCGGTACGCGCCGTCGAGCCGCTCCACGGGCTCGGTCGACGCGGCGATCGTCACGCCGTTCACCTCGGCGTTCTCGAGCGTCGTGCGCACCGCGATCGGGTCGATGTCGATCGCCCGCGCGCTCCCCGCGCCGAGGAGCAGCGCGCCGATCGAGAGGATCCCGCTCCCGCACCCGACGTCGAGCACGGTGTCCCCCGCGCCCACCACGCCCTCGAGGATCGACAGCACGAGCCGCGTCGACTCGTGGGTCCCCGTGCCGAACGCCTGGCCGGGGTCGAGCACGATCACGACGTCGGTCTCCTTCGCGTCGAACGGCTCCCAGCTCGGGCGGACCACGAGCCGCGCGCCGATCCGGGTCGGCTTGAAGAACGCCTTCCACGCGTCCCGCCAGTCGTCGCCCTCGATGAACCCGAGCTCGCCGCCCACCTCCTCGGCGGCGCGCTCCGCGTTCGCCTCGTCGTCGAAGTGCGCGACCAGCCGCACCCGCCCCGGGGGCGCGCGCTCGAGCGTCATCTCGTCTTGCTCTTCGAGACCGCTCGCGCCGAGCTCGAACAGGAGCTGCGAGACGGCCGGCATCTCGTCGACCGAGACCTCCACGCGGATCAACGGATAGCGAGGCGTCATTCGACGGTGATGACGAGCGTGCCGCGCTGGCTCTGGCTGACCGCGTCCGCGATCAGGATGCCCGCCACCACGCCGCCGACCACCACCACGCCGATCAGCGTCCAGAACCACCACTCCTCGAGCACGTTCACGCCGCCGCCCGGCTCCGGCACCGCGATGCGGAGGGGGGCCGCGACGTCGCCGCGCGCCGCGATCGGGAGGTTCTGGGCGTCGAGCGCCTCGAAGTAGTACTCGACGAGCGGAGGCGCGACCGCGTCGGCGGGGATGATCGCGCGATAGGTCTCGCCCTCGCGCTGCGCGTCGGCGCGCGTGAACACCGCGTTCGTGCCCTGGCGATACGCGAGCACGAGGCTCGCCACACGACTTGCGGGATCCTCCACCGTCGCCTCGAGCGGCACCTCGGTCTCGCGCTCGGCCTCGGCGGGGGAGCGATGGCGGATGTTGACCGGCGGCGGCGGGCCGGTGCCCGGGCGCCCGTCCGCCTCCCACTGCGCGCGCACGCCATCGAGGAACTCGCGCATGCGCGGCGAGACCGACTCGTCCGGCGTGTACTCCGGATCGAGCGGGAGCATCGAACGATACGCGCCCGACGCCTCTTCGGTCCGGCCGAGCGCGAGGTACGTCAACGCGAGCAGCCGGTAGATCGTCGCGAACTGTTGAGGCGAGTTGCCGCTCCGGACGAGCGCGGCCGAGAGCGTCTGGAGCGCCTCCTCGAAGCGGAGCTCGCCGAACTGCTCCTGGCCCTCGCGGATGAGCGGGTTCTGGGCGTGCGCCGCCCCGGGCACGAGCACGGCGAGTCCCAACACCAACGCGACGAGGCCGGAGCGGATCATCGCGCGACGATACCAAAGCGGACGCGCTCCCGGATAGCGTCAGCCGACCGCGCCCTCGAGGGCACGCAGGACCAGGTAGGCGACGACGAGCACGGCCCACACGACGGTCACCGCGCGGCGATCGGCCGCCCACGCCACGAACGGAGCGAGCGCGGGGACGAGCGCGAGGAGGCGCACCGGGAGCGTCAGCTTCTCCGATCGAAACACCGAGACGAGGAGCGCGACGTGCGCCACGAGGCACGCGGCGCCCACGACGATCCAGGAGACGAGCAGCCACGTCCGCGGCGACACGCGGCGCTTTAGCACACGGGGGCCCGGTGGTATCAAGCCCCGGATGGATGGGCCGATCCGGATCGGGCTGTTGGGCGCCGGGGTGGTCGGCGAGGGGATCCTGCGGCTCCTCGATCAAAACGACGCCGCGATCGCGCGGCGGTTGGGCCGGCGGATCGAGGTGCGGCGGGTCGTCGCGAAGGACCCGAACAAGGCGCGCTCCGAGCTGCTCTCGAAGGTCCCGTTCAGCCTCGAGCCGGGCGACGTGCTCGACGATCCGGACATCGACATCGTCGTCGAGGTGATGGGCGGCGTGGAGCCGGCGGGCGCGTACGTGCGGCGCGCGATCGAGAACGGTAAATCCGTTGTCACTGCGAACAAGGCGCTCCTCGCCGAGCACGGACACGAGCTGATGACGCTGACCGAGGCACGCGGCGTCGACCTCTACTTCGAGGCGGCGGTCGCGGGCGGCATCCCGGTGATCCGCGTGTTGCGCGAGGCGCTCGCGAGCGACGAGGTCGGCCACCTCGTCGGGATCGTCAACGGGACGAGCAACTACATCCTCTCCACGATGCGCGAGCGCGGCCTCGACTTCGCCGAGGCGCTCGCCGAGGCGCAGGCGAAGGGCTACGCGGAGGCCGATCCGACGCTCGACGTCGGCGGCGGCGACGCCGCGCACAAGCTCACGATCCTCGCGACGCTCGCGTTCGGCGCGAAGCTGTTGCCGAGCGCGGTGCACGTCGAAGGGATCACCGAGGTCGCCGCGATCGACATCGCGATGGCGGCGCGCTTCGGGTTCGTCATCAAGCCGCTCGCGATCGGCCGAGAGCTCCCGGACGGCAGCGTGAGCCTGCGCGTCCACCCCGCGCTCGTACCCGAGGCGAGCGTTCTGGCCAGCGTATCCGGCGCGCTCAACGTGGTGGTCCTCCACGGCGCGATGCTCGGCCCATGCATGCTCAGCGGCTACGGCGCGGGCGCGCTCCCCACCGCGATGAGCGTGGTCAGCGACATCGTCGACGTCGCGCGCAACCTCGTAATGGGCGCGAGCGGTCGCGTCCCGCAACGCGCGTTCCGGTCCGAGCACCTCGAGGAGCGTCGCGTCGTCGACAAGGGCGATCGCGTCGGGCGATGGTACCTCCGCTTCGGCGTGCGCGATCGCCCCGGCACGGTGGCGCGGATCCTCGGCGTGCTCGGCGCGTTCGACGTGTCGATCGAGCAGATGGTCCAGGAGGGCCGCGCGATCGGCTCGGACGACGCCGTGCCCGTCGTCATGCTCACCCACGAGGCGCGCGAAGACAACGTGGCGAGCGCGCTCGAGGAGATCGCCGGGCTCAGCGGCGTCGCCGCCCCCGCGCGCGCGTTCCGGATAGAAGAGCTGGGCTGAGCGCCCGGACGTCCCTGGTGAACGTGACGAGGCGCTCGCCCTCGCGGAGCGGCGCGGATCGAGCCGATCAGGCGAGCCGATCAGGCGAGCCGATCGGGCGAGCCGATCAGAACGCGCCGTAGGCCGTGACGACCCCGCCGGTGATGCCGTTGGACGCGTCCGACACGGGCGCGGCAGACACGTTGACGGTGGGCTCCTGCGGGTCCCGCGATCCGTCCTCGGAATCCCACCCGTGCGTGACCGCGGTCATGACCGCGAAGCCGCCCGCCATGCCGATCAGCGAGCCCACACCGAACGGCAGCGCCTCCACCGGGTCGTCGGTGATCGAGTAGGCGAGCAGCGGCACGAGGAGCCCGACCCCGAACCCGCCGATCGCTCCGAGGCTCATGAACATGGTGCGCCCGAGACCGATCTCGGCACCGCCCGCGATGATCGCCAGGCCGGTGAGCCATCCCACGTTCAGACCCGCGAGGCCCACCGCGCCGGTCAGCGTCGCGTCCTCGAACTCCGTGAGGAACGCGACGCTCAGCGCGAGCAGCCCGCCCCAGATCCCGCTGGCTTCGATGAAGCGCTCCTCGCGCACCTCCGGCTCGAGCCCGAACCCGATCGCAGCGCCGAGCCCGAGCCCCGCCGCGGCGCCGGCCCACACGAGCGTGAACGCGACGCTCGGGTCCGCGGACGTCGTCAACGACTGGTACAGCATCCAGGCGAACATGCCGTTGGCGAACCCGAACCGCGTGCCCGCGCTGATCGTCGGGCCGACGCCGCTCACGGGGTTCACCGTCAGATCGAGCGCGAGCGCGGCGGTCGCGAAGAGCGCCGCTCCGCCGAGGATCGTGAGCGTGTAGACGTAGGTGCCGGCCGTCCCTTCCGACGCGACGAACGGGAGCCACGCGCCAGTGAGCGCGCCGAACAAGCCGGTCGTCACGTAGAGCTCGATCTGCTCCCCCGTCCCGCGCTGCGCGGGATCGCGCGGCTCCGGCGCCATCTGCTGCGCCATCGGTTGCTGCGGTGGCGGCGGCGCGTAGTAGGGCCCACCGGCGCTCGGCGTCACCGTCGGCGCGGCCAACGTGGCTTGCATCGCTGCGATCGCACGCGGCCGGAGCGCCGCGCCCTCCGGCAGGTTCGCGAGCGCGAGCTCGAGGCGGGTGCGCGCGACCACCATGTTTCCTTGCGCGATCTCGGTCTCGGCCATCCACACGAGCGGCCACCAGACCTCGTCGATCGACGGCGCGGGCGGCGTCGGAACGGTGGCGAGGCGCTGCTGGGCGAGCACCGACACACCGTCCGCGCGGATGCGCATCGCGGAGCCTTCGGGGAGATTCGCGGCCGCGGCCTGACCGCGCGCGAGCGCGAGCGCGGCGTTGCCCTGGGCGAGATCCGACTCCGCCGCGCTGACCATCGGCGTCAGCACCACGTCGCGCGGCACCTCACCCGGCGCGGCGGCCGGAGGCACGGCGCCCGGCGGGGTCGTGTCGGCCGACGGAGGCGGAGGCGGCACCTCCACCTCGCCGGTGCTCGGATCGGCGAGCTGAGCCCGCGTGACCGACCCCGCGAGCCCGGCGCACCCCAGCGCGATCGCGGTTCCCCAAACCTGAATCAAGCGCATGAGCGGCCATACTAGCAGCCGCGCGACGGCGGCGCGCGCGCGCGCCCGGTTTGCGCGCGAAGGCCGACGCGATATGCCGCGGCCCATGCCTCAGCGCCCGACGTTCGCCGCCCTCGTCCTCGCCGCCGGCGAGGGCACCCGCATGAAGAGCGACCTCCCGAAGGTCCTCCACCCGGTGGCCGGTCGACCGATGGTGCACTGGCCGATCGCGGCCGCGCTCGACGCCGGCGCCGAGCGCGTCGTCGCGGTGCTCGGCCACGGGCACGCCGAGGTGGAGGCGTCGCTCCGCGCGCGCTTCGGAGACCGCGTCGCCGTCGCGCTCCAGCTCGAGCGCCTCGGCACCGGTCACGCCGCGCAGTGCGGCCTGCCCGCGCTCGAGGGCTACGAGGGCGACGTCGTCATCCTCTACGGCGACGTGCCCGCCATCGAGCCCGAGGCGATCACAAAGATGGTGGAGGCCCGCGGGGATCGCCCGCTCGCGATGCTGACGTGCACGGTGGACGACCCGACCGGCTACGGGCGCATGGTGCGCGGCCCGGACGGGGCGATCGCGGCGATCGTAGAGCACAAGGACGCGACCGAGGCCGAGCGCGCGATCCGAGAGATCAACCCCGGTGTGTATGTCGCGCAATCCTCGTTCCTGCGCGACGCGCTCGCCGCGCTCCGGAAGGACAACGCGCAGGGAGAGCTCTACCTGACCGACGTGGTGAGCGCGGCGGTGAAGGGCGGCGGCACCGCGACGGTGCCCTGGCGGCTCGAGAGCCTCCTCGGCGTCAACGATCGCGCCCAGCTCGCGGAGGCCGATCGCCGCGTCCGGCGACGCATCGCGGTCCGCCACGCGAAGGCGGGCGTGACGATCCGCGACCTCGACCGCGTCGACATCGAGGCGGACGTCACGATCGGCAAGGACGCGGTGATCGAGCCGAACGTCACCTTGCGCGGCGCGACGAGCATCGGCGAGCGGGCGCGCATCGACGTCGGCTGTGTGCTCACCGACGTCCAGGTCGACGCCGACGCCGAGCTCTTGCCCTACACCGTGGCGAGCGAGTCGCACGTCGGAGAGAAGGCGTCGACGGGACCGTTCAGTCACCTGCGCCCCGGCTCCGACATGGGCCCCGAGTCGAAGATCGGCAACTTCGTCGAGATGAAGGAGACCGTGCTCGGCAAGGGCAGCAAGGCCAACCACCTCGCCTATCTCGGCGACGGCATCGTCGAGGGCGGCGTCAACATCGGCGCCGGCACCATCTTCTGCAACTACGACGGCTTCTCGAAGCACACCACGGTGCTCGAAGAGGGATGCTTCATCGGCAGCGACTCGCAGCTCGTCGCGCCGATCCGCGTCGGCAAGGGCGCCTACGTCGCGACCGGCACCACCGTCACGCTCGACGTCCCCGCCGATGCCCTCGCGGTCGGCCGCGCCAAGCAGTCGAACAAGGAAGGCTACGCGGCGCGCCTCCGCGCCCGGCTGAAGGCGCGCAAGGAAAAGAAGTAGCGAGGACCTCGCCTACTTCTTGGGACCCACGAGCGTGCGGAGCGTCGCGCGCGCGACCTCCACACCGCGTTCGTCGAACAGGCCGACCACGATCGCGTGCTCGGCCTTCGCGTTGGACTCGAACGCCGGACAGCTCGCGCGGCCGGTGATGGTTCCGCGCGCCTTCTTGAGGTAGTCGATCGACATCCCCGCCACGATGAAGCGCGCGTCGTCGGGCAGCGCGTAGGCCACCGCGACGTTGCCGGTGAGCTCCGCGAGGTTGGCGAGCGCGATCGCGTGCACGCAGTCGAGGTGGTTGCGGACGCTCCTCCGGTCGCGGAGCGAGACCTCCGCGTAGCCGCGGCGCAGCTCGCGCACCTGGGCGCCGATGGTGCCGGTATACGGCGCGGCGAGGCCCACCAGCCGGCTGAACAGCCGCTTTCCTCCCGGGATGCGGTGGAGCCGATCCCAGCTATCGCGGATGAAGTTCCCGCGCTTCTCGACGTTCGGGAGCACCCCTTCGAGGGCCGACACGACGCTGCTCATGGCCGGCATCGTAGACGGGCGCCCTCGCGCCAGCCAGCCGGTCGCGCCGCGCGCAACGACCGTTGCGATCCGACACTTCGGAAGATCGAGAAATTCCTTGCATCTTCGGCGCCAACCCAGTAGAGTAACTCAAACGCAAGACGTCCGCGTTCGCGCATCACAAGACGTCTTCACCGATCCGCGTCGGACCTCGGCTGCTCCAGACTCGCAGAGCCTGGAATCGGCGCCACGGCCGCGCTGCGTACTCATGCGCGCGCGCGAAGGTCCTCTCACAGGGAAGCGCGCCGTCCTTCGGTGTCGCCTCGTCCACGTGGCCTGTGAGGCTCGGCGCACCGGGTTCCGCGGATCGGTCGGCCTCCACGTAACAGTAGAAAGGAACATCCTTTGACAACGAGCACCCCTGAAGCGACGACTCCCGAGCCGAGCACGCCGGCTCGACCGCCCCGCCTCTACCGTCACACGAAGCGGGACGAGTGGGGCCTGGGCATCGTGCTCGAGCGGCTCGGCGATCGCTCGATCGTGCGCTTCCAAGACGGACAGACGCGCACGCTGCTCGCGGACTACCTCCACCTCCTCGACGCGGTGGATCGACCGCTCGACGTGACGCTGTCGGTCGTCCGTGCGCTCACCGATCGCCCGAACGGCCGAGGCAAGGAGGCGGACGAGCCGGTGTCGCTCGACGAGCAGATCGCGTACTTCACCACGCTCTACGCGGACGGTTTCCAGGACGAGGAGTACCTCGCACACCACCGCGGGGATGGCCGCAAGCGGCCGCTCAAGCGCCATCGTGACGCGCTGATCGAAGCGGCGGCGGTGATCGCGCCCGAGGCGCTCGGGGCCCTCACGTCGGGCGGGGACTTCAAGGGCGTGCACGAGGCGATGAAGACGGTGCTCGACGCGACCGACCTCGTCTCTCCCGCGGAGCGGCGCGCGTTCGCCGCGATCAAGCGGTCGCACTACGAGCCGCTCGCCACGACGCTCAGCGCCCTGCTCTACGGCACCGCGGCGTTCCCCGTGCGCTTCGATACGTTCGTCCGGACGCTCGAGAAGGCGCTCTCGGGCCGACCGAGCTGGCCGCTCGCCACCGTGTTCCTCGCCGCGACGTCGCCGAACGAGCACCTCGTCGTCCGCGACATCGTCGCCGCGCAGGCGCGCTGGATGGCGCCCACCCTCGCGATGTCCAAGACGCCCGGCGGCCACCTCTACGCGAGGCTGCTCGAGATGACGCAGGCGGTCCGCGAGCGCCTCGTCGACGCCGACCTCGCCCCCCGCGATCTCTTCGATCTGAACGACTTCATGTGGACGACCCTGCGGCCCAAGGCGCAGAAGGCGATCAAGAACGAGCTCCGCAAGAGCGGCGTCACGAACGGCAAGAAGTCTGATTCCGGAAAGGCGGCGGCGTGAGCGAGGGACCGCAGACCATCGACGTCCTCAGCGGCATCCAGCTGGCTGGTGCGTCCACTTCCGTTGCACCGGTCACCGCGGAGACCGCGACCCGCTACGTGAGCGAGCTGCGTAAGCGCGTGTCCGATCTGTTCCCGAAAGCGCGCGTGTTCGTGCGCTGGAGCCCCGTCCACGCGACGGGCCCCGACGTGTACACCATCCCGTCGATGCCCGAGGTCGCAGAGAGGGTCGGTGAGGTCGCGGCGGGGCTCCGACGCGAGCCCGACGTGTGGTGCGGCGCCGACGGTTGACGCGACGACTCCTCCATCCGGGCGCGCCCCACCGAACGACGAGGTGACGCGAACCGGCGTGGCCGCTCACTCGGCGGTCACGTCCGCTCGCACGCGGATCGGATCGCGAGCGCGACCTCCTCGATCCGGAAAGGCTTGTTGATCAACGGGAACGTGTCGCGGTCCTCCGGGAGGAGCAGCGACGGGTCGAATCCCGACATGAGCAACACCGGAAAGCCTGGCCGGATCGCCCGCAAGCGTCGCGCGAGGTCGTTCCCCGACATGCGCGGCATCACGAGGTCGAGGATCGAGACGTCGAACGCGTCCGGCTTCTCGGTGAACGTCGTCAGCGCGTCGTTGGCCGACGTCCGCGCCGTGACGCGGTAGCCGAGCTGGCGGAGCGCGCGTTCGAGCGCCGACGCGATCGTCGGATCGTCATCGACGACCAAGACTCTCTCCGAGCCCGACAACGCGGGGACGGGATGGTCGGATCGCGTAGGCGGCGCGGTCGAGGCGACGGGAAGGAGCACCCGGAACGTCGTCCCTACGCCCGCCTTCGAGCTGAACTCGATGGAGCCGCCGGCCTCCTCGACCACGCGGCGGACCACGGAGAGGCCGAGCCCGGTGCCGACCCCGACCGGCTTCGTCGTAAAGAAGGGATCGAAGATCTTCGGACCCACCTCCTCTGCGATCCCCGATCCCGTATCGGACACGAGGAGCTGCACCCACCGACGACCGTCCTCGTCGATCGCGCCGGCCTCGACGTTCAGCTCGCCCCCGGCCGGCATCGCCTGGACCGCGTTGCCGCAGAGGTTGGAGACGATCTGAAAGACGTCGGAGGGGCGCACCACGACCCACCCGCAGTCCTCGTCGACCTGCGCGCGCACTTGGATCGACGACGCCGTCCCCGCTTGGACGAACCGCATCGCCTCCGAGAGCATCGGACCGATCCAGAGCTACTCGACCGAGGACTCCCCCGCCGGACGCGCAAACGCGAGGACCTGCCGCACGATCTCACGCGCGCGGAGCGCGGCCCCCACGACTTCGCGGAGCGCCTGATCGTCGAGCTCGGAGAGCGACGCGCGGGCGAGGACGCCGTCGGTGTAGAGCAGGATGGGCGTCAACAGGTTGTTCAGGTCGTGCGCCATGCCGCCCGCGAACACCGCGAGCGCTTCGAGGCGCTGGGCCGCGCGGAGCGCTTCGTCGCGCCGCCGCTCGTCGGTCACGTCGTGTCCGACCGACTGATAGCCGACGAGGTCGCCCTCCTCGAACAGCGCGCGCACGCGCCACTCGATGGTGGCGTGAGATCCGTCGGGGAGGAGGACGCGGTGGCTGTAGCGCCCGGTCGGACGCTCGGGGGAGAGGCGTCGAACCTCGTCCACCACGATGCCGCGGTCCTCCGGCACCGCGAAGTCGAGGACGTCCCGACCGATCTCCTCGCCCGGCGACAGGCCCAACATCGATCGCGCGGCGAGGTTCGCGAGGATGATCTTTCCGTCGCGGTCGGTCCGCACGAGCAGGTCCGTTTGGTCGTCCACCGTCGCGCGATAGAGCGCGTCTTGGACGCGACGCTCGTAGGTCAGGATCGACAGCGAGGCGAGGTCCGCGAGCGACGCCGCGAACGCGCGCTCCTCCTCGTTCCACTCGCGGGGACGTCCGATCGCTTCGTGGCAGAGGATGCCGAGCGCGCGCGAGCCGGCGAAGATCGGCGCATCCAACAGCGACGCGATGTCGTGGGACGTCAAGTACGCGTGAAGCTCACAGGTCCGCGGATCCGTGAGCGCGTCGCGGACCGCGACGGTCCGAGCGGCCGCGCACGCCGCGAAGTAGCTGGGGGCCGCATCGGCCTCGAGCCGCGCGCCTCGCGTGTGTACCCCCGACGCCGCCTCGTAGAGATCGTCGCAGACGAGCGCGCGTCCGTCGTCCGTGAATCGCCACACGCTGACCCGCTTCACCTCCAGCACGCGGGCCGAAGCCTCCGTGATCCGCTCGAGCTCCTCGTGCGCGCTCCGCGGCGCGCGCCGGAGCTGGAGCACCAGATCGTGCAGCGTCTCGTTGTGAACGCGGAGCATCCGACGGTTCTCCCCGCTCGGCCCCCCCGATGGGCGCGAACCGGCGAGAGCGTAGGCCGACCGGCGCGGTTCGAGAAGAACGAACCGAGGTCCCCAAAAGCGGATCGCGGCTCAACGCGCGACGGCGGCGCCCCACCGGGCGTCGCCGGGGGTGCGCACCGAGAGCGTGTAGTCACCGACCGGCAGATCGGGCGGGATCCCGAATACGCCGCGGAAGCGCCCGGTCTCGCGCGACACCGTGACGCCGAGGAGCCACTCGGTCTCGCCGCGCGGCGCACGCAACACGACTTCCACGCGCAGGCCGGCGATCGGCGCCCCGTCCCCCCTCACCGATCCCGTCACCTCGAGCTCACGTCCGCGGAACACCTCGAACTGCCGGCGGTCGAGCAAGAGCGCCACCGCGCCGCGGGCGTGGTCGACCCCGGTCGGCACCGCGGTCGGCCCGTCGAACGCGCTCCCCGCGCCGGGCGGAGGGGAGGCGCCTGCGCCCGCTTCGTCCGAGCCCTCGGCCGACATCGCGCCCGGAGACGCGGCCGCGCTGAAGCGCGCCGCCTCCGCATATGCGCGCTCGTACTCCGGGGGACGTGGCAACGGATCACGCTCGGTCGGTCGATAGCTCGGGCGGTCGCCGAGCCCGCGCGGCTCGAGCCCGTTCGCCGCACCGCCGAGGTCGACGCGCATCCACGCGCGGTCGGGCAACATGACTTCCACCCACGCGTGCGCCTCGTTCTGCACGAACCGCGCGGGCATGCCCAAGGCGTGCGCGGTCAGCACGAACCCATACGCGCGATGGCGACAGATCCCGCGCATCCCGCGCGCGAGATCGAGGAAGATGTTGCCGGTGTCGCGCGGCGGCGCGCTCGACTCCTCGAACGAACGGAAGTGCGCGGTCAACGCGGCGAGCGCTTCCACGTAGGTGCTCGAACGGTCGACGCCGATCTCACCGGCGAGCTCGAGGCCGTCGTGCGCCACCGTCGCGGGCATCGGCGGGACGAGCTCCGCGTTCATGTCGACCGGGCCGTCGGGCACCGGAGCGGCGAAGTACGCGCGCGGCGCGTCGGTGAGGAACGTGACCCGGACCTCGTGGCGCACCCCCGCGGGAGCCGTGGCATAAAAGTTGTCAGCGCGGTCCTTCGAGATGGTGAGCGGCGTCGGCGGATCGGTCTCCAGCGTGAGGATGCGAGAGGACGGCGCGACCGACGGCAGCGGCACCGTCGCGCCCTCGGCGAAGTCCAGCACCACCGAGCCCCAGAACCGATCGCGCACCACCCCGTCGCCGAGCTCGGAGCCGGCGCCCTCGATCGGCACGATCGTCCGCGTCTCGTCGTGGATGGTGATCTCGGGGATCCCGCCCGGCCCGATCGAGACCCGATCGAGCGCGGTGACGCGCTTGAACGGCGCGATGCTCGGGGTGAAGACCGCGTAGTAGCCGATGGTCCCCTGGAGATCGGTGACGCGGTCGGGACGGAACGAGGGGCTCCGGCGGCCGACCTCCTCGGAGCGCATCGAGTCGCCGGCGCCCGCTCGCATCGCGCGCTCGTCGGCGCGCATCGGTCCCGGATCGGGCGGCGGCAACAGCTCGCCCTGATACACGATCGCGTCCGGCGTCTCGCCGCCGCTCGACACGACCACGGTTCCCTCGTCGCTGCCGAGGTCGGGCACGTACTCGTGGAGGATCGGCTCTGCATCCTGCGCGTCCGCGCTCAGCGCGAGGGACGGGATGACGACGAGGACGACGAGCCAGCGCCGCATCTCGTCAAGTCAAGTTGATGACGTCGCGCACCATCACGAGCGCGAGCACCCCGAGCAAGAAGAGGAGCCCCACCGTGTGGATCGCGGCCTCGACTCGCTCGTTGGCGCGGCGCCGCGTGATCAGCTCATAGCCGAGGAACGTGAGCCGCCCGCCGTCGAGCGCGGGGAACGGCAGGAGGTTGAAGAGGCCGAGCGCGATCGAGATCTGGATGAGGATCCAGACGTATTGCTGCGGCGCCTCCTGGAAGCTCGTCGAGAGCACCTTCGTCATCCCGACCACGCTCTGGATCTGGTTCGGGTCGGGGCGACGCACGAGGCGCGCGATGCCCTGCAGGTTGAGCAGGGTGAGGTTGTACGGCCCGAGCACCGCGTAGCGCGCCGCCTCGCCGATCGGGTGGGTCTGGTAGACGCGCTCGCCCTCGAGCACGACGCCGATGAGCGCCCGCACCTGTCCCGTCCCCGTCTTCCGGAGCTCCGGCGTGAGGGTGATCTCGAACCGCTCACCGTCGCGGAGGATCACGTAGGTCGTCGCCTGCCGCGCGCGATCACGGTTCGCCTCGATGAGCTCCTCACCGTCGGTCACCGCGTGGCCGTTCACCTCGACCACGGTGTCTCCCGTCGCGAGCTTCGCGAGCTGCGCCGGCGTGCCCTTGCCGCCCGTCGCCGCCACGCGATTGGTTACGATCTCGTCGGGGAGCCCGCCGACCTGCGCGATGACGAACAGCATCACGGACGCCGCGATGTAGTTGGCGGCGGGCCCCGCGAAGATGGTCACGATGCGCGCGAACACGCCCTTGTTCGGGTAGAGCGTCGGATCGTCTTTGTCGATCTCCTCCGTCGGGTTCATCCCCGCGATCTGCACGTACGCGAGCAGCGGGATCGCGCAGACTTGGAAGACGGTCGGGCTGTCCTTCGGCTGGTACTTCCAGAGCGGTGGCCCGAGGCCGATGCTGAAGCGCAGCACCTTCATCCCGAACGCGCGCGCCGCGAGGTAGTGCCCGGCCTCGTGGACGACGACGAGGAGCGAGATGCCCAGGATCGCGAACGTGAGGGTCAGCGGGGTGAAGTGCATCTCGCAGGGACCGCCTGGGTTTGTAACAGGAGGGCGGCGCGACGGCCACCGCCCCGGACCGTCGCTCAGCGCTCACAGATCGAGAACGGGCCGTTCGGGCGGCACGTGTAGCCGGTAGGGCAGAGCAGGTCCGTGGTGCAGAGCCGCGTGCAGTAGCCGGGCGAGCCTGCGCAGAGACCCGAGTCGCATTGGCCGCCGGTCGTGCACGCCGAGCCGAGCGCGCCCGTGCCCGCGACGTCGCACACGAGGAGGACGCCACCCATTCCGTCGTCGGTCGGAGTGCAACCGTAGCCGGGTCCGCACCCGCCTTGCTCGGAGCAACGTTGCGTGCACAGGTTGCGCGAGACGCTCGGCAAGCAGCCACCGCTCCGGCACGTGTTGGTCCCGCTCGCGCTGCAGGTGGCGCCGATGGGGTCGGGTCCCAACACGAACGGACTGGGCACGCAGAGCCCGCTCGTACACGTGTAGCCCATCGTCGGGATTCCGAGAGGGCAGTCCGCGACCGACCGACAGGGGCTCGTGCAACCTTGTCCGCTCGCCAGGCACTGGCCGGTGGGACACGTCGCGCACGGCTGCTCGATGTCGACGCAGACGAACGCACCGCCCGCGTCGGCGCAGGCGTAGCCGGCCGGGCACTCCGATGCGCTCGCGCACGTATGGGTGCACCGACCGATTCCGGTCATCGGGTTGCCCGCGCAGAGGTTGAGCACGCATCCCGCCGCCCCCGAGCACACGGTGCCGATGTCGTCGCGGCGACACTCGCCGGACGCGCACACGTGCTCGACCGCGCAGTCGGCGTGGGCGGAGCAAGTCCGCGTGCACATGTTCGTGCCGCCGACGTCCGGCACGCAGCGGCCCGACATGCAGTCGGCGGAGGTCGCGCAGCGATCGAGGTAGCGACCGAGCGGACCTGCGTCCGTGCCCGGCATCGGGCCCGCGTCCGTGCCCATCATCGGGCCGGCGTCCACGCGCATCATCGGGCCGGCGTCCACTCCGGGCATCGGGCCGGCGTCGACGCCCGGCATCGGGCCCGCGTCGAACGGCGGCGGCCCCGCGTCGACCTCGCTCGCGGGCCGGCACTGCCCGATCGGGCTGCAGCGCTCCCCCGTCGCGCAATCGGTGTCGACGCGACAGTCCTGCCGACAGCGGCCGCTCAAGCAGTAGAACCGCTCGCCGCACTGCGAGTTGAAGTCGCACTCCTGGCCCGCGCATCCATCGAGCAGCACACACACCGCGAGCATCGACGCAAACCGCTGCAAGGCCCCGCCAGCGTACGCCAAGTCGGCGACCGCGCGCCACGAAGCGACGGCGAAGCGATGGTGGACCGACGCGAGCGAGGCCCCGGCTCTCGCGCGCTCAGTCGTTCGTTCGGCGCAGCCCGTGGAGGCTGATGAGGTTGTACACGTGCGAGCGGACGACATCGAGACGCTGCGCCGTCAACTTGGTGTTCCAGTCGGTCGACTCGAGCACCGAGAGCACGTGCTTGCGCTGAAACGCGCGGGTGGCCGCTTGGAGCGACTCCGACTCGTTCCCCCGACTCGTCTCTGGGAACACGTCTTGCGTCTCGACCTGCTCCGCTCCGCGTTGGCGCGCGAGGATCACCGCCGCCTCGATCCGGTTGGCGAGCTGCCGCACGTTTCCCGGCCAGACCGCGTCGACGACCGCGCGCATGGCGCCCGGCGAGAGCGTGAGCTCGCCGAGGCCGTGCGTCTCGCACGCCCTGCGCACGAACCGACGCGCGAGGGGGGCGATGTCCTCGGGTCGCTCGTCGAGCCCGGGGACGGCGACCTCGAGGACCTGCAAGCGATAGTGCAGGTCCTCGCGGAACGTCCGCCCCGCGACGGCGGCGGCGAGATCGCGGTTGGTCGCGGCGAGCAGTCGCACGTCCGCCGTGCGCGGCTCGGTGGAGCCGAGGCGATGGTACGTGCGCGAGTTCAGGAGCTGCAGCAACTTCGCTTGCGAAGGCAGCGCCATCTCGCCGATCTCGTCCAGGAACAGCGTGCCACCCTCGGCGGCCTGCACCTTGCCGATCACCTCGCGCGTGGCGGTGCTGTGCCCGCCCGCTGCGGCGCCGAACAGCTCGTTCTCGAACAGCTCGGCGGGGATCGCGGCGCAGTTGAGCTCGACGAACGGACCGAGCCTCCGCGGGCTCGCCGCGTGGATCGCCTTGGCGAGGAGCGTCTTGCCGGAGCCCGTGGGACCGGTCAGCAGGATCGTGATGTCGAGCGGCGCGGCGAACCGCAACCGCTGCAAGACGGACGTGAACCGCGAGCCTCGCCCGATCACCTCGGCGAACGCGTCGGACGGATCGGCGCGGTTCGCCTCCCGCTCCTCCGCCGCGGTGCGGAGGATCCGCTCGACGAACGGCTGGATGCTGGCGGCGAAGAACTCGATGTGGCCGATCAGCTCCGCGGCGTTCAGGCGCCCCGCCCGACCCTCGCCGAGGCCCTGCAGGTACACCACGCCGACCGGCGGCGAGCTCCCGATCGGAGCACACAGCACCGCTTCGATCCGGTTGCTCTTCACGCTCTCGCGCTCCTTGAACCGCGGATCGGCGGAGGCCGAAGGAGACAACACGGTCTCGCCCGTCGCGATCGCCTCGGCGATCACACCGCGCGAGATCGCATGCCGGATCTCTTCGGTCCGCGCGTCGTCGATCCCGACCGCGGAGTGGTGGCCGACGTGGTCGCCCTCCCGATCGTCGTAGAGCTCGATGTAGCCCTCTCGCGCGCCGGTCAGCTCGGAGAGCAGGCGGAGCGCCTCGTCGAGGAACGGGCGCGGCGCCTGATGGAGCGCGAGCGAGAGGAGGCTCCGGTAGTAGTCGCGCTCGAAGATCAGCTCGGCTTCGGTTCGCGTCACCGCACCGATTCTATTGGATTGGACCATCCACGAGGACGGATTCCACTCGACTGGAATGACTCGCCAGACCGTCACCTGCGATGTCTACGGCACACGGGTTGCTCTCTCACTGCCTGAAACGAGGGAGGCCACGATGCGGATGAGCTGGCGAGCGATGGTGTTCGACGTGATGGGCGCGCCGATGCTCCGGGGCGTCGAGGAGGGGTCGGACGGGGCGTGGGAGCGGCGCTTCACCGCCGCGCGAGAGGCGCTGGAGCAACGCACGAGCGCGGACTGGAACGACCCCAGCGGCCGCCACTTGGCTTGCCGTCTAGAGGCATGCGGATCGGGGGAGCACCGCATCGTGGTGCTCAGCGCCGAGCCGCACGTGCCGTGGGTGAATCCTCGCGAGCTCACGGGCCGACAGTTCGAGGTGTGCCAGCTCGCGGCGGTGGGCGCGACGGCCCACGAGGTCGCGAGGCACCTCCAGATCAGCCCGCACACCGTCCGCCAACACCTCAAGGCGGCGTACGCGGAGCTGGGGGTGGCCAACCGGGTCGAGCTCGCGCACGCGCTGGCGCTCCTCTGAGCGCTGGACTAGCCGCGGAGCGCGGCGGCGCACCCGACGACGAGGCGCGAGAACCGCTCCGGCGCCCGTACCCCGAGCTCGTCCCAGCGCTCGAGGTCGACCTCCGCCGAGCCGTCGAGCGCCGACAACGTATCGTGTGTCGCCGCGAGGTGGCCATGCATCTCGAGCGCCTCGTAGCGGCGCGCCGCGTCCTCCAGCGCACGGACGAGGCCCGGCCGATCCCCCGTCACCGCGGCGAGCTCCGCACGCACCGCGCACGCCTCCGCGGCCGCGACGGGCCCGCACGGCTCGAGCTGACGCAACGCGCGATGCGCTTCCCGCACCGCGCGACGGACCGGCATCTGCCCTCGGCTCGCCGCGGCCAGCGCGACGCGCGCCCGGAGGGGCCATGCGAGGGTCTTGTGGAACGCCATGGAGAAGAGGAACGCCCGGTCGGCCGCGCGCCATCCGCGGCTGAGCACGCTCCACGCGACGTCCGGTGCGCCCTCGTACATCGCAACCTTGGTTGCATTGAGACACGTCAGCAGCTCGACCGTGCCCGCGCCGGTCGACGGCCAGCGGTCGACCACGTCGGCGAGGCATCGCCGCGCGCGGTCCGGTCGGTCGCGGGCCAGCCAGAGGATCGGCGCCACCCGCGCGAGCAGGTTGATCTCGAGGTGGAGATCGCCCCGCGCCCGCGCGTCGGCGATCCCTTCGGGCAACCCGCGCGCGACCTCGGCGTAGCGTCCCAGACAGAGTTGCCCTTCGAGCCGCACGAGCTGCCACGTGTCGCGGTGCCACCTCAGCCCCGGCTCGTCACGGGCCAACGCCTCGCTGTCTTCTTCGAGCTGCGCGACGCAATCCGCGAATCGTCCTTCCGCCCAGTCGGCGCCCGCCGCGGCGAGGGTGACGAGCGCCCGGCTCTCGACCGAGCCGGAGCGCTCCGCGAGGTCGATCGCGCGTCGACGGACCTCCGCGCTGCGCTCGGGCGCGTAGCGATAGATCGCGGCGCTCACCATGTACATCCCGAGCGCGCGCGCCGCGCGCGAGGCCTCCCCCAACCGCACCGCCCCGCGAACGTGGCGGTACGCGAGGAGCGCGGACTGGATGGGCTGGGCGAACGAGAGGCCGAGCGCGACCGCATGGAGCACGTCGAGCCGAGCGAGCTCGTCCGCCGACGGCTCCGCGGTGGGCGGGACGACCTCGAGGAGCCGGAGCTCCTTCGTCTTGTCGAGGTACATGAGCTCCGCGAACGCGAGCAGCTCGTTACGTGCGAGCTTGGTCCCCGCGCGCGCCAAGACGCGACGCGCGACGTCTGCGCCTCGCTCATGATGCCCGCTGAACAAGAATTGCTCGCACGCGAGCTGCTCCAACCTCGCCGCCGCGCCGGACTCGGCACGCGTCGAGAGCTCTTCGTAGAGCTCCCCCGCCTCGAACCCCCGCCCCGAGAGCGCGAGCGCCTCCGCCAGCTGACGCAGCAGCCCGTCGCGCTCCTCGGGCGGGGCATATCGCAACGCAACTTGCAGCAGCGAGACCGATCGCTCGAACGCGAGCGTCTCGCGAGCCGCCGCCACGCCGCGGATGACGTAGGGCAGCGCTCGCTCGCCACGCCCGGCGAGCTCGAGGTGCCGAATCAGCTGCGCGGGCGAAGGAGACCCGGACTCGATCAGCCCGTCCGCGAGCGCCGCGTGGGTGTCTCGGATCTGTTGCTCATCGAGCTCCGCGACGAGCGGGGCGAGCCGACGGTCGTGATAGGCGGTGTAGAGCCCGGCTCGATCGCGCGCCAAGAGACGTCGCCCCTCGAGGCTCTGGAGCGCGCCCAAGGGATCCTCCAACGCGAGTCCTCGCGCGAGCTCGTCGAGCCCGAGCGGACGGCCCGCAACGGCCACGCGCTGCAACATGCGTCGCTCGGTCTCCGTCATTCGATCGTCGAGCTCGCCCACCGCGAGCGCGGCGGCGGACACCAAGCGAAACGGATCGCCCGCCGCGCTCGTGATCTGGTCCTCGATCTCGTTCTCGCTGAGCTCGGGCCCGAGCCGAGCGAGGAGCTCGCGCGCGTGGTCACCATCGAGGGCTCCGAGCGTGAGACCGATCCGGCGCGTCGGCTCCACGATCGATCCGAGGGCGTCGCTCTGGCCGTCCGTGTCCAGGTGCGGGCGCGCCGTGGTGACCAACAGCACGCGCGGCTCCTCGGGCGGGGCGAGGACATCCTCGAGCAAGCGCAGGCTGTCCGGATCGGCCCAGTGGGCGTCGTCGATCCACAAGACGAGGGCCCCGTCACCGCCCGCGTGGCGCAAGGCTCGCCGCAAGCCTCGCACGAGCCGCGCGCGCTGCGCGCTCGGGCTCGAGGAGCGTCCCGACGGCGGCGCGAGGACCCGAAACACCGGGAACGCGAGCCCGACGTCGGCGACGTCGGCGTCCAGCGCGAGCTCGGCGGGAGGTCGGGACTGAAATACGCGAACCAAGTTGTCGACGAGCCCGTCGAACGCTTGGAACGGCGTCTCCTCGTGCGGATGACAGCGGCTGACGAGCACCGCGGCGCCGCGCTCGGAGAGCTCCCGCAGCGCGTGGCGGGCGAGCGACGTCTTCCCGATCCCGCTCGCCCCCTCGATCGCCACGTGGGTCGCGCCGCGCCGCGCTCGAGAAAACGCGTCGAGGATCGCCGCCCGCTCCGCGCTCCGGCCGACGAACACCTCCACCTCGGCCACGAGCCCTCGACGTCCCTCCGCACGCGCGAGCGCATCCGCCGCGGTCGGACGGCGATCGGGATCCGGATCCAGCATCTCCCAGATCAGATCGGCGAGCTCCTCGTCGACGCCGAGCTCGCGCGGGTGGGGCAGCCGACGCGTGATCAGCCGTTGGCGCTCGCGACTCCCGAGCAGCGCGTTCGCCGCCGTCTCGTAGAGGAGCACCCCCGCCGAGAACAGATCCGCCGCCAACGTGGGCGCCGATCCGAGGAGGAGCTCGGGCGCCAAGTACGCCGGCGTGCCGCCGGGCCCGTCGTCGGACTCCGCGAGACCGATCGCCGATGACGCGAGCCCGAAGTCGACCATCACGACGCGGTCGTCGCGGTCGACGAGGACGTTCTCCGGCTTGATGTCGCCGTGCCGCACGCCGTGCGCGTGGAGCTGCGCGAGACCGGTGAGCAGCTCGATCGCCGCCGCGCGCTTCCGCTCCGGTGCGGCGCCTCCGAATCGCTCGAAGAAGCTCGGGCCATCGACGAGCTCCATCGCGAGGAACGGCGGCGAGTGGCTCGTGTTGAGCTCGAGCAAGAGCACCAAGTTGCGGTGAGCGAGCCCGGCGAGAGCGCGGAACTCTCGCTTCAACGCGAGCAGGCCGGCGGGAGACGAGTCGAGCAGGATCTTCACCGCCACGTCTCGATCGCGCTCTCGGTCCCGCGCGCGAACCACCGTGCCCATCCCGCCGCGACCCAACACGCGCCCCGCCCCGTATCGATCCGGCAGGGTCATGCCTGGTTCGAGGGATGACCCCGTCCGTGGCCTCGGGTCAGAGTCGGTCATTGACGCCAGTGCGGATGCGGACCGCGCGATCCGCGTGTCGAGATCGTCGTGCCCGGGCTCGATGACCTCGAAACGAGACGGCGACATCGGAAAGACGGAGCCGATCTCGAGCGGAGAGTACTAGTCTGGCGGCCTCGTGCGGAAGGGGCGTCGCGTGGGACAGAGGGACCAACAGGAGCGGTTCGAGAGCTTCATCGAGGATCGGTGGGACTATCTCCAGCCGAGGGGCATCGAGCTGGCGCGCAGGGCCGCCAAGGAGCTGAGCGGCCGCGCCGGCGAGGTGAGCTGCGCGACCGGATTGGACCAGGAGGACTTCGACGACGAGGACGTCGGCGAGGCGTTGAGCGGGATGCCGTCGGGCACGCTGCTCGCGCTCACGATCATCGGCGCGAGCAAGGACATCGGTCCCGAGCTCGCGCGCTTCGGCAAGGGAGCTCCGAGCCCGTTCTACGTCGGCAAGCTGGCCGAGGCGCACTTCGCCGCGACGCTGACGGCGCTCCGCGGGTCACGTCGAGCCGGGAGACGCATGGTGCGCGCGGTGGCGGACCGAGACCCGGCCGCGCTCGGTGGTCGGTTGGTCGCGGAGACCGCGTACCTCGCGGTGATGGCGTCGCTGCACACGGCGGCCAAGGGCGCCAAGGGGGGACCGCTCGTCCACCCGTCGGCCACCGAGGAGGCGTTGGAGAAGATCCATCGGACGACCTTCGACGTGTACCTCTACCTCCTCGAGCGCTGGGCCAACGGGCGGCTCGGTGACGAGATCATGGGCAAGTCGCCGGAGAGCCTCTACGGGATGCTCGTCGGCGACGCGTGGCGCAGCGAGACCGCGGCGATCTATCCGGACCTCGAGTGCAAAGGCCAAGATGACTTGCGGCAGTTCCTCGGCAAGGCGCGGCCTCGATTCTCGCCGTGGACCTACCGCGAGCTGATCGACAAGGCGAAGAAGATCCTACTCGTGTGAGGATGGTACGTTGACTCGCCTAGACCGCGCGGCCCGCTTGGTGTCGGGCGCCCTGGAGGAGGCCGTCCTGGCGTACGTGCCGCTCCTCGGCGCGATCGAGCGCGACCACGTGCGCACCGCCCTCGACGGGCTGCGCCAGACACGGGGCCTCCCGATCAAGCTCGCGCAGATGCTCCACGAGATGCCGGAGCTCGTCCCGGAGGTGGTGCGCACGCGCCTCGGCGCCGCGTACGAGGGGGCGCCCGCGGTCGGGTGGCCCACCGTGAGGAGCACGATCGAGCGCGAGCTCGGGGGGCGAGTGGAGGATCTGTTCGATCACATCGAGCACACGCCGCTCGCCGTGGCGAGCCTCGGTCAGGTCCACGCCGCGAGGTTCCGCGACGCTCCCGTCGCCGTGAAGGTCCAACATCCCGACCTCGAGTGCGCGGTGGGCGACGACCTGGCCCTGCTCCGCGGCGCGATGCGCGTGACCGCGTGGGCTCGTCCGTTCCAGGGGATCGTCGACGAGCTCGCGCTGCGGCTCGGCGAGGAGCTCGACTACCGCGAAGAAGCGAAGAACCTCGATTGGTTCCGCACCGCGCTCGCCCCGCTCGAGGTGGAGGTCCCGCGGCCCTACTTCGAGCGCAGCTCGCAACGCGTGCTGACGATGTCGAGGCTCTCGGGAGAGTCGTTCGCGCGGTGGCTCGCCAACGAGCCCCCCGTCGACGCGCGCCAGCGGATCGCCGAGCGTCTGATGCGCGCGTACGCGGCGATGATCGGAGACCTCCGTCGCATCCACGCCGACCCGAGCCCCGGGAACGTGTATGTCCTCGCGTCGAGTGAGCTCGGCCTGCTCGACCTCGGGAGCACGCGATGGCTGTCACGGCCGGTGAGCGGTCTCGTGGCCGGGCTGTGGGCGCGGCCCGACTCGGCGTCGACCGAGGAGGTGGCGCTCGTCTTCGAATCGCTCGGTCTGCTCGATCCAGGGGACCGCGAGACGTTCGAGGAGCACGTGGTACCGCTCGCAAAATGGTTTGCGGGGCCACACGAGCACCCCGACGCGCCGTTCGACTTCACCCAGGGCGGCTGGGCCGCGTCGGGTCGCGAGCGACTCCGGCGTCTCCTCCACGATGGGGCGCGGCTCGGCGTCCACGTCGAGTTCGTGCTCCTGTTCCGCGCGGTGCACGGCCTGTTCAACCTCCTCGACGCGCTGCGCGTCGAGGTTCCCGCCTCGAGCGTCGAGGCTCGGAGGAGCCACCCATGAAGCCACATCGAGTCCCGCGATCGCTCGTCTGCACGGGGGAGCTGAAGGACGGTCCGTTCGTGCTGCCGCGCCTCGACTCGGGCTCCGGTCCCGCGATCCCGGCCGGCCTCGGTGGGAGCGTCTACGTCATCACCGCGGCGGGGTTCGACGGCAAGCCCGTCGAGCGAGGCGGTGACCCGTGCATCAACGGAGACGGACGCGTGTATCGCATCTCCTTCGACGACGGCTCGGGAGCGGGACCCGACGTCAACGCGGCGTACGTGGACGATCCGAGCCGGATCGCCGCCCGCATGGCGGCGGACGACCCGGCCGTCACCCCGTTCTACTCGTTCGGCATCAGCCGGATCTCGCCGAGCGCGGGATCCTCGAAGGGCCTCGGAGTCCAGAACCTCGCGAACACCGCCCTCGTGCCGATCCAGTTCGAGGAGGACCAGAAGACCATCACCGTGCTGCTCGCCACCTACGACGCGGGCCGGCCGGTGGCCCTCGATCCGAAGACGCTCGAGACGATCGGCGCGATCGGCGCGATCGGCCGGGGTTTGCACCCCAAGCCGGGGGACGAGGTCGACGCGTGGCGAGGACAGCTGTTCGACGGTCGACCCTTCCCGTTCTACGGCGCGACCGCGCATCCCGCGTGGTCGGGTGAGGCGCTCTACGCCGTCAACTTCGGCCGGCCGCTGAGGCGCCTCGCCGCGCTCGCGCTACGCGACGCGAACCACAAGAAGCGGCGGGAAGAAGGCTCCGAGCAGCACCCGCTCGAGTTCTTCGCGATGTCCGAGCGGCTGTTCGGTGATGGACCGGGAGACGGGGGACCGTGGCTCGAGCTCCCGCAGCTCGAGCACCCCGGCGACAGCGCAGACGGGGCGCGGCACCAAAGGCGCGCGGGCGCCGTCCGTCTCGATCTGCGTTGGAGCTCGGACGAGGATGGCGCCAAGCAATCCTCCTTCACCACCGACTTCAGCGTCCCGCGAGCTCGAATGCTCTTCTCGGACGACATGTTGAGTCGGCTCGGCCTCGCGGTGGACGTCACGAAGGCGCCGCACGGACATCTCTCCGATCGACCGACCCGACTCATCGACAAGATCCTTGCCGGCGTTCGCATCCTGTTCCGCGAGCTGGTCGGCGAGACCTCCGACGGCTTCACCCGGATCGTGCGTTGGACGCCGAAGGACGGATTCCGTTCGTTCGAGCTGGTCGAGCGCGCCACGAACGGGCCGGTCCAGATCATGCGGTCCGCACATCAAGTCGCGGAGACCGAGCACTGGGTGATCCTCGCGGACACCGCCTTCAAGTTCGACTTCGACATCGTGATGCCCGAGAAGCTCCCCGACGGCACGATGATGTCGAAGGAGGACAAGGCCTGGATCCACCGCATCCTCTCGCGCAAGCAGGCCCCTCCGACCCCGCTCTACTTCGTCGCGAAGTCGGATCTCGATGCCGCCGACGCATCCAAGCCGATCGCCGCACGCCGCGTCGACCTCGACGCGGAGGTCGTCCACTTCTTCGCCGATCGCGACGACGACGGCGGCAGGCGCGTGCGGCTCTGGGTGATCGACCAGTGCGCGACGGACACCGCGGAGTTCGTGCACTCGACCGATCGCGATCACGCCGACCGCACGTTCGACGATCCGAAGCTCGCCGCGGACGGCCTCGGACGGGACGCGGTCGGGATGTTCACCGCGGGCTACGAGGTCAACTCGGTCGTCTGCTACGACGTCGACCCCATCGCCGGCACGGCGCAGATGACGGACCAGTTCGACGACGACCGCTCGTGGATGGTCGGTCTGCCTGCCGCGCCGGATGTGCTCACCGGAGTCGACGCCGGCCCTCGCAAGATCGAGCGGTTCTTCGTCTACTCGATCGGATTCGCGCCGGAGGTCGTGACCCGCTTGACGTACCGCCTCTATCGCGACCCCGAGCGACGCGCGGGCGGTCCGCGGCGGGGCAGAGGGAGACGACCGACGCGCCTCGATCGGATCCGTGAGCTGACCTGCGGCGGAGGACAGCCCGGCGCGCTGTACGCGCTCCGCCGCGACGAGAACGGCCAGATCCATCGCGAGGGTCGCTTCGAGGCTCCTCCCGGGGTCGTCTTGTTGACGCCGCAGTTCGTACCGAACGCCGATCCCAGCCAGCCCGCCTTCCTCGTCGTCCCGGTGTATCGCGCCGGGCCCGTCGAAGCGGGAGAATCGGAGCGCGAGCTGTGGGTCTTCTCGGTCGACGATCTCTCGGTGCCTCTGCGACGCTACGACGCGACCGAGACCGGCTGGCGCTTCGCGCTGCACACCGCGTGGCTCCCGACCGACCTCGCGAGCGCGGAGGTCGTCGGCGGCTCGAAGCTCCTGCGCCAAGCGCTCGAGAAGGACCTCGACCACGCGACGACGCTCGCCGTGGCCGGGAGTCCGGAGTGGGTGGCGTGCCGAGACGCGACGAAGACCGCGCTCGATCATGCGACCTGACCGCGGAGCGACGCGAAGCGCGGCGGGCTCACGTGCTATAGCCGCGCGGTGAGCGACTCGGGTCCGCGGACGGTGCGCGCGAACGGGCTCTCCCACTTGGTCCGGCAGTGGGGCGACGAAGCGAGCGCGCACACGTTCGTCCTCTGTCATGGCTTCCTCGATCAGTCGCTGAGCTTCCGCGGCGTCGGAGAGCGGCTGGCCGAGCGGGGCGCGCGCGCGTTCGCGTTCGACTGGCGCGGACACGGACAGACGGAGTGGGTCGGCGCGGGGGGCTACTACCACTTCGTCGACTATGTCCTCGATCTGCACGAGCTGCTGCCGCAGCTCACCGAGGGGCCCGTGCATCTCTGCGGCCACTCGATGGGCGGCACGGCGGTCGCGATGTTCGCGGCGACGCACCCGGAGCGCCTGCGCACCGTCACGCTGGTGGAGGGGCTCGGCCCGCCCGGCTTCGGCGGCGAGGCGCCCGACAAGATCCTCGACTGGCTGCAGTCGGTCGATCGGGTGCGGCGGGGCGATCCGAAGAAGCCGATGACCGACCTCGACGACGCGGTGAGGCGCCTCCGCGGGATGAACAAGGAGCTGCCCGAGCCGCTCGCCCGCGAGCTCGCTTCGACGGGCACGCAGCCGGGCCCGAACGGCGAGGGCTTGGTCTGGAGCTTCGATCCGCTCCACCGGACGACCTCGCCGAGCGTGTTCGACGCGGCGGTGTTCGAGACGTTCCTCCGTCGCATCGCGGCGCCGACGCTGATCGTGAACGGGCAACACGGGTTCCGCACTCCCGATCACGCGGCTCGCGTCGCCGCGCTCCCGAACGCGGTCGAGATCACGATCGAGTCGGCCGGCCACATGATCCATCAGTCGCAGCCCGTCGTCCTCGCGGACGCGATCTTTGAGCACGCGCTCGCCCACGGCTGACCGTTCTCGGCCGAATCGCGTGTGATCCTACGCAGATCCCGCGCGCACCCCCCTTTACCGGGCCCGACGCGGGAGCAATACTCGCCCCCGCTTCGACGGCCCTCGCGGTCGTCACGTCAGCGGTGGGGAGGCAGCATGCTTGGAACAGACGCGCACGGTGTGGATGTCGCGCGACGCTCGGCTCTCGTTCTCGGGGTGGCGATGATGCTCGCCGGGCTCGCGCCCGGAGCGGCGTCCGCGCAGGCCGACGCGGAGGAGGACGAGGAGGTCGGGGCGCTCGACTCGCCATCGGACACCGAGGGCGAAGCGGCGATGCCCGAGGAGGAAGAGGAGCCGGAGGCTCCGCAGCGTCTCGACGACGAGCAGTCGGAGACGGTCGACGAAGCGCCGACCGAGCAGTTCGCCGACACGACCGATCCCCGCGAGCTGCCGGACACCGATTACTTCTTCCTCGGCGCGATGGGCCGCGGCGTGATCATCCCGGGCTTCATCCAGCAGCTGTTCGTCCAGGGCGGCATCGATGGGTTCAACCCGGGCGTCGGCGCCTCGTTCAACTGGCGGCGCAACAACTTCAACGTCGTCGCGAACGTGTGGTGGAACAACGCGGTCGGCGATGGCTACTTCCGCGCGAACGGCGACCCGCCGAGCGAGACGGAGTACATCGACGTCGACCTCGGCGTGATCTTCATCAACGCGGAGTTCCTCTGGTCGTTCCCGCTCACCGACTGGTTCGCCATCGAGCTCGGCTTCGACATCGGGCTCGGGTTCATCTACGGCGACCTCGTCCGCACCGAGGCGTACGAGACGGCGCCCGATCAATACGCGCCCTGCGACGGCCCCGGCGCCCCTGCCAACCCGTTTTGCGAGCCTACACGCGCGCCCGACCCCTGCTACGCGAACAACGGCGGCCACTACGCGTGCCGCGAGCCGAACTGGTTCACCCAGGGTGGCGACACCCCGTTCGTGTTCCCGTGGGTCTCGCTCCCGCACCTCGCGGTCCGCTTCAAGCCGATCCGTCAGGTCCAGATCCGCATCGACGGCGGCTACGGCCTCTACAACTTCTTCTTCGGCGGCAGCGTCTACTACGGCTTCTGATCGGCGGCACGAGACGCGCGGTGCTCAGGCGCACGCCCATCGTCGCGCGCGGCTCGTGCACCTCCTCGTACCTCCTCGTGGACGTGCACGTGTCACGTGCACGTCCACGTGCACGACTACGAGCACGAGGAAACGAGGCGCATACCGTCGGCGAGCCGCCCTCGGATCGGATCCTCATCGCGATCGATCCTCTCCCTGGCACCCATCGCGCGCGCTGATGGGTGCCATCGGGATTTTGCGGGCACCGCGCGCCGGCGTCGGGATCCAAGGTCTCTCCGAACACAAGGAGATGACCATGGCCTACACCCTCGATCCTGCGCACTCGACCCTCGGCTTCAGCGTCCGTCACATGATGATCGCGAAGGTCCGCGGCACGTTCGGCAAGTTCACTGCCGATCTCGATCTCGACCCCAAGGATCTCACCAAGACCAAGGTGAAGGCGTCCGTCGAGACGGCGAGCATCGACACCGGCGTCGCGGATCGCGACGGGCACCTGCGATCGGGGGACTTCTTCGACGCGGAGAACCATCCGACGATGACGTTCGTCAGCAAGGACGTGCAGAAGACCGGTGACGGCACCTACCGCTTCACCGGCGACCTCACGATCCGCGGGACGACGAAGCCGGTCGCCCTCGACGTCGAGGCCACCGGTCCGGCGAAGGACCCCTGGGGCAACCAGCGCTGGGGCTTCAGCGTGTCGGGCTCGATCGACCGCGAGGACTTCGGCCTCACCTGGAACCAGGCCCTCGAGACGGGCGGCGTGCTGGTCGGCAAGAAGGTCGACATCCACGGCGAGGTGCAGTTCATCCAGAGCTGAGGCGCGTCGAACGTCGGTCGGCTGCCCCGGGGCCGCGCGCGAGGTATGGTCCGCGCCATGAGCACGGCGACACCGGCCCCCGGCCGACATCGCGACAAAGTTCGTTCCAGCGTCGAGGACGCGCTCGCTCCGATGTTCGACGGAGCGAGCGTGATGGTCGGTGGCTTCGGCCTCTGCGGCAACGCGGAGGCGCTGATCGCCGGCGTGGTCCGCCGAGGCGTGCGCGACCTGACGCTGATCAGCAACAACGCGGGCAACCTCGGCAAGGGCCTCAACGCGTGGCTCGAGGCGGGCATCGTCAAGAAGTTCATCGGGAGCTACATCGGGACGAACGAGGCGCTCCACCGCGCGATGGCGAACGGGGAGCTCGAGGTCGAGATCGTCCCGCAGGGGACGTTCGTCGAGCGGATGCGCGCGGCCGGCGCCGGCGTTCCCGCGTTCTACACGCCGACCGGCGTGGGCACGGTGGTGGCGGAGGGCAAGGAGACGCGCACGTTCGACGGTCGCGACTTCGTCCTCGAGCGCGCCCTACCCGCCGACTTCGCGTTGATCCGGGCCAAGCGCGCCGACGCGTTCGGCAACGCGCGGTTCTGGCGGACCGCGCGAAACTTCTCGCCCATCATGGCGAGCGCGGCGAAGACCACCCTCGTGGAGTGCGACGAGCTCTTGCCGATCGGATCGATCGATCCCGACGACGTGCACCTCCCCGGCATCTTCGTGCACCGCGTGCTCGAGGTGCGCGATCACGAGGATCCCTTCGAGTACCGGACGGTGCGAAAGCGAGGGGCCTGAGCCATGGCGTGGACGAAAGACGAGATGGCGCGGCGCGCGGCGGCCGAGATCGGCCCCGGCAGCATCGTCAACTTGGGTATCGGGCTCCCGACGCTCGTGGCCGACTACCTGCCCGACGATCTCGGGGTGTGGTTCCACAGCGAGAACGGCCTCCTCGGCATGGGCCCGTTCCCGTACGACGGCGAGGAGGACCCGCTCCTCATCAACGCGGGCAAGCAGACCGTCACGGTGGTCGACGGAGGATCCACGTTCGACTCGGCGCTCAGCTTCGCGATGATCCGCGGCGGCCACGTCGACCTCGCGATCCTCGGCGCGATGCAGGTCGCAAAGAACGGTGACCTCGCGAACTGGGCCATCCCCGGCGGGAAGATCATGGGCATCGGCGGCGCGATGGACCTCGCGAGCGGCGCCGAGCGCATCCTCGTGATGACGCAGCACGTCACCAAGGACGGCGAGCCCAAGCTCGTCGAGGCGTGCACCTACCCGCTCACCGCGCAGCGCTGCGTGAACCGCGTCATCAGCGACCTCGCGGTGATCGACGTCACGAACGACGGCTTCGCGCTCGTCGAGCTCGCGCCCGGGGTGAGCGAGGACGAGGTCCGACACAAGACCGGCGCACCGCTCCGCGGCTGACCCGCCAGGGAGCGCTGGCTCGTGCGAAGCTCGCGCCGGTGTGGGCAGAGAACCCGGCCAAGGCCGCCGCCGAGCGGTGGTGGCTGATCTACACGCCGATCTGGGGCATCTCGGTCGGCGCGGTGATGCTCTCCGGCTGGGCCGAACGGTGGGGCGACGTCGAGTGCCTCACGTTCGGCGCAACGATGATGCTCGGCGCGTCGCTGCCGATGATCCGCCCTCACCCGTCCGAGCGCGCGCTGCCGTGGACGCGACGCTCGGGCGTGAAGCTCACCCTCTCCGTCGTGCTGCTCGCGTTCGGGATGAACTACGCACAGACGCCGTTCTTCTTCGACGTCCTGCACATGCACTACGGGTTCGCGGTCGGGTGGACGATCGATCGCAACCCGATCTTCCTCTACCTGCTGACCGTCGCGTACTTCGCGACCTACTGCGCGCTCTGCCTCGTCACCCTGCGCCTCGTGCGCCCGCGTCTCGCTCCCGCGCTGCGCTGGCTCGCGTGGATCCTCGCGCCGCTCGCGATGGCCGGGCTCGAGACCGCGCTCAACGCGAACCCGTTCGTGGACGCGCTGTTCTGCTACGACGATCTGCCGTTCATGCTCTGGTTCGGGACGCCGGTGTACGCGTTCGCGTTCGTCGTCTCGCTCCCGGTCTGGATGGCGATCGACGAGGACTCCGTCGGCGCGCTCCCGATGCGGATGGTGTTCGTCTACTGCGCGGCCGCGCTGTTCGCGGACTGGCTGTTCCTCGAGCTCGTGCGCGAGCTGGTCGCGCCGAGCTTCACCACCGTGATCGATCACGCGCCGGGGCTCCGCGACGTCGACGCGAGCTGCCTCGCACCTCGTTGAACGCTCACCCGCGCGAGCGCGCGTCCTCCATCCACCTCGCGAAGAGCCGCGCCTCGTCCGGCGGGAAGAACGCGCGCGCGGGCACCTCGCGATGATAGGCGCGGAACGCCTCGCTGAACCCGGCCGGATCGCGATCGAACCACGCCTCGAGCCCCTCGTCGCCGCGCATCAGGCGCTCGAACCGCAACCGCGCGGCGAGGAGCCCCGCGATCCGGACGCCGTCGTCGGGGAAGCTCGTGAGCCCGAGCGCGGAGAGCGCCGAGGTCGGATCGGTGGTGCGGAGCGCGGTCGCGATCGCCGCGGCGTGGCCGTCGTCGGCAGGATGCTCGATCGACGAGGTCTCGGGACGCGGCACCTCGTCGCGGGGCGCGCACCGCTCGGCGACATCGCGCACGCGCTCGAGCTCGCGCCCGAGCCCGTCCACGTCGTGTGCGCAGCCTACCGTGCCCTCCATCCGCTCGAGCGTGATGCCGCGGAGGTGCGGGCAGCGCGGAGCCCACCGCGCGAGCAGCTCGAACACCTCCTCGGGGACGGCGGAGTCGTGCGCGTCGAGGCGCATCGTCGCCTTGCTCGGGAGCCACGCGGGATCGCTGTCCGCGCCTCCGCTCACGTGGATCTCGATGACGCGCGCGAGGTCGAGCTTCGAGAGCCACGCGTCCGGATCGAAGCCGAGGTTCTGGCCCATCGTCCACACGTTGTGGAGGTCGAGCACGACGTGGCGAGCGCGCGGCGCGACGAGCTCGTTCAACCACGCGGGCTCGCCCATCGGATCGTCGAGCGCGAAGTAGACCACCGTCGTCTCGACGCCGACGTCGGGCACCACGTGGGCGAGCTCGTCGAGCCGCTCGCCGATCCGGGCGCGGAGGGCCGCGTCGCGCGGCAGCGCATACGGCAGCGCGACCGCCTCGTCGCCCGCCGCCGTCGCGCACAGGTGATCGCTGTACCATCGAAAAGCAAACTGCGCATGGTCGAGCGCGATCCGTTCGCGCCATCGCGCGCGCCTCTCGTCGCCTCCCGGGTCGCCGAGCGAGTAGCCGACGCCGTGCGCGACGAAGGAGAGCTGATGCGCATCGCCGATCTCGAGGAAGCGCCGGTGGTACCCGTTCGGGCGGAGCACACCATCGCTCGCAAACCACGTGGTCTCCGGCGCGAGCTCCGCGTAGTCGATCCGACTGAAGAGCGGCGCGCAACGCTCGAGGAACCCCTCGTCGGGCTGGAGCGTGAACCCGACCTCGACGCGCCGGCGCATGCGGTCAGGGTAGCCCGCGGATCAGTACGCGGGCCCGCTGTACCAATAGAGGAAGCGGCGACTCCGCTCGGGGACGTGACCCATCCCGCAGCCGACGACGGCATTGTCGTCACGGCCCTCCACCTCGATCCCGCACCCCCAGCTCGACGCCCAGTAGCTCCCGGGCACGCGGTTCTGAGTGAGCCGCTCGCGCGCCTGCATCGCGAGATCGTGGAGGAGCGAGCGACGCCCGGGCGTCCGGTGCGCCGCCTGCGCGACGGCGGCGGGCGCCGCGCGCATGAGCTCGGCGCTCACGCTTCCGTGTCGCAACGCGGCTTGCAGACGATCGCGGATCCCCGCGTCGAGCTGGCGTTGCGCGACCTCGGCGCGGTGCGCGAGCATCGCGTCGTCTTCCGCCAGGCCTTGGTGGATCACCTCGGTGAGGATGGAGATGCGTCGGTCGACCGCCTGCTCGGTGCGCTGCTCGAAGTCCGCCGCGCCCGCCTCCGTCCAATGGTCCGGCCAGCTCGGCAGCTCGGGCGCGAACGCGCGCACGCGCGCCGGGACCTCGTCGGGCTCCACGACGATCAGCCACGGCTCGCCCTCGGGCGCCTGCGGCACGAGCCGACGCAAAGAGTCCATCGTCGAGCACACCACCTCGGCGAGCGCGAGGTCGGCGAACACCTCGTCCGATCCGTTGTTCAGCACTTCGCCGAACGCGTGGGCTCGCTCCCAACGGCGCCCGCCGTCGGCCGGCACCACCAAGACGAGCAGCGGCCGCCCCGTCCGCTGCGCGGTGCGGTAGGCGTCGCTCAGCACCCGGAGCTCGTCCGCGTGATCGCGGCCGTCGTCCTCCTGCGCGAACGCGCGCGACATCCACGTCGGCAGCGAGAGCGACCCCGCGGCGGCGGCCGCGGCGGCCGAAAGGAACGTGCGTCGTTTCACCATCGCGTCGTCTCCCCTCGCTACGGCGCGTAGCCCACGCCGAGATCGTCCACCAAGAGATCGCCCGACAGATCCATACGCGCGATCGCGCCGCCGCCTTCCGGGACGAACCGCACCCCGCCCGGCCTCGGCTCGAACGTGCCGCGTCGCACCACCGTGTCGTTGGCGTCGAAGAGCGAGTAGCCGCCCATCGCGTCGAGGATCAGCGTGATCGCGCCGTGGTGGTAGACGCCGACCAGCGCCGCCGCATCGGGGAGGGCCGCGTCGGACGCGTCGTCCTCCGCGTCCGCGTCGCTCGAGGGCGCCGCCGTACCACGCAAGAAAAGATCCACCTCGACCACGTCGGGCGGGCTCGCCGCCACGGCCGCGGGACCCGTCACCGCGCGCACCCCCGGCATCGCGCCCACGAGCGCGGCGAGGACGAACGCGTTCGGTCCGTCGAGCGACCAGCTCCCGTCGGCGCGCCGCGTCGCGCGCGCGCCGATCAGGTCGGCCATCGCGCGGACCTCGGGCTCTTCGCCCGCGACGAACAGCGCGTCGCGCTGCACCGCGTGCCGCCGCACCTCTCCCTCGGCGCCGACGATCTCGACGAGCTCACCGGGCGCGACCGCGATCCGCTCCTCGGAGGTCCCCCACGCGCCCTCACGCAGGATCGAGGCGCCCGCGCCCTCGGGCACCGCGACCGGCATCGAGCCCTCATGGCGCTCTCCGTCCACGTCGAGCGCGATGCCCGCCGCACGCGCGCCCTGATCCACGATCACGAAGCCGTCGCGCTCGGCGTCGGGCGTCTCGCAGCCGACGACCGCGAGCCCGAAGGCTCCCGCAACGACCACGGACACGACGACCACGGACGCCGCGGCGGCCGCGCCGCCCATCCATCCCCTCATGCCGGCCTCCGACAGTCAGGATGCCACTCGGTTCCCGTCCGGCTCATCGCGTTCGGGACAGACCCGGCGCGGCGCGAGGGCCTTGGAGCTCGGAGCGCGAGCGCGGACGAGGCGGGCTCAGCTCGGCTCGGGAGGGGCGTCGCCGAGCGCCGGATCGACCTCGTCGTCCGGAGGATCCTTGAGGAGCGCGACGACCGTGCGCCACGTGCCGTCGCTCGCGGGGTCGACCGCCTCGGGATCGTGACGGTCGCCTCCGCCGAGGAGCGAGCCCGCGTGCACCCAGACCCGCGCAGCGACGACGGGCAGCCAGGCGCGCCGATCGTAGAAGCCCTCCACATACGCCTTGAGCGCGCAGCGCGTGTGATCGCGCAGCACGACCGCGTTGAGCACGCACGCGTACAGCACCGCGGCCGGCCAGCCGAGACCGAACGAGCCGAGCACGCACAGGCTCAGGTACCCCGAGATCAGGAGACCGACGAGGAAGCGGCGCTTGTACGGCGACGCGAGGTAGCCCGCGCCGATCAGCACGAACACTCCGCCGGTGAGGAGCCCGGAGATGATCGCGGCCGCGATCGTGAGGAGGCCTTGGAGGCGCAGCGAGCCCGCGTCGCGTGCGGGACCGAAGCGCACCGAGCGTTCGCGATCCGCATAGCCCGGCAGCGCGCGCCGCGCCGTCTCGCTCGTCGGCTTCACGCGCACCCACCCGCCGCGCCGCGCCGCTTCGTCGAGCGCGCGATCGACCTCCGACGCGTGCTGCGGGAAGAGGTGCATGTGAGCTTGTCGCAGCGCTCCGCTCGGGGTGCGCTCGACGATCGCGACGGTGCGCTCGGTGGAGCTCTCGGAGAGGCCGACCCGCGCGAGCGCGGCCGCGTCGATCTGCCACGCGCGCGCGGCGAACCGCACCCGGCTCACGAACGCGACGCCGCCGTCGTGAACCACGAGGTAGCCGGCGCGGCAGAGGCCGAGCTTCGGCGCGCGGTACGCATACGCCTCGAGGAGGCTCGCGGAGCGCAGCTCGTTTTGCGTGAGCCACTTCGCGAGCCACGCGGGGGGCGGTCGCTCGATCGGCTCCGCATCGCTCGCGCGAAACGCCTTCCTGAGGAGCCGCCAGCCGATCCTCACGTGGATCCACGTGAGCCGCGTGAGGATCGGACCGCTGAACACGCCGACCGCGAGGTACGCGAGCACGAGCCCGACCACGAGCGCGTGATCGCCGACCGCGAACCCCGCGATCGTGGCGCCGAACGCGAAGAGGTCGTCGACGATCGAGTGCGCGAGCTTGAGGCCCGGCACCGGCACCATGAGGAGCACCAGGCGCGCGCCCGTCTTGCCCATCGTCGCGATCCACGTCGTGAGGCTCCCGAGCACGAGCGTCAGCGCGACCACGGAACCGCCGACCCACAACCCCGCGTCGGCCGTCACGATCTCGGAGGGCGGCTCGGGGACGCGCGTCGTGCCCGCCGCCGCCACGCCCACGATCGCGGCGCACGCGATGCCGGCGAACGGACGCCACGCAGTGGAGACCGGGACGAGCCACTTCTCGATGAAGCCGATCTTGTCGGCCAGCGAGTCGGCGATCGCGAGCACACCGAACACCGCGCCGAGCGACCACAAGAGCGCGCCGGGGCCCAGCGCGTGGAGCTCGCGGTGCAAGTCCTCGTGCATCAGCACGCCAGGCACCGACTCGGGCGCGGCGAGGAGGAAGATGAGCGCGAGCGGCATCCACGGGTTCTTCCCCGCCGCGGCGCTCGAAGCGACCGCCGCGATCACGGAGCTGGGGATGGCGTCCATGCGCGAGACGTCAGAGCGCGCCGGAGAACGTGTCGCAGCGGTCCATCTGCCCGGACTCGAAGCCGCGGCGGAACCAGCTCACGCGCTGCTCGCTCGTGCCGTGGGTGAACGACTCGGGCATCACGCGCCCGTTGGCGCGGCGCTGGAGCGTGTCGTCGCCGATCGCGGCCGCCGCCGTCAGCCCCTCGTTCAGATCGCCCGGCTCGAGCATCTGGCGCTCGTGGTGCGCGTAGTACGCCCACACGCCAGCGTAGCAGTCCGCCTGGAGCTCCTGGCGCACGGAGATCGCGTTGCGCCCCTCTTCGCTCTGACCGCGCTCCATCTGTGCGACGCGGCTCATCACGCCGGTGAGGTTCTGCACGTGGTGACCGATCTCGTGCGCGAGGACGTACGCCTGCGCGAAATCTCCCGGCGCGCCGTAGCGACGGGCGAGCTCGTCGAAGAACGAGAGGTCCACGTACGCGTTGTGATCGCCGGGGCAGTAGAACGGACCGACCGCCGCCGACTGGAGCCCGCACGCGGAGCTGACGGAGTCGCGGAACAGGACGAGGTGCGGCGGCTCGTAGCGTTGCCCGCGCTGCGCGAAGATCGGGCCCCACGTGTCCTCGGTGTCGGCGAGGATCACGGACACGAAGTGCGCGGCCTCGTCCTCGCCGGCGCTCGGAGGGGCGCTCGACCCGCCGCCGTCGCCGCCCGCGAGGACGTCGAGGATGCCCGAGACGTCGGTCCCCGTCGCCGCGCCGTACGCGATGACGCCGAGGATGATCACCAGCCCGCCGATCCCGATCGTGGCGCGCCCTCCCCGCCGACGGCCGCCACCGCCGAGCCCTCGGCGATCCTCGACGTTGCTGCTCTGCCTCTTGCCCTCGATGCGCACGACGCGGCGGAGGATACTCAGCGCCGACCGGACCGACTAGCCGTGCTCTGTCGCGCGCGCCGCGGCGCTTCGACCTCGAGCTCGTGCGGCTCCTCGGCGTTCCTCTGGGCGTCGTGGCCGGGCGTTCGGTCGAGCCAGGCGCAGAGCTCGGGATAACGAGCGAGGCTGTCGTCCTCGTCGCGCTCGAGCGCGGTCGTCCTCATGAGCTCGGCCATCTCGTCGTCGCCGTTCCGCTCGAACGCCCAACCGAGGAGCCCGATGAGCGGCGCCGCCACGTTGATGCCGAGCGCGAACGACGCGCGGCGATGGAGCTCCGCGTCGTCCCATGCGTGCGCGCCCTCGCGAAACGCGAGCGCGTGCTCCGTCGTCCAATACGCGAGGCGGAACAGCTCGCCCTCCGGGCACTCCCCGAGCTCGCCGAAGCGCGCGCGCGCCTCCTCGAGTCGGCCGAGCGACGCGAGGAGGCGCACCTCCAGATAGCGCGCGAGGATCCGCTCCGAGCGACGCGACGAGCCGAACGCCGCGATCGCCCGGCGGGTGAGCGCGAGCGCTTCCTCCCGCTCGTCCAGCCGCGCCTTGGTGCTCGCCCAGCGATACAGCACGCTGCCCCGAACGCCGCGCGGCAGGAGCTTCCAGCCCGCGAGCGTCTCCAATCGGCGGTCCGCGTCCGCGTAGTCACCCACCGCCATCGCTCGGGTCGCGCGCGTCAATGACACGTGCGTCCCGATCCGCCACGCGTAGAGCGGCGTGAGCGCGAGCGGCACGAGCAACCCGAGCGCGCCGAAGAGGTCGTAGCCGAGGAACCCCACGATCCCGAGCAGGACGATGAGGACGCTCCAGTACGCGACGCCGATCCCGCGCATCAGGCCCGGCTTCCGCACCCGGCCCCGCGCGTCGATGTACATCAGATCGCGCGAGTCCGCGCTGTTCAGGTCGCGGGCCACCTTGGGCGCTCGGCGCGGTGCCATGGCCCATCGGTATACGCCGCGCTCGTGCCCCTCGCCCGCCGCCGCCGCTCGCGCCGGTTGACCCGTCGGAGGGGCCGTGGAAAAACGGCCGCATGCCTCGGCGTCTTGGGCTCGCTGCGTGCGCCTCGATCTTCCTCTCGATCGCGCTCGTCGCCTACGCGGCGGCGCAGGACGAGCCCGAGGGGGACGAGGGCATGCCCGCCCTCGGCGGACACCCGGCGCTCCTCCCGCAGCCCGGCGCGGTGACGCCGCCGGCTGAGCTGACGGACGCGGACCGCGCGCGCCGCGCGAAGGTCGTGGCGCGGGTCGGCGAGACGCGGATCACCCTGGGCGACGTCGAGGACGCGGTCAATCAGCAGTCGCCGTTCGTGCGCGCCCGCTATCGCGACCCCGAGCAGCTCGGAGCGTTCGTCGAGAGCATGATCCGCTTCGAGCTACTCGCGCGCGCCGCCGAGCGAGAGGGCTTCGGGCGCGATGACGAGGTCGTGCACACGACCCAGCAGAACGCCGTTCAACACCTCGTGCGTCACGACTTCGACGAGCGGATCACCGTCGAAGGAATCCCGCAACGCGATGTGCAGGAGTACTTCGACTCGCACCCCGAGGAGTTCGGCAGCCCGGAGCTCCGCCGCGCGTCGCACGTTCGGGTCGGCACGCGCGAGGAAGCGGTGCGTCTCTTGGCCGAGGCGCAAGAGGCGGACGCGCGCGCGTTCCGCGCGATGGCCCGCGAGCACAGCACCGACCCGGCCACGAAGCTGCGCGGGGGGGATCTCCGCTACTTCGATCGCGAGGGCCGCTCGAGGAACGCGCGCGATCCGCAGGTCGACGAAGGGCTCGCGCGGGCGACGTTCTCGATCTCCGAGGTCGGCGACATGTACAACGAGCCCGTCCAGGTCGGCGAGGAGTGGAGCATCGTGAAGCTCACCGGCCTCCGCCACGCCGAGCAGCGGACGGTCGAGCAGGCGGGCCCCACGATCCGGCTCCGCCTCTGGCGCCAGCGCCGGCAGCAGGCGCTCGACGAGTTCGTCGCGCAGCTCCGTCAGGACGCGCACGTCGAGGTCGACTACGAGCTGCTGCGCCCGATCCAGCTCGACCCCGCCGAGCGCGAGGACGAGGCGAGCGAGGGCGCATCCGCCCACGGCGCTCCCGAGGCCGATCCGACCGCCCCGGCGCCGAACCCGCCACGTCCTTGAGCGCGTAACCTCCAGATTCGTGGGAAATCAGAGGCACCTGTGTGCGCAGGCGCACATCGATAATTGTTCTCATTATCATTCTCACGATATGAGAGACCTTCTCAACTGGAGGTCTCGTGAAGGCTCGTTCATCTCGTCGTGCGCTCGTCCTCGGTCTGACCGGCATCTGGGCCACCGCGTGTGGCCCCGACTACTCGGACGTCGCGCCCGTCCTCGCGAATTATGGCGCGATGGCTGAGGCCGAGTACGAAGACAGCCTCGGCGGAGTCCAAGCGCTCTCGGCCGCGATCGCCGCATTCCGCGCGGACCCGACCGACGCCACCCTGGAAGCCGCGCGCCAGGCGTGGCTCGACTCGCGCGTGAGCTACCTCCAGACGGAGCCGTGGCGCTACTACGGCGGCCCGATCGAGCAGGGCGACCCCGAGCGTGAGGGCGCGCTGAACGGTTGGCCGATCGACGAGTCGGTGATCGACTACGTGGTCGACCCCGCGAGCGGCGAGATTGTGATGGGCGGCGTGGTCAACTCGACCGACCCCATCGATGGCCCGCTCCTTCGAAGCCTCAACGCCACCGCGAGCGAGACCGCGCTCACCACCGGCTACCACCCGATCGAGTTCCTCCTCTGGGGACAGGACGACCCCTCCGAGTCAGGTCCGGGGAACCGCCCGCTCACCGACTTCACCACCGATCCGCAAGCGGAGCGCCGGCTCACCTACCTCACGGTGGCCGCGCAGCTGATGGAGGAGGATCTCGCCGGCGTCCTCGCCGAGTGGCGCGACGAGCCCACGACGTTCCGCACCGCGTTCCGCGAAGGAGATCCGCAAGACAGGTTGGCGGACGTCTTCCTCGGGCTCGCGAGCATGAGCGGCCCGGAGCTCGCGGGCGAGCGCATCGGCGTGGCGCTCGACACCCGCGACCAGGAGGACGAGCACAGCTGCTTCAGCGACAACACGCACCACGAGATCTACCTGGACGCGCTGGGGATCCGGAACGTCTACCTCGGCGAGTACGTCCGCACCGACGGAACGCGGGTCGAAGGCCCGAGCCCCAGCGACCTCGTGCGCGCGCGCGACCCCGACCTCGACGCTCGGATCCGGGAGCAGCTCGACATGAGCGTCTCGCTGGCGATGGCCCTTCCCGGTCCGTTCGACGAGATGATCCTGTCCCCCGCCGGTCGCGCTCAGCTGGACGCGGTGGTCACGCCGCTGTTCCTCCAGAGCGACCTCTTCGTCGAGGCGGCCGCCCTGTTCGAGATCGACCTGACGTTGTGAGCGCCTCGGGGTAGAGATCGACCGTGCCTCCCTCGCCCATGCGCGCCGCCGCGCTCCTCGGTGCCATGACGCTCGTCGCGTGCGCGCCGAGCCTCGACGACGAGGAGCGCTCGGCCGGCACGGCCACGGTGTTCGACACGTCGCGCAACGCGTTCGGACATCCCGCGCCGGACGTCGACTCGATGCGGCGCCAGGAGTTCCTGGTCGGCAACTCGTTTTTCACCGATGCATGGGTGACCGCCCCCGGCTCGGTCGATAGCCGCGATGGGCTCGGCCCCGTGTTCAACTCCGCCGCCTGCGCGGGGTGCCACGCGCGCGACGGGCGCGGCAGCGTGCCAGACGATGGTGATGAGCTCGAGAGCGCGCTCGTCCGCATCTCGGTCCCCGGCGAGGACGCCCAAGGTGGACCCGCACCGGTGCCCGGCTATGGCGGGCAGATCCAACCGCACGGGATCGCGGGCGTGCCCGGCGAAGCCACCGTGCGCGTGCGCTGGGAGGACGTACCCGGCACGTTCGACGACGGAACCGCGTACACGCTGCACCGCCCGACGATCGAGATCACCGACGAGGCGTTCGGCGCGCTGCCGGCCGACACGTTGTTTTCCTTGCGCACGGCACCGGCGACGTTCGGGCTCGGGCTCCTCGAGTGCGTGCCCGAGGCGCAGATCCTCGAGCGCGAAGATCCCGACGATCTCGACGGCGATGGCGTGCGCGGCCGCGCGAATCGCCCGTTCGATGTGGCGCTCGGCGCGCCGGCGCTGGGCCGCTTCGGGTGGAAGGCGAACCAACCGTCGCTCTCGCAGCAAGATCGCGGCGCGTTCCTCGGCGACATGGGGCTCACGAGCGACCTGTTCCCCGACGCGGAGTGCGCGGAGGGTCAGACCGAGTGCGCGATGGCGACGAGCGGCGGAGACCCCGAGGTCTCGGCGCAGATCGCGGACCGCGTCGACTTCTACGTACGCCTCCTCGCCCCGCCCGCCCGTCGCGACATCGGGGCGAGCGAGGTCCAGCGCGGACGCGACCTGTTCTTCGCGTTCGGCTGCGAGACGTGCCACCGCGCGACGATGACGACCGCGACGTGCGACGGACTGCCGGAGCTGAGCGATCAGCGCATCCACGCGTTCACGGATCTCTTGCTCCATGACATGGGCGAAGAGCTCGGCGATGGACGGCCCGACTTCCTCGCGACGGGCCGCGAGTGGCGCACGCCGCCGCTCTGGGGCCTCGGGCTCACCGAGGTCGTGAGCGGCCACGAGCGCATGCTGCACGACGGCCGCGCGCGCGGGGCGAGCGAGGCGATCCTCTGGCACGGTGGCGAAGCCGAGGCCGCGCGGGAGGCCTACCGCACGGCGCCCGCCGACGATCGGGCGGCGTTGATCGCGTTCCTCCGCTCGCTCTGACCGCTGGGGACCATTGACCCCACCGCGCGCCCTGAGTAATCTCGCCCGCGATGTCGTCACCGCCCGAGGGACAGGGCCCGTCTCCCGCGACCAAGATCACCTACATCGACGGTCGCCCGACCACCATCACGCTGCGGCGGTGCAAGCTCGCGGTGCTCCAAGGTGGGGAGCCGAAGGAGCTCACGTTCGAGCGCGACGTCGTGTCCGTCGGCGCGATGGACGACAACGACCTCGTCCTCGAGGACGAGACCGTCTCGCGCAACCACTGCAAGATCTTTCGCGAGGGCGATCAATACATGATCGCGGATCTCGGCTCGACGAACGGTACGTTCGTGAACCGCGTGCGCATCCGCGAGGCGTGGCTCCACGAGAACTGCACGGTCACGTGCGGCAAGACCGACATCAAGTTCCAGCCGGTCGACGAGAAGCTGCGCATCGTCCCGTCCGATCAGGAGCGCTACGGCGACATGATCGGCAAGGACCGCAAGATGCGGGAGATCTACGCGATCCTCGACAAGATCGCGCCGACCGACACCACGGTGGTGATCGAGGGCGAGACGGGCACCGGAAAAGAAGTAGCGGCTCGCACGATCCACCAGGCGTCGCGCCGCAAGGACGGCCCGTTCATGGTGTTCGACTGCGGCGCGGTCCCGGAGAACCTGATCGAGAGCGAGCTGTTCGGTCACGAGAAGGGCTCGTTCACCGGCGCGATCGCGACGCGGCAGGGCGTGTTCGAGATGGCGAACGGAGGGACCGTGTTCCTCGACGAGCTCGGCGAGCTGGCTCTCGACCTGCAACCAAAGTTGCTGCGCGTGCTCGAGCAGCGCGAGGTGAAGCGCGTCGGCGGTGCCAAGCCGATCAAGGTCGACGTACGCGTGGTGGCGGCGACCAACCGCGATCTCGAGGAGGAGGTCCGCCAGGGTCGCTTCCGCGAGGACCTCTTCTATCGGCTCACCGTGGTGCGGCTCAAGCTGCCCTCGCTGCGCGAGCGCCCCGAGGACATCCAGGTGCTCGCCCAGCACTTCCTCGAGCAGGGTCGCTTCAACCGGGATCGCCTCGGCGGTCGCAAGGTCCACGGCTTCGCGCCCGAGGTGGTGGCGCGGCTGGGTGAGTACGAGTGGCCCGGCAACGTGCGCGAGCTCCACAACGTCGTCGAGCGCGCGGTGAGCTTCGCCGAGGGCGACCAGGTCGAGCTGAGCGATCTGCCCGAGCACATCGGCTACCCGCGGAGCAGCGGTGGCGACGCGCTGGCGGAGAAGACGAATCCGTCCCTCGAGCTCCCGGACGCGCTCCCGCGCAAGAAGATGGCGGCCGGCCCGTTCAAGGACGCGAAGGAGCAGTGGGTCGCCTCGTTCGAAGAGGACTACATCGCGCTGCTCCTCAAGAAGAACAAGGGAAACATCAGCCACGCGGCCAAGGAGGCCGACATCGATCGGAAGTACTTCCGAAAGCTGATGAAGAAGTACGGGATCTCGGCCGACGAGAGCACCTGATCGCGGATCTGTGTTGCGCCGGGCGCGCTTGCCGGATAGATGAATGGCCGTTCATCCTTCTAGGTAAGGAGCCACGATGCCGAATCCGTACTCGGAAGAGCACGACCTCTTCCGCCAGCAAGTCCGCGCCTTCGCCGAGAAGGAGCTGGCCCCGCACGCCGACGAGTGGGAGCGCGACCGCAACTTCCCGAACTGGGTCTTCAAGAAGGCGGGCGAGCTCGGGATCACCGGCGCGCACTACCCCGAGGACGTCGGCGGCGGCGGCGGCGACTACTGGTTCAGCGTGGTGAAGAGCGAGGAGCTCGTCCGCTGCGAGTCGGCGGGCGTCACGATGGGCCTGCTCGTCCAGAGCGACATGGCCACGCCGTGCATCAACGAGCTCGGCTCACGTGAGCAAAAGGAAGAGTTCTTGCGTCCCGCGCTCAGCGGCGATCGCATCGCCGCGCTCGGCGTGAGCGAGCCCGGCGCCGGCTCGGACGTGGCGGGGATCCGCACCACCGCGGTGAGGGACGGCGGTGACTACGTCATCAACGGGAGCAAGACCTACATCACGAACGGCACGCGGGCGGACTTCGTCACGCTCCTCGTGAAGACGGATCCCAACGCCGGCTACGGCGGCATCTCGATCATCCTCTTCCCCACCGACACCAAGGGCTTCTCGGTCAGCAAGAAGCTCGAGAAGATCGGCAACCACGCGTCCGACACCGCGGAGCTGTTCTTCGACAACTGCCGCGTGCCGCAGCGTTACTTGCTCGGTGAAGAGGGCAAGGGGTTCTACTACCTCATGCAGAACTTCCAGTCCGAGAGGCTCATCGGCTCGACGAGCGTCTTGGCCGGCTCGTTCCGCGCGCTCGAGCGCTCGGTGGCGTACGGCCGCGACCGCAAGGCGTTCGGCAAGCCGATCATGGCGCGTGAGGTGTGGAAGCACACGTTCGCCGACCTCTACACGAAGGCCGAGGCGGCGAAGTCGCTCTGCTACGACACCGTCGGCGCGTTCAACGAGGAGCGCTACGTGCGGCACGCCGAGATCTCGTTCGAGACGGTGAAGAAGATCGCGATGTGCAAGCTGTTCGTCGGCGACGTGACGAGCGAGGTGATGGACAAGTGCCTCCAGTTCCACGGCGGGATGGGCTACCTCGAGGAGCTCTGGGTCGCGCGCGCGTGGCGCGACCAACGCCTCTTCCGCATCGGCGGCGGCACCAGCGAGGTCATGAAGTACATGATCGCGAAGACCATGGGCTGGTGACCTGGACCCCTTCCGAAATGCGCGGCGCGGCCGCACGAATTGACTCCGGGACCGATCACAACGAGACGAGGGCGACATGGGCGAAGCACTGATCATCGACGCGGTACGCACCCCCCGAGGCAAGGGCAAGCGAGCGAAGGGCGACAAGCCCGGCGGAGGGCTCAGCGAGGTGCACCCGCAGGAGCTCATGGCGCAGACGCTCAACCGGCTGGCCGAGAAGGCGTCGCTCGATCCGGCGGTCGTCGACGACGTCGTGCTCGGCACCGTCTCGCAGGTGAAGGAGCAGGGCGCGTGCATCGCGCGCAACTCGATCCTCGCCGCGGGCTGGCCCGAGGAGACGACGGGAGTGAGCCTCAACCGCTTCTGCGGCTCGGGTCTCCAAGGCGTGAACTTCGCCGCGATGGGCGTGATGAGCGGGATGCAGGACGTCACCGTCGGCGGCGGCGTCGAGAGCATGTCGCGCGTGCCGATGGGCTCGGACGACGCGGGCATCGACGGCCACAACAACGAGCTACGCAAGAAGGTGATCCAGGTCCCGCAGGGGATCAGCGCGGATCTGATCGCGACGAAGTACGGCTTCACGCGCGAGGAGCTCGACGCGTTCGCGCTGCGCTCGCAGAAGAACGCCGCCATCGCGCTGGAGGACGGGCGCTTCAACGGGAGCGTGTTCCCGGTGACCCTGCCCGGCACCAGCACGGTAGCGCTCGCGCGCGACGAGTATCCGCGCCCCGACACGACGGCCGAGGGCCTCGCGTCGCTCGACCCGGTGTTCGCCAAGATGGGCGCGATGCCGATGGGCCCGAACGGCGAGACGATCGACCAGCTCGCGCTCCTCCGCTACCCCGACGTCAAGGCGATCACCCACGTGCACCACGCGGGCAACTCGAGCGGGATCGTCGACGGCGCGTGCGCGGTGCTCCTCGCCTCGCCCGAGGGCGCGAAGAAGCATGGGCTCAAGGCGCGCGGCCGCATCCGCGCGATGGCCACGATCGGCGCCGAGCCGGTGATCATGCTGACCGCGCCGACGCCGGCGTCGGAGCGCGCGCTGAAGAAGGCGGGCATGAACGCGAAGGACATCGACCTCTGGGAGATCAACGAGGCGTTCGCGGTGGTGCCGCTCAAGACGATCCGCGACCTCGACATCGACCCGGAGAAGGTGAACGTGAACGGCGGCGCGATCGCGCTCGGTCACCCGCTCGGCGCGACCGGCGCGGTGCTGCTGAACACCGCCCTCGACGAGCTCGAGCGCCGCGACCTCAACACCGCGCTCATCACGCTGTGCATCGGCGGCGGGATGGGCATCGCGACGATCATCGAGCGCGTGTAACGTTCGGGCCTCCAGCATCGTGACACCCTCGTTGGAGGTGTCACGATGCTCGCTGCCATGACCGGGACGATCGCCGAGGCGTTCGACGCGCACCGCGCGTTCCTGTTCGGGCTCTGCTATCGGATGACCGGGTGCGCGGCGGACGCGGAAGACCTCGTCCAGGACACGTTCCGCCGTGCGATCGAGCGCCCACCCAGCGACCTCGACGCGCCGCTCCGGCCGTGGCTGACCAAGGTCGCGACGAACCTCGCGATCGACGCGCTGCGGCAGCGCAAGAGCCGTGGCTACTTCGGCCCGTGGCTGCCCGGCCCGATCGAGGTGGAGCGGATCAGCGACGGCATCGAGGCGAGCCCCGAGGCCCGGGTCGGCGTGGTGGAGAGCGCGACGATGGCGTTCCTCTGCGCGCTGGAGACGCTGGAGCCACGCGCGCGCGCCGCGCTCGTCCTCTTCGACGTGATCGGCATGACGAGCGCCGAGACCGCCGCGATCCTCGAGACCACGGAGGGCAACGTACGTGTCATGCTTCACCGTGCGCGCCGCACCCTCGACGAGGCGCCCCGGCCCCGCATGGATCGCGAGACGAAGGCGCGCACCGCGGACGTGCTGCGCCAGCTCGCGTTCGCGATCGCCGCGCGCGACGTCGACAGCGTGGTGCGCCTCGTGGCGACCGACGTCGAGATGATCACCGACGCGAACCGCGAGTACACCGCCGCGGTGCGGGTGCTGCGCGGCAGAGACGACGTGGCGCGCTTCTATCGCAATATCCAGGTGGAGGTCGCGGTGCCCGATCGCGTGTGGGAGGTCGAGCTCAACGGGCTCCCCGCTCTCGTGGTCCGGTTCCCTCCCGGCGATCCGAAGCACGCGCGCGAGTACGCGCTGTTGCCGGAGCTGGACGACGAAGGCCGCGTGCGCGTGATGCGGAGCGTGCTCGCGCGACGGAAGCTCCACGGCATTCGCCAACTCTCCGCGTGAACCGTCGCGGCGCCGGCGTGGCGTCCATGCGCGGATCCGCTATCCCTCCGCGATGGCCAAGCTCGTCACGCTGCGGCACGTCAACGATCCGATCGAGGCGCGGATGCTCGTCGATCTCCTCGAGCAAGAGGGCATCCCCGCGAGCGCGCCGGGCAACGAGCACAACCAGATGGTCGGTGGGCTCCTGGGCGGGGCGCTGAACGTCCCACTGCAGGTCCCGGCCGCCGATGCCGAGCGCGCGAAGGCGATCCTCAGCGCGCTGGTCGAGTACGACGAGATCGATCCCGACGACGCGCGGCTGCCCGAGGGCGTCGATTCGCACGAGGGCGCGCCATACCGCGGCCATCGAGGCCTCGACCCATCGATGCCGCCGCGACGGGTGCTCGTCGCGGTCGCCGTCGCGTTCCTGTTGCCGTGCATGCTCACCGCGTTCGGCGCCGGACACTTCTACGCGCGAGAATATCGACGCGGGTTCGCGCTGCTCGCGGCGGGATGGTTCAGCCTCGTGCTCGCGTTCACGCTCGCCCCGTGGGCATGGACGCTCGTGGTGCTCGTGATGGTGCTCGACGCGTACGGCTCGGCGACGCTGATCTCACGCGCCAACGCGACGTGAGGCGAGCGCGCCGTTTCGTCACGAGAGGCACGAACGCGCGCGCGTGACGTCGTCGCGAGGACCGAACGCGCGACGATCCCCGGATGGCACGCGCGGTGCCCTCTTCCTCGCGATGCCTCGCGCGTGGCCCAGCCCGGCACAAGCTCCTCGGCGTTGGATCGCCGCAGCCGTCCTCGCGGTAGGACTCAGCGCCGCGAGCGCGCCCGCGTCGGCGCAGCTCGGTCGCGCGCTCGGCGATCCGAGCGGTGCGTCGATCGCGCCCGTCCCGCCGGGCTGGACGTTCGATCTGTCGGCGACCACGAGCTTTCCGATCTCCGTCGGGGTCGAGGGACAGCTCACCTCGCCGGTCGGCGTGTTCGTCTACGCGTCGGTCGGCCACACGCCCGAGGCGTACCTCAGCGGCCTCACCGACATCGTCGCGGGGCCAGCGCATCTGCGCCCGAGCGTGCGACCGATGCTGAACGAGATCATCGGCAACGGCGGATGGAACCTGCGGCTCGGGGTCGGCTACACGATCCCGGAGGGTCTGGAGCTGAGCGCGGGGTACACCCTGCTCGCCGCGGCCTCGCGCCTGACGCCCGAGGCGATCGAGCAGGCGACGGGACAGAACGTCCGCTGGCCGGGGATGACCGACGTGCCGCTGAACAGCGTGCTCCACGCGTTCCACGGACGTGTCGGGTGGCGCTTCGTCGTCGAAGAGCACTTCGTCTTGCGCGCGACGATCGGCTGGGTCCACGTGTTCGCGGCGCAAGCGTCGGTCGAGGTACCGACCGAGGTGCGCACGCATCCGCGCGATCCCGCGGGGCAGTTCGAGTCGCGGCTCGCGGACGGCATGCGCTCCGGCTACACGCCCGAGCTCGCGCTGAGCGCGGGCTATCGGTTCTGAGGGAGGCTCGCTCCGAGCGGGAGCTCCTCGAGGGTCTCGTACGTCGGCCCGTCGGAACGTAACGTGCTTCGTACGAGGTGGACGTGCTCCGCCTGGAAGCGTCGCACGAACGTGGCGGCGTCGCTGCGCAGCGCATCGAGCTCGCTCCGATCGGGGGCCGCGCGAAGCCGCGCGATCGTCACGTGCGGACGGAAGGGCTTCGGGTCCTGCGGCGCGCCCTCCGAGAGGCAGGCCGAGTCGACGGCGTGCGCGAGCCGTTCGAGTCGATCGCGCGGCCAAGCGCGGAGGTACACCACGCGCGCCGGACGACCGAACGTGCCCATCCCCGCGAGCTCCACCTCGAACGGCGCGATCGGGGCCGCCCGCGCAGCGACCGCGAACGAGAGCCGGGCGACCGATGCGTCGTCGATCTCGCCGAGGAAACGAAGCGTCAGGTGGAGCAGCTCGGGCGCGATCCATCGCGCGCCCTCGAGCGGCCGCCGGAGCGCCGCGCACGCGGCTCGGACATCCTCCGGCAGCGCGAGGGCGAAGAAGATCCGCATCGCCTCAGCGTGCCGCGAAACCCTTCGTTCGCGCTCGATCCACCGAACGAATCGAGCGCAAGCGCCGCGCTGAGACGGCGCGCAAGACGTGCGCAGCGATCTGGACGGATCGCTCGAGAACCTCGCGATGGTCGTCGCCACGCCGCCGGTCGGCGCCGGGCCCTCCGTGCTCACAACCCATGGAGATCCTTCCAGAAATCGACGCTCTAGGACCGTCTCTCGACCCCGCGCGGATCGCGCGCGCACGCCCCCTGCTTCCGCGCCGCTCGATGAGCGGCACACCGGTTGCTCGTGTGAGGCCGTGCCGCGCGCACATGCGATCGCTGCGTTCCTCGAGCGTCCGCGTCGTCCCGTCTTGCGGGTCGACAACGACACGCCGATCCGCGACGCCGCGCGCTTGATGGAGGACGCGGGCCTCGATGTCGTGGTGGTGCCGCTCGACGATGCGCGGTGGGGATTGCTCACCGAGAACGACGTCGCGCAGATCGTGGTCGCGCGCGGGCTCGACGCCGACGAGACGCCGGTCGGGTTGGTGGTGTGGGACGAGGCCCCTTCGGCTCACCCGAGCGACAGCGTGGAGGACGTGATCGAGCGCCTCGACGGGCTCGGGCGTCGCCACGCGGTGGTCGCCCACAAGGGTCGGCCCATCGCCGTGGTATCCCTCGCCGAGCTGACCCGCTACGCCCTCTCTTGATCGCGCTCCCCCTTCGATGACCGACGACCGATCGACCGTCCTCTTGGACGTCCCCGTGCTCGCCCAGCCCGACGACGTGACGTGCGGGCCGACCTGCCTCACGAAAGTGCTCGGCCATCACGGCGACTTGCGCGACTTCGTCGAGATCAGCCGGCACGTACAGCGCAATCCAGATGGCGGCACGCTCGGCGTGTACCTCGGCCGCGCCGCGCTGGCGCTCGGCTACGACGCGACCATCTACAGCTACAACCTGCGCGTCTTCGATCCGACGTGGCGCGATCTCGACTCGGCCGGCATGCGCGCCAAGCTGGCCGCCCGCGCCGCGCTCAAGCGCGATCCGCGGCTGCTCGGCGTCATCGAGGCGTATCGGTCGTTCCTCGACGAGGGCGGCGTGGTGCGCCTCGACGATCTGGATGCGGACCTCCTGAAGACCTGGATCGCACGTGGTCGACCGATCATCAGCGGACTGTCCGCCACCTATCTCTACGGGATCGCACGTGACGATCCGGACACCAACGTCGCCGACGACGTCGGCGGTGAGCCTGCGGGCCACTTCGTGGTCATCGCGGGGTATCGTGAGGGCGGACGACGATTCGTCGTGAGTGACCCGTACAAAGCGAATCCAATGGCAGCCACCCAGCGCTACGAAGTGGAGGAGCGGCGCCTCCTCAATGCGATCCTCTTGGGCGACGTCACGTACGACGGCGTCCTCTTGATGGTCGATCCCCGATGAGCCGGCGCAAGACGATCGTCGTCTCTCCGAGCCCGCTCGCGGACTTGGAGGTGATCGAGCCGTCGCGCTACCTCGGCGAGGCGGACCGGTTCGGCGGCGAGCACACGGTGCTCAACCTCTGCCCGTCGATGCGCTACCTGTCGGAGGGGTACTACGTCTCGCTGCTCGCCGACGCGCGCGGTCACGACGTCATCCCGAGCATCGACTCGCTCGAGGCGCTCGGCAACGTGCCCGAGGCGCTGCGCGTGCTCGCCGACGCGGGCGTACCGGTGGTGCGCGAAGCGGGCTCCGGCGAGGGCGAGGCGCTCGCCGCGCTCGACCCCGCGCGACGCGCGTCGGAGGTCAGCCTGTTCGGTCGGTGCGAGCGGCGGGATCTGTCGCGCATCGCGGCCAAGGTGTACCGGCGGTTCCCCGTGCCGGCATGTCGACTTTCGTTCCTTCATACGAAGGAGGGTTGGGAGCTCTTCGACATCCAAGTGCTCACGATGTCCGAGCTCGACGAACCGACGCGCGCTCGGATCGCCGAGCGGATCCGGAGCGGACGCCTCGAGGCGGAGCCGCCCGCCACGAACCCGGTGCGCGCCACCATCGCGGTGCTCTTCGATCCGGAGGATCCCTTCAAGCCGTCGTGGGACGAGACGATCGCACGCTTCGAGAAGGTCGCGGAGCGCATGAGCGTGGCGGTGCGCCGGATCGGGATGAGCGATCTCGATCGCCTCGCCGAGCACGACGCGCTGTTCATCCGCACGCTCACCGGACCCGAGCTGCCGGCGTTCCGCTTCGCCCAGCGCGCGGAGGCGCTGGGGATGCCGGTCATCGACAGCACGCGCTCGATGCTCCGCTGCGGCAACAAGGTGTACCTCGCCGAGCTGCTCGAGCGCGCGGGGGTCGCGACGCCCGATACGATCACGATCACGCACGAGGCGACCTACGACGAGGTGTGCGCCGCGATCGGCTCGCCGTTCGTGGTGAAGGTCCCGGACGGATCGTTCTCCACCGCGGTGTTCAAGATCCCGTCGCTCGAGGCGTGGAACGATCGCGTGGTCGGGCTCCTGCGCAGCTCGCCGCTCCTCATCGCGCAGCGTTGGCTGGTCACCCCGTTCGACTGGCGGATCGGCGTGCTCGACGGACGGCCGCTCTACGGCGCGCGCTACTGGATGGCGCGCGGTCACTGGCAGATCCGCAAGCACCCGACCGAGACGCAGGCGGGACGCGACGGACGCACCGAGGCGATCCCGCTCGAGAAGATCCCGACTCCGGTCAAGCGCGCCGCATGCCGCGCCGCGCGGCTGATCGGCGACGGGCTCGCGGGCGTGGACATCAAGGACACGCCCACCGGGCCGGTCGTGATCGAGGTCAACGACAATCCCGATATCCATCTCGGGTACGAAGACCAGGCGGAGGGCGACCGGATCTACGAAGACCTCGTGACGTGGTTCCTCGACCGTCTCGACCCCGATCGACCGACCGCCCCCGAGGCCGACGCTCCGACCGACGAGACGCGACGATCGCGGCCGCCGATCGGCAGGGTCCGCACGCGCATGCGCGAATACCGGGCCTATGAGGTGGTCGGCCTCGAGGTGGAGTACGTGCTCGTCGACGATTCGCTCGAGGTCGTGCACGGCGCGGAGAACGCGCTCACCACGCTGGCCGGGCGCCCGACGTCCGAGGCGGAGCTCGGCGCCGTCGCGTTCAGCAACGAGTTCTTCGATCATCTCATCGAGATGAAGACGATCCGCCCCCTCAAGAGCCTCACCGAGTGCGAGGCGATGCTCACCGAGGGCGTCGACCGCCTCGCGCGCACGCTCGAGGAGCACGGCGTGCGCCCGATGCCGACTTCGATGCACCCGTGGTTCGATCCGAGCGGCGCGGTGCGCTGGTCGCGATCGGGGCGCGCCGTCTACGACACGTACGCGCGGCTCTTCGACACCTCGACGCACGGCTGGGCCAACGTCCAGAGCATGCAGGTCAACTTGCCGCTCGGGCGCGAGCACGAGGCGGTCGCGATGATGAACGCGGCGGCGCTGCTCATCCCGTACCTGCCCGCCATCGCCGCGAGCTCACCGATGTACGGCGGCGCGCTCCAGTCGAACGTCGACAATCGCCTCGGCTTCATCTTCGAGCACCAGGCGAGCATCCCCGAGACGCAGGGCCCGATGGTGCCGGAGTACACCGAGAGCATCGCGGCCTACCGACGCAACATCCTTCGCCCGATCTATCACGCGGTGGACAAGCTCCCCGACGCGAGCGCGATCCGACACGAGTGGCTCAACGCGCGCGGCGCCGTGTTCAAGCTGTCGCGGCGCTCGATGGAGGTCCGCATCCTGGACTCGCAGGAGTGTCCGAAGATGGATGTCGCGATCGCGGCGTTCGTGCGCGGCGCGCTCTACGACCTCAGCGTCGATCTCACGCGCGGTCGCCTCGCGCTCCCCGATCACCAGAAGCTCGTGCACGACCTCAAGCAGTGCGTGAAGCACGGGAGCAAGGCGCGGGTGCTCGCGCCCCACGTGCTGGGGATCGATCGCGACGCGGATGGCCTCGCGTGGGTGGGCGACGTGACCGCGGCGATGCTCTCGCGCGCGGAGCGGCGCCTGCGTCGCACGGAGCGGGCGTACCTCGAGATCATCGACGCGATACGGACACAAGGGACGCTGTCGGAGCGGATCGCCGCGCGCATCTCCGCGTCAGCCACACCGAACGAGACCGCGCGTGAGACCTACGACCAGCTCTGCGACTGCCTGCGCCAGGGTCGACCGTGGCGGGGCCGCGAAGACACCGCGTCGGCGTGAGCGCTCGCGGGCGGCTGGCTCAGTCGTCGCCGTAGGCGAGGAAGTACGCCTGACAGGCGCTCACGGACGCGCCCTCGTAGATCCGCACGTACACGTCGCCCGAGTCGTCGGATCCCGTGCAGTCGGGAGAGATCTCGACGGTCTCCGTCGTGCTGAACCCGCGCGAGCAGCAACCGTCGAGCCCGCCGAGGCTCGCCGTCTCACCGACTGGACACGACACGGTCGACGCTCCTGCAGAATCACACGCGAAGTAGACGCAGAGATCGAGGTCCTCGGCTCCGCGGATCACGAGATCGACGCGGGGCTGGAGGACCCCACGGAACAGATCCGCGTCGTGATAGCGGAACCAGTCCTCGTCACCGGGATCGACGCCACCCGAGACGTTGCCGGACGGGAACGTCGAACGATCGTCGATGTCGCCGAGCGGCGATGCGCTCGGGCGATCGTCGTCCGGCTCGCGGACCAAACAATCGGGAGGCAGGCCGCCTCCGTCGACCATCATCGCCGCGTCCGGCGCACCCCCGTCGGGCGCGCCGGCGTCCGTGGGACCCCCCTCTGCGCAGCCGCGCGGCGTCGCCTCGACGCTGAGGAGCGCGTCGAAGACGCACTGCGCGCTCGCCATTGGCACGCCGAGCATCGCGTAGGTGTCGCGGGCGCACTCGCCGATGCGCTCCCTGCACAACACGCCGCTCGCGCAGCGCGACTCGAGCTCCGCCGTCGTCGCCTCGCTCGAGGCGAGCGCCACCGCCAGCGCGCTCCGTTCCGAGTCGAAGAAGCCCGACGCGCACGTGGCGTCCGAGGCCTCACATCCCGCGCAGTACGCGGACGCGAAGCTCTCGTGCGCCGGCGCGGGCTCGAGCCCGCCGAGCGAGGCCACCATGCAGTTCTGCGGGGTGTCGTCGTCGAGGCAGCCCACGAGCGCGGCGACGAACGCGGGCGAGAGGCGCGCCTCGAGCTGCGCGCAGCCGGAGATCATCGAGCGCTCGCAGCTCGTCGCCTCGCATCGGTTCGCGTACGCCTCGAGCGCCGCGCAGAGCCCGCCTCCACCGCCGCCCGCGTCGCGCGCGGCCGCGTCCATCCCCGTCCCCGCATCACGGCCTGCGTCCGCGGGATCCTCTCCGTCGCACGCCACGAGGACCGCGAGCGCCGCGAGCGCGCGCATCGCATCTCCGAGCTGGCCCACCCGCATCCGCGTACGATACCTCAGCCGCGCCGACGAGCGCCGACCGAGCGGCATGGCATATGATCGCGCGATGCGTCGCGCGATCGGCCTCCTCGTCCTCGCCGTAGTCGGCTGCGGCTCACCCAGCGATGTCGATGGCGGCATGGGCCCGATGGACGGCTCCTCGGCCGACGGAGGGCAGCACCTCCCCCCCGGCCCGCCGCCGACCGCGCTCCTCGAGGTGGTCGCGCTCGACGTGTGGGGGAGGCCGCTCGACGAGTCGAGCGCGCAGCTCGACGTGCGATTGAACGGCGCGAGCGCGACCGCATACGGATGGCCGGCGGCGCTCGTGCTCCTCGACGACTCGGCGCGGATCGATCTCGCGCTCGAGGCGCCCGAGCTCGAGGCGCTCACCGCGACGCTCGACTACACCGGCGACGCGCGGCTCGATGCGGTCACGCTCGACGGCGCGACGTCCGGCCACGGCGCCTCCCTGCGCCACGAGCTGCGCACGATCGACGGGGTCGAGCTGCCCGTACACACGATCTATCTCGGTTTGCGGCACCGTTGGTTCGCCGCCGAGGGTCGTCCCGCGCGGACCGGCAACCACCTCGAGCTCTACATCTCCGGCGAGGAGGCGTGGTCCCACGTGTCGACCGAGCTCGGTCGCGCAACCGAGAGCGCACACCTCGCGACGTGGTGGTGGCAGTCCGAGTTCGAGCTCGTGCGCGAGGAGGGGCTGCACCCGTATCAGTCGGTGGCCGAGCGTCAGCCCAACACGATCCTCGCCCACATGGATCGCGTCCCGGGGACGGTGCGGGTGTTGGTCGGCCAGCTCTGGACGCAGGATGGTTTATTGTCGTCGCTGACCAGCGACGGACCGCTCGAAGACCGCGGGATGACCCCCGGCGACGGCTTCGAGTACATGGGCATGGCGAACCCGAGCCGCGGCGTCTTCGACTTCACCGTGGCCCCGTTCACGTTCCGTGACCGCGTGGATCCGAACGGCGCGCTCTCGGGCTTCGATCCGGAGGACGAGATCGCGTCGCGCGTCCCGTCGCACACCGCGGACCTCACACAGTGGCCGATCTCGCTGGACGTGCCGCACGCGTCCTATCACCAGAAGTTCATCGTCATCGATGGCCGCGTCGCCTTCATCGGCGGGATGAACCTGCGCCCGGTCGACTGGGACACCGAGGACCACCTCGTCTACGAGCCGCGGCGGATGGCCTTCGACGCGACGGCGACCGATCGACTCGACGTCGTCAACCGGATGGCGCTCCCCGACAACGGGCCACGCAAGGACTACATGGTGCGGCTCGAAGGCCCGTCGGTCGAAGATGCGGAAGACATCTTCCACGAGCGCTGGGCCAATCAGCTGAGCGAGGGCGTCACCTACGCCGAGTACGCGAGCGACTACACGCCGCGCACCGGGCAGCCGGCGTTCGAGGACGGGATCGCGGTGCAGGTCACCGCCACCCTCCCCGAGCCGTTCTGGGAGCATGCGATCGCGGAGACATGGTTCAACGCGATCGAGAACGCGGAGCGCTACATCCTCATCGAGGATCAGTACTGGCGCGTCCCGATGCTCACCGAGCTCCTCATCGAGCGGATGACGATGAACCCCGAGCTCCGGCTCATCGTGATCACCAAGCCCGTCAACGAGTACACCGACCCGGGATGCGAGTGGACGCATCGGATGAACGAGGACCTCGCGAGCCGATTCGGAGGCCGCTACGCGACCTACCAGCTCCGCGCGTTCGACATCGACCGCGACACGCTCGGCCCCGACGAGACGATGGCGCAGTTCGAGGACATGGACGTGCACAGTAAGTTGCTGATCGTCGACGACGTGTTCCTCAGCGTCGGCTCCTGCAACAAGAACAACCGCGGCATCGTGTACGAGGGCGAGCTGAACGTGGCGGTGCTCGACGCGGCGTGGGTTCGCGCGGCGCGACGCCGGATCATCCAAAACATGCTCCCGCCCGGAACGCCCGTGTCCGACGATCCCCTGGAGTGGGCGGATCAGATCCGCGCCGCCGCGGCCGCCAACGACGCGGTGTACGGCGCGTGGGAGGCCGAGGGCTTCGACATCGACATCGACGGCGCGCCGCTGCCCGCGCAGTACACCCCGGCCGGGCTCCTCTATGGCCTCTCGTTCCGCACCCCCGCCGACTGCCTCCTCGAAGGCGTCGGCCCCGACATGACCTGAGGGAAGACCGTTCGTCTCATCGTCGTTCGCGCCGAGGTGCATGACGACATGCACGACGAGATGACGACGAGCGACTTTATCTGCTGAACGCGTCGGAGGCGTCGGAGGCCAACGCGAGCAGCGCGTCGCGGCGCTCGATGTCGCGGACCCACGGCTCGGGGATCGCGGAGAGGCCGACCCGCGCGCCGACGAGCGCACCGGCGAGCGTGGCCAGGCTGTCGGAGTCGCCGGGCGTGTTGGCGCCCTCGAGGATCGCGGCGCGCGGGTCGTCGGGGTGGCGCGCGAAGAGATAGACCGCCGCCGCGATCGCCTCGTGGGCCGCCCAACCGCGCAGGCGATCGAGGGTGACCTCGGGCTGGGTCCCGTCGCACGCCTCTTCGTAGGCGCGCGCGACCATCGTTCCGGTTCGCGCCGAGTAGCGCGCCGCCGCCGCGATCATCTCGCTGCATACGAGGGCGACCGGCTCGTCGCGGAGGATCCGCACCACGCCGACCGCCATCGCCGCGCACGCGGCCAGCGCGATCGGGTCGCGGTGCGTCAACTTACTATGTGCCACCGCCCAACGCTCGGCGCGCTGGACGTCGCCGGCGAACGCGAGGCCGAACGGATACGCGCGCATCACCGATCCGCAGCCGCCCGCTTCGGGGCCGCCCGCGGTGGACCAGTGCGCGCCCTCTTCGAGCGCGCGGCACCCCGCGAGGCACGCGTTGCCCGGCGCGCGGTGTCCGCCCTCGGGGTCGTTCGCCCACTGGACGAAGCGCTGGGCGAGATCGGTCATCGCCGCGTCGAGCTCGAGGCGCTCCGTCCGCGCGCGCATGAGCGAGCGCAGCACGCACTCCGCCATCTGCGTGTCGTCGGTGTAAGGCGCAACGTTCGTCGACCCCGCGCTCCGCCACAGCTCGTAGCCCTCGACGCCTCGCGGCGGCCATCGCGAGTGGATCTCCGCGAACGAGCCGACGAACTCCGTGGGGTGACCCATCGCGTCCCCGATCGCGCCGCCCAACACGGCGCCGGCGAACCGGTTCCTCCGCGGATGCGCGAACGCCGCCGACCATGAGCCGAGCGTCAACGAGGATCGCTCGACGCCCGGATCGGTGCGCTCGTCCGGATCGTCGAGCTCGCCCACGTCACCGTAGCGCTCGAACGATCCAGCGAACCCGTCGTCGGGCCCGACCTCACCGGAGCCGAGCGAGCCGGACTCCACCTCGCCCGACGCGAGGTCGCTCGACGGATACTCGCCGGACTCGAGCTGCGCCTCGTCCTCCATCGCCTCGTCCCCGTCCGCCTCGCCGGACTCGGCGTCACCGTCGAGCTCCTCGACGAAGTCCGCCGACGCGTCCTCGAGCGACGACTCGTCTCGCGCGGATGGCGGCTCGTTCGACGCGTCGTCACCGTCCCGCGAGGTGCCCTTCTCGTCGAGGACGGTCTCGGGCGGATCGCGTTCGTCGGTCATCGGCGGAGGATACGCGACGCAGGCCGCATTCGGATCGCGAGGTCAGTCGATGAACAGGACGCGACCGCGCAGCCGGCTCATCGGGATCGCGCCGAACGCACGGCTGTCGTTCGAGCGATCGCGGTGATCGCCCATCACGAACACGTGGCCGTCCGGCACGGTGACGGGACCCATGTCGAGGTAGTCGAGCTCACCGTCCGCGCGGCTGGTGTTCCAGCGCAACGAGCCCGCCCGCTCCTCGAACACGCGGCAGTCGGGCTCCACGTCGAGCTGCTGCTCCGGCTCGCACGCGCCGACCTCGTGCTCCTCGAGCGGCACGCCGTTGCGTACGAGGAGCCCGCCCCGCACCTCGATCACGTCACCGGGGAGGCCGACGACGCGCTTGACGAGGTCCATCCCGTCGGCCGGGCTCTCGATCACCACGACGTCGCCGAAGCCCGGATCCGCCCAGCGCACCACCGCGTCGCGCCGGAACGGGACGCTCAGCCCATACGCCGCGCGCAGCACGAACAAGCGCTGCGGTTGGACGATGGTGGGCTCCATCGAGGGGCCCTCGACCACGTAGGCCTGGGCCACCCCGACGCGGAGCGAGAGCCCCAAGAGCAGCGCGAGCCCGACCGTCTTGACGGTCTCTCGCGCCCGCGAAGCCATGGACGGAGGTGCACGGTTGGGCGTGGGTTCGGTCATGGAGGGCTCAACCTCCCCCACGAGCGAGCGATTCCGCGATCAGTCGATGCACGCGATCGGACACGGCGGTTCGACCCCGCGGTCCGGACGGCACACCGTGTCGCCGCAGCAGTCGACCGCCTCGCCGAACGCGCACGTCGGCTCGATGCACGCGATCGGACACGGCGGATCCACCCCGCGGTCCGGACGACACACCGTGTCGCCGCAGCAGTCCACCGCCTCGCCGAACTCGCACGTCGGCTCGATGCACGCGATCGGACACGGCGGTTCGACCCCGCGGTCCGGACGACACACCGTGTCGCCGCAGCAGTCGACCGCCTCGCCGAACTCGCACGTCGGCTCGATGCACGCGATCGGACACGGCGGTTCGACCCCGCGGTCCGGACGGCACACCGTGTCGCCGCAGCAGTCGACCGCCTCGCCGAACTCGCAGGTCGGCTCGCCACAGAAGATCGGACACGGGGGGTCGACGTCGCGATCGGGGCGACACACGAGCGCGCCACAGCAGTCGAGCGCCTCGCCGTGCTCGCACCGGTCGCCCGTGAGCGAGCCGCGCTGATACGGGAGCTCGCCCGTCAACGAGGCTCCCGCCTCTGCGCTATCGTCGGTCACCTCACTGGGCAGCCCGGCCATGCAGCCGGCGCCGGCCAGCGCGATCATCGCGATGCCCAATGGGTACAGGTTCATCCGTCGCATCGATCCCTCCTCGGTTGCCGCTCGCTCAGCCAGGCGCGTGCCAAGCCATTACGCCGCGAACCGCGGAGAGCGCGGTGCTCCCCTGCGCTGACGAGAGCGCACGACGCATCTCGCCGGCTGGAAAACGGTAGACTCGGCGCATGCGACGGCTCACCGCCGTGTGTCTGGTGCTCGCGCTCTCGGCCTGCGACGACGGCGCGCCCTCCGACGCGGGGACGCGAACGGACGCGGGACGGCGCGACGGCGGCGCCATCACGCCAGATGGCGGGAGGACCGACGCCGCCGGCGCGCGCGACGGCGGCCGCGTCACCCCGACCGACGCCGGTCCGCTCGAGCCGGGGTGCGCGGGGCGCGACTATCTGTTCTGCGAAGACTTCGAGGCCGCGAACGTCGGCGAAGTCCCTCCCGGCTGGACGATGGAGAACGGCTGGATGCCCGGCTCACCGATGGTCACCGACACCGAGCACCACAGCGGCTCGCGCGCGTTCGCGTCCGCGCTCGCGCAGACAGGACAACCTCGCATCCGCCATTCACTCGACGCCCTCGGCGCCGCGCGCGGCACCCACTGGGGGCGCGTCTACTACAAGGTGCTCACGCCGTTCTTCGTCGGCGGCTACGTGCACAGCACGTTGGTCGGCCTCCAGGGCTCGACCGAGTGCCGCGTCGTCGACACCGTCCTCGGTCCCGACGGCTCGCACCAGTTCCTCTTCAACATCCCCGACGACTCGTGCTGTGTCGGCTCGAGCTACGACTACCACTCGTACGACGACACGTGGCACTGCGCCGAGTGGTTCATCGACGCGAGCACCGAAAGCTACCGCTTCTACTTCGACGGCGACGAGGTCACCGACCTCGCGGTCGACGGTCGCTCGGACGCGTTCATCGAGCAGTTCACCGCGATCAGCCTGGGCTGGCGCAACTACCAGAGCGCCGATCCGCCGTATCGGTCGTTCCTCGACGACCTCGCGATCGACGACGAGCGGATCGGCTGCGACTGACGAGCCAGACCGATGATCGCCTCGGCTGGCGCGCTACGCTTCGCGTCATGCGAGCGGAGCCAGGCTGGTGGGCCGTCGAGTCGGCGCGGCGCGTCACGAAGCGCCCGAGGCGGATCGTGCGCTTCGGCGAGCCTTGGGTGCTCTATCGCGAGGCGAGCGGCGCGGTGCGCGTGTTGCACGACGTGTGTCCGCACCGCGGGGCGTCGCTCGCGCTCGGTCGGATCGACGGAGACCACATCGCGTGTCCGTTCCACGGGTTTCAGTTCGATGGCAACGGTCATTGCCGCGCGATCCCCGCCCACGCACCGGACGAGCCGATCCCCAGCGTGATGCGAGTGCGGGCTCTACCGACGAAGGTGGAGCACGAGCTCGTGTGGGTGTGGTGGGGCGGCGGAGAACCGAGGGGCGAGCCGCGGTTCTTCGAGGCGCTCTCCCGGATGCGCTTCGGCGAGCTCTCGCGCGTGTGGAGCACGCACTACACGCGGGCGATCGAGAACCAGCTCGACTTCTTGCACCTTCCGTTCGTGCATCGCACGACGATCGGGAGGCGCATCGCGCCCCGCATGGAGATCGTGACCGAGAGCGACGAGACGTTCGTGCGCGGCCGCTTCGCCGACGCGGAGGCGGGCGTTCGCGTCGAGCTGCTCACGCCGAACGTGTGGACGCTCCAGGTGGGGCGGGGGATCACGCAGTTCCTCGCGTTCATGCCGGTCGACGATACGCACACGGAGATCCTCTGCCGCGCGTACCACGACCGCGTGCGCATCCCGGTCGTGCGCGAGCTGTACGAGCTCGTGCTGGCCTGGGGCAACCGGGTGATCCTCGGACAAGACCAGGCGGTGGTGGAGAGCCAGCGCCCGTACGAGACGGAGCTCGGGATGAGCGAGCGCCTGGTGCCCGGCGACTCTCCCATCGCGGCCTATCGGAGGATCCGACACCGCGCGCTCAAGGGCGCGCTCCGCGTGGTCAGCGAGGACGAACCTGCCGCGCGCGAAGCCGACGCCGAGTAGCATGCGCGCATGCCACCCGCGAAGAAGAGCGTGAAGAAGGCCGCGAAGAAGAAGGCCGCGAAGAAGAAGGCCGCGAAGAAGAAGGCCGCGAAGAAGAAGGCCGCGAAGAAGAAGGCCGCGAAGAAGAAGGCCGCGAAGAAGAAGGCCGCGAAGAAGAAGGCCGCGACCAGAACGGCGCCCGCTCCGAAGCGCACGGGGTCAGCGAGCACAACCTCAAAGCGCGGTGGCTCGTCGGCGAGCGCGCTCGAACGGGTACGCGCGATGGCGCTCGCGTTGCCCGAGACGAAGGAGACGATCTCGCACGGCGCGCCGACGTTCTGGGGGGGCAAGCGGACGTTCGCGGTCTATCACGACGGCCACTATGACGGCGGCCACATCGGCGTGTGGATCAAGGCGGAGGAAGGCGTGCAGGCGTCGCTCGTCGAGTCCGACCCGGCGCGCTTCTACCGACCGAAGTACCTCGGACCGAGCGGCTGGGTCGGCGTGCGGCTCGACGAGCGGGTCGAGTGGGAGCAAGTTCGCTTCCTATTATCGGAGGGCTGGCGCACCGTGGCGCCGGCGCGCGCGATCGCGGCGCTCGAGATCGACGGCGTCGCCGACGACTGACCGCCCCGGTTCGCCACCGCGTCTGGCCTCGCCCCGCCGCCCGAGTCAACGCCGCGGGGTGAGCGCGTCGTCGGGCAGACCGAACAGGTGCCCGTGCGGAGCGACGCGGTGACAGCCCGCGCAGCTCTCGACGACGCCCGACGAGGTGACGTGACCCTCGGCGTCGACGGTGCCGTAGACCCAGCCCTCGTCGGTCCCCCGCCGGCGCCCGACGTAGCGCAGCACGAACAGTCCACCCGGATCGCCGACGCGATGGAGGCGCCCCGCTTCGTCCACCGCGGGCCGATACGAGAGGTCGCTCGCCATCCGCTCGGGAGGGAGCGCGCCAACCGGTAGATACGGCGAGGGCGGGAGCACGAACCCGTTCGACAAGTCGAGGTGCTCGCTTCCGTCGAGCGCGCGCGGGTGGTAGGCCTCCTTCACCACGGTCAGGCCGACCGGCGGCTCGCCGGTACCGCCCGTCGCGATCCGCACGTACGCGTCGCGGTCGCTCGCGTAGACGAAGTACAGCTTGCGATCGTGGGGCCCGCCGCTGTCCCGGCTCACCCGCGCCATCGCGGGGAGCGGCATGAGACAGTCCCACGGCGCCCAGTGCGCGCGATCGTCGACGCGACCCCACGCGCGATAGCGCTCCGCGACCTCGGTCAGCCACGCGGTCCGCACCTGCGCGCGCGCCGGCACGACCAGCGCGAGCGCCACGACCGAGAGCGCCACGACCGAGAGCGTGAGAGCCAGCCATCCGCGTCGCACGCGGGAATCATCGCGCGTGACGCGCGCCCGCGCCCGTAAAGGTTCGGTCAACCGGTCAGAGGTCCTCCTCGTCCCGCGGTGGCGCGGCGAGCGGGCCCGCCCCGCCCGACAACGCGGCATGCAGGATCGCGGAGATCGGCACGTAGACCGCGGTGCCCAGCGCGAGCCCAGCCGCGAAGCTCTCTTCGAACGTCGCGCTCGGATCCTCGACCTCCACCAGCGGCGCCGCGATCGCGCCGACGAGGGCGGCCAACCCGATGGCGGCGGCCGAGGCGAGGAGCGACAGCCCGGAGTTCTCCCAATCTCCGAGCGACGCCCACCCGAGCGCCGGCGAGAGACCCGCCACCGCGAGGCCGATCCCGATCTCGCTCCACCGCGGCCCGCCGTCGGCGCTCGCGAACACGGTGGCCGCCGCCCCGCCGGCCAGCGATCCGAGGATCCCGCTCGACATCGCGAGCGCGCGAGCGCGCGAGCGCGCGTCCATGCGAATTCCTCGGTCCGATCCCGTCGTCTGGGTCCAGGACGCGATCGACATGAAGCTCATGCCGACGATGGCCGACCAGGCCATGCCGCGCATCGCCGACGCGCCGAGCGGCTCACCGAGCGCGCTCCCCGCCCACAGCCCGACGCCGGCGCCGAGCGCGAGGGCGCCGAGGTTGAGCCCGAGGCTCGCCCACCCGGCGCGCTCCTCGCCGACCGCGAGCCACGCGATGCCCGGGGCGATCGCGCTCGTCAGGAGCAGCGGCGCGAGACCGAGCGCGACAGCCGGGTCACCCGCGTCGAGCGACTCCGCGAGTCCCACGCTGATCGCGCCGAGCACGAGCGGGGTCGCGAACGAGACCCCCAGCGCCGCGGCGGCGTCGTCGTCGATCTCGAGCTCCGGTGGGTCGTCGAGGTCCGGATCGTCGGAGGTCTCCGACGCATCGGACGAACCGGTCTCCGCGCGAGCGATCGGCGGCGCGAAGGTGGCGAGGGCGAGCACCAGACCAAGGGCAAAGCGTTCCATGCGGCGGCACCGTGCGACGCATGTGCCAGCATCGAACTACGCGGGCGTCCGCGTCGAATGTGCAGCGCGCTGCACGCGTCGCCGCGAACGGTGCTCGCGCGGGCCACATCCCGGGCGGGCGCAAAACGACCGCCCCTGGTGGGACGGTCGCGACTTCGTCATGGAAGGCCCCGCGCCGGTTCGAGGTCTCCACGATCGGTCGCGGTGGGTGGCTGAGCTTCGGTCCGAACGCGAGCGCGCGCGGCGTGGCTCCTCGAACCCTGGACGCGGCGGGGTCCGTATCGCGCGCGGCGGAAGACAGCGCCCATGACTACCTCGACGCGGAAGGCGGATGCGAGGAGACCGCACGAGGGCCTCGCGCGTCTCGACAGCCGGTACGCCTCGGTTCACGACACGCGAAGAGGAGGAGAATCGATGAAGCGTTCGTCCATGTTCGTTGCGGCTCTGGTCCTGGCCCTCGGCTGCGGAGGTGGCGGCGAAGAGCCCACGAGCGACGGATCGTCCGGCAGCGAGGATCCCTCGGCCGAGACGTGCGAGGGATACGGCGCGAGCGACAGCTGCATGGGCGACGACGCGTTCGCGCAGTGCCAGGCCGCCGCCGCGCAGTGCCCGGGTGAGGTCCTGCAGATGGAGTCGTGCCCCCTCCAGTTCGCGTGCCCCGACGATGGCTCCGCGAGCACCGACAACGACACGTGCGAAGGTCACACGACCGACGAGAGCTGCATGGGCGATGACGCGTTCGCCGCCTGCCAGGCGGCCGCCGCGCGGTGCCCGGGAGCCGTGACCGTGCTCGAGACGTGCCCCCTCCGCTTCACCTGCGGCTGATCGCGCGATCGTCGCGCCGACGCCCCGATGTCGCATAGAGCGTGAGGTCCGCTCCGATGTTCGTCGGCGCGCCGCTGGCCCGCTCGTCTTCCGCCATGCGCTCGAGCGCGGCGCGCCCTCGTGCGTATGCGTCGTCCGTGAGGAGCGAGAGCTGCGACGTCGCGTGTCGATCCGCGTGACCCTCGGCGAGCAGCTGGGTCACCGGCATCCAGACGGGGAACCGCTGAACCGCCTCGGTCGCCGCGTCGCGGAGCCCGGCCGCGGCCATCGCGGCGCGTATCGACGGCGTCGACGGATAGCGCGTGAGATCACGTTCGCGCGCGCCCTCGAAGAGATCGTAGACGAACCAGCGGTCGAGCCCGGTGTGCGGGTCGAGCCCGACCGACCAGACCACCCCGTTCGGCCGGAGCACCCGCGCCGCTTCCGACATGAACGCCGCACGGTCCGTGAAGTGATGCAGCGCGTTGATGCAGATGACGCGGTCGAAGGAGCCGTCCTCCCACGGGATCGCCTCGGCCACGCCTTCGACGAGCTCGCCGTCGAAGCCCTTGTCGCGCGCGCGCGCGAGCATCTGCCGCGATGGCTCGAGGCCGGCCACCGAGACCCCTCGCAGGGAGAGGAGCTCGAGCCAATGCCCCGTGCCGCAACCAACCTCGAGCACGCGCGCGCCGGGCGCCGCGCACAGCGCGAAGAGGGCACGCTCGACGCCCCCATACGTTTCGATGTCGTAACGGCGGTCGAACGTCGGCGCGACGTCGTCGTAGGGCACGCTTTCCACCATGGTGTCGAGGGTAGTCGCCCCGGCGCCAGCGGCGCACCCTCGAGCGTGCGAGAATCCGAGCGCGCGCGAGTTGCCGCGTGGCCGGCCGCGACCGAGAGAGGGCGTCATGGAGATCACGGTCGGTCGACACACGATGCGCGCGCACGAGCGCGGGAGCGGCGAGCCGGTGGTGCTCATCCACTCGACCGGGATGTCGTCGCGCCAATGGCGCCGGACCGCGGAGGCGCTCGAGGGTGACTACCGCGCGATCCTCCCGGACCTGATCGGCTACGGCGAGAGCTCGCGCTTCGCGCCGGGGGAGTACATCCACTTCACCGTCGACCAGCTCGCGCTCCAGGCGCTGATCGACGAGGTCGGCCCGTGCCACCTCGTCGGTCACAGCTACGGCGGGTTCCTCGCGCTCCTCGCCGCGCTGCAACGCCCGCATGGCGTGAAGAGCGTCGCCGTCTACGAGCCGGTCGCGTTCGGGGTGCTGCGATCCACGAGGGACGCCGAGGCGCTCGCCACGCTCGACGTCGCGAGCGAGCATGAGAACCCGACGACCGAGGACGAGCGAGAACGCTGGCTCGCGCGGTTCATCGAGTATTGGAATGGGCCCGGCGCGTGGGAGACGCTGCCCGCGCCGCTGAAGCAGGACATGCGCGACGCGGCGCCGAAGGTGATCGGCGAGGTCACCACCCTGGGTGAAGATCGCACGCCCCACACCGCGTACGAGACATTGACGATCCCCACGCTGCTCCTGGGCGGCGCCGACACGACCCTCGCGGCGAAGCGCGTGCTCGACGCGCTCGAGCGCGCGATCCCCAAGACGACTCGCCACGCGATCGAGGGCGCCAGTCACATGGGCCCGCTGACCCACGGCGCCGAGGTGACGGCGCGCATCGTCGAGCACCTCGCGCGGACGTAGTCCGCTCAGCCGAGGTGGCGCGAGACGACTTGCTCGATCCAGCTCATCACCGCGCGCACCGGCCGCCGCGCCCTCGCGCCCGCCGCGCGCACCAGCGACACCGGCAGCGGCGCGCACGTGTGGTCGGGCAGCACCTCCAAGAGCTCGCCCGACGCGAGGCTCGCCCGCACCCCGAGGCGCGGGATCTGCGCGATGCCGAGCCCGGCGAGGCAGGCCGCCATGTAGGCGTCGGTCCCGTTCACCGTGACGAGGCTGCGCATCGGGCGGTCGCGATCCTCGCCGTCCTCCAGATACTCGAACACCGGGCGCTCGCCGAGCGAGTGCGAGTAGCCGACCACGTAGTGCCGCTGGAGATCGTCGAGCGTGGTCGGCGTCCCGAAGCGACGGAGGTACGCGGGGCTCGCGCAGCTCACCATGGAGAGCACGCCGAGCCGGCGCGCCATGAGGGCGGAGTCCGGCAGGTGGCCCACCCGCATCACGCAGTCGAAGCCCTCACGCACCAGATCCACGCGGCGGTCGGTCGTGCTGACGAGGAGCTCGAGCTGCGGGTGCGCGGCCAGGAGCTCGGGGAGGCGCGGGATGATGTGATCGCGCGCGAACCGAATCGGGAGATCCAACCGCACGCGCCCGCGGAGCGCCGGCTGCGGCTGGAACATCGTGGAGAGCTCGTCGGCCTCTCGCAGGATCCGCTTCGCACGAGGCAAGAGTTGCTGTCCGTCCTCGGTGAGGCTGACCGCCCGCGTCGAACGATGGAGCAGCCGGCTCCCGAGCGCCGCCTCGAGCTCGGCGACGCGCGTCGATGCGCGCGCCTTGGAGATGCCGAGGTGCTCGCTCGCGCGCGTGAAGCTCCCGAGCTCGGCCACGTGGACGAAGATCCGGAGGGCAGCGAGGTCCATGCGGTCATTGTTTCGGGATCCAAAACAGTGCGTCAAGACGCCGGTGGTTCCGCTCGTCTCGGCTCGGGCCCAAGCTGGTCTCCCAAGAAAGAAGGAGATCGAATGACCCAGTCCAACCCCATCGCGCTCATCACCGGCGGAAGCCGCGGCCTCGGCCGGAGCATGGCCCTCCACCTCGCCGACCGCGGTGTGGACAGCATCATCACCTACCGCAGCAAGGAGAAGGAGGCGCACGACGTCGTCGACGCGATCGCGAAGAAGGGTCGTAAGGCCATCGCGCTCCGCCTCGACGTCGCCGACAGCGCGAGCTTCGGCGCGTTCGCCGACTCCGTGAAGGCGGCGCTCGAGAAGCTCGGCCGGGATCGCTTCGACTACCTCGTGAACAACGCCGGCATGGGCGCGCACGCCGCGTTCCTCGAGACGACGGAAGAGACGTTCGACGAGCTGGTGAAGGTGCACGTCAAGGCGCCGTTCTTCCTCACCCAGAAGCTCGTGCCGCTGATGGCGGACGGCGGTCGCATCGTGAACGTCTCGAGCGGCCTCACCCGCTTCACGTTCCCCGGCTACGCCGCCTACGCCACGATGAAGGGCGCCGTCGAGGTGATGACCCACTACATGGCGCGCGAGCTCGCGGCGCGGAAGATCTCCGTCAACACGCTCGCCCCCGGCGCGATCGAGACCGACTTCGGCGGCGGCGCGGTGCGCGACAACCCGGACGTCAACAAGATGGTCGCCGCGCAGACCGCGCTCGGCCGCGTCGGCCTCCCCGACGACATCGGCGGCGCGGTGGCGATGCTGCTCTCACCCGGCGCGGGGTGGATCACCGGCCAGCGCATCGAGGCGTCCGGCGGCATGGTGCTCTGACCGTGAGCGGACCGCGCGCGGACAAGCCACGTTTCGCGTCGGCTCGATGTCGTGCGCGCGGTCCGTTAGGCTCCTCGGGTGGCCCGGATCTCGGTCTTCCACTGCCTCTGGGCGTTCACCTTCCTCGTCACCGGATGCGGCACGTCGCACGAGTCCGACGCGGGGCCCGACGCCGACTGCGCCCCGATGACGTGCGGCGCACGGTGCGGTGACGTCGACGACGGCTGCGGCGGCACGCTGAGCTGCCCGCCGTGCGTCACGTGCGCGACCGACGCGGACTGCGACACCGGCACGGTGTGCGACCTCGGGAGCGGGCTCTGCACATCGGAGTGCCGTCAGGGTCCGCACATCGCGGTCGACCTCCCGCTCGTGCCGGTCGAGGTGCACGTCACGCTCAACGGCGCGCCCCTCCCCACCCGCGCGGATGCGTCGGGACTGTCCCCGCAACTCGTGTTCGTCAGCCCCCTCGCGCCGTCGTGGCACGGCGCGACCCTCGACCTCTACGCGCGCGGCGAGGCCGAGCCCTATGCGGCGCCCGTCGCGTCCCTCGCCCCCGGCGACTACTCCGTCTACCTCCAACCCGAGGGAGCCCCCGCGCCCTGGCCGAGCGATGGCTATCTCCCCGTCGGCCGCGTGAGCGTCGCGTCGACGACCACGTCGCTTGCGATCGACATCCCGACGGTGGAGGTCGAAGTGCGCGTGACGCTCGACGGTGCTCCCGTCCCCGCCCTCGGCGGCGCGGGGAGCGCGTCGACCTACGTCGAGCTTCGTTACGAGCCGCCGCTCGGCGTGGTCCCCGGCCGAACCGCCATCCGGCTCACCGACGCGACCGCGCCGCTCCACCTCGTGTTCGTCCCCGGCCCCGTCACGCTTCGGTTCTCGCGCGGGCCAGCCTCGCCGGCGGTGTGGCCGACGAGCGGCCCGCTCGCCCAGCGCATCGAGCTCGGGAGCGCGCCGACCGTCGCGATCGACATCCCGCGCGAGGAGCTGCACGTGCACTTGCGTCGGGCGGGCGCGATCCCCGCCGACGGGGTCGTGATCCGCGCGACGTCGCTCGAGCCGTCGTACTACATGCCGCCCGACGAGCCGCTGGGCACCGTGGTCGACGGCGAGCTCGGCGCGTACGTGCTCCCCGGCATGCTGCGGATCCTGAGCGCGGGCGGACCGGATGGATGGCCGCAAGAGACATGGACGATCGCGGACCGCGAGATCACGGGCCCGACCGACGTCGACGCGGACCTCGATCCGGTCCTCGTGCGCGTCAGCGCCGACACCTCCCCTTGCAGCGGCGGTGGCGAGGTGACGATCGGCGGGGTCACCATCCCGGCCTCCGAGGAGGCCGATGTCTGGCTCTTCCGAGGCGAGCACCGACCCACCTACACGACGGACGGCTTCCTCGACTGCGGCTCGAATGCGATCGCCCCCGAGCAGACGGTGCCGCTACCGCCCGTCGAGATCGTCGACGACACGCCGGTCCACATCGACGTCCCGATGGTGCGCGCGGCGATCCGGGTGACCCTCGACGGTGATCCGCCCGCCGAGATGCCGTTCGTCACGGACTGGACCGCGCCGATCCTCCGGCTCCGCGCGCTCGACGCGCTCTCCCCCATCGACGTCCCGCTCTTCGATCGGGACCTCGTCGGGTCCCGCTTCACGCCCGCGGAGACCGACGTGATGATCGTCGCAGGAACGTACGACGTATCCTACGCGGGTCGTGGAGCTCTCCGTGACGCGTGGCCCAACGCGTCCATGACGCTGCAAGAAAGCGTGCGCATCGACACCGATGGACCGCTCCCCATCGCGCTCGAGACCGTCGCGGCCACGATCGACCTGAGCGTCGCCGGAGGTCCGCTCCCTCCGAATCCGCAGGACTCGTGGGAAGGGGGCGGCTGGCCCAGTCAGATCGTGTTGAGCGGGCCCGGCGTTTCCGCATGGTCGCAGCCCCTCTACGACCTCGGTTCCGACGATGTGCTCCGCCCGCTCAGCTCGGTCACCGTCCCGGTGTTCCGCGGCCGCTACGATCTCCTCTACGAGATGCCGCAGGGCTTCCACGTGCGTGCGGAAGGCCCGTTGCCCCCGCCGGGCGTCCCCCTCGGATGCTGGGAGCCGTGAGGCTCTCGAGGGGAGCAAATGATCTTCCCCACCTCGCCTCGAACGCGCCGCATCCTTCCGCTGCGGTAGCCCCGTGCGGGTCACCGTCCTCCTCACGGGTCTGCTCGTCGCCTGCGGCGCGAGCCACGCGCCCGACGCCGGTGGTGACGCGCCCGACGCGGCCTGTGCGCCGGACGAATGCGGGCTGCGCTGCGGAGACGTGCCCGACGGCTGCGGCGGCACGCTGAGCTGTCCCTGCCCCGAGTGCGCGAGCGACGCGGACTGCGATGCGGACACGGTCTGCGATCTCGGTCACGGCGTGTGCACGACCGACTGCCGCACCGGTCCTCACGCCGCGATCGACATCCCGCTCGTCGAGGTCGACCTCGACGTGACGCTGAACGGCGCGCCGCTACCCGCCGAGCCGGCCCTGGTGGGCCTCTGGTTCGTGCGGCGGGACATCGCGCCCGAGATCGGCGCGACGGTGAGCCTCTACGACGACGCCGGGCCGGTGACGCCGCTCCGCGCGTCACTGGCGCCGGGCGAGTATGCCGTCCACTACACGAACACGTTGGGCTCGGACGACGCGGGCCCTTGGCCGTCGGACATCGCGCAGCTCACTGTCGTCGACGTCACGCGCGACACGACCACGCTCGCGATCGACGTCCGCTCCACCCCGGTTCGCTTCGACGTCACGCTGGACGGCGCGCCGCTCCCGGGCGACCGCGGGACGGTGGGACCGTGGATCTACGCAAGCCGAGCTGACTCGCGGGGGCGTCGCGGGATGGTTTGGGCGCGTCGACTCCCGGCGGACGCCTCCTCGTTCGCCATCCACGTCATCCCCGGGCTCATCTCGTTCGCGTACGCGCCGGGCGCCGCGCTCCCGGATTGGCCTCTCGCTGGCGCGATCGCGGAGAACGTCGACGTCGGCGCCTCGCCCGTCGTCGCGCTCGACATCGCGCGTGCCCGTCTGACGGTGCGGCTCACGCGGGACGGCGTACCCGCTCCCGATGGAGTCCAGCTCGCGCTCGAAGCTCCCGACTCCGCGCCGGTCCCCCTCGGCGTCACCGAGGGAGGCGAGCTGACGGCCTACGTGGTGCCCGGGACGATCCGGTTGCTGTCGATGGGAGGGCCGACCGATTGGCCGGATGAGGAGTGGAGGATCGCGGAGACGACGGTCACGGGCGACACCACGCTCGACGTCAACGTCGATCCCGTGCTCGTCCCGATCGACGCGCGCCTCGACGCGACGTGGAACGACGGCTGTGCTGCCGGAGCGGTGACGGTGAGCGGCCATCGGATCCGACTGCCGACGATCGGCGAGACGGTCCACCACGACGTGTCGTTGTTCCGCGGCGAGAAGCGCGTCGAGTACCGCGCGCCCGCGATGTGCGTGACGGCGCCGCTCCGACCATCCGTCGTGCTGGATCCGATCGGCGTGATCGACGCGTCCCCTCAGAGCATCGTCGTCCCGACGGTCCGCGTGACGTTCGACGTCACGTTGGACCCGTCGCCCGACGGATGGATCGTCCCCGCCTTCGGCGATGATCTTCGGCCCACGATCACGTTCCGCGCGATCCGCGGTCGGTACGACGTCGTCTACGGGAACGAGACCGGCTGGAGCGTCCAAGGCGAAGGCCCGCTGCCTCCCCCGAACCTGCCGCTCGGGTGCTGGGAGCTCTGACGGCGCGCTGGCTCGCGCCGATCGACAACGGATCTTCCGAGGCCGCTCGAACTCGCCGCTCGCTTCCGCTACGGTAGCCGGGTGCGCGTCACCGTCCTCTCCGCATGTCTGCTCGTCGCCTGCGGCGCGAGCCCGGAGCCCGACGGCGGGGCTGCGATCGACGACGCCGGCATGCCCGACGCGGGGCGCGACGACGCGGGGTGCACACCGTCCGCATGCGAGCTCCGCTGCGGAGACGTGTCCGATGACTGCGGCGGCACGCTGAGCTGCCCTGCGTGCCCCGAGTGCGCGAGCGACGCGGACTGCGCGTTCGGCACGTTCTGCGATCTCGGCCACGGCGTGTGCACGACCGGGTGCCGGACCGGTCCACACGCCGCGATCGACATCCCGCTCGTCCAGGTCGACGTCGAGGTCACGCTCAACGGCGACGCCATCCCGGCCGCGCCGGCGCCGGCACAGCTACGATTCGTTCCACTCGGCCCCGTCGCTTCGCCGGGCTCGACGTTGGAGGTCTACGACGCGACCGGCCCCGTCTCGCCGCTTCGCGCGACGCTCGCGCCCGGTGACTACATCGTCTACTACGAGGGCGAGCTCGGCCTCACGCCGAGTCGATGGCCGGCGGAGCGCTACGTCGAGCTCACCACGGTCACCGTCACGCCCGAGACGACCTCGCTCCGCTTCGATGTCCCCACCGCGCTCGTCCGCTTCGACCTCACGCTCGACGGCGCGCCGCTGCCGGACGTCGGGATCGAGAGCCCGTGGATCTTCGGATATCGCGTTGACTCCCGGGGAAGCCGCTTCGAAGCCTGGCGCTTCCAATTGCCGCCCGGCGCGTCGTCGTTCGAGCGCTACCTCGTCCCCGGTCGCGAGTCGTTCGAGTACGCGCGCGGCGGTCCGCTGCCGGGTTGGCCACCGGGCGGCGTGATCGGGGAGGACGTCGAGGTCGGAGCGAGCCCGAGCATCGCCCTCGACATTCCGCACGCGCGCTTGACCATCCGACTCACGCGCGACGGCGCGCCGGCTCCCGATGGGGTGCGCTTGAACACGGGTGACTACCCCGTCGGTCCGGGGATCGGGACCACCTCGGGCGGCGAGCTGACGGTCGACGTCGTCCCCGGACCCATCCGGCTCTGGTCGGTGGGTGGACCGATCGATTGGCCGCGCGAGCAGTGGCCTATCGCGGAGCTCACGATCGTCGACGATACGACCGTCGACGTCGACGTCGACCCGGTGCTCGTCCCGATCGACGCGCGACTCGACGCGACGCTCGACGACGGCTGCCGCGCGCTCGCCGCCGTGACGCTCAACGGCCAGCGAATCCCTCTGCCACCGGTGGGAGAGACGGCGCACGTCGATCTCTGGCTGTTCCCCGGAGAGAAGCCGGTCGAATATCAAGCGCCGCCGCCGTGCGGCGAGGTGTGGCCTCGTCAGTCCGTCGTGCTCGATCCGATCCAGATCGTCGACGCGTCGCCGCAACGCATCGACGTCCCCACCGTCCGCGTGGCGTTCGACGTCACGTTCGATGGCGCGCCCCCGCCCGACGTCGAGCCGGGCCCGTCTCCCATCCGGCTGCTCCTCCGCGCGTCGGGCGGATACACGGACGATGGGGTGGTCCCGCTCTACGAGCGCGTGGGGTCCGAGTGGCACGTGGTCCCACCCGTCGGCGCGCTGGTGCCCGGACGGTATGACGTGTTGCTCAGCGTCGCGGGGGGCCTCGGGTGGGCCAGCGGCGACGTCTTGGTGCAAGAAGACGTCCTGTTCGATGCCGACACCACCCGCTCGCTCGCGGTCGAGACGGTCGTCGCCACGCTCGAGGCGTCGCTGGGCGGAGACTACCCGCCGACCGAGAGCTGGTCCTCCACCCTCCTACTCGACCGCTCTTTCCGTAATCGGCTTGCGCCGTGGCGCTCGTCGGATGTGTATCCTCCGCCCCTGGTCATCGTGTTCCGCGCGATCCGGGGACGCTACGACGTCGAATACTACGCCACGCGGCTTGGCGGGTCCCCCCTCGACGCGGCGGGACAGCTCCCTCCGGCGCGTATCGCGCTCGGCTGTTGGGAGCTCTGAGCCGACCGATCAGATGAGCGGCGACGAGCAGTCGGCGACCGCGTTCGGGTCGAACGAGATCGTCCACTCGAAGATGTAGCCGTTGTCGATCGGCCAGAGATCGGTGACCGAGAGCGTCCAGGTGCCGTTGAGCGGCGAGCCGATCAGCTGCGACCAGTCGTCGGCGGCGGAGTAGTCGCCGGCCGGCATCATGTCGGAGCTGCCGCCGTTGCAGTCCATCACCGAGTCGAGCGCGCCGCCGCCGTTCGCGTAATCGAGCATCGACTGGCGCGTCGCGGTGGGCGTCCAGCAGTAGCGCTGACCCATCCCGGGCACCGGGGTGCCGTCGTCGTCGCAGTCGTTCGCGCCGCCGAGGTAGATCTCCTCGCCCATCTGCCCGAGGAAGCGCTGGAGCCGCACGCGCGATCCGTTCGGCGCTTCGAGCGTGATCTCGAGGTCGCGGAGCCAGGAGTGCTCCATCGTCACGCAGAGCGCGGTGATGTCGTTGACGGAGTCGAACGTCGCGCCGCCGAAGCCGATGAAGTTGAGCGTCGAGCGGTACGACTCGCGGCACTCTTGCGTGGTCCCGAGGAAGCCCTCGATCTCGAAGCACCGCTGGCCGCCGGGGCAGTCCGAGTCGCTCGCGCACTCGATGTCGCCGACGCCGTCGGGAAGCGCGAGGGGCGCGCCGAGCTGGTTGTTGACCTCACCGCAGATCGGGCACGCGCCGACGCCCGAGCAGAGCACGTCCGAGCAGTCGTAACGACCGTTGCAATTGTTGTCGAGCCCGTCGGAGCACGTCTCGGGCGTGCCCTCCTGCGACGGGACACAGCCCTGCGCGTCGGGGCCCCCGCCGAAACCGCCCGCGTCGTAGCCGAGGCCGCCTCCGTCCGTGCGACCGGATGGCCGACCGTCCGCAGCACACGCGGCGAGCCCGAGAGCGAGGAGAGCGACGAACGACAACCTAGCCATGTGACACCTCGGTGAACGGAGACGGTGCCCCCGTGCGGGCCGGCGGTCAACCCAGCCCCCCACCCTCCGGCGCGCCGCCCCGCGGCGCATGGGCGGTGGTGTACCCTGAGCGACGTGCGTGCTGCGTTCGGCCGGTTCGCTCCGCGCGGGCTCACCCCCGTCGGCCTCGCGGCGTGGCTCCTCCTCGTGGTCCCCGCCTCGGCGCGCGCTCAGGACGACGACGAAGACGCGCGGGCTCAAGCCCATCAACTGTTGTTGCGGAGCCGCGAGCACTACAACGCGGGCCGCTTCGTCACGGCGGCCGACATCCTCGACGAGGCCTACGCGATCTATCCGGAGCCGACGCTCCTCTTCAATGCGGCGCGCGCGTACGAGGGAGCGGGGCGGCTCGACGAAGCGATCGCGCGCTACGAGCGCTACCTCGCGGAGGCGACCGACATCGAGGACAGAGGCGCCATCGAGCGGCGCCTGACGACGCTGCGCGAGCAGCGCGATCGGATGAACGAGGAGCCAGACCCGCCCGCGCCGGAGGAGGAGGAGGAGCCCGCCGAAGGCCGCTCGCTCGATCCGGCGCCGTGGATCGTCGGCGGCATCGGCGCCCTGGCGCTCGCGGCGGGCGGGGTGCTCGGGTTGGTCGCGACCGACGCCTACGGCCAAGCGCAGAACGCGACGACCCATCGCGACGGCACCGACCTCGAGCGGCAGGCGAACGACCTCGCGCTCGGCGCGAACATCGTGTTCATCGTCGGCGGGGCGGTGCTCCTCGCCGGAGTCATCTGGCTCATCATCGATCTCGCCGGCTCGGGAAGCCGATCCGACGCGGCGCGCCGGCCCGGCGTGGTGGTGTTCTGATGTTCGACGCGCGCGTCGCGTGGTCGGCTCGTCTCCTCGCGGTGCTCGCGTGCGGTGGCTGCGTGTTCGAGCCGCTCGATCACTCGGCCCGGAGCTGTCCCTGCGCCGACGGATACATCTGCGACGAGACACTCGATCGCTGCGTGCGTGGGACGACCTCGATCGACGCCGGCATGGACGCGGGACCGAGGCGGGACGCCGGCGCGATCGACGCGGGCGCGATCGACTCCGGCGGGGACGATGCAGGCGCAGGTGACAGCGGTGGGATCGACGGAGGCTCGGTCGACGCAGGTCCACCGCCGTCGAGCATCTGCCCGGTCGCCGGCGCGCTCGTCTGCGAGTCGTTCGAGGACGCGATGATGCCGGGATGGACGTTCTACTCCGCCGGCGCGACGGCCACGAACGTGGACACGATGGCGTACCGCGGGCGTCGCGGGCTCGAGTGCAGCGCGGGAGCGGGCATGGGCGCGACGAGCGCCTTCGAGCGCTCCGGCGTCGTTCTCCCCACCGGCGCCCATCTCTATGTTCGCGCCTACGTCTACGTGCCTTCCGTGCCGCCCATCATCGACATCGCCTTCTTCTACTTCGGTGACCCGGCCGGCTCCGAGTTCGTGGCCCTCGATGTCCTCGCCGGCGCGCGCGTCGAGCTCTGGGTGTCGATGTCCAGCACCAGTCTGCAGACCCCGAGCCCGATCCCCACCGACCGCTGGGTGTGCGTGCGCGCCGACATCGGGATCGCAGACACGGACGGCTCCGCCGTGCTCGAGGCGAACGGTAAGGTCGCGGCGACCGCCAACGCGATCGACACGCGCCCGAGCGGCGGCTACCAACACATGGGGGTCGGCGTGACGTACACCGACCCGATGCAGCGCTCCGGGCGGATCTACGTGGACGAGCTCGTCGTCTCGACGACCGAAGTGCCCTGCGACTGAGCGCGTCAGTCGAACCGGAAGAAGTCGCCTTCCATCGAGCTCGGAGACGCCGCCGGGGCCGACGTCGGTGGCGGCGGCTCGGCGTGCCCCTGTCCGCGACCTCGCCGGCGCGCCGACGTGGGCGCCGAGCTGGGTTCCGCGGCGAGCGGCTCGAGCTCGAGCACGATGCGTTGGTGGTAGAGCGCGGTGAACGCTTGGGTGCGCGGCGCATGACCGTCGAGCTGTACCAACAAGACGTGTTCCGTCTCCGCGCGGGGGATCGCGAGCGTCAGCGGCGTCTCTCCGCGCGCCTCTCCATCCAGCTGCACGCTCGCGCCGGCGGGATCGGAGACGACGACGAGCGAGACCTCCTCCGGCTCCGGCGTCGCCTCCTCGGCGGGGGGTGGCGCGGTCGGCTCGACCTCGGCCTGGCCGGAAGCGGCGGGCGGCTCGACCGGCTCCGCGGCGATCGGATCGCGGGTCGCCACGTAGAGCACCGACACCGCGCCGGCGAGCGCCGCGATCGACCCGCCGGCGATGGCGACCCACGCACGAGATCGCGCCAGGCGATCCGCCGACGCGCGCGCCGAGGCGACGGCCTCCGCCCGCGGCACCGCCTGCATCCCGCTCGCGAGGCCCGGCACCGCGTCCGGCGTGCCTTCCTCCATCACCCGCACGTCGCTGATCTCGACGCCCTCGGCCGCCTTGCGCAGGAGCACGCGCTTCTCCTCGATCCGCGTAGGGAAGAGCTCCCTCATCAGCGCACCCAGCTCGTCCTCGAGCACCCGGCCCGGCGCGAGCTCCTGCGCGAGCACGAGGAGCTCCTGCCGCATCGCCGCCGCCGTCGGATAGCGAGCCTCCCGATCCTTCTCGAGCGCGCGCAGCACGATCCGCTCGAGCTCGGGTGGATACCCATCCACGACCTGCGACGGGTGGATCACCGGCTGCTCCACGATCGCCTTGAACACGAGAAGCTCGTTGTCGCGATGGAAGAGCCGCTTCCCCGTGGTCATCTCCCAGAGCACGGTCCCCAGCGCGAACACGTCGGTGCGCCGATCCACCGGCTCGGCGAGGCACTGCTCGGGCGACATGTAGGCGTGCTTGCCCTTCACCTCGCCCGTCGCGGTCATGCTGGTGCGGTTCTCGGCCTTGGCGATCCCGAAGTCGAGCACCTTCACCGCGCCGTCGTACGTGATGAACAGGTTCTGGGGCGATACGTCCCGGTGAACGAGACAAAGCGCGTTGCCGTCCTCGTCGACGTGCTCGTGAGCCGCGTGCAGCCCATGGCAGGCGCGGGCCACGAGGTGCGCGGCGAGCGCGAAGTCGATCGTCCGCTTCTGCCTCGCGAGGCTCCCGATCACGCGGCTGAGCGGCTCCCCGTCGAGGTACTCCATGACGAGGTAGAGCTCGTCGCCCTCCTGCCCGAGCTCGTGCACCTGCACGATGTTCGGGTGGTGGAGCGACGCGACGAGCCGAGCCTCGTCGAGGAACATGTCCCGGAACCGAGCGCGCCGCGCGAGGTGCGGGAGCACCTGCTTGATCACGACGATCCGATTGAACCCCGCCGGCCCCTTGAGCCGCGCGAGATAGATCTCGGCCATCCCCCCCGACGCCAACCGCGCGAGGCGCTCGTATCGACCGAGCCGCACATGCTCGCGCTCCGGCTCCATCTGCGCGCTCACCCGCGAGAGTATAGGCCGGAACGCCGTCGGGAATGTCCCGCCGGTCCGCGTGGTCCGGGCCCGAGCCACGCCTCGCTCTCGCGCGAGCGTGAGATGGTGAGCCGCCCCCGGGGTGTCATGGGCGCGTTGACCCGGGGGCGGCGTTGGACCTCTCATCGCGCCCACCCCCGAGCGGTTGCCTACTTTTCTGCACGCGGTCCGGGATCGCGTCAGTAGTCGTGCTCGAGGATCCACCAGCAACGTTGGGGATCGTGGATGGCCGCCAGCCGCTCGATGAGCTTCGGGTCCGCGCCATTCGCGTAATGCTCACGCGCGATGGCGCTGGCCTCGTCGCCCGTGAGCCGGCCCCACGAGTCGAAGCCGATGGCGCGGTAGTCGGGAGCGCGGCCCAACACGCGCCGGGCGTGCTCGATCGTTCGCGCGCCTCCGATCCAGCAACGCGCCAACGCAGCGCCGCTCGCCGGATCGATGACGAGGAGCGTCACGTCGCTCGCCACGAGAGAGCCTCGAGGTCGTCGCAGTAGTAGAGGCATACGAAGCAACCGTCCGTTAGGAGTGACCCCACTTCGTCCGCGTCGGGATCGAGAGCCATGAGCTCCGCCGCGCTGAGGCGCCCCCACGAGACGAAGCCAGGCTCGTCCGTGTCCGGTGGTCGCGCGAGGATTCGCCGCGCGTCACTCACCGATCGCTCGAGGTCGAGCATACCGACCACGCACCTGCGGTCGCAGTCGATCACGGACAGGAGCCCCCGGTGCCACCGCCAGGCGTCTTCAGGTTCGATCATCGCGCGCGTGGATCGGCCACAAAGAAAAAGCCCCCGGGTGTGGGGGCTTCGTCGATGGGTCATGAAGGACTTGAACCTTCAGCCAATGGATTAAGAGGGCAGTGGGGCAGCCGTGCGCACGCGGTATTGCGGACGATCGGAACGTCAGCAGAGGTCACCGACCGCCAC
>JBFWYI010000035.1:0-89660 GCA_050186575.1 Sandaracinaceae bacterium | reverse complement strand
GGCTCTCGAGATTCTGGCCTCGAGCATGTGGTCGTCGTGGCGGCGGGGCTCGGTGAGGTCCTCGATCGCCACGCGCTCGCCACGATGTCGCGGACCTCGTCCCGCTCCGCGTTCGCGCGCAGCCGCACCACCGGCGCGGTGCGGAGCCGATCCAAGGGCGTGCGGTTCGGGGATACGCCCCACGCGCGCGGCTGCCGAGGCAGCCGCCGCCGTTGACCGCCGCGGGCCCGCACCCCATGAACGCGGCGAGCGGTCGATGCTGCGACGGGAGCGGGCGTGGATCGGAGCGCGCGAGCTGAGCCTCGCGGCGTGGTCCCTCGTCTGCCTCGGATGCGGGACGTCGACCTCGAACGGACCGCTGAGCTACGTCGAGCGCGAGGTCGGTGAGGGAGCGTCCGCCGAGCGTCCGCTGATCGTCGCGCTGCACGGCCGCGGGGATCGGCCCGAGCGCTTCGCCGACGTCTTCGACGGCTTCGATCGCGACGCTCGCGTGCTCCTCGTGCGCGCGCCGATCGACGAGGGGCGCGGGCGGGCGTGGTTCGTGTTCCGCTGGGGGTTCGAGCGCGCGATGGACGACGTCGACGCGCTCCTGCCGCGGCTCGCGCGCACGGTGGAGTCGGATCGGAGCGCGCACCCGACGCGCGGTCGCCCGATCGTGGTCGGCTTCTCGCAGGGCGCGATGATCGCGTACGCGTGGGCGTCGCGCCGGCCGGACGAGCTCCGCGCGAGCATCCCGATCAGCGGAGGCATGCCGGAGCGCTACTTCCCTCGACGCGGCGCGCGGCTCCCTCCGATCCGCGCGATCCACGGCACGCGCGACGAGGTGATCGAGCCGGCGTGGAGCCGCACGAGCGTGGCCGAGCTCCGCGCTCGTGGCGCCGACGCGACGCTCGCCGAGGTCGAAGGCGCGCCGCATTGGATGACGCCGCCGATGTGCGAGGCGCTGTTCGACGCGCTGCGCGCGGTCCTCGACTGACCCGCCAACAACGCACCGACGTCGAGCGCCACGACGTCGAGCGCACCGACTTCAAGCGCCACGCCGCCCGCGCCGCCACTCCGCGGGCGTCGTCCCCGCCTTCTTACGGAACAGCGTCGTCAGCGCGCGCTCGGACGTTCCGACCCGCGCGGCGACGGACGCGATCTTCTCGTCGGTCGACGCGAGCAGCTCCTGGGCGCGTACGAAGCGTGCGTCGGTGACCTCGTCGCGGAACGACGTGCCGTGGCGTCGCAAGATCCGTTGCAGCGACCGCGGCGAGGTGGCGAGCGCGCGGCTCACCTCCTCGATCGTGGCATCGAGGCTCCGGCTCAACATCTCGCGGGTGACCAACAGCTCGCGAGCGACGCCACGGTGCCGCTGGACGATCCGGTCGACCTCGCGCGCGAACTCGGGACCCTCTTCGCCCGCCGTCGCACGGAACGCGTCCACCGGATCGGTGAAGAAGCGCGACGGGATCGGCCAATCCGCGAGCGGCAACAGCCCGGTGAGGGTGAACGCGACGGGACCTTCGCGGATCACGTTGGCCTGGAGCCGCAGGCGTTGCGCGAGGTGTGTGCGCCGCGCGACGAGCCAGCCGAAGAGGTGCGCGAGGGCGCCGGGATCCACGCGCGACACCTCGCGCGAATCGAGCACGATGTCGAAGGCGCTCGCCATCTGGTGCGGGTACTGATCGAGGATGTGGAGCAGGGGGACGGTGTCCTCCGCGCGCGGCGCGTCCCACATCACCACGCCGCAGAGGGTGGGCGAGCTGCACCACACCAACACCGTGCCGAGGACGGTGTAGCGCCCGGCCGTACCGCGCAGGAACGTCTCGTAGTCCGTCTCGATCATCGGCTCGGACGCGTCGAGACGGTACCACGCGGGTGGAACCGAGCTTGCGAAGGTTGGCGCGCCGGAGCTCCGTCGTGGAGCGTCCATCTGCGCGCCGCCCGTCACCTCAGCCGATCAGCGCGTCGAACACGGCGCGCGCGGAGCGCTCACCTCGCACGTGGCGCGCCGGTGGACCCTCGAAGTCCACGGTGCCATCCGCCACGCCCTCGTTCAGCTCGCGGTAGAGCTCGCCCATCCGCGCCGAGAAACCGAACTGCTGGAGCTGCGCGGGCTGCGCGGCGAACGGGACGTCGACGATCTGCACGCTCCGCCCGAGCCGCTTCCCGAGGTGCGCCGCCACGTCGGTCGGCGAGAGCCGCTCGGCGCCCTCGAGCTCGATGATGCCCTTCGCGCTCGGTCCCTCGACCAGCGCGTCGGCGGCGGTGCGCCCGATGTCGAGCGTGGTGACCATCGGGATCGCGTGGTCACGATCGCCGAGCATGTTCGGCAGCACGCCGTCGCCCTTCACGGCCGGGATCATCCCCGCCCAGTTCTCCGCGAAGTACGCGGCGCGGACGGCGGTGAACGAGACGCCGGCGTGCTCGAGCCGGTCCTCGAAGTCATGGAGGCCGAGGATCGGACCCGTGCGCGCGTCGCGGTGCGCGCCGACCGAGCTCAGCAACACGACGTGCTCTAGACGATTTTCCGTGACCGCGTCGACCAGCGTCTCCGCGATCGCCCGCCCGTGCGCGAGGGGGTCGGGCGCGGTGGGGCTCGGCGGGAGCATGAGGTACGCGCGGGTCACGCCGGCGAACGCGGCGCGCGTGGTCTCGCGGTCGGCGAGATCGACCGCGACCACCTCGGCGCCCCGCGCGCGGAGGTCCTCGGCCTTGTTCGGGTCGCGCACCAGAGCTCGCACCCGCTCGCCCCGCTCGAGCAGCCGCTCGGCGACGACCCGACCCGTATTCCCCGTGGCTCCGACGATCGCGTACATGGCGTCCTCCTTCGCGTCGGCTCCGTGCCGACGAGGGCATCCTGGGGACGCGGTGGCGTCCTGCCCAATGCATGAGGCAGATTGTCGTCATGAGTGTCGTTCATCTCGCCTCGATCGACGTGAACCTCCTCGTCGCGCTCGACGCGCTCCTGCGCGAGCGTCACGTGACTCGCGCGGCGCGCTCCATCGGGCTAAGCCAGTCGGCCGCGAGCCACGCGCTCGCCCGGCTGCGCGCGCTGTTCGACGACCCGCTGCTCGTGCGAACGTCGAGCGGGATGGTGCCGACGGAGCGCGCCGAGGCGCTCGAGCGCCCGCTGCGCGAGGCGCTCGCGGGGCTCGAGGCGGTGCTCGGCCACGAGACTCGCTTCGAGCCGGCGAGCGCGAAGCTCACGTTCCGCATCGTGAGCGAGGACTTCGTCGGCGCCTTCCTCGTCCCCGACCTCCTCGCCTCGCTCCGCGCGCGCGCGCCCGGCATCGACCTCGACGTGGTGCGCGGCCGACCGCCCGCCGTGTACGCGGACCTCGAGGCGAAGCGGATCGATCTCGCGCTCGGGGTGTTCCGCGATCCCCCGCCGTCGATCCGCATCCAGCGGATCGGCGAAGGCGACTTCGTGTGCGTGGTGCGCAAAGGTCATCCCAAGCTCGGCAAGCGCCTCACGCTCAAGCGCTACACCGAGCTCCCGCACGCGCTGATCGGCACGGGCGCGCGCGGCGCGGCGCCGGTGGACGTCGCGCTCGCCGAGCGCGGGCTGTCGCGCCGGATCGTGCTGCGCATCGAGGACTTCCTCGCCGCTCCGCTCATCGCGGCGGAGACCGACCTCATCCTCACGCTGCCCCGGGCGCTGGCCAGGCGCTTCGCGACGATGGCTCCGCTCGCCATCTACGAGCCCCCGCTGCCGCTCGCGACGTTCCCCATCTCGCAGGTCTGGCACGAGCGACGGCAGACCGATCCCGCGCACGCGTGGATGCGCGCCGAGATCGCGGCTCACACGCCCCGCGTCAGCCGCAGTAAGCGCTCTTAAGAGCGCGTATCTCTGCCGGATGCTTCGCGTTTCTGACGAAGCGGCGCTCGGCCCGTGGTTTGCGGTTGGCGCGCGTCCAACGGACGGCTATTCGACGAGGACTTCTCGTGAGGGTGGTGATGAACGCGACGACGATCGTTCGGTGGACCTCGGTGCTCGTGCTCGTGGGCTGCGACGCGCAAGGTGCGCAGCTCGCGTTCGAGGGCCAACGCGACTTCCTTCCTGGGTTCGACTACTCGACGGGGTACATCCCCGCGTCGTCTCCGGTTCAGATCGAGGCGAACGCGAGCGCGTCGGGCGGCGTGACGGTCCGCGCCGCCGCGAGCTCCGACGGCTCGGCGTTGACGCCCACCCCCGCCTCCGGCGAGCTCACGACAGAGGGATCGATCTCGATCGAGATCCTCGCGAACATCGACTTCAGCGGCATCACGTACAACGGTCCGGTCGAGACGTTCGAGTACGCGGTCGGTCCGAGCACCGCGATGTTCGAGCCCTTCTCGATCGGCGCCGCGGTCCCCCTCGACACGCCGCTGCCCGCGCAGGATCTCGGCACCGTGCCGATCCCGTCGGTGCCCGGCGCGACGCTCACGCTCTCGGTGAGCGGCGGCTCGCTGTCGACGACGTTCCAAGGCGTCTGCGCCGACGCGCGCGACGGCGTCGGCCAGTACACCGGCACGGTCACGACGAGCGGCACCATCCAGATGGCCGCGACGGTGAACCTCAGCATCCCGATCGTCGGCGACATGGAGTTCGGCCCCTTCGAGTTCGAGGTGCCGATCCCAGAGAGCGCGACCCCGATGGACCTCGGCTCGCTCTCGCTGAGCACGGGGACCACGGTGATGGGCCCCGGCCCGTGCGAGGTCGGACCGGGTCTCGACGGCGGCGCGATGCGCGACGGAGGGGTCGGGCCCGCGGACGGCGGGACGGGCGACGGCTCGACGAGCCCCGACGGCGGCGGGACGTGCTCGCTCTGCGGCGGCTGCACGGGGACGTGCACGCACGACGACGCGTTGGCCTGCGACGTCTGCGTGCACGCCGCATCACCGATCCTCGGCGCGCCGTGCGTCGACACCGAGAATTGCGGTGGTTCGCTCGTGTGCCTGAACGGCGAGTGCACGAGCTGGTGCGCCGACGACACCGGCTGCACGGCCGACGCGCAGTATGCGCACTGCGCCTACTTCGACCCGGATCCGATCTACCCCGGACTGTGCTGGACGGGTCGCTGCGATCCGGTCGACCTGGGCGCATGCCCGAGCGGTCAGGTCTGCAGCGTGATCGGACAGTCGGTCGACGGAACCATCGCGACGGACTGCTTCGACGCCGCGAGCACGCTCTCGCCCGGTTCCGTGTGCGATGGATCGATCTCCTGCGCGGCCGGTCACTGGTGCTACCTCGACACGTGCACGCGGCTCTGCCGCGACGACACCGACTGCGGCACCGGCGGAACCTGCAACTTCGACGTGTTGGGCACCGACGAGACCGGGGCGTCGATCTCGACCTGTCTCTGAGCGCGACGACGCCGGGTGCTCCACCGGCGAGTGAAGAACGATTGCGTTATTCAGTGGTCTGCTAGTCGACGCGAGTGACGCGGATCGCGCCGAGGTACGCGAAGCGCGCGCCGCCGTCCGGGCTCACCCCGATCCGGATCAGCACCTCGCCGCGCGCGTCGACCGTGACGTCGTCGAACGCGGCGACGCGATCCGTATTGTTCGCGACGTCGAGGTCCACGCTCGCCGCGCCGATCGTGTACCGGCTCAGCCGTCCGTTGCTCCCATCGCTCCCGTCGCGCGAGGCGAAGATCTCTACGCGGTAGTGACCGTCCGGCGCGAGGCCACGGATCACCGCGCGCGCCTCGAGCGCGAGCGCCGCCGCGTGTCCGTCGAAGCTGCCGACCCACAGGCTGTCGCGGCTCACGTCGGCGGGAAGCCCGAGCCCGTTCGTCGTCGCGCCGCCCTCCTGCACGCCGCTGAACCCCCACGCCGTCACGAGCACCGACGTCGACGCTCCGTCCACCGTCGAGACCGGACCGATCGTCTGGTCGGTCGCCCCGAGCCACGACCAGCCCGCCACCATGAGCGGCCCCACGTCGACGCGCACCTCCGCCGCGCTCGCCATCGGCACGACCGCGTAGACCGGTCCCCATCCCGTCGCGCCGGTCACCGCGTCGGCGCTGCCTTGGAGCATCGCCGCGGTCGGCTCGTCGAGCCCGCGCAGCGGCACGAGGCCGTCGGCGCGGCGGTGATAGATCGTCGAGTAGATCACGAGCGCGTTGAGGTACTGCCCCGCCGCGCTCGCGTGGTAGTCGTCGCTCGCGTGGAGGATCGGAGGCTCGCCTGCCGCGAGCTGGAGCTCCCACGCGTCGCCGGCCGGCGCGACGCGCACGTCGCTCGCGCGCGCGGACGTCGCGAACATCGGGATGTAGCGATCGGCCGCGTCGTTGTAGTGGAACCGCAGCTCCGCTTGCATCTGTGCGGGATCGGTGAACGTCGAGTCGTAGATCGGGTGACCCGCGCGGCGCGCCCACGTCTCGTAGAGGATGATCTCGCAATCCTCGTTGGCGGTCTTCGCGAGGTCGTAGAACCACGTCGCATCCGCTTTGAACCGCTCGGCGGGGCCGATCTGATCGGTCGGGCGCGTGCTGAGCTCCTGGAGCACCACCACGTCCCAGCCCTCCGCCACGCGCGCCGGCGCGCCGTCCGCCGCTCTGTCCGCGCGGTGCCCCTCGAGCGTCTGCCCGCCGATCGCGCGGTACTCGACGTTCGGCTCCGGGTAGCCGGCGTAGACCGCGAGGTCGTGCACGAGCACGGGGACCGGCCCACCGAACGTGAAGCTGTTGCCGACGAAGAACACCTCGTTCGGCGGGACGGGCGGCGGACCCGCGTCGGGCGTCGGCGGGCCCGCGTCGCTCGGGGGGAGGCCCGCGTCGGCCCGGCCCGCGTCGTCGACGCTCGGGCCCGCATCGCTCAGAACGCCCGCGTCCGTCGTCGGGATCGCGGCGTCGTCGGACGCCATCTCCTGCGCGCAGCCGGAGGCGAGGAGGACCGTGGAGAGGACGGTGCCGAGGACGACTCCGGACCGCAGCATGCCGGCGATGGTAGCAGCCCGAGGCGCGAGCGAGGCGCGACCGGCCGCGCAGCAGCTCCATCGCGACGCGCCCGTCGCTTCGACGCCCGCGGTCCGAGACCGTTTCAGTCCACGGATGCGCGGGGATCCGGCCGCCGCGCGACCCGCGCGTTCCGCGAGAGGTCACGCCCCTCGCGCCGACTCCGCGCTCACGGCCGCCATCCTCATGAGATCACGAGGGAATACGGCGAGGATCAACGGCGGCTCCGCGCGGCATGCGCATCCCCGCGCCCGCGCCACGCTCACTCGGACCGCCTGAGGGCGCTCGTCGATCTCGTCTTAGCGTAGGAGGTGTCGCATGGAGCTCCGTCGTGCCGTTCGGTTGCTCGTAACTCTTCTTGCACTTGGCTGCGAGCCCCCCGGCGGCGGCTCGAGCGATGAGCCGCTGCGCTTCGAGGCCGAGCAAGCATTCTTGCCCGGCCTCGACTACGCGAGCGGGTGGATCCCCGACGCGTCGCCGGTGCAGGTGCAGGCGAACGTCGTCGCGGGAGGTGGCATCAGCGTCCGCGAGTCTGCGCGCGCCTCGGACGCCGAGCTCGTCGCCGAGCCGGGGACCGGCGAGGTCTCGATCGAGGGTCGCCTCACCATGGAGATCCTCGCCAACATCGATCTCACCGGGGTGAGCTACACCGGCCCGGTCGAGACGTTCGAGTACGCGATCGGTCCGAGCGCGGCGACGTTCGATCCGTTCGCGATCGACGCCGCGGTGCCGCTCGAGACGGCGCTCCCCGCGCAGGAGCTCGGCACCGTGCCCGTCCCCTCGGTGCCGGGCGCCACCCTCACCGTGTCGGTCACCGGCGGCATTGTCCGCACCGCGTACCAAGGCGCGTGCGCCGAGGTCCGGGACGGGATCGCGCAGGTCACCGGCACGCTCACCACGAGCGGCACGGTCGAGCTCGCGGCGACGGTCGACGTCGAGGTGCCGTTCGTCGGCAGCATGGCGTTCGGACCGTTCGAGCTCTCGCTCGATCTGCCGGAAGAGGCGAGCCCGATCGACCTCGGCGCTCGCTCGGTCGGCACGGGCGAGGTCGTGATGGGCGGGGGTCCGTGCTCGGGCTCGACCCCGCCGCCGCCCAGCGACGGCGGCGTGTCGATGCCGCCGCCGAGCGACGGCGGCGTCTCGATGCCGCCGAGCGACGGCGGCATGCCGATGATGGGCTGCACGTCGGGGCAGCTCTCGTGCGATGGCGCCTGCTACCCGTCGTCGTTTCGCTGCGATGGTCACCCCGACTGCTCCGACGGATCGGACGAGGGCAGCGCGGCGGGGTGCCCTCCGCCCGACACCTGCGACGGGTGCGAGGACGTCGACGGCGTCTGCCAACCCGGCACCGTGCCCGAGGCGTGCGGGCTCGGCGGGCTGTGCTCGATCTGCGCGCCCGGCTCGCTGTGCGTCGACGGCGGGTGCGTCGCGCCGAGCGACCTCGGCTCGTGCGCCGACGGGACGTGCCGCGGCTGCTGCCGAGGCGGCACGTGCATGGCCGGCAATACCGCTTCCGCATGTCGACCTGCGGACGGCGCAGACTGTGACGTCTGCGCCTCGCCGATCGCCGCGTGCTTGCCCGACGGCGGGTGCGGCCCGAGCTTCACGGACGATGAGTGGCGCCTCTACATCCTCGAGGCCATCGTCGACGCCACCGACGCGTCGGACGCCTCGTGGGATTCGCTCGGAGGATTGCCGGACCTCTACGTCACGTACAACGGCTTCTATCCCGGGCTCTCGCCGATCTCGGGCGCCACTCCGACCGTCAACAACTCGCTGCACGCGACGTGGACGGCGCCCGAGATCACGGCCGAGGCCGGCCTATTCCGGTACCTCGTCGTCGATCTCTGGGACGACGACGTGCTCGGTGACGACGCGATCGGCCGCTGCACGGCCGCGATCGACTGGACCGGCGCGGTGGCGGAGTGCGGACGGATCCGGAACACCTCGGGCGGCCAAGTCGGCTTCACGATCCGCTACCGCGTCGAGCCCGCGCTCTGAGCGACGCCCGGCTCCGAAGGCGCGACGAGCTCGAACGAGCGAAGGCGCGCCTCGGGGTCGAACACCTGCGAGGTCACGATCACCTCGTCGGCCCCCGTCCGCTCCGCGAACGTCGCGAGCTTCTCGCGCACCTCCGGACCGGTCCCCGCGAACGTGTAGCGGAGCGTCTGCTGGAGCATCGCCATGTCGTTCGCGTCGAGCGCGAGCTCGGGATCGGGTGGCGGCAGCTGCACCGGTGCGCCGCGGCGGAGCGCGAGGAACGCCTGGACGAGCGAAGACTGGAGGAGGTGCGCCTCCTCCGAGGTGTCGGCCGCAAAGATGTTTGCGGCGACCATCAGGTACGGCCGCTCGAGCTGGGCCGAGGGCTCGAACTCACGCCGGTAGATCTCGATCGCCGGACCGAGCTGCGCGGGCGCGAAGTGCGAGGCGAACGCGTACGGCAGCCCGAGCGCCGCGGCGAGGCGCGCGCCGAACAGGCTCGAGCCGAGGATCCAGATCGGCACGTCCTCTCCCTCGCCGGGGATCGCGCGCACGCGCCGCGTCGCGTCGCCCGGCTCGAAGTAACGCATGAGCTCGACGACGTCGTGAGGGAACCGATCGGCCGCCTCGACCGGATCCTTGCGGAGCGCGCGCGCGGTGTACGGATCGCCGCCCGGCGCGCGCCCGAGGCCGAGATCGATGCGCCCGGGATGGAGCGCGGCGAGCGTGCCGAACTGCTCCGCGATCACGAGCGGCGAGTGGTTGGGCAGCATGATCCCGCCCGCGCCGACGCGGATCGTCTCGGTGCCCGCCGCCACGTGCGCGAGCGCGACCGACGTGGCCGAGCTCGCGATGCCGGGCATCGAGTGGTGCTCGGCCATCCAGAAGCGCCGGTAGCCCAGGCGCTCGGCGTGGCGCGCGAGGGTGAGGCTCTGACGGAGCGAGCTCCCCGCGTCGCCGCCCTGGACGATCGGCGCGAGGTCGAGGACCGAGAGGGGGACCATGCCCCGCGTCTCTGCGGCGCGGCAGCGAGCTTGGCAACCGCTTCGACGATCGGCGCTCAGGAGATCCGGAACGTCTCCGTGAGCACGTCGAGCGCGCGCCGCATCGAGGCGTACGCGAAGGCGTCGACGCTCGCCGACACGCCCGCGAGCGCGAACACGATCGTGCCGCCGCCCTTCTGCCCGACGCGCACGGTGAGGTCGGCCACCGCCTCGCCGAGGTGCGTGCGCCCGCGCCGCGTCCATGCGCGCTCGAGGCCGCCGAACGGCGCCATCTCTTCGAGGTCCGTCCACGCCACCGGCGCGCCGAGCGACTCGGCGTAGCGATCGATCGCCGCGTCGGGCGCGATCTGGCCGGGGCGCGACAGCACGGTGATCCGACCGGCGAGCTTGTCGCCCATGACCTGCCAGAGGTCGGCCATCACCTCGTCGGGCTCGTCCGTCTTGAGATCGATCTGCCAGGACGCGGGGTAGAAGAACACGAAGTCGTTCGGCGTCCGGCGCGCGAGCTGGCGCAGCTCCTCGAAGTAATCCCAGTCGGTCGGGTGGAGGAGCTTCCAGCTCGCCAACATCGTCGACAGCTGATCTTGCACCTGAGGGTAGATGGCCTCCTCGGCGCGCGCTTCGAGCACGTACAGGCGGCCTCCGTCCGAGCCTCCGTCCTTCACCGTCCACCACCGCGAGTAGTACGGTCGCTCCCCGCCCACGCGCGTCAACGCATCGAGCAGATCTCCACCCGGGCTCGGCACGCGACGCTGCTCGACGATCGTCTGGTCCGCGAGGAGCAGCTCGAGCATGTCGGCGGGCGCGATCTCGCGGCGGAGGAACATCCCCGTGATCTCGAGCTCGGCGAGCGGCGGCTCCATCGTCTGGAACAGCGAGACCTGAACGGGCGACTCTTCGTTGCTCGGCATCCCGAACGGCTTGTCGACGGGGCGGAACTGCTCCGGCATCAGCAGCTCATAGTGACCGCGGGGATCGTCTCCGCGCTCGTCGGTGATCTTCACGCATCGCTGGGCGACGAGCGGATCGATCGTGAGGGGGGGCAAGGCCATATTCAGTCTCCGACCAGCACGCTGGACGCGCCGCTGTCGATGAGGTTGGGCCCACCATCGCCGGTCTGGGCTTCGCCCTTGGCTTTGCCGCCGATCGTGAGCTTGAGATCCGCGCCGATCCCGAGCAGCGCCGCGAGCTCGCCCTCGAGGCCGAACACGGCTTGCTCGGTCTGTCGGTCATAGAACGCTTCGACGCCGCCGTCGATCCCCACGCTCCCGCCGGAGACCCCGACCTTCGCCTCGAGCTTCACCGGGGTGTCGAGGATCCGCGCCGCGGTCGGGCTCAGCCGCCCGAGCGCGTGCGCCCCCAGCGCGACGGGCGCGAAGATGGGGCTCCCCACCGCGAGGGTGTCGAGGAAGCGGCCCGCCGTCGTGTCGATGATCCCCTTGCCGGACGCCCCCGCCGCCTTCGCCTTCGCGCCGCCGCGCGCGACCAGACCGACGCGACGGCCGTCGTCGCCGGCGAGGAACTCGGCCTCCGCCTCCGCGGTGAGCAGCGTGCCCTTCCCCTCGACCGTGACGTCGCCCGCCGTCACCGCGGCCTCGCCCTTGAACGCGGCGACCTCGCCCTTCGCGTGGAGCGTCTGATTCAACGGGATCGCACCGTCGATCGCGTGCGCGCCGCGCACGTTGGCGAGCTTCACCTCGCCCGAGAACACCTCCATCCCGAACTTGCCGTGCTTGCCCTCGATCAAGAACCCGGCCGCCGCCGCCTTCATCTCGAACGAGTCGAGCTGTCCGTCCTGGTTCGCGTCTTGGAGCACCGCTTCGATGTGCGGCCCGTGCCCGTTCGTCTCTTTGACGATCTCGTCGAGCGTCTGGTCCTTGCCCGCCGCGTCGAGGATGAAGAGGACGACGTCCTTCTGACCCGGCCCCGCCGAGCCACTCCCCGCGCAGAGGCAGCCGTCCCCCTTGCGCGCGAAGCCACGGCCGTTGACGAGCACCGTCTTCGACGTCTGCGCGATCACGGCCACGCCGTGCACCTCGCACTTCACGAGATCGAGCAGGCGCGCCGACGCGAGGCCCTCCGTCAACACGTCCGGGGACCCGGTAACGATCTTTCCTCCGTGCGAGACGGTGTCGTCTCGGCGTGCCGCTTCAGTCATGCGCCGAGGTTCCGTCAGTTGAGGTGGATGAGCTTGCCCTTGACGAACACGTCACCGGTGGCGTTGAGGTGCAGCTCCGTGCCCGTGATCGAGATCTTGCCGCTCGACTCCATCTTGATCGTCGACGCGCCACAGCGGAGCTCCAGCGTCACGCCGGCGGTGAGCTCATGCACGAGGCCGACCTGGACGATCCGGTTCTCGCCGATCTTCGTCTCTTGATCCTTCACCACCGCGAGCTTCTGGTTCTGGCCGATCGTCACCGACTCGTCGACGCCCACCATCCGCGTCCGGTTCGCGCCGACGGTGAGCGTCTCGTTCGCGCCCACCGTCTTGTTGCGGTTGCTTCCTACTGTGACACGTTCGTTGACGCCGACGTTGCGCGTGCGGTTGTGACCCACCGTCTGATGCTCGTCGTGGCGCACGGTGCGCGTGAGGTCGTGCTCGATGACGGTGTTCCAGTCCTTCTCGCCGTGGAGCCAGATCTCTTCTTCGTGCTTCTGGTCGTCGAAGCGCAGCTCGTTGTAGCCGTCGCCACCCGGGTACGAGTTGGTCTTGAACGTGCTGACCATCTTCTTGGCCGGCAGCTCGTAGGGCGTGGCGCGGTCACCGTTGTAGACGCAGCCCGTAACGAGCGGCCGGTCCACGTCGCCGTCGATGAACGAGACGACGACCTCCATCCCGACGCGCGGCAGGACGAACGCGCCCCACCCGGGGCCGGCCCACGTCTGCATGCATCGGATCCAACACGTGGTCTTGTCGTCCAACTCCCCGAGGCGGTCCCAGTGGAACTGCACCTTCACCCGACCGTGCTCGTCGGTGTGGATCTCCTCGTTGGCGGGGCCCGTCACGATCGCGGTCTGGATGCCGCGGATGCGTGGGCGGGGGTGCACGCGGCGCGGGCGATACGGGAGGTCCGCCGCGACCGCGAGGAACTCGTTGTGATAGTGGCGCCGATGGTGGTCTCCGTCCGGCGGCGCGTGCGTGCCGAAGTGGTGGGTGACCGCGACGAGCGTGTACGCCGCGTTGAGCTCGAGCTGCGCGTGCGCGTTGAGCTCGATGCGATGCCCCACGCGGAACGCGCGCAGCGTGCTCACCCCTTCGAACGTCAGCGCGTCGCGCGCCTGCCGCTCGCGGCGAAGACGCTGCTGATCGGCGACGTCGTGCGCGCGATAGGTGAGCGCGTAGTCGTGGAGGGTCAGCGGCTCGTCGTGCTCGTACGACTCGCGCATCGGGCCGTACGACGCGCCGTGCGGTCCGTCGCCCGCGTCGGGATCGGTCGCGTCCTGGCCGATGATCTTCGCCGAGGGGTGCGTCCAGTCGAAGTGCTGAGTCGCGATCTCGGTGCCGACGATCGTGGCCACCGGCTCGAAGCGCCGCACGTACTCCTGACCGATCAGCCCCGTGTCGTGGCCGATCGTCGAGTACTCCACGATCGGCCCGCCCTCGATCGGCGGGTGCTGCTCCGGCGCGTCGAGGAGCACGAGCTTCTCGATGCCGTCGTCGCCCGCCTCGAGCTGATAGACGATGCCCTCCTCCTCCATCAGCCGATGCACGAACGCGAAGTCGCTCTCCTGGTACTGCACCGTGTACTCGCGCTTCGGGTAGCTGCGCTGGGTGAGGACCTCGACCTCGCGGCCGTAATGACCGAGCGCCTCGGTGAGCACCTCGCGGAGGACCGTCGGGACGTCCTTCTCTTGGAAGATCTTCGTGTTGCGTCCCTGGCGAAGCGCGGCGAGCGCCGGCTCGATCACGATCTGCGCGCGGACGTGGTGCGTGAGGAGACCGCCGTGCTCGTGGTGCGAGCGCACCGACGAGACGATCCCGCCGTACACGTTGTCGCGCAGGTCGCGGCGGAGCGTCAACGCGGCCGAGCTGCCGAGGATCTTCTGCGGATCGGTGAGCGGGACCTCCGACTCGATGTCGAGCCGGACCAGGTAGGGCTCGTTGAGCGCGGAGACGACCGTCGCCCCCGTGACCCTCCAGAGGATCGTGGGCATCGCGTCGACAAAGAGGATCGCCTCGACCTGGTTCATACCACCTCGCTCCACACGGTAGCGCGGTGTACGAGCGAGCCGGCCAGGAGGTTCGTCACCCCGCGAGGACGATCGCGAGAAGGACCGTGCCGCCCAGGACGAGCACCGCGCCGAACCCGACCGCCACCCAGAGCACCCAGTCCGGGATGCCGCGCGTTGCCGGCTCGGACGGCGCCGCGCGCGGCTCTGCGATCGGTGCGGGGGCGGAGCTCGCGACCGGCGTCGAGGGCGTCGAGCGCGACAAAGACGCTTGCGCGGCTACCTGGGGGTCGGGGAGCACCACCGTCTTGGGCACCGCCTCGGTGACGTCGGCGGTGGTCGGCCACGCCGGCACGTCGGTCGGCGGGGGCGCGGGATCCGGAGACATCGGCGAGGTGAGATCGCGGAGGTAGTCGGGGATCTCGTCGGGGGAGACGAGGGGGCCGTCGGTCCGGACGGTCGGCCGCGCGAGGTCGTACGTCTCGGCGCCGTGCTCGGGGCTGACCCGCGCGGGAGGGAGACTTCCACCGGTCGCGCGCGACGCGGGCGCGCCGAAGCCCAGCGCGGCCGCGGTGTCCGGCGAGATGGCGGGCGGGACGAACGGGGTCGGCGCCGTCGCCGCGTTGTCGATCAGCGACGACGCGTCGGGTGGCGTCGCAGCGGCGGGCGTCGCGGCGGCTTTCGCGGGAGCCGGCGTCGCGCCGGTCTGCTGGGTTGGCGCCGCCGCGGCCTCGGGCAGGGCGAGCGCGACCGCGCCGCGCATCGCGTCGGCGTAGCGACCGCTCGGCAGCGCGGGCGGCGCGGCCAGCGCGGTCGCGACGTCCCGCATCGACGGTCGCTCGGTGGGGTCGCGCGCGATCATCGACATCACGAGCGCGCTCAAGGGCGCGGGGATGCTCACGCCGTGCGAGTCGATCGGCGCCGCCTTGCCGATCGACAAGAGGATGCTCGCGGCGAGCGCGCTCGGCGCGCCGAACGGCTCCTTGCCGGACATCGCTCGGTAGAGCACCACGCCGAGCCCGAACACGTCGGTCGTCGGGCCCACCGCGTTCGGCGAGCCGAGCTGCTCCGGCGCGAGGCACTCGATGGCGCCGCGCAACACCTTGGAGCTCGACGCGGACAGCGCGGTGATGAGCCTCGCGAGCCCGAAGTCGAGGATCATCGCCGCGCCGTCGGCTCGGAGCACGATCGTGTCGGGCGAGAGCCCGGCGTGGACGAGCCCGCTCGCGTGCGCGGCGCACAGGATCGTGGCGAGCTCCGCGCCCATCGCCGCCGCGACGTCGGGGTCGAGCCGCCCCGTGGGAGACGCGGCGCACACCTGGGTCAGCGTCGCGCCATGGATGGGAGGCGTCGACACGTGAACCGGTTCGGCGGCGCTCCACGCGATCGGCCGCGCGATCCCCGGGTGGTCGAGCTGCGCCGCGATGCGGAGCTGCTCCTCGAAGCGCGCTTCGTCGGCCGGGCTCGCGTCCACCCCGCCCTCGAAGATGCGCAGGAACACCGACGCGCCGTCGCGCTCGGCTTCGTAGCTCGAGAGCAGACCACTCGCGGCGAGCTCGCGGCCCACGACATGGCCTCCTACGCGCCTCATCGCGCGCCAATGTAACCGAAGGAGGGCGTCGGAGATCGGATAGGCTCGATCGTGCTGAATGCGGACACCTCCATCAGCGAACCGATCGACCGAGACCGGCGTAGCGCCGCACGTGACGGACCATACCGTGCGCGATCCGCGCGCTGAGATCGGTGGAGCGCGGATCGAGGCGCTCGCCGGGGTCGGGGCGCACGGGGTCAGCTATCTCGCGAAGAGCGACGCGCACGGCGAGGTCGAGGTCTGGCGACTCAAGCCGGAGGCGGTCAGCGATCGACTCCGTCGCCGCGTCGCCGCGCTCCGCACGCTCTCGCGCGACGGCCTGCTCCCGATCTTCCAAGCGCAGCTCGACGCGCCGGATCCGTACCTCGTCGTGGCGGCGTGCCGATGGGGTGGGCCCGAGATGTTCGAGGGATCGGACGAGCGGCTGCGACAGCGCTTCTGCGATCTCGCCGAGGCGCTCGCCGCGGCGCACCACTACGGGGTCGCGCACGGCGACCTGAACCGCGCGTGCCTCGGGCTCGACGCGCGCGGGCGAGCCTGCGTGGACATGACGCGCCTCCACGTCCGCGAGCTCGCGCCGCGCTCGCCGCCGCCCGAGCTCGCGCGGGGCGCCGCCACCGACGTCTGGGCGCTCGCCACGCTGTTCGCCGACGCGGCGGGCGACGGGCCGCTCGGCTCTCTGCTCTCGCCGATGCGCGACGCGGATCCCGAGCGACGCCCTTCCGCCGCGGACGCCGCGCGCGCGATCCTGGGCCTCCGCCCGACGACCGACGAGGAGGTCACCCTCGGGACGTCGGACGCCGAGCGCTTCGGCATCCCGACGCGCCTCGGCGCCTACGAGCTCCTCGATCAGCTCGGCGCGGGGGGGATGGGCCGCGTGTTCCGCGCGCGCGATCTCGCGGGTGGACCGGACGTCGCGATCAAGGTGCTGCTCCCTGCGTGGGCGAAGGACGCCGAGCAGGTCGCGCGGTTCCGGCGCGAAGCGCGCGTGCTCTCGCAGCTCGCGTCACCGTATGTTGCGCGGTTCGTCGCGGCCAACGAGGACGGCGGCTTCCACTACCTCGTGATGGAGCTCGTCGCGGCGGAGAGCGCCAAAGACGTGTGCGCGGCGCGCGGCCGCCTCGACGTCGACACGGCGATGCGGGTGGTGTGCGACGTCGCGCGCGCGGTCGCCGACGTGCACGCGCTCGGCCTCGTCCATCGCGACATCAAGCCCGCCAACGTGCTGGTCGATCTGTCGTCGAGCCCGCCCCGGGTGAAGCTCTGCGACTTCGGGATCGCGCGCGCCGCCGCGGGCGATGCGGCGCAGCTCACCGAGCAGCACGGCACGATCGGGACGCCGTCGTACATGGCGCCCGAGCAAGTCGAGGGCTTGCCCGTCGACGCGCGCACCGACGTCTACGCGCTCGGCGCGACGCTCTACTGTCTCCTCACGGGCGAGCCGCCGTTCGTCGGAGCGGGCCCGATGGTGATGCTCGCGCATCTGTCCGAGGCGCCCGTCGCGCTGACCGAGCGCGACCCCTCGATCCCGCGCGCGATCTCGGACGTGGTGACGCGGTGCCTCGCGAAGTCGCCGGCCGAGCGCTACGCCGACGCGGCGGCGCTGCACGAAGCGTTGCGCGTCGCGTGGCAGGGCACGTCTGCGGTCGGTGCCGACGCGTTGCCGCAGCCGCTCGGGCTCGCGGGTCAGCCGCGCGTGTTCGACTTCCGCTGGTCGCTCCAGGCGACGCCGGAGGAGCTCTGGCCGCACGTCTCGAACACCGAGCGCCTCAACCGCGCGGCGGGGCTCGACGACGTCGAATGGACCCACACCGAGGGTGACGCCTACCCCGGCACCGAAGGGCGCTTCCGCACGGCCGGCATCGAGCTTCGCTGGAAGGAGAACCCCTTCGAATGGATCGCGCCGAGCCGGCTCGGCGTCGTGCGCGAGTACCTCGCCGGACCGTTCGAGTGGCTGCGCAGCACGGTCGAGCTGACGCCCACGGGAGCGGGGACCGAGCTTCGCCATCGCGTCGAGATGCTGCCGCGCGGGATCGTCGGGCACGCCGCGGCGACGGTCGAAGTGGGGCTCCGCTTACGCCGGGGGCTCGAGCGCGTGTATCGCCGGATCGACCAAGCATGCATCGTTGCGCGCGACCACGCCTCCAAGGGCGTCGACGCCTTCGAGGGCCCGCAGCGCGTCACTCCGATCGTCCGCTCGCGCGTGCAGCGCCGGATCACCCGCGCCCTTTCGCGCGGCGGCGATCCGCTCGTGCTCGAGACGCTCGCCGAGTTCGTCTGCGTCGCGCCGGCCCCGCGCCTCGCGCGTATTCGCCCTCGCGTGTGGGCCCGCGAGCACGGGCTCGACGAGGCGAGCACGCTCGACTCGCTGCTCCTCGCGGCCGCCGAGGGTGTGCTCGAGATCCGCTGGGATCTCCTCTGCCCGACGTGCCGGATCCCGAGCAGCATCGAGGACTCGCTGCGCGCGCTCTCGACCCACGGGCGGTGCGAGGCGTGCGACCTCGACTACGAGCTCGACATGGCGCGGTCGGTGGAGCTCGTGTTCCGCGCGCACCCCGCCCTACGGCCCGCCGACCTCGGCGTCTACTGCATCGGCGGTCCCGCCCACTCTCCACACGTGCTCGCGCAGGTGCGGCTCGCCCCGACCGAGCGCTTCACCCTCGAGCTCGCGCTCGAGCCCGGCAAGTACAAGATCGCGGGGCGAGGAGTCCCGCCGCGGTGGTCGTTCTCGATCGACGAGCGCGCGGCGTTCACCTCCTGGGACCTCGCGCTCCGCGGCGGCGACGCGCTCGAGATGTCGCGGAGCCTCCAACCTGGACCAGTGCAGATCGTCTTGACCAACGATCTCCCGCACGAAGTGGTGGCGCGGCTCGAGCGCGCCGAGGATCGCGACGACGCGGTGACCGCCGCGGCCGCGGCGTCCTCCCACGTGTTCCGTCAGCTCTTCCCCGAGCAGGTGCTGGCGCCCGACCGCCTCGTCGCGGTCTCGGACGTCGCGCTCCTCTTCGCGCGCATCACCGACGCCGCGGTGCGCTACGAGCGGGAGGAAGCCGCGATGCATGCCGCTCTCCTTGCGCTCTCCGACGAGGTGCAGTCGGCGGCTCGGCTCGAGGGAGGGGCGCTCGTGAAGCTCGAGGGCGACGGCGTCATGGCGGTGTTCGCGGATCGCCTCGCGGCCGCGCGCGCCGCGCTCCGGCTCGGACCCGAGCGGCTCGGCGTCGCGCTCCACGCCGGACCCGCTCGGATGACCACGGTGGGCCGACAGCTCGACTACTTCGGCAAGACCGTCCACCTCGCCGAGTACATGAGCCGCTGGGCCGACGGCGGCGAGCTCCTCGTCAGCGACAGCCTGCTCGGCGACCCCGACATCCTGAGCCTGTTCGAGCAGCGCACCGCCGTGCGCGGCCATTTCCACCTCGGCAGCCTCCTCGTGAGCCGCACGCAGCGCGCGGACTGAGCCCGATCGATCGGGTCAGAACCGCACCTCGAACGGTCGCTGCGCGCTCGACCTCGCTCTCGATCGCCCTTCGAGCCGATCGATGAGCCAGTACACGCCAGCGAAGAGGAGCGGGATCCCGAGCGCGACGCCGATCGTCCCCATCCAGACGAACGCCTGCGGGGGCGACCCGTCCTCGAACCCGTCCCAGCTCTCGAACCCCGCCGCCACGAGGAGCACCGCGCCCGCCGCCGTCAACGCGGCGCCCGCGATGGTGAGCGCGAGAGGACCGCTGAGGTCGAACCGCGGAGCATCGGACGGCGCGTCGCCGGTGTACGGCTCCTCGTCGAGCGGCGCGGGATCCGCGAGCTGCGCGTGCGCGTGGGTCGGCGCGATCGCGGCGACCGCGAGCGCGAGAGCAAAGAGTCGGGCCATCACGACATGTCAGGAGCAGGGAGCGTGCCGAGCCGATCGCCGCGTGCGCCGGGACGGCGAGCCGGCGCGGGCGTGAAGGAGAGCAACGCAGCCTGACCCCGTTGCCTCGCCTGGCACAGGCGACTGGCACACGGGGTCGCCAAAACGAAAGAGCCCCTCCGTGCAGCGCAAGGAGGGGCTAGATCACTGTCGTGCGCCGGAGCGCGAGGGATCAGATCAGGGAATGGTCCAACCGTAGGCGGTGGTGCCAGGGACCACCGCGCCCGTCGTGTTGATCGAGATCGCCAGGCCGCGACGTCCGTTGAGGCTCTCCGTCGCGAGCGTGGCGCTCGACCCCGACGCGCGGTCCACGTCACCGCCGCCCGCGCAGTAGTGGAACTCGACCTCGCCCGTCTCGTGGAGTTGCAGCTGGATCTGCAGGCCAGTCCCCGATGGAGTGGTCGACGTGGCGGCGTAGGTGTGGGCGTTCCACTCGATGGTGAACACGCGGTTCGGCGCGGTTCCCGTCACCCCCGAGAGGAGCCCCGGCGCGTCGAGGTCGAGGTCGTCCCAGAAGGGCGCCAAGTAGCCGTTCGGTGTGCTGGTACTCGGCACCGTCGTGGCGTTCGTAAACGTCGATGAGATGCTGCCCGCATCGCTGGGGAACAGGCCGATGAAGCCGTTCGACGACGCCATGTAGTGCGTCATGGTCGAGCCGTACACCGAGATGGGGAACGGCAGCGCGATCCGTGCGCTCACCGCCTCGTCACCCGTGGCCATCACGGTCGTCCCGAGACCCGTCGTACACGAGAGCGTGATCGGGGTGGGCGGGATGACACACGAGGAAGGCGTACCCACGCAGACGTACCCAGGCTCGGGCATGCAGGTCGACGAGCAGCCATCGCCGGAGAGGATATTGTCGTCGTCGCACATCTCGCCCGCATCGAGGTTTCCGTCGCCGCAGCCGTCGACGAGCACGCAACGATTCGTGCAGGTGTCCGTGTTGACGGCGTTGCCGTCGTCGCACTCCTCGGTGCCCTCACGCGTTCCGTTGCCGCACGCGGGTGCCGCCGGATCGATGCAGGCCACGAGGCTCCAGCTGTCGAGGCTGCCCGTGTTGCTCGCCGTGTCGTCGAACACCCGCAGGTTCCAGGTGCCGGCCGCCGACACCCCGAGGAAGTCCGTGCCCGCGGTCGTCGACAACGTCTGCTCCGAGCGGAAGCTGCCCGAGAACGGCGCGGTGCCCGTGGTGATCGCGACCGGCGCCCCGTCGAACAGGTACGTGCTCGCGTAGTTCATCCCGGTCGACGTGCCGTTGTCCGTGGAGAGCTCGCGCCGGATGCCGTTGGGGCTATCGATGTAGACGTCGACTTCGGCGTCCGCGGGATGCGTGATCCCGCGGAGGAAGACGCGCATCGACGCGATGGCGCCGGCGCTCGCGACGCTGACCCCGCTGGCCACGCCGGTGGTGGTGTCATTGTCAGGGATGGCGGTCACGGTCCCGTTCGTAACGAGGACCCCCATCTGACCGGTCGGGCAGCCGACATCGACCATACACGTCGAGGAGCAACCGTCGCCCGACACGAGGTTGTCGTCGTCGCACTCTTCGCCGGAATCGACGTTGCCGTCGCCGCAGCCGTCGGTCAGGGAGCAGTAGTTCGTGCACGTGTCGTCCGGCACGTCGTTGCCGTCGTCGCACTCTTCGCCCGTGTCCATCGTGCCGTCACCGCAGCGCGGGGCGGTGGCGCTCGTGCAGAGGCCGAGCACCCAGCTGTCGAGCGTGCCCGTGTCCCCGTTCGCGGCGTCGGCGACGGTCAGCGTCCAGGTGTCGCCCGCCGCCTGTCCGACGAAGCGAGCGAGCGGGACCTCGGGCCGGAACGAGCCGGTCATCGGTGCCACGCCCGAGGCGATCGAGCCCGAGGCGCCGTCGGTGAACAGGGTGTTGATGTAGTTGTCCCCGCTGCCTCCCCTTCGGTTGGCCAGCGCGACGGAGACGCGTGAGCTGTCCAGCGTGAGGGTCAGGTCACCATCGTACGTGTGCGTGATGCTCTCGATCAGCACGACCGCGCGGGTCACGCCCTCGGTCGACGTCACGGCGATCGGCGCTGTGCTGCTCATCATGTCGAGGATCGGCGTCGCCGTGTCGTAACGGATCGCGATCGCCGTCTCCCCGGCCGCGCACGCGATCACCTGCGTGCAGGTCGACGGCGCCGGGGTGCAGAGCCAGCCGCCCTCGATCTGGCAGGTCACCGAGCAGCCGTCGCCGGGGCTCGGGGTGCCCATTCCGTCGTCGCACGTCTCGGCGCCGGCCAGAAGGCCGTCACCGCAGATCGTGTCGCACACCGACGGGACCATCGTCGCGTCGCACGAGTAGCCGGTCTCGACCGCGCAGGCCGAATCGCAGCCGTCCGCGTCGGCCGTGTTGCCGTCGTCGCAGACCTCGGTACCCGCCGTGACGCCGTTGCCGCACGCGGTGACGGTGCAGTTGTTGTCGCAGCCGTCGCCGTCGACCGAGTTCATGTCGTCGCACTCTTCGCCGGCCGTGACGGCTCCGTTTCCGCACCCGGTCGGGCGGCACGCGTCGCTCGCGCCGTCGTCGCAGCCGTCGCCGTCGGTGTCGTTGCCGTCGTCGCAGACCTCGCCCGCCTGCATGACGCCGTCGCCGCAGCGCGCCGCCTGGCAGGTCATCGCCATGCACGAGCCGCTCGTACAGTCCCCGGCGACCGAGCAGCCCTCGCCGTCGTCGCAGGTGGTCGTCGGCGCACATCCGCCGCCGCAGTCCACGTCGGTCTCGTCACCGTTCTGGACGCCATCGGTGCAGGTCGGGATCACGCAGGTCCCCGACGCGTTGCAGATGCCCCCGCCGGCGCAGTCGGCGCCGTCGCGCGGGGTGTTCACCGGCGAGCCGCCGACACACTCGTCCGTCGTGCACTCGTTGCCGTCGTCGACCGGTACGCAGCCGCCCCCGCCATCCGTGTCCCCGGCATCCCGGTTCCCCGGACCCGCGTCCCGACGGCCGCCGTCCGGCGTGGGGCCCGCGTCGGCCAATTCGCCGGCGTCACCGCCATCCGTGCCCGAGCTTCCGTCGTCGCAGCCGGCGCCCCAGAGGGCGGCCGCGGCGATCACCAACCATACGTACTTGTTCTTGCGCATTGAGGGCGAACGTATGCCACGGGACTGAAACCGAGCGAGGCGGTCAGCCCCGCACCCGTGAGTGAACGCACTTACCGCGCCTCAGGAAGGTGCGTAGCGCGCAACTCGACTTACGACGCCCGAACCGGAGAGCGACCCGTCGCCTCGCCGATTCGGGCCGAGGGCCGTCTCTGAGCCCAACGCTCCGTCGACCGTGAATGGCAGCAACGCATCCGGACATCGCCACCGCGGCTGGCACACGGAGCTGGCACACGGCGCGGTTCGTCGCGGCGCGCGCTCGGTTGGCCCGGTCGTTGCCATGGGGTCGCGTGATGATCGCTTCCTTCCTTCGTGCTCGCTACGCGCTCCTCGCGACGTTGCTGGGCGCCTGTGGGCCTCAGTTCGCGGTGCAGCAAAGCTCGTTCGCCACGTTGCCGACCGCGCCTCCCCCCGCCGCGGTGAGCGGTCGCGGCGCGCTCGATCTCGGAGCCGGGATCGCCACCGACGCGGGCGCGGGCGGCGCGGTCGGCGGGCGCTCCGGTCTCTCGGTCGCGCGCGTCCAGCCGGAGGGCGCGCTCACCCTGCGCGTCGCCGACATGGTCGCGCTCCGCGCGTGGGGCGCGGTCGCGCTCCCGCAAGGCTCGACGCAGGTCACGGGCGACATCGACGCGCCCGAGGACGCGGCGTGGCTCGGCACGATCGGACCGGTGTTCCGCCTCCTCGCGGCCGACGGGCTCATGGGGTTCGACATCGGCACCGCGTTCGGCTTCGCGGTCGTCGCCTCCAACCTCGAGATCACGCGCACGGACTGTCCGAGCAGCGGGCCGTGCGAGGACGCGTTCGAAGCTCGCCGACAGCTCGAGGTGATGCCGATCTTCGCGCTGCGCCTCGACCTCTCGTACCTCCCGACCGAGTGGCTGCGATTCCGCATCGGCGGCACGGTGCGGAATCAGCCCGTCAACGAGGCGTCCTTCAACCGATCGGTGGTCACCGGGTCGAGCGTCTCCGCCGGACCGATCGGCATCGTGTTGCAAGTCGGCGCCGACGTGGACTTCACCGACGAGATCGGCATGCGCGCGGAGCTCCAGTGGCCCGCGTTCAATCTCGGCCTGTCGTACGGCCCGATCGTGACGCTCGCGGTCCAGGGTCGCATCGGCGGCAGCCTCCGTGATCCGCTCGGCCTCCGGCTCGAGTGAGGCCCGCAATACGGTATGCTGCCGACATGACTCGTCTTGCTTATCTGTCCGTCTCGCTCCTCTCGATCGGGTGCTCCACCTACGTCGGGCCTCACCACCCTTACGCGCCGCTCTTCAACGCCGGCGGCCAAGTGGATGTCGCGGTGGGCGTCGGCTCGACGTGGACGTCCGTCGTCGACTTCGGCGTGCGCGCGGCCGTGGCGCCGATCGACTCGCTCGTCGTCACCGCCGCGGCGTCGATCGACCCGCTCGACACGGGCAACGGGTCGACCCACTACGGCGCCGAGCTCGGCGTCGGCACCTTCGCCGTCTCCGCCGACGCGCTTCGCGCGGAGCTGATCGCCGGTACGGGCGCGGGGTGGGGCTCCGGCCGCTATGTCAACGAAGACTCCAGCGCAGAGATCGCCGGACCGTACCTGCGCCCGTTCGCGCAGGGCGCGATCGCCGGACACTGGGGCATCTTCACGGGCGGGGCCGGGCTCCGGATCGCGAGCACCATCGCGGACATCCGCGCGACCGTGATCTCCCCCGGCGATTCCCCGGCGGAGACCGGATGGAACGCGCTCGTGAGCTTCGAGCTGTTCGGCACGGTGCGATTCGACATCGACACGCTCTACATCGACATCACGGGCGGTGGGTCCGCGCAGGTCGGCGAGATCACGGTCGGGCCGCTTGGCAACGTATTTGGCGCGCTCTACGTCGGAGCGCGCTTCCAAGCGTGGGGGGCGGCGCCTCAGCCACCGGTCGAGCCGCTCCGCGTGCCCGAACGCGACCTCGAGCCGCCGCCGACCGCGCGCGAAGCTCCGCCGCGCGGGTCGGACGAGCCGGGCGAGGACCCGACGCCGACGGACGCGCTCGCCGATCCGGACTGACACGCTCGGCACTGCGATCCACGTTGACACTCTCGAACGGGGGACGACGCTCCCCAGCTCGCGCACGGGTGTGCTCACCGCGCGCGACACCCGCGCTCGGTGCGGGGCTCCTGCGCGCGTGGCCCGGCCCTTGCGGGAGGCGCCGGCATGAAGATGCGCAGCGTGTGGGCCGCGGGTGTGGGTGCGCTCGCCGTCGTAGGGCTCGGTTGCTCCGGCGTGGATCCCGCTCCGCCGGACGAGCCGGCGCCGCGGATGCCGTCCGACTGGTTTCGCCACGCGAACTTCGTGGAGTGGCACTTCACGACGGTGAGCGGCGAGACGTTCAACGACATCCGCGCCGATCTCGACGCGATCGAGGATCGCGGCGTCGGCGCGCTGCTCATCTACGCGCCCTACTACGGCAACCCCGACGGCTATTACGGCGCGGAGCCGCTCGACGTGTACGCGACCAATCCGACGAGCGGCACGATGGAGGAGTTCCGCGCACTGGTCGACGAAGCGCACGCGCGCGACATCGCGGTGATGATGTGGATGGTCTTCCACTCGGCGAGCCCGCGCTCGGCGGTCTGGCAAGACGCCGTGCAGGCTGTACGCGAGGGCCGTGACACCCCCGAGGCGCGCTCGTTCCTCTGGGTCGACACGATGGCCGACACCTACGACCTCGGCGTGCTCGAGGGGGGCTGGGCGCACAGCGAAGAGGCCGGCAAGTACTACGCGACGGTGTGGGGCTACCCGGCGTGGAACTTCAACCACGCGGAGGCGCAGGACGCGTGCGAGGCGATCTCGCGGTTCTGGCTCGACACCGGGATCGACGGATTCATGTACGACGCGCCTCCGTCCGAGGTCGGACACAGCGACGCGGATCGCCGCCGACTGCTCGGCGACCTCGTGGTCGAAGCCGGCGCCAGCTACCGCTTCGCGGAGGGCGTCGAGTGGTACGACGGCCAGCGCTACGTCGACGACTTCAACGTCAACTTCACTCACTTCGGTGAGGACGACGACACCCACAGCATCATCGACGACATCGTGGCCGGCACCTACGAGGCGGCCGACCTCGAGGAGCTGCTGACGCTCATCCGCGACTACAACGTCGCGCGCGACGGCGGGGCGATGCGGCTCTGGGTGTACAACGAAAACATCGATGCCCACCTGTTCACCGGCGCGGTGCTCGCGGGCCTCGGCGTCACGGTGGACATGTTCCACTCCGCGCAGCCGGGCGACGAGAACACCTGGGTCGGGTTCGACCCGGCGCGTCAGGCGCGGATGAGCCAGCTGATGCGCGCGATCCGCACCCACCCCGCAGAGGAGCCGGGCGGCGGGCGGCGGCGGCTCTCGACCGGCGCCGACCCTCAGCACTACGCGGCGCTGCGGACGAGCGTCGACGGCACGCAGCTCGGCTTGAACGTCTACAACTTCAAGACCGAGCCCTCGACGATCACCGTCGATCTCACCGACTCTGGCCTCGCGCTCACGCAGACGCCGACCGACATCGTCACGGGCGCCGATGCCCCGGCGATCACGGGCGCGCAGTACACGGTCGAGCTCCCCGCGTACGGGTTCCTGCTCCTCGACGTCGACGCCGCTCGCTGAGCTCGGTCGATCAACCGGCCGCCTCGATCGCGAGGCGGCGCTCTTCCGAGGCGAGGGCGCGCCACTGCTCCAACGTGCGCCGCGCGAAGACGAGCGCGCCGAGGTCGGCCGCGAGGTGGCACGCGATCGCGCCCGCGAGACCCACCGGCGAGTAGAGGAGCGCGACGGTCGCCGCATAGAACAGCACGTGGTACGTGAGGTTCGCGCGGCCCTGATAGATGTGGACGAGCACGTTGACGAGGAGCCCCACCGCGATCCCGAGCCACGCCGAGCCGAGCGCGTGGCCGAGCATCACCACCAGGATCCCGCGCGTGATGATCTCCTCGGTGAACGGGTTGATCGCGAGCGCGAGCGCGGTGAGCGCGTACGCGAGCGGGGAGGACGGCACCAACGCGCGGTACGAGCCGATCTGCTTCTTCAGCCCGGTGCGGATCGGACGGTGCGTCGTCACGGCCGGCTGCGCCGACGCGAGCTGGGCCCATACGCGACCGAGCACGTAGTACGCGAGCCCACCGAACCCGGCGGCGACGACGAGCGACCCGCCCGCCACGAGCCCGACGTCGTCCCACGTAAAGAGGCCGAGCGCGTACGAGGCCGCGAGCACCGCGACGTAGCTGAGCTGCGCGACCAGCCGGTGCACCGCGGTGCGGAGCGTCGCGCGCTCCTGCCGGTAGCCGAAGCCGCTCACCAACGTGGGCAACATGAGACCGGCGAAGAGCGCAGGAACGAGGAGCTCGGACATCGGCGCCGAGCATACTTCGCGCCTCGATCGCCGGCATGAGGCGGGCGCGATGGATCGTCGCGTCAGCGAGACGTGCGATCGGAGACCGGAGGCCCGGTCACGCGATCAGATCGCGGAACGCGTTGCCCACGAGCGCGAGCAAGACGAGCGAGACCGCGATGAGCAGGAACATCGCCGCCCGGGGATTGCGATCGACGAACCGCCCCGCCTCGCGGCTCATCCGCTTCGTGAACGTCGCCATGCACTGCACGCGACACACGCCCTCGAGGATCTGGTGCAGCTCGTAGATCATCTCGTCGGCGCTCTGCCAGCGCTGCGAAGGATCGCGCGCGAGCGCCTTCTTCAGGAAGTGCCCGTACTCGGGGCCGACCCCGAGCTTGCCGCCCGGGCCTGGGAACATGCTCGTCACGGCGGGCGGATCCGTCATCTGGATCGCGACGAGCAGCGCGGGCAGCGACGGCACCTTCGCGAAACGATGCTCGAGGTTGAGCATCTCGTGGAACATCACGGCGGCCGAGTAGAGATCGCTCCGCGCGTCGAGCGGCGCGCCCAGCGCTTGCTCGGGCGACATGTAGAGCGGCGTCCCGATCAGCGCCCCGGAGTGCGTCGAGCTCGCGCGTCCCGCGAGGGTCGGCTCGTCGTCCGCGATCGTGATCGAGGGGTCTCCGTCGACGGGGCCGCCGATCGGCCGGGCCACGCCCCAGTCCATCAGCACCACCTCGCCGAAGCGCCCCACCATCACGTTGGCGGGCTTGATGTCGCGGTGGACGATCCCCTTCTCGTGCGCGAACTGGAGCGCGCGGAGCACGCCCATGAAGATCTCGACCCGGCGCGTCACGTCGTAGCGCCGGTGCGTCTCCGGATCGCCGGCCGCGAGCCGCTCGAGGATCGCCTCGAGGGTCTCGCCTTCGACGTACTTCATCACGAAGAACAGCTTGCCTCGTTCGTCGACCCCGACGTCGTGGATCGGCACGATGTTCGGGTGCTCGAGCCGCCCGATGGTGCGCACCTCGTCGACGAACCGCGCGATCGACGCCTGCCCCTCCGCCTCGGGGAGCAGCTTCTTCACCGCCACCGTGCGCCCGATGTCGCGGTCGTTGACGAGCGCGACCTCGCCCATCCCGCCTTGGCCGAGCGTCCGCACCGTCTCGTAGCGGAGGCCCTCGCTCGGCGCGAGCCGCACCTTTCCTTGCGAGGCGTGTACCCGCGGGAGCACGGAGTTGTTCGTGTTCCGCAGCGTCGGCGCCGGGGAGCCCGGGTCGATGGGGATCGTCGACAGCGGCGCCACGATCGTCGCGCTCAGCGATACGTCGTTCCGCTGCGCATCGGGGATGGTCATGCCCAGGACGGCCGCGTCGCGCGTGTCCCCCCCGGTGCGAGTCGGCGCCAGGTCTGTGGCCATGCCGTTCATCCTCCGGCGCCGTGCGGCCGACCGCAAGTGCTACGGATTTGAAGAAGCGTTGCGGCGAGGTGACGGGTCGAAGCGGTGTGTCACCGCCACCTACGCACCGGGGTGCCACACGACGCTGCGCGGAGCGCCCCGACCGAGACGCCGCAGGCGGCTCGATCGGACCGGACGAGACCCGCAGCTCGCGGAGCGAGCGAGGAGGCTCGGGCGGAGCGGAGCGAGACCGACGGAAGCGCGAGGGCGCAAGCCCTCGTGCGCACGGCGGGGCTCGCGGAGCGCGCGCAGGAGACACCGATCCGCGAGCGAGCGCCGCGAAGCGGCGGGCGCGCGCGGAGCGGTGGCTCCGGAGCGCCCCCGTCGCAACGTTCGATTCCCGCTTCGGGACGAAGCGGACGGGGGCACGGAGAACGGAGAACGGAGAACGGAGAACGGAGAACGGAGAACGGAGAACGGAGAACGGAGAACGGAGAACGGAGAACGGAGAACGGAGAACGGAGAACGGAGAACGGAGAACGGAGAACGGAAAACGGAGAACGCGGAACGCAGTCTGAACCCTCGCTTTCGGGGCTCACCGCGCGGCGCGTGATCGCACGCGGGCTACCGCTTCGCCGACCTCGGCTTCCTCCCGCGCATCGTCGGCGACCGCTTCGAGCGCGACGCGGACCTGTGGGTGCGCGGTCGCGGCCGCCGCCTCGTGCAACGTCTCTTTCTCGGTGTGACTGAGCCCCACCTTGCGCAACACGAGGGCGCTCGCGACCCGCGCCGTGGGATCCGCTCGGGGGTCGGAGGAGAGCGCCTCCAGGCCTTCGCGATCGAGCGGGGCGTCGCGATAGTCCGTTCGCTCCTCGGCGTGCGCCGCGATGGCTTGCAACCACGCTTGCTCGCTCTTGTCGCCGCGCTCGAGCTCCTCCTGCACCCGGATCGGCGCGCGCTCCCGACGCGCGTCCTCGACCCCCTCGCGGATGCGCGTCGCGGCGGGGTGGATCGTGTGATCGACGGCGACCGAAGGCTTGGCGCGGTCGGCGATCTGGAAGTGGTAGAGCTTGCCGTCCCGGAGCCGGAGGCTGACGCGCGCCTTGTCGACGGCGAGGTCCGTCACGTCCTGGTACGGGATGAACCGCGTGCGCCCGAACGACCGGACCGCCAGGCCGTCGGCGCCGACCCGCGCTTTGGCGAGCGTCGCGAGGGCGAGGAGCATCACGACGAGCGGCGCCGCCACGAGGCCCGCCGCGATGGCTGCCGCGACGGCACCGAAGAACGCGGCTTGCGGGAGCACCGCGCCGCAGACGAAGAAGATCCACACGAGGAACGAGCCGATCGCGAGGCCCAACCGACCCGGTCCCGCGATCGCGGGGTGGCGCGCGGACACCTCGATGGCGGTGGGCGTCGTCAATCGCGGCGAGTCTACGCCGACGTCCGCGCGAAGTGCTCGGCCAGCGCATCGAACGCGGCCCGAACGTTCGGCGATGCGCGGCGACCCGGCGCGCAGAGCGCGTGGATGTCTGGCCCATCCGTCGCATCCTCATCGAGGAGCGACACCAAGCGACCCGCCGCCACGTGCTCGTGCACCATGAAGTCGAACGCCTGCGTGATCCCGAGCCCCGCGAGCGCCGCCTCGATCAGCGTCGGTGCGTGATCGACGACCATCACCGCGTTCACCGGCCACGGGCCGGTCGCGAAGAGGAACGGTCGCGGCTTGCGATCGGGAGCGCGGACGACGAGGCACCGGTGCGCGGCGAGCGCGTCACGCGTCTGAGGCAAACCGTAGCGCGCAAGATAAGTGGGAGACGCGACCGTCGTCAGCCTCGTCCTGCGGAGGCGCTTGGCGACCAGCGTCGAGTCGGTGAGCGCGCCGACGCGCACGGCCACGTCGATCGGCTCCTCGGCGAAGCGCGAGATCTGATCGGTGACCTGCACATCGAAGCGCAGCTTGACGAAGCGCGAGGCGAGCTGCGCGAGCGCCGGGGCGAGCAGCCCGACCGCGAGGTGCGGCACCGACACGATCAGGTCTCCCGACGGCTCGGCCTCCATCGCGCGCAGCGCGTCGCGTCCGCCGCGCACGCACGCCATCGCTTGCTGACAGCGCTCGAAGAACAGCTCGCCCTCGCGGGTGAGCCGCACCGCGCGGGTGGTCCGCGTGAACAACGTCTGACCGAGCTCATCCTCGAGCGAGCGAATCGCCTTGCTCACCGCGGCGGGGCTCACCTCGAGCCGCTGCGCCGCGCGGCGGAAGCTGCGCTCCTCGGCGACCGCGACGAAGGGGACGATCCCGCGGAACAGGCCCGCGTCCATTGTTTACCTCCAGTTGATAGATAGTTTCAGAATGCTCTGTTGTTGACCATGGGTATCGAACGCACGTTTCTCCGCACCAAATGGAGGCGGAGATGGCGCAGAAGACGGCGGTGGTGACGGGTGGGACCTCGGGGCTCGGCGAGGCGGCGAGCGTGGCGCTCGGGCAGGCGGGGTGGCGCGTCCTGATCGTGGGGCGCGACCCGGAACGCGGAGCGGCGGTCGCGGCGCGGGCGGGGAACGGGAGCCGGTTCGTCGCGGCGGATCTCTTCTCGCTCGCCGACGTGCGGCGCCTCGCCGCCGAGCTACGCGAGCTCGCGCCGCGCCTCGACGCGCTGATCAACAACGCGGGCGGCGTCTTCAGCAAGGGCGAGCCGACCGTCGACGGCCTCGAGCGCACGTTCGCGCTCAACGTCGCCGCGCCACTCGCCCTGACCGAGGCGCTGCTCGAGCCGCTCGCGGCCGCGAACGGTCGCGTGATCAACGTGGTGACCGGGCTCGCGCCGTCGATGAAGACGCGCCTCGATCAGCTCGTCGGCAAGGACGCGAGCGGCGGCATGTTCGGCTACGCGCGCAACAAGCTCGCGCTGCTCGCGCTCACCCTCGAAGAGCAAGCGCGCTTCGGCGATCGCGGCATCACGTTCGTCGCGCTCCACCCCGGGATCATCCCGACCACGCGCTTCGGCCACACGATGACCGGCTTCAACCCGTTCACCACGATCGGCCCCGCGCTCGCGAAGCTGTTCCGCATCGGCGTGACCGAGGAGGTCGCCGCCTCGCGCTACGTCAAGCTCGCGTGCGATCCTGTCGAGGGCGCTGGCTACTACTACGAGGGCGAGCTGCGCGCGGTGCCCAAGCAGCTCGGCGACGCGGCGTTCGTGCGCTCGGTGTGGGAGCTCGCGGTGAGCCACACCCGATCCGAGCGCGCGGCCGCGTAGCCCCTCGTAGGGCCGCCTCGCGCTCGGGGTGCGCGCGTTGACTCGACTGCGCTCCCGTAAGCTTCGTTGCACCAACGCGCGGGCGTCGGTAACCTGGGTGCGTGAACGGCACGGAGCTGGTCCGGTTGGCAACGCTGAGCGTAGTGCCACAGCTCGCGATGGGGGCCGCGCTCCTCTTCGTCGCGCTTCGGGTCCTCCGTCCGATCGATCGGCGCGCCGCTGCAGCCGCGGGTGTCGCGGGCGCGATTTGGATCGTCCGGCCGCTGTTCGGATACGCGCTGTCCATCGCAATCTCCATGTTCGGCATGGAGTGGTTCGGCGAGGATCACCTGCTGTACGTCCTGGCGGTCCGGGACGTCGCGCTCACGGTGTTGTACGCGGCGATCGGCGGGCTCGTACTCTACGGGGCGGTACGGCTCGCGCGCGCGGTCCTCATCGCACGTCGCGCGGAGGAGACCTCGTGATCGACCTGCCGCTCGTGCTCGCGAACGCGTTCGGTGAGGTCGTCGCGTTCATCATCGCGGTCGCGTTCATCGCGGTCGGGCTCGGTCCCGTGCGACGCGCGAGCGGCGGGGCGGCCGCGGCGCTCGTCGGCGTCGGCGTGCTCGTCTTGCTCTCGCTGATCCTCGCGCGTCTCCAGCTGATGTTCCAGGTGCTCGACCTCTCGCTCTTCCAGCGGAGCGCCCTCGCGATCACGCGCTCGATCGGCGTCGGCGCGCTCTCCATCGCCGCGCTGGTCCTCCTCGCGCGCGCGCACAACGCGCCCCGCCGCGGCCCGCGCACGTTCTGACGCTCACGACGGCGGCTCGACCGGGCACACCGGGCATTCGCACGCGGGGCAGCCGACGAGATCGAAGCCGACCGTGAGCTCGACGCCGAGGCGGAGCCACGCGCGATCGTCGCCGAGGACGTGGAAGAAGCGCGCATACGGCTCGACGACGAACAGCCCTTGCTCTACTGGGATGCCGAGGCCGACGTTCGCGTACATCAGCATCGACGCCTCGAACGCGTCGAGCTGATCGAGGTCCGCGTACGCGGTCGTGCCCGACGCGTCGATCCATCGGAACGTCGGACCGAGCCCCACCGACAGGCTCGGCACCACGACGGCGTCGAGGACGAGGCCGACCTCCGCCGCCGCGTAGAAGCCGCGCTCGTCGACCCGGAGGTCGCGCGCGAACTCGGGCCGGACGAGCCCGTCGACGCCGACGCGTCCCCCCGCGCGGAGGTACAGCCAGCGCGAGACGAGCGGCGTGTAGCCGAGGCCGACCACCTCGGGGACGACCGCCGCGTACGTGCCGGAGCCGTACTCGTAGCGCGGCTCGATCCCGACTCCGGCGCCGAGCGCGAGCTCGTGGGTGATCGCGGGCTGCGCGGCGGCGTGCGCGCAGAAGGACGTGGAGAGGATCGAGATCGCGAGCACGACCTTTTGCATCACGAGCACTCCGTTCGCGCGGCGACGAGGAAGCGCTCGCCGAAGTGATCGATCAACGCGGGACACAGCGCGGTGCGCGTCGGCTCGTCCAACCGCGACAGCAGCGCGTCGAGGAACGCGGAGAGGACCTGCGTCCCGACGTCGGTCAAGCCCGGTTCCACCATGCATTCCGCGACGACGCCGGTCGCGGCGGGGACGAGGCCCCGCTCGCGCATCGTCGCGGGCAGGTCCCGCAGCGCATCGACGATGGAGCGGACGAACGCGCGACGCGAGGGCGCGGAGAGCGGATCGCCGCCGGTCGCGAGGAACGCATCGTAGGCCGAGCGCGCGAACGTCGTGCCGATGCAGTAGAACGCCCCGTCGTCGCACGCGACGGGCAAGCGGATCGTCCGCTGCGTCGTGATCGACTGACCCTCCGCCGCGGGAAACACGCCCGCGAGCACGTCCACCGTGCCGGTGATCGCGAACGCGACGAGGTCGGCGAACCCTTCGTTGATCCCCGCGAGCGCGTACTCCCACTCGAAGCGGCCCGCGAAGAACGGATCGGCGAGGTTCGACTCGACCGCGTCGGGATCGCATCCGTCGTCGGCGCCCGAGAAGAAGGAGAGGAAGAACACGAAGTGCCCGGTCTCGTGAGCGAGGACGCGTCGATCGATCGCGAGCGGCTCGCCTTCGAACGCGCTCCGCCGGAGAACCGCGAACCGTGGTCCCGACGAATCGAAGTACGCGTTGGTCGTGCCGATCTGGTGTTGGATCATGCCGTCGCGCTCGACCTCGAGGCGCGGCTCGTAGATCACGTCGATCGGACCGTACGGCGCGAGGATCACGTCGGGGTCGAGCCCCGTCGTCTCGTCGAGCGCCTCGAACACAGTCTCGAGCGCGTCGAGCGTGCTGAACATCGCGAGCGTGTCGTAGTCGCGCGGCGTCGCGACGCCGCGATCGTCGAGGCGATAGCGCGGGCTCGGCGGATCGCCACCCTCGAACGTCGAGTTCACGAGGGTCGCGCCCACGATCTGCGCGCGCAGACCACCGGCGCGGGTGGTTTGGAACCAGTCACCCGACAACGTATCGAGATCGTCCACACGCGAGAGCTCGACCTCCGCGAGCTCGAGCCGAGGCGCTCCGGTCTCGGGATCGACGCTGGCGAGGACGAGGGCCTCGACGCGCGGAGGCTCGCTCGGGGTGGGCGCGGTACACGCGCAGAGGAGCGCGGCCGTCACCCCGCGCGAGGCGATCCGGCGAGCGGATCGGCGAACCGGTTCATGCATCGTCGTGCGCACGCTTCACTCCGTCCGAAATGCGATGTTCAACCAAGGGATCGGGATGCCGAAGTCGATGCCGGTGCCCGCGATGCCGACCTGGACGAGCCAGCTCGCGTGCGGTCGGAAGCTCGCCATCGCGCGGTAGAACGTCCGCCGGTACAGCTCGGACGGGTCGCTCAGCGACTGCTCGGTGAGCGCGGTCGCGGATCGGAAGGTCACGTCTGCGGCCGGGAGGACGAGCGCGCTGAGGTGGAGCCCGAGCCACGGCAGCGGGAACGCCGAGTAGGTGAGCCCCGCCAACACACCTTGCGCATCGATACCGCTGCCCGAGTACGCGAAGCCGATCGCGCCGGCCGCGAGGTGGAGGGTGAGGCGATGCTCGGGGGTCGGGAGCCAGTCGGTGTTCAGGAGGATCGCGCCGGTGAGCCCGCCGACGCCGCGCGGGGCGAAGTTGGCGATCCCGCCCACGATCAGATCCGCGCTCGCGCGGAAGTGCTCGGACGCGTGGTAGCGGTAGCGTGCCCACGCGACGAGGCCGATCCCCTCCGCGAACGGCGGCGCGACCAAGGAGGGCGCGCTGGCGCCCACGGTCAGCGCGTCGGTGATCCCGCCCGCAAACGAGAGGAGCGGGAGGCCGCCGGTGAACGAGCCCGCGCTCGCGGTCTCGGTGTCGAACGTCTCCGGGAAGCCGCTCGTCGCGTGCGCGGGGATGGGATCGTCACTCGCGTGCTGCGAGCCTCGCTGTGCGGCGGCGGGCGCCGCGATCGACGAGGCGATCGACCACGCGAGCGCGGCGAGCACGGCGGCGTCGCGGAAGCGGCGGCGCGCGAGCGGATCGAGGAAGGGGATGGGGCCCACTCTCGGAGGTCGTCGACTCACTCCCCGCTAGTCTCGAGCGCGGGTGAGGTTGGGATACGAAATCGACCGACCGATCGCGATCGGCGCACGTTGACTCGCACGCGCGGCTCCGCCAGCTTCCCGCGCGGATGAGGGGGGCCGTCGAGAGGGCCGCGGGGCACCGTGGGACGATGGCCTTGGTCGCAACGCTCGCCGTGCTCGCTCCCGCCGCGGCCTCGGCCGACGCGGAGGTCTGCGTCTCCGACTCACTGCCGGCCGACCTCGCGGAGCGCATCGCCGACGCCATCGCGCTCGAGCTCGAGCTGACGCGCGTCGAGTGCGGCGGTGCGCTCGAGGGCGAGCCGTCCGTGCGCGTGCGGATCGACGCGCCGAGCCCCGTCTCGCGGCTCACGATCGAGCTCGCGTGGGACGATCGCGTGAGCTCGACCCGCACCGATCGCCCGGCCGACGTGATGGGCCCGCGCGCGATCGCGGTCGTCGCGCGGAGCCTCCTCGACGAGCTCCGCACGCCGCCCGCGATCGAGCCCACATCGACGACCGACTCGACGACCGACCCGACGACCGACTCGAGCTCCGCCGCGCCCGATGTCGCGCCGGAGCCCGTCGACGCTCCGCCGCGCGCTTCGGCGCCGCTGCTGTACCTCGACGTCTCGGCGCTAGTCGCGGTGCTCATCGGGTGGGGCGACGCCACCGTCTCGGACCTCGAGCTCGACGCGCGGATGAACGCGCTCGTGATCGGCGGCGCGGTGCGGGTCCATCACCCGAGCGGACACGGAGGCGCGCTGGCGGTCCGCTTCTTCCCGAGCGAGATCGTGTCGGTGCTCGAGATCGATGCCCGCTACTCGTTTTTCGTAGGACACCATCCGCGGGTCGACCGCGTCGGCGTCGGCGCGTACTTCGAGGCCGGCCTCGGCGTCGTGCGCGGCTGGTATCAGTACTCGGACGAGACCGGCGCGCGCATCGGGGTGATCGATCGCGTCGGGGTCGGTCCCACGCTCGCGATCGATGGCTTCCTCATGCTCGGCCCGGTCGTGCTCGGGGTCGCGTTCGGATGGATCGGCTCGGTGAACCCGTGGGGCTCGCGCGACCTCCTCGATCCGACCGGCCACGCGGGCGAGATCACGTTCGGGAGCGACATGGAGATCGTCTTGCGCTTGGGCACCCGCCTCCCCGTGCCACCGTGATGCGGAGCGCTTGCGTCACCGTCGCGTGCATGCTCGCGTGGCCGTCGATCGGCGCAGCGCAGCGATCTTCTGCGCGCGTCGCGCTGTGCACGCCGGCGGGCGACGACGAGCTGCGCGCGCGGGTGATCGAGGAGCTCGCCCGCGACGTGCTCGCCTGCGACGCGGCCGAGGACGCCGACGTCGTCGTGCGCGTGACGTCGGAGGGCGCGCTCGAGCCGCTCGACCTCGCGGCGCGCCGTGCCGATGGGGCCCAGCGCTTCGCGCGCTCACCGCTCGCGCGCGACGAGGTGGATCTGCGCGCGTTGGCCGTCATTTTGGCTTCCTTGCTCGATGCGGTGGAGGCCGACCCTCCGCACGAGCCCGCGGATCAGGTCGAGGACGATCCGCCTGCGCGCGAACCGATCGGGGTCCCGCCGGTCGAGGCGATCGCACCGGTCGAGGCGATCGCACCGGTCGAGCGCGACGATCCACCGGCGGAGCGATCCGGTCGCCTCGGCTTCGGGTTCGATGCCGTCCTCGGGCTCGACGCGCGCTGGCGCGACGCGCGCGATACGTTCACGCGCGCGGGCGAAGGACACGCGCTCACGTTCGGCGGCGATCTGCGGCTGGTGCATCCGAGCGGTCACGGCGGCGCGGTCGGATTTCGGTGGGGCACGTTCCTCTTCGGCCAGGGCCCCGATGGGCGCGACGCGTTCCACGTCGAGCTGCGCTACGCCTACCGCGAGCGGCTGCGCGACGTCCCGCTGGTGCTCGGGGCGGAGGCGGGCCTGGCGTTCGTGTTCGGGCGTTATCCGAGCGCGACGGACCCCTCGACCCTGGTCGAGGCGATCGGCCTGGGCGCCGTCGTCGCGGGGAGCGTCGGCCTCGTCGCCGAGCCCTTCCAGATCCGGCTCGAGCTGGCCTATACCGGCCTGATCGACGTCGACGTCGCGTACACCCACGGGCTCGAGCTCCTCTTGCGCGTCGGGTTCCTGTTCGACGACGCGCTCTCCGCCGGAGGAGACGCGTAGCTCTCTCCCTTCGCGGAAATTCGTCGCGGCACGTGTCTCACTCTTCGGCTCACCCCCCACTATCCCGATCGCGTGCTGCGCCTCTTCCGACCTTCACCCGATGAGACGACCGCCGAGGCGGTGGAGACGTCGCTCGTCGAGCTCGCGCCGCTCGTGCGCGGATGGGTGTTCCGCTACGTCGGCCCCACCGTCGACCTCGAGGACTTCATCCAGGAGGCGATGATCGAGCTCTACCGATCGCTCGACGGCTTCCGCGGCGAGTCGAGCCTCAAGACGTACGCGCGGCGCGTGGTGATGCGCACCGTGGCCGATCACATGCGGCGGCACCGACGTCGCACGCGGCCGCTCGTCCCCGTGCCCGAGCTCGCGGCGGTGGGCGATCCGGAGCGCGCCGCGGTGAGCCGCGCCGACGTGCGACGCCTCTACGATGCGCTCGCCCAGATCTCGGACGTGCGCCGCAACGCGATCGTGCTCTGCGACCTCGAGGGCTTGAGCCACCAGGAGGCGGCCGAGATCGAGGGTGTGAAGCTCGACGCGCTGCGCGCGCGGCTCAAGCTCGGGCGCGCTGACCTGCGCGCGCGGCTGCGGGAGGAGTCGCGATGAGCGAGCCGCCCAAGCTCGAGCTGGTGGACGGCGACGGCGCCGACGCGGAGCTCGCGTCGCTCTTCGCCGCGGCGCGCGCGCTCGACGTCCCGCCCGGACCGAGCCCCGAGGCGATGGCGCGCGAGGCGGTGATCGCGGCGCGGGGACGCGAGCTCCAGCGAGCGCGCCGCGGCCGCATCGTCGCGGTCGGACTGGCCGCGTTGGCCGCGGCGGCGGCGCTCGTGCTGTGGAGTCGGAGCGAGCCGCTCACCGAATCGCCGAGCGCGTCCCTCGCGGAGCCGTCGTTCATCGAGCTCGCGCCGGGCGATCGCCTCGCCGTCGCGGCGGGCGCCGACGTCTCGGTCACCTCGCTCGCGGGGGACGACCGGAGGGTCGACCTGCGCTCGGGCACGATCCTCGCCGAGGTCGCGCACCTCGCGGACGGCGAGCGCTTCACCGTCGTCACGCCGTACGGCGAGGTGCGCGTCCGCGGCACGGTGTTCAGCGTGCGCGTAGAGAACGCAAGGGTCGATGCGTGGGTGCACGAGGGTCGCGTCGAGGTGGTGCGCGGCGACGAGACGCGGATGCTCGAGGCGGGGGAGGCCACGGTCGAGGATGCCTCGCCGCTCGCCGAGCTCGGTGAGCGCTGGGCGGAGGCGCGCGGGCGGGTGAGCGAGGTCGCGACCCCGACTCCGTCGCCGCGCGAGGACACCGAGCCGAGCGTCGCGGCGCCGGAGCCATCGGAGGCGACGAGCGAAGAGCCCACGACGGCGGACCGTCGCCGGGGACGCGCGTCGCACGCGGAGCAGGCCAGCGAAGATCCACAAAGCAGCTTGTCGCGTCCGCCGACCGCCGAGCCCCCGACCACCGCGGAGGGGTGGATGGAGCGGGGCGACGCGCTCCGCCGCGAGCGCCGTCACGCGGACGCCGCGACGGCCTACGAGCGCGCCGCCGCGCTGCTCCCTCCGTCCCGCGCCGCGGTCGCCGGCTACCTCGGGGCCTCGCAGCACGCCGCGGTCGGCGCGTGGAACGACGCGCTGCGCGTGCTCGACGCCACCCACGCGAGCGACCCGGACGCGATGCTCGAGTCGCAGGCGCTCGCCCTACGGGTGCGCGCCTTGCTCGCCCTCGGTCGGCGTCAGGAGGCGCGCGTCGCCGCGCAGCGCTACCTCGCACGTTTCCCTGACGGACCGGAGCGCGCCCAGGTCGAGCGCGCGCTCGCCGACTGACCCCGCCGCGGTTTGTCTCGACGCGACGACCGGCGTACATCGGAGCGTGGCCCGCCTCGTCGAGGAGCACGCGAGCGAGTGGAACCGACGCTTCGTCGTCGAGGTGGACGGCGGTGCGCGCGTGGAGGCCGTCCTCTACCGCGGCGACAGCCTCTGCGTCTCGACGCAGGTCGGCTGCGCGGTGGGCTGCCCGTTCTGCGCCTCGGGCGCGAACGGGCTGACGCGGCCCCTGTCGCTCGACGAGCTGATCGGCCAGGTCGAGGCTGTACGATCGCAAGCCTCGTTCGACAGGGTGACGCTCAGTGGGGTGGGCGAGCCGCTCCACTGTCCGGGCACGCTCGCGTTCATCGCGTGGTGTCGGAGAGAACGCCTCGCGCCCAGCGTGACGACGAGCGGCGGGCCGATCGAGAAGCTCCGCGACCTGCTCCGCGCGCCGCACAACGGGATCACCGTATCGGTCCACGCGGGCACCGAGGCGACGCGCGCCCGCGCGGTCCCGCGCGGTCCCTCGCTCGAGGCGCTGTTCGCCGCGCTGACCGAAGAGCTGCCGCGGATGAGCCGCTCGCGCCGGAAGAAGGTCGCCGTCGCGTATCTCGTGATCCGCGATCTCAACGACGCGTCCGACGAGCTCGACGCGTTCGCGGCGCGCGCCGAGCCGCTCGGGCTCCGCACGCACCTCTACGCGTACAACCCGGTGCCCACGAGCGCGCACCAGCCCGTCGGTCGCGCGAGCTACGAAGCCGCGTACGAGCGCCTCCGCGCGCGCGGGCTCAACGTGCGGATGAGCAGCCAGGCCCGCGTCGAAGCGAACGGCGGCTGCGGCACGCTCGTCGCGGTGCGCCCGCGCCGCGACGCAGCGATCCTTGCGTAGCCTACCTCACCAGGCGCCGAGCGCGCCCTCGACCGGCAGCGGCTCGTCGGCGGGATGGATCACGTACGCGGTGCGCCCCGAGTGCGCCCACGCCGCGTCGAGCTGTGCGCGCGGGTACGTGTAGCGGACCGTCCCATCGTCGGGGCCGGCCGGATCGTTGACGAGCACGTCACCCGCCGAGTCGAAGCCGCGCACCACGATGAGGTGCCCGTTCGTCGACCCGATCGGTCCTCCCATGAGCTCACCGGAGCGGAACGAGATGCTGATGATCACCGGCACCCCCGCCGCGGTGAGGCGCTCGAGCTGCTCGATGCGCCACAGCCGCGTCACGATCGCGCGCAGCGCGCCGCCGCTCGCCTGCGCGGCGAACGCGGTGTTGAACGGCCAGTTGCCCGCGCCGTCGTACACCGCGTCCCACACCCCGGCCGCAACGTCGGGCACCGCGAGCGTGAGGCTCGGCAATCCAGCTTGCTGACTCCAGTAGGCGAGCACCATCGTCGTCGACGTGGGGCTGCACCACACCTCGCCGCCGTCCGGGTAGACGAGCTGCGAGCGCTGCGGCACGTCGAGCGGCGTCCCGTACGCGGTGGCGTCGGGCGCGAGCGGCGGCGGCGCGGCGCTGGGATCCGACGTCGAGACGCCGAGCCCCCACAACGTCGGCGTCACCCCCGCGGTGCCGGAGGCCAACCGCAGTCGCATCTGGAACGCGTCCGCCGCACCATCGAGCCGCAGCGTGTCGGTGGCCACCGTGCCGTAGGCGTCCCGCTGTCCGTCGACGCTGTGTCGCTGGAAGCGCTCCTCGCCGGCCGCCCAGACGCCGAGCACGTAGTCGGTGGTCCACGCGCCGCCGACCCGCGCGCGCATGCGCACCTCGATCCACGTCGTCGCCGGCGTGTCCGCGTTCCACGACGGCACCGCCTCGCGGAACGGGTGCTCGACCTCCACCACCGGCGAGACGAGCTCGGCGTAGGTGAACGCTCCGGTCGCATCGCTGCTCGCGATCCCGCCTGCCGGATCGATGCGCGCGCCCACCGCGTCGACGCGCGCGTCATCGAGCTCGAACGTCGCCAGCGCATCGCCGCGCCACTCCGTGAACCGCGGCGCGAGCATGGCCGCGCCGGCATCGCGGGCGCCCGCGTCCGGAGCGCCGGAGTCCGAACCGGAGCCCGGACCGCCCGCGTCGAGCGCACCCGCGTCGAGCGAGGGCTCGCCGTCGCACGCGCCGAGGACCGCCGCGACCGACGACAGGAGGACGAGCCGACCGAGCGTTCGCGACATGCAGGGCAGGCCTACCACATCCGGCTCGACCCGGCTCCGCGCCCGCGTCGCCGTTGCGCGAGCGCATCACTCCTCTTCGCTTCGTCGGGCCGGTCCGTGGCGCGGCGCGGCCTAGACCCTCGTCACGTCGCCGCCTGCCTCGCTCGTTCCGCACGGCGCGAGCCGTCCTTCGCGATCCTCGACGGCATGACCGGTCGGTCCTCGCGCCTCGATCCGTGCGAGGCTCCGCCGGCATGGGCTCCCCTCTCCGACGAGCGATCCCCGTCGTCGCGCTGCTCGCCGTGCTCGGCACCGCCTGCGGTCGTGGCCCCACCGAAGAGACGCCGCGGATGAGCCCGAGCGAGCCGCGCCCCGCCGCGGCCCCGCGCGTCGCGTGGCCGGCCAACCCCGAGCTCGCCGACGCGGAGACGGCGCGCTGCCTCGACGACTACCGCGCACAGGCGGCACGCGGGTTCCCCGAGCAGGCCGCGTCGCAGAGCTTCCGCGACTGGTACACGGGGCCGTTCGATCGCTACGTCGTCTCGTACAACCACATGCGCGAGCGCTGCGACGAGGTCCTCGTCCGCCTCGACCAAGCAACCGAAGCTGCGCAAGCGATGAGCGCGCTCCAGGGCTGGGCGCACGAGCGGATGGGTCAGCAGGCGGTCCCGTACGAGGAGGACGCCGCGATGTTCTTCATGGCGCGCTACTGGACGCTCGGCGCCGCGTGCACGTACGCGCGGTGCGCCGAGGGACCGAACGCGGCGTGGGCGAGCGTGTGTCGCGAGCGGATGACGCACGTGCCGGCGTGCCCGCCGACCGACGGCGACGCGACCGACGGCGACGCGACCGACCGCGACACGACCGACCGCGACACCACCGACCGCGACACCACCGACCGCGACACCACCGACCGCGACACGACCGACCGCGACACGACCGACCGCGACACGACCGACCGCGACACGACCGACGCGCCCTGAGATCGTTCCGCGCCGCGGTCAGCCCATGTGGTGGCGCGTCGCGACGTTCGGATCGCCTTCCCCGCGGAGCTCGCTCACCCGCGCCGCCGCGAACGATCCGGCGACCGCGTCCGCGTAGAACATCCCCGGCGGCGTCGGCTCGATCCGTCGACCGACCTCGACCAAGAGCCCGCGGTCCATCGCCGCGCCGAGCGGAGCCGCGTAGTCGGCCTCGAGCTCCGTCCCGAAGAACGCGGCGTAGCGATCGCGGTCGATGCCGAGCCCGGAGAGGTTGCGGGTGACGTGGAGCAGCCGGAGATCGCGCGGGGAGTAGTCGAACACGCTGCTCGCGGCCGGCTCGTCCGCCTCGATCGCGTCGGCGAACGCCGAGCTGAGCCCCGCGTTCATCCACTTCCGCGCGAGGCGCGCCCCGCCGCCGCGCGGATCGTCGTACGTGAACGTCGAGATCCCGCCGGGCCCGAAGCCGATCGCGTCGTGGCGCGCCGGATCGAAGCTCGCCGCCTCATAGACGAAGCGCCGCGCGGTGCGCGCGACGTCGACGCGCTCGAAGTTGGTCAGCGTCGTTTGCACGTATCCCGCGCCGAGCAGCGCCTCGCGTACGGCGAGCCACGTGACGAGCGCGACCTCCGGCGAGGGCATCCTTGCGACGAGCGAGGGCTCGCGCGCCCACCGCGTGTCGAGGTCGGCGGTGAGGACCAGGTTGTATACGCAGACTTGATCCAGTCCGAGCTCGATCGCCTGGCGCACGTCGTCGAGCGCGTGATCCACCGTCGCCCCCGGCAGGTTGAAGAGGAGGTCGGCGGAGGCGGTGAGGCCCCGCCGATGTGCCTCGATCACCAGGCGCTCGACCTCCGCGCGGTCACCGAAGGCGTCGCGACCCATCCGCTCGATCCAGCTCGGGTCGAACGTCTGCACGCCCATGCTGATGCGGCGATGTCGCACCGGCGCGCGCTCGAGCACGTCGAGGAGCGCGAAGCGCCGCACCGCGAAGAAGCGCGGCACGCCCTCGAGCGACAGCTCGCTTTGCGCGAGGTCGAACCCGCGGCCGAGCGCGGCGAGGAGCCGATCGAGCTGGTCCGGCGGGAGGAGGTTCGCCGTCCCGCCACCGAAGTAGACCGCTTCGACCCGGCGCTCGGCGAGCCACGGGTGACGCGCGAGCGTCGCGTCGATCTCGCGCTCCACCGCGTCGACGGACCTCCGGAGCAGCGCGCCGGCGTAGCGCTCGTGCGGGAACGTGCAGAACCCGCAGCCCTCGACCTTCGGCGTGCAGAACGTGTGAGGCATCACGCCGACGAGGAGCGCGCGATCCGGATCGTCGACGAGATCCGCGAGCGGATCGCGCGGGCCCTCGAGCGGCGTCGAGAGCGGCGCCATCGGGTAGCCCTGGAGCAACCGATGGCGCTGCGGTCGCGCGAGGCGCCGCTCGAGCTCGCGGATCATCGGGTCCTCACGCTCGTCGCGGGACGCGACGGGGAGGAGCGAGGCGTTTCGTTTCTTCATGGACTTACGTCGTAAGCTTATGGTGTAAGGGTGTCAAGGACCCATGGCGAAGAAACCTCCCGAGCGCGGCTCGCTCTCGCGCGAGCGAATCCTCGGCGCGGCTCTCGCGATCGTCGATCGCGACGGGCTCGACGCGATCTCGATGCGCCGGCTCGGCGAGGTGCTCGGCGTCGAGGCGATGTCGCTCTACCACCACGTGCCGAACAAGGCCGCGATCCTCGACGGCATCTTCGAGACGGTGCTCGCCGAGCTCCCGCCCGTCGATCGCTCCGGGCGATGGGAGGCGATCACCCTGCGCCAAGCGCGCGCGCTCCGCGACGTCCTGCGCGCGCACCCGAACACCCTGCCGCTCTTCGCCACGCGCCCCGCCGTCACGATGGCCTCGCTCACCCATCTCGAAGATGCGCTCGACGTCTTGCGCAACGCAGGTTTCCGCGTCGACGACGCCCTGAGCGTCCTCCAGGTCGTCCTCGCGTTCGTGGTCGGACACACGATCTCCGCCTATGGACCGCGCGCGCCCGACGACGCGTCGACGCCCGCCTACGACGCGCTCAGCCCCGACGAGTTCCCGCGCGTCCGCGAGGTCGCCGCGATCCTCGCGTCGCACGACGTCGACGCGGAGCTCGACCTCGGCCTCGACGCGCTCGTGCGCGGCCTCGCCGGCCTACGCAAGAAACGGTGACGGCTCGACGCCGGTGGGGTGCACCCCTCGGGCGCGGTTCAACCCGCTCGGCGCGCGCCGAGGCGATGCGCGAGGAGGATGAGGCCGATGCACACCGCGCCAGCCGCCATCTCGGCGCCCGCCGCGATCACCACGAACGCGGGGACCTCGATCAGCCATCGCCACCCGAATCGGGGCGTGTGCACCAGGATGTCCCATACCCCCGTGGTGCTGAACCAGAGCCCCACCAGGGGCAGCGGGGAGGCGAGCGCCGCGAGCGCCCGCGCGACGCCGCGGAACCGGCGCCACGAGTGGACGTACGCAAACGTGTGGAGGCCGAAGAGCGCGAGTCGCAATGCGGCGACGGTCAGCAGCACCAGCAGCACCAAGGCGACGACTGCCATCGGACCGGAGACGCGGAGGGCGGCGTTCGGTTCCGTCATCGTTGCGTCATCGGTTTCGCCATCGCTGCTCACCGATTTGCGCGCGAGAGATGACCTCCGATCTGCGGATCCGTCGCGGTGTGCCACGGCACGCGGGGATCGGCGTCGAGTCGTTCGGCATCGCCAAAGGTCGAGAAGCGTCGCGGCTGCCCTTTCGGAGGCACTCGCGTTCAGTCATCTTGCGCGCATGAAGATGACTTCTCGATCCTCGTGCCTCGCGCTCCTCGGCTCGCTCCTCGCCGTCCCCGGCTGCGGCAACGTCGACACCGCCGTCGGCTGCGATGACTTTGGGATCACCGCGGATGCCCAGAAGGTGGAGGCGTTCCTCGCCACCGGCACCCGATTCTCCACCGACGCGGTGCGGCTGTCCGGTGAGGTCGAAGCGACCTGCCGCGCGATGGCCACCGATCTCGGGATCACCGTGCCCGCGCCGACCGCGGATCAGCTGCCCGTCGAGGCGGCGTGCGAGGCGGTGCGCGTCGAGATCGACGCGATCGTGGACGCGGCGCTCCCCGCCGGCGCGACGCTCACCATCGACTACGTGCCGCCGGTCTGCAGCATCGACATCGACGCGTACGGGTCGTGCGTGGCCGAGTGCGACGCAAATGTCGATGTCGACGCGGAGGTCATGTGCGAGCCCGGCCACCTCAGCGGCGGGTGCAGCGGGACGTGCATGGGGACGTGCCGCGTCGAGGGCACCGTCGCGTGCGAGGCGCGGTGCTCCGGCACCTGCACCGGGAGCTGCAGCGGGACGTGCGCGGGTCAGTGCGACGGGACGTGCTCGGCCACCGACTCGGAGGGTCGCTGCGTGGGCACCTGCGACGGCACCTGCACGGGCAACTGCAACGCGACGTGCATGGGGAGCTGCATGGGCTCGTGCATCGCGGAGATCGAGGGCCAGTGCACCGGCACCTGCACCGGTTCCTGCGACGTGGACTTCGAGGCGCCGCGCTGTGAGGGCGACGTGGACGTGATGGCCGACGTCGACTGCCAGGCCGCGTGCGAGGCGCGCGTCGACGCCACCGCGGAGTGCACGGAGCCGAGCGTCGCCGTGTACTTCGAGGGGACCGTCGATCCGGCGGCCGAGGCGCGCCTCGTCGCGTTGATCCAGACGCTGGAGGCGAACTACCCGCGGTTCCTCGGCCTGAACCAACAGCTCGTCGTCATCGCGGAGGACGGCGCGACGTTGGTCGGCAGCTTCGACTCCACCCAGGCCGCCGCGCGGCGGCTCGGCGTTCGCGCGAGCGCGTGCCTCGTCGACGCGGCGTCGGTCGCGTTGGACGCGGCGCAGACGATCGACGTCACCCTCAGCGTCACCGTCGAGGTCTCCGCCTCGGCGAGCGCGACGGCGGGCTGATCACCAGCTGAGCTTCGCGAACGGCGGACAAGTTGCCTTGATGTCGGCGAGGAGCTCGTCGACATCGAGCTTCATCCCCTGAGCGCGGAGCCACTCGCCGCCTTCGCGCGGCTCGCCGAGCACCCGCTCGGGGAACGAAGGCGGCGCGAGCCAGTTGATCGCGGTGAGCGCCGCGCGTCCGACGAACGAGTTCGCGACCAACGCGTGTCCACGGATCCGCTCGCGACCGCGGATCCCCGCGACCGCGTCGGCGATCCGTTGGCGCTGCACCGCCGAGGGCAACGTCACGTCGTGCAGCAGGTCGAGGACGTGGATCTCCTCGAGCGGGCTCTCCCCGATGTCTCGGATCCCCGCGATGAAGCGAGCCAGGTCGTCATCGGTCAGCGCGCCGATCGCGCACTTCCAATGGCAGTCACCGACCCGACCGCACCAGACGGTCACGCGGCGCCCCTGAGGGGGCAGTGAACGTACTTCGCGCGCAGAGAGGCCAAGGGCAAGTGAGCTTCTCGGTCACCGCGTCGCGCGTCAAGCGTGCGCGAGCGCGATGAGCCCGACCACGACGGCGACCACGCCCGCGAGCGTCGCCCCGTAGAGCAGCAGGAACACCAGCCGTCGCGAGAAGGGCTCGTCGACTCGGCGGAGGCGTTCGCGCGCCTGGACCGCGCGCGCGATCATCACCGCGAGCGAGGCCTTCGCGAGCGCGGGCGTGTCGAGCATCTCGCGGTAGATCGCGACGAGCTGCGCCTCTCGATCCATCGTGTGGGCGCCTCGATCGCGCAGCGAGCGGGCGAGCCGTCCGATCCGCACCGCGTTGGGGATCCCGACGAGCCCGATGACTCCGAGCGCGCCGATGACGTAGTCGCCCGTGGCGATGGCCCCGCCCAAGAACGCGACGCTGGCGAGAGCTCGGAGCCCGGCGTCGAGCCAGAGACTGTCGACGTGCAAGAGTCGATGCACGATGCGGCCCCCGTCGAGCGGGAAGAACGGCAACAGGTTCAGCCCGTTGAGCACGAGCATCAGGATCGCGAGCTCGAGCCAGTGCTGCGCGTCACCCGAAGCGGCCGCGAGAAACGCGAGCGCGCCACCGACCACGAGCCCCGGCACCGGACCGGCGTACAGCACCGCGAGCTCCTGCCAGAGCTTCACGCCCTCGTTCGTCCCCGCCGCGGCCGCACCGAAGAATGGAATGAAGAAGATCCGCGCGTTGCGGTACCCGAACGCGCGCATCGCGGTCCAATGCCCGAGCTCGTGGAACAGGAGCACGAACATCAAGCCAGGGATCATCGGCGCCTCGAAGAAGAGGGTCGCTCCGACACCGAACGCCGCCGCGCTGATCAACGCGAGCGTCCACGCGAACGCGGCGGGCTCCTTGCGCTGGGCATGGAGGTCACGCCCGACGTGGAACCGCGCGAGCGTCTCGGCCGCCGGCGGCGGCGCCTCTCCCTGCGTGCCTCGCCGCAACGCCCCGAGCAGCTTGGCCACCGCGACGAGGCGTCGGCGCGCCCGGATGACGCCGCGCCACGTCAGGCGCAGCTCGCCGTCGTCGGTCGGCGTAGCCCAGCCCGCTACGACGGAGTCCGCATAGCTCGCCGCTTCCCGATCCGTGAGCACCGCAAACATGGTTGCGGCATCGGTCGCCATCGCGGGGTGACCTTCCGCCTCGAGGCGCTCGCGACCCTCCTCATGGGCACGGAGCGCGTCGCGCCACTCCGGCGCCCAGCTATCCGTGCGATGAAAGCCGGCGGCCGACGGGACGTGATCGATGTCCCCGCACTGGACCGTGACGTGCGCGAGCGCGCCGTCGTCGTGGACCGTCACGAAGCTGAGGTACACCGGCGTCGTCCGCACCGGGCTCGGTCGCACGATCGCCCAGGTGGCGCGCGCCTCGTCGGACAGCACGAGGTGGTAGCCATCGGTCCACGCGGTCGCGTCGTGTCCGTACGCGAGCGCCTCGGGCTCGAGGCCCAGTCGACCCAGCCGATCGGTCACGAATTCGGCGAGAGGCGAGAGGTAGGGAGGCAGGTCCCCTTCCTCGAGCAGCCGATAGCTCGCGCGCCGAGCTCGCGCGCGGAAGAGCACGCGAATCTGATGGACCCACACGAAAACGCGGAGCGCGACGATCGCCCCGACCACCATCCAGACCCAGGTCATCGCCTGGGCAGGTTACTTCAGGTTGTCGATGCCGCGGGGGTCGAAGACTCGCGCTCAGCTCCCGGGGGGATGACAGACGCGCTGGATCCCCGCGATCAGGTTGCCGCACGCCTGGACGTCGGTGGCGCCGCGGTCGGTGCAATACGACTGTCGCCACTCCACGCTGCGCATGATCTCGGACTCGGGCGGCACGCCCACGCAGAGCGCGGGGTCGCGGTCGCTCACCTCGAGGCACTGAGAGAGCCAGGCGCCGACCGTGGCCTGACACATGATTCCGTCGCAGCGGCCGTGACGCGCGAACGCCTCGTCGATGCACTCCGACGAGCCGCGACCACGGCCGAACGCCTGCGCGTCGGCCACCGTCTCTTGACCGGTGGCCACGAGATCCTCCATCGCGCCCTTCATCAGAAAGAACATCGCGCAAGCGCCGATCACCGCGAGGAGCGACAGGACGCCGCATCCGATCGCGACCTTCTTCTGGGTGCTCGTCATGGGGCGCAGCCTGGCGCGGCCCGGCCGGCGCGCAAGCGGCGAGCTCAGAGACCGTCGACGACGTGGACCAACGCGCGCTTGAGGCGGCGATCCAGCACGTCCTCGTCGGCGACCGTGTGGTCGACGATGACGCGGAGCCGCTCAAACGTCGTTGCGTCGGCGTGCGGGCGACGCTCGCGCAGCCGGTGCGAGAGGAGGTCGCGCACGCGCGCCGCGGCCAGCTCGGGCTGGACCCCGCCCGCGACCCGCAGCGGATGCCCCGCCACGCGCACCGCGTCGTCATCGGGTTGGATGAGCGCCGCCAAGCACCGTTCGATGTCCGGCGCCGTGGGAGGGCCGGGCGCTTCACCGAGCGTCCCGAGCTCCGCTTCGTATGGCTTCTCGATTCCCATGCTCACTCCTCGTACGTGGTCGACGAGATTGACGCCGCACGCCGCGTACCGAGCCATCGCGCCGCACCGACGCGCGATCGGGGCGTGCTCGGACGCCACGGGTGGGGCAGATCGGTCGCCACATGCGTGGCGTACGCGCGACACGCGACCTTGGCGCGCACCATGCGTCCGTCGGAGACATGTTCGCGAACCTGGCCCACCGACTGATCCAAGAACATCTCGTTGCGCCCGAGGCGATCCCGCGCCCCGGGGAGGAGATCCAGCTCCGGATCGATCAGACGCTCACGCAGGACGCGACGGGGACGCTCGTGATGCTCACCCTCGACGCGCTCGACGTCGATCGCGTCGCGGTCGAGGTGGCGGCGCAGTACGTCGATCACAACCTCCTCGAGACGGATCACAAGAACCCCGACGACCACCTCTTCCTCGAGAGCGCGTGTCGACGCTACGGCGTCGCGTACAGCCCGGCGGGAGGTGGGGTCAGTCACCCCGTCCACATGCAGCGCCTCGGCGTCCCCGGTCAGACGCTGCTCGGCTCCGACAGCCACACCTGCGCGGCAGGCGGTCTCGGCATGCTCGCGATCGGCGCGGGCGGGCTCGATGTGACGCTCGCGATGATCGGCGAGCCGTTCGTCGTCGCGATGCCCGAGATCTGGGGCATCGAGCTGACGGGCGAGCTCCCGGACTGGGTCAGCGCGAAGGACGTGATCCTCGAGCTGCTGCGTCGACACGGGGTCGAGGGCGGGCTCGGGCGGATCCTCGAGTACCACGGACCGGGCGTCGACGGGCTCAGCGCGATGGACCGCCACGTGATCGCGAACATGGGCGCGGAGCTCGGCGCGACGACCAGCGTGTTCCCGAGCGATCGCCGCACACGAGCGTTCTTGCGTGAGCACGATCGCGGGGACGACTTCGTACCGCTCGGCAACGAGCAGGAGCGCTACGACGTCGAAGATGCGATCGACCTGAGCGCGCTCGAGCCGCTCATCGCGCTGCCCCAGAGCCCGGGCAAGGTCGTCCCCGTGCGCAAGGTGGCAGGGCAACGTATCTACCAGTCCTACATCGGGAGCTCCGCGAACCCCGGCTTCCGCGACTTCGCGATGGCCGCGCAGATCGTGGCCGGTCAGCGGGTGCCTCCGCACGTGAGCTTCGACGTGAACCCGACCTCGCGTGAGCTGCTGCTCCAGCTGATGGAGTCGGGACATCTCGCACAGCTCGTGGCGGCGGGCGCGCGTATCCATCAGGCGGGATGCAACGGCTGCATCGGGATGGGTCAGGCGCCCGCGTCGGGGCAACGGAGCTTGCGGACCGTCCCGCGCAACTTCCCGGCGCGGAGCGGCACCGCGGACGACGCCGTCTACCTCTGTAGCCCCGAGACCGCGGCCGCGTCCGCGCTCCACGGCGTGATCACGGACCCGCGCACCCTGGGTCGGCGCGCGCCCGTCATCGCGCGCGCGCCGCGTGTCACGTCACCTCCGCCGATCGCGTTCCCGAGGTCGGCGAGCGAGCGCGCGAGCCTCGTCATGGGCCCCAACATCGCGAAGCTGCCCGAGCTCGGACCGCCTCCCGACGCGCTCGAGCTCACCGTCGCGGCGGTGCTCGGCGATCACGTGAGCACCGACGAGATCCTTCCCGCCGGCGCGCGCGTGCTCCCGTTCCGCAGCAACATCCCGAAGATCGCGGAGTTCTGCCTCGAGGCGGTCGCGCCCGACTACGTCGCGAGAGCGCGCGAGGCGCCGGCGCACGCGATCGTGGCCGGCGAGAATTACGGCCAAGGCTCGAGCCGCGAGCACGCCGCGCTGGCTCCACGCACCCTGGGCCTCAGGTTGGTGATCGCACGAAGCTTTGCGCGCATCCACCGCACCAACCTGATCAACTACGGCGTCCTGCCGCTCGCGTGGGACCCGCCACGGCCGCCGCGCCCCGGCGACATCGTGAAGGTGCGCGGCCTCGCGCGCATCACCGACACGAAGACGGTCTCGATCCGGCTCGGCGACGACGGTCCCTTCGAGCCGGAGCACGGCTTGTCGGAGCGTGAGGCGCGCATCGTCGTCGCGGGCGGACGCATCGCGCTTCACCGGCGGCCAGGCCGGGCCGCACCGCGTCGCTCGGGAGGGCCGGGACGCGAGCGAGATCGATCGTCGATCGCGCAGAAGGGTCCACCGTGACCGGCACGCTCGAGGCGGACCTCGACGCGCTGCTCAAGGTGCTCATCGCGCTGGCGCTCGCGGCGACGCTCGGCTGGGAACGCGAGCGACATCGTCGTCCCGCTGGGCTGCGCACGCACATGCTGACCGCGCTCGCCGCCACGTTGCTCACCTGCCTCGGCCCGCGCCTCGTCGCGTGGATGGGCGAGGCCGCGCCGGGCCTGCGCTTCGATCCCCTCCGCGTGATCGAGGCGGTCCTCACGGGCATCGCGTTCCTCGGCGCGGGGACGATCCTCGTCGGGAAACGGCGCGAGCACGTGAAGGGCCTCACCACCGCCACATCGCTGCTCGCCACCGCCGCGATCGGGATCGCGGTCGGCGTCGGGAGCTACGCGCTCGCGATCGGCTCGACCGTCCTCGTGCTGGTCGTTCTGGCGCTGCTGGGCCGTCTCTCGGATCGCCTCGTCCCCGCGCGCTCCGATCGCGGCGACGCAAGCTCGCTCGACGCGTCGAGGTCCGAACGACGCGTGTGACGTCATCCCGTGCTACTCGGCCGCCTCGTCCCAGTGACGTAGATCGCTTCGGAGCTCCCAGCGCTCCCTGATCGCGCGCGCGAGCATCCGCGGGGTCCCCCCTCCGCGCTCCGCGAACGCGTGGCAGAGCGCGACGGCCGAGCGGAACCCCGAACGCTTCGCCACGGTCGCGAGCGGGAGCTCCGGGACAGACAACAATTGTTGCGACATCGCGATGCGCAGATCTCCGAGCGCGTCGCGCCATCCGCCGATGCCCGTCTCCAGCTCCTCGTTCATCGCGTCGAACGCGCGGCGCAGGTGACGCTCGGAGATCTCGGTACGTTCTGCCACCTGGGCCAGCGACGGGTGTTCGTGGAGCGATGCGCGGACGTCTCCGAGCGCGGCGAACACCTCGCTCGCGGCGCTCGGCGCCCCCGTCAATGATTCGTGCCTGATCCATGCGGTGCTCACATCGATCAGTCCTGCGGCGCGCAGCGTCTCGAGCATTCCACGCCCCCACTCGTCCGCGGCCACCGTGTTCGTCGCGTGGATGTCCTCCGCCGCCTCGCACGCCGCGAACACGCGCGCGAACGAGCCCCCTCCGAGGGCGCCGATCGATGGCGGGCCGCGATGCGCGCCACGAAGGACGTCCTCGGCCCAGTCCACGATGAGCACCGCGGAGGGCTGCCCCGCATAGCCTTCGGCGCCCTGCCGCGCTTGCTCCGAGATCACGACGTCCCCCGGTCGCAACGTGACGAAGCGTCCCCCGTCGAGCTCGAAGTAGCCCGTGCCCTCGAGGACGATCGAGACTTGCGTGCGCGTCTGACGCGCGATGTAGCGCACGAGCGACGCTTGCAGGCCCCAGTCCGTGACGATCCGGTTGGATCGGAGGAGCTGGATGCCGAATCGCGGACCCCGCACACCCATGGTGCGGATCCACGCTCCGCTCCCAGGCACGTCCACGTGGCTCCGCTGGAACGGCACGCGCGCTCAGCGTGCCACGATCGCGCATCGCCGTGTCGTCGACGTGGCGCGCCCGCGGGGCCTTGCGCCTACGACTTGGCGGCGCGGTCCTCGAGCTCCTTGACCCGCGCCTCCAGGCGTCCGATCGCGGCGACCAAGAGCGTGGACACCGCGAGCGACATCAACACGCCGACGCCCGCCGCGAGCTGCACGGTCTGCATGTCGGGCGTCTCCGCGATCGACACGAGCCCGTACGTCCCGAAGCCCATGAACAGGAGGAGCAAGCCCACGATCCCGAGGAGCCGGTTGTTGCGCCAGAAGGGCGCCTTTTCGGTGTCCGCCATGTCGCCAGGATGGGGTCCTTCGCAGCGATGCGCGATTGATGCGATCGGCCACGCGCGGAGCTCTTCGGTCGACAACGCGTCTCGCAGCCCGAATGCTCCGCGCGATGACCGACGACGCGATCCTCACCGGCGGCTGCTTCTGCGGTGCGCTCCGCTACGAGATCCACGCTCCGCTCGTCATGGCGCAGGCGTGTCACTGCTCGCGCTGCCGCAAGGTGTTCAGCGGGACGGGGTCGGCGTTCGGGTTCCTCGCGGAGGGGAGCTTCCGCTGGAGCGGCGAGCCGACCGCGTTGAGCCGCTTCGCGACGGAGGACGGCTGGTCGATCGGGTTCTGCGGCACGTGCGGCACGACGTTGTGCGGCATCCACGGGGACGTCGTCCGCGGCGTCACCCTCGGACCCATCGACGGCGATCCTGGCATCCAGCTCGCGCGGCACATCTACGTCGACTCGCGCGCACCCTGGGATCACATCGGCGGCGACGTCCCACAGTTCCCCGAGGCGCCGCCCGACTGACGCGGGGAGGTCCGCCCACCGGCGACGTACACCCGGCGTGGACGAAGTCGACGATCTGGAGCGCCAGTTCCATCGCAAGCGCCGCTTCTGGCGGATGGTGTTCATCGGCATCGGCGTCCTCACGGTGGGGTCGATCGTGGCCCCGTGCGTCTACATGAGCTGGCTCGTCGGCGACTCGGTGGTCGAGAGCGCGGAGCGGCGCGCGGAGTACGACCACACCGCGACGCCCGAGCAGATCCGGATCGTCGACGAGGCGGCCGCCGCGCTCGAGGCGGAGATCCCGGAGCGCACCGCGCGCTGGCGCGCCACGATGGAGCGCGACGCAGCGACCGCGACGGCCGACCCGGCCTCGCGCTGCGCCTATACGCTGCCGATGCGCCAGCCGAACGACGCGTCGCGCGGAGGGTCGTTCAACAACCTCGATCAGTTCAACGCGATCGTATTTGCGGGGCAACAGAGCTTCCCTCATGTGGTCGTGAGTGGAGCGGTGCTCCCCTCCGAGCCGCCGCGCGCCCGGCTCGCGCGTGAGCACGCGCAGGATCTCCGCGACCGCATCCGCGCGACGCGACGACTCGAGGACTTCGCGGCCACGGTCGAGAGCGCCGAGGCGCTGAGCGGCTTCTGGTCGTACGACGTGGTCGTCCTCGCCGAGGTCTATGATCGCCCGAGCGCCGACGCGTTGGGCACGAGCTTCACGCCCGGCTACCTCGCGGGCCGCGCCGTCCTCTACGACTACGCCGCCGACGCGGTGGTGTGCGTCGGCGACGTCGAGGCGCAGACGGTGAGCACCGCGGTCGACTACTCGTCGCAGATGTTCAACGAGCGCAGCACGCTCCAGTCGATGCTGAACGCCGAGATGGACGCGGAGATCGAGCGCGCGGTCGCTCGAGGGATGGGCTTCGGCGCCGCGCGGGGAGCTGTGGCGGAAGAAGTCGCGCTGCCGGAATGACGTGGGCTGACGGGCCCGACCGACGCGGCCCGACGGACGCGCGCCGGAACGAGCGCGTTCCTCTCGCGCGCGGCGCGGGAACTCGGCTGCGATCGCGCTGTCCACGTCCGCACTACGCGCCGCCCCACGCCCATCCGGTCGGGGTGTTCCGCGCCGGAGGTACCGATGGCGTCGACGACGAATCGCCGCGGATGGGTCGCGTTGTGCGCGATCGCCGCGATCGCATGTGGGGGGCACGACGAGATCGCGGCGGGGGTGCCGCACGTCGCGACGTCACCGTCTCCGAGCGAGCTCGCCGCGCTCCCGCCCCCCGACGTCGAGGACGTCCCTGGCGCCGCGCCGACGGTGGGTGGCGAGCTGCCCGAGGACATCGTTCCGCTGAGCGCGCGGATCACCCCTCGCCGCGTCGAGGTGCCCTCGGTGCGCGCCGGGCGCGCGGCGGGGTTCACGTTCGACGGTTCGAAGCGCGGCTGGGTCGTGCGGCTCCCGGAAGCTAGCCGGCAACATTTATTGACGCCGACGTTCGGAGGCGGGCACGTCTACGTCGGCGGTGGGTTCGGGAGCAACCGGCTGTACGCGGTCGACGCGTCGAGCGGGCGCATCGACTGGATGGCGGCGGCACCCGACGGCGGGCCGAGCGCGGCGATCCTCGAGGACGACAAGGTGCTGTTCAATACGGAGAGCTGCACCCTCTTCGCGCTCGACGCGGCGAGCGGTCGCCTCCGATGGAGCCGCTGGCTCGGTGACCCGCTGATGAGCCAGCCGTCAGCGGCGAACGGGCGCGTGTTCAGCGGGCATGTGCGCGACGGTCAGGGCTTCGGCTTCACCGCGATGGACGTCGACACGGGCCGCGTCCTCTGGTCGCGCCACATCAGCGCGGACGTGATGAACGCGGCGGTGCTCGACGACGAGAGCGCGTACTTCACGACGATGGACGGAGTGGTGTGGCGCTTCGATCAGCGGACCGGCCGGCGCGTGTGGCGGCGGTCGCTCCGCGCGACGAGCGCGCCGTGGCTGATGGACGGCGCGCTGCACGTCGCGCGGCGAGCGTCCGTCGACACGGAGGACGGAGCGCGCCGCGGCGAGCAAGCCGTCGTGCTCTCGACGGAGGACGGATCGCTGTTGCGCGAGCACGAGGGCGTGCCGGCTCGCTTCGTCGGCGGTCGCCCCGACCGCGGTGGCACGGAGGCGGGCTGGGCCTACGAGGGCTCGCGACCCACCATCGTCGACGGTCGTCTCTATCAGACGATCGGGAGCGAGGTGCAGAGCCGCGACGCGAGCACCGGCGAGCTCCTCTGGCGCAGGCGGTACACGCACGAGGTCCGTCATCGTCCGGCGAGCCCGCCGGCGGTGGCAGGAGGACAGCTCGTGTTCGGCACCCGCGACGGCGTCCTCTACGGGCTCGACATCGACACCGGCATGACGACGTTCGCGTACGACGTCGGCTCGCCGATCGCCGCGCAACCGACCGTCGCCGGCGGGTGGGTGTACGCGACGACGACGCGCGGGGACGTGCTCGGCCTCGAGATCGCCGACGCGAGCATGGGTGGCTGGCACATGTGGGGCGGCGACGCGCGCCACAACGGACCGGTCGACGAGCCGCCCCCTTCGCCGGCCTCCGACGACGACGACGGCGGACCCACGGAAGGTACCTTGCGATCGATCAGCGAGCTCGAGACCGGCGAGCTCGCGGGCTTCCCGCTCGAGTCGACCGACGTCCACGCGCGCGTCTCCGAGTTCGTCGCGCGCGTCACCGTCGAGCAGACGTTCACCAACCCGTACGAGCGCGCGATCGAGGCGGTGTACCTGTTCCCGTTGCCCGACGACGCGGCGGTGGACGCGATGGAGCTGCGCGTCGGCGAGCGCACGATCCGTGGTCAGATCCGCGAGCGGACCGAGGCGGTGCGCGAGTACCGCGCGGCGCGGGAGAGAGGCGCGCTCGCGTCCTTGCTCGAGCAGGAGCGGCCCAACCTGTTCCGCCAGTCCGTCGCGAACCTCCCGCCGGGCGAGTCGATCCGCGTCGTCCTCCGCTACACGCAGGCGCTCCCGTACGAGGAGGGGAGCTACCGCTTCGCGTTCCCGATGGTCGCGGGGCCGCAGTACGAGCCGACGGCCGGCGAGGCGAACGAGGGAGGCGCGACCCCGCTCGCCGAGCTCGGACCCGGCGAGGCGCGTCAGGACACCGTGCACCTGTCGGTCGAGGCGGCGCTCGGCGGCACGCTCCGCGACGTCACCTCGCCCACCCACGCGATCGACGTCGAACGCCTCGGCGATCGATCGGCGCGCGTCTCGCTCAACGAGCGCACGCCCGACCGCGACCTCGAGCTCCGCTTCGCGGTCGCCGGCGACGAGCCCGGCGTGTCCGTGCTCGCCAACGCGCGCGCCGATCGCGACACCGGCTACCTATCGATGCTCGTGCACCCGCGCCTCGATGTTCCGGAGGGCGAGATCACGCCGCGCGAGCTCGTGGTGGTGCTCGATACCTCGAGCAGCATGCGAGGCCTGCCGTTCGAGCTCGCGAAGGCCACCGCGCTCCGCGCGATCGCAGGTTTGCGCCCGACGGACACGTTCCGCGTCGTGCGGTTCAGCGATCGCGCGAACGAGCTCTCTCCGACGCCGCTCGCGGCGTCCCGCGACAATGTGGAGCGCGCAAGGGAGCTGGTCGCCTCGATGACGGCGCTCGGCTCCACCGAGATGCGGCGCGGCATCCACGCGGCGCTCGCGCCGCCGATCGAGGACGGGCGCCTGCGCGTCGTGATGCTGATGACCGACGGATACGTTGGCAACGAGGCCGAGGTGCTGCGCGAGGTGAACGCGGAGCTCGGCCACTCGCGCGTGTTCGCGTTCGGGGTCGGCGCGGTGGTGAACCGGTTCTTGCTGACGCGCCTCAGCGAGCTCGGACGCGGAGATCTCAGCGTGGTCACCCCGCTCGAGGATCCGGAGGAGGCGGCGGACGCGTTCGTCGAGAAGCTCGAGACCCCGTACCTCACCGACGTCCGCGTCGACTGGGGTGAGCTCGCGGTCTCGAACGTCTATCCGCGCCGCGTGCCCGACCTCTACGCCGACCGTCCGCTGGTGCTCCACGGTCGGTACGCGCACGGCGGACGCGGACGCGTGACGATCCGCGCACGGATCGCCGGGCGTCCGTTCGAGCAGACGATCGAGGTGAGCCTCCCCGAGACGGGCGAGGCCCGACCGGAGCTCGAGTCGCTGTGGGCGCGCAGCCGCATCCGCGATCTCATGACGGAGATGGCGCTCCGCCCGAGCGACGCGCTGCGCGAGGAGGTGACCCAGCTCGGGCTCGAGCACTCGCTCATGACGCAATGGACCGCGTTCGTCGCGATCGACGACGACGGCGCGCTCCCGACGGGGATCGACTACGGAGGCGAGGCGCGGCACATCGGCGCGGGCGGGGGCTTCGGCCTCATCGGCTACGGGGTCGGGGGAGGCGGAACGGGCGAAGGCACGGTCGGACTCGGCGTGATGGGCACCATCGGCACGGTCAGCGGGAGCGTGAACGGCGCGGCGCGCATGCCCGCGCCGATGCCTCGGATCCGCGTCGCGGCCGTGCGGGTGGTAGGCGGTCTCGGCCGCGACAGCATCCGGCGCGTGGTCCGCCGTCAGATGGGCGCGATCCGGTTCTGCTACGAGCGGCGGCTCGCCGTCTCTCCCGAGCTCGAGGGTCGCCTCACCGTCGGCTTCGTCATCGCCCCGAACGGCGCCGTGGTGAGCGCGACCGCGCGCTCGAGCACGCTCGACGACGAGCCGGTCGAGTCCTGCGTGGTCGACGTCTTCCGGCGCTTGCGCTTCGCCGAGGTGGACGGCGGCGGCGTCGTGAGCGTCAACTATCCTCTCGTATTCGACGTCCCCGAGACGCCGCCGTACGCGCCGGGCTTGCCGCGCCCGCTGCCCGAAGAGCTCTGAGGCTCGTCGTCGGAGCGATTCGTCAGAGCGAGCGCAGATAGGCGAGGAGGTCGGCGCGCTGCGCGGAGGTGAGCGCGCCGGCGTGACCGTGGCGCCCTTCCGTGTCGCACGCGCCGTCGAGCACCGACTCGAGCGTGGGCGCGCATCCGTCGTGGAAGTACGGCGCGCGCAACGCGACGGCCCGGAGCGCGGGCACCTGGAACGCGCCGCCCGTGCCCACGTCCGCGTTGCGGTCGTCGGTGAGGCGATCGCCGGCGTGGCACGTGGCGCAACCTGCCGTGCGTTCGAACAGGCCCCGCCCGCGCTCCACCGCGCGCTCGTCGAGCACCTCGCCGGAGGGCGCCGGGAGCGCGTCGAGCCACGCGCCGAGCTGAGCGACCTGTTGCGTGGTCGCTCGACCCCCCATGCGATCCGAGAACGTGCTCGTCATCACGTTGCGCATGTCCGCCTGCGAGCCGTCCCAGTGTCAACGCGACGATCGCGATCCAGCAGCGCCACTCGACTTTCGTGCGCATGGGCCGCGTCCAGCGTACGCCCAGGCCGCCCGCAGGACCACCGTGCCGCGGTCGAGACGCCCCGGAGGAGACGGTCGCCTCGTCCGTTTCTTCCGCCCGTTTCTTCCACCGCACGGCGGGCGACCGGCAGACTTCGACGCGGATGGCGGCGGACTACGAGTTTCGGATGATCGGGGCGCCGCGCACCCCGCTGCGCGACTTCTATCACGCGCTGATGCGGCTCGACTGGCCGACCACGCTCGGCTGCATCGTGGTGGTGTACCTCGGGCTGAACGCGATCTTCGCCGGCGCGTACGTCGCGGTCGGCGGCGTCACCGCCGCGCGCAGCGGCTCGTTCCTCGACGCGTTCTTCTTCAGCGTGCAGACGATGGGGACGATCGGCTACGGCGCGATGGCGCCGACCAGCGCGTGGGCGAACGCGCTCGTCGTCGCGGAGTCCGTCGTCTCACTCTTGTTCACCGCGCTCGCCACGGGCCTCGTGTTCGCGAAGTTCTCGCGGCCCACCGCGCGGGTCATGTTCTCGCAGCACGTGACGATCTCGGACATGAATGGCGTGCCGACGCTCGCGTTCCGGATCGGCAACGCGCGCAGCAATCAGATCGTCGACGCGGTCGTGCGGATGACCTTGGTCCGGACCGAGCGGACCGCAGAAGGCAAAACATTTTACCGCACCGTCGATCTCGTCCCTGCGCGGAGCCGCATCCTCTCGCTGCGGCGCGCGTGGATCGTGCTCCACCCGCTCGACGAGGCCTCCCCGCTCTTCGGCGAGACGGTCGAGTCGCTCGCCGAGAAGGAGGCCGAGATCCAGGTCGCGGTCTCGGGCACCGACGACATCTGGATGCAGACGGTCCACGCGAGCCACCGCTATGAGCACGACGAGATCGCGTGGGGATCGCGCCTCGCGGACATCATCACCGACGACGGCAACGTCCTCCTCGTCGACCTGCGCAAGTTCCACGCGATCGAGCCGGCCTGACGAGCCGTGATCTCGACGCGCGGTCGGTGTCGGAGGCCGGCGTGCGACCGCTCGTCACGGTGTCGCTCGTCTCCAGCGCGACGGCGGCGAGCCAACACGCGCAGAGCGCCGAGGGTCCCGACCGCGCTCCGAGCGCACGGTGGTACGACGAGACCGCGCAGCGCTGCGCCGACGCGCTGATCCGCCTCGACGCGCGCGCGGGGACACCGGACTTCTGGGGTGACCGGATCGCTCGTTCTCCTCCGGTGGAACGCTCCCGAGCGACCCCGAGCGATCGCGACGTCAGGAAGCGACGCGCGTCGGTCGCCGCGCGCGCAGCTCGCGCGGGGTGGCGTGCGCATCGCGACGCAAGAGACGCCGCAGCGTGTTCGCGTCGGCGTAGCCCACGTCGCGCGCGATCTCGTCGATCCCGCGGCGCGTCGTGTGGAGCAGGTGCACCGCCATCTCGACGCGGAGGTGCTGCACGAACCGGATTGGGCTCATGCCGACGGCCGCGTCGAGCCGGCGGGCCAGCGTGCGCGGGCTCGTTCCGACGCCGCGCGCGAGCTCCCTCACGTCGAACGCGCGCGCGAGGTTGGCGCGCACCCACGTCTCGGCGTCGCGCACGACGCGGTCGTTGTGACCGAGCTGATGCACCGCCATGTACGGCGCCTGCGACGGATGGGGCGCGAGGAGCAGCACGTTGGCGCAGCGATGCGCGATCGCGGGACCGAGGAAACGCGCCACGAGGTGGAGCGCGAGGTCCGCGACGCCGAACACCGCGCCCGCACACACCACGTTCGATCCCACGACGAGGCTGGCCTTCGCATCGACCTCGACGCGCGGACATCGGCGTCGGAGGTGCGGCGCCAGCCACCACGCGGTCGTCGCTCGCGCTCCGTCGAGGACGCCCGCGTCGGCCAGCACGAACACGCCCGAGCACGACGCCGCGACGAGCGCGCCGCGCGCGTGGGCCGACTTCGCGGCGCGCGCCAGCGCCTGCGTCTCCCCTCGGGCGAGCACCGCGTCGATCTCGCGCGGCGACTCGGCCCAGATGCCCGGGAGGACGACCACGTCGGCGTTGCGCGCGGAGCGGAGCGTGCGCGTCGACGCGCTCGTGAGCCCGGACGCCGCGGTGAGCGGTCCGCCCTCCGCCGAGCAGAGCGTCACGCGGAACGTCGGCCCCGCCAGCGCGTTCGCCGCGCGCAGCACGTCCATCAACACGGCGAGGGTCGAGTCGGTGTAGCCCTCCACCAACAAGACGGCGACGCGTCGCTCCATCGCCCGAGGATGCGCGGATCGACGCGGGACCGCAATGGCGAGATCGGTCCGTATTGAGTCATTTCTGCCACTGCCGGAGCGAGCGCGATCGCGGCAGCCTCACTCGCATGATGCAACTCTATTTCGCCCCGCTCGCTTGCTCTCTCGTCCCGCGCATCGTCGCGGCGGAGATGGGGATCCCGCTCGCGCTCCGCCAGGTGGAGCTCTGGGCGGCCACGCTGACCGAGGACGAGACGCCGTACGCCGACGTGACGCCGCTCGCGCTCGTCCCGGTGCTCGTCCGCGAAGACGGCGAGCGCCTCACCGAAGTCCAAGCGATCGTGCAGTACCTCGCCGATCGCGCGCCCGAGCGCGGGCTCCTCGCGCCGGTAGGCAGCCTCGATCGCTACCGCACGATCGGCTGGTGCGCGTACTTCGCCACCGAGGTCCACAAGCGCATCTTCTGGCGCATCACGAAGCCGGGCGTGCCGCACGAGGGAAAGGCGCACGCACACGCGCTCGGCGCGAGCGCGCTCGATCACCTCGAGGCGCACATGGCGGGCCGTAGGTACGTCGCCACCGACGCGTTCACCATCGCGGACGCGTACCTCGCTTGGGTGCTCGCCGTCGCGCCACGGCTGCGGATCGCGATCGGGGATCGGCCACACCTGAACGCGTACTGGGCGCGCATGATGGATCGACCGTCCGTCGCGGGTCCGCTGAACGAGGAGCTCGCGCTCCTCCCCGCCGCGCTCGAGAGGCAAGCGGCGTTGCGAACCTAGAGGGCTGGGCCGCTATCTGTGAAGCGCCGTCGACACTCCGCCTCGGTCTCGTCGTCTTCGGGGAAGAAGCACTCGATGCGGAGCTCTTGCGCGGTCACGTCGGCGGCGGTGCCGAGCACCGTCACCGTCGAGAAGAAGCGCAGCGCGAGGTCACCCACGGCGAAGTGGATGGGGATGCACGGCACGCGCTCGGTCACCTGCCCGCGCGCCGCGCCGCACGCCTCACGCAGCGCGTCGAGCAGCGAGGCGGTCGGCGCATCCATCACGCGCTCGAGCGCCTCGCGCCGCACCCGATCGGCGAGCATCGCGATGGCGCTCTCCCAGTTCGTCACGCGCGGACGGAGACCCGCGGGGTCGAGCATCAGTCGGATCACGTTCGGCGGATCCGAGCTGGGCGGCGCATCGAGGAGGAGCGCGAAGAGGCGCTCGGCCGCGCGGTTCGTCGAGCGCACGTTCCAATGGCGATCCAACACGACGGCGGGGAACGGCTCCGCCTGACGCAGCGTCCACTCGAGCGCGCGGCGCACCGGACGCATCCGCTCCGCGTCGAGATCCCCGATCGAGTACGCGGGAGCGAAGCCGGCGCTCGCGAGCATCGCGTTGCGCTCGCGAAGCGGAAGCTCGAGCGCGCTGGCGAGGAGGAGCACCATCTCTCGGCTCGGGCGCGAGCGCCCCGTCTCGAGGAACGAGACGTGCCGAGGCGAGACCTCGGCGTCTACCGCGAGCTCGAGCTGACTTCGGCGCCGGATGGAGCGCCACTCTCGGAGGAGCTGACCGAACGGGGAGGGCATCGCGGTGGCCACCCGTCGAGCGTGCCACGGCCCGAGCGCGCACCGCGATTACCTCCCACGTAATCGTCTCACCTCCTCGGGACCCGTAGGTTCCTCGCATCCCGCGGATGGGACACGAAAGGAACGTTGCAATGAAGATCTACGGACATCCCTGGAGCGTGAACACCCGCAAGGCCCTCACCGTCGCGCGCGAGAAGGACGTCGAGCTCGAGCTCTCCGTCGTCCACATCCCGCGCGGCGAGCAGCGCTCTGCCGCGCACCTCGCTCTTCATCCGTTCGGGAAGGTCCCGGTCCTCGAGGACGGCGACTTCCGCCTCTACGAGACCATGCCGATCCTGCGCTACCTCGACGAGGTCGTCGACGGACCGTCGCTCACCCCGAGCACGGCGCGGGCTCGAGCGCGAGCCGCGCAATGGGATCGCGTGCAGCAGAGCTACTTCGAGCCGCGGGTCCATCCGCTCGTCGCGCACCGCGTGTTCGCGCGTCACGTCGGCCTCCCACCGGACGCGACGGTGATCCAGGCCGGGCGCGACGCCCTGTGCGAGGTGCTCGACGTGCTCGAGCCGCACCTCGCGAGCGCACCGTTCCTCGCGGGCGGCGTCCTGTCGGTGAGCGACATCAACTGGCTCCCCTACCTCGACTACCTCACGCACGTCGGCGAGGGCGGGCCGATCGCGGAGCGCCCTCACGTCGCGGCCTGGTACGCGCGCCTGAGCGATCGCCCGAGCTGGACCGTCGTCGCGCGCACGGGGATGCAGCCGTACGACGGCGGGGCGAGCGCCGATGCGATCGCGCGAGAGCACGGCTGGCGTGGGTGACCCACGGCGTCGAGCACGCGGAGAGGAAGCCTGGTAGCTTCGCGCGATGACTCGACTTCGGGATCTCGCGAGCGGTGGCGACCCCGTCGATCCGGACCTCCTCTCGCTGCTCGACGCGCAAGGGATCGAGACCCTCGAGGACGCGCGGGCTCGCGGGCGCGCACACTGGGTGGCGTTCTTCGCGCAGCGCGACGGGTTCGAGCGCGACTTCGAGGGTCTGTTGAACGACTACGGGCTGACGTGGGAGAGCGCCGCGACGGCCGACGCGCTCCGGCGCGATCTCTATGAGATCGAGATCGGGATGCCCGCGCTCACGGTGGCGCAGGCGCTCGGCGCGCGGACGTTCGCCGACCTGTTCAGCCATCCGCGAGAGACCGTGCGACTCGCGATGGCGGAGCGCGGCGGCTTCCTCGGCGAGCTCGACGACGTGCTCGCGCGGCACGGCATCGGCTGGTAGCGCGCGACGGGGAGCCGCGCCGAGGCGACAATGTTCCTCGATCGATCTATGCGTTCCCGTCCGCGCGAAAGACGCGCGCGGGGAGACGCCGAGCCCAGCCGCCCGCCGCGATCGGGTCGAGCGCTCGCGCGGATCGGAACCCCGCATCGCGGAGGAACGTCTCCGCGTCCGCGAGCGTCGCGAAGTCGTCGCGCGAGCCGCGACCGCGGGTGAGCACGTTCGTCCCGAGCCGCGCGAACCGCACCACGCCGGCCACCGACGCCGTCTCTCCACGCGCACGCAGCTCGGTGATCAGGGCGCCCCGACCGGCGAGAGCGCGCGCGATCGCGCTCACCGCGCGTCGACGATGCGCCATCGCGAAGTAGCCGAGGACGCCCTCCATCACCACCACGGGTCGCGCCGCGTCGGCGATGCGCTCCGCGAGCCGCGTCGCGAAGTCGTCCGTCAACACGTCGGCCGACCAGAAGCTCAGATGCGGCGCGATCCGCGCGCGCAGCGCCGACGGAGCGCGCGTCTCGAGGAGGTGCCGCTTCGCGCGCACCATGTGGGGCAGGTCCACCTCGAGATAGCGCACCCCGCGCTCGGCGAACGTCACGCCGCGGCGCGAGAGCCCGGCGCCGATCTCGACGACCAGATCGGGCGCCTCGTCGATCACCGCCCGCTCGATCGTGCGGTGTCGCGTCTCGAGATATTGCCGCATCGACGGGATCGAGGGGTGGAGCTCGAGGAGCCCTTCGCCGGCCAACCGGAAGCCGTAGTACGCGGCGCGCCCGAGCGAGGTCCGAAAGAGCTCCGCGTGCGGCATCCCGAGTCGGTGCCACACGTACGCCGTGTAGTGCGCGGTCGGGCCGATCTTCTCGTCCTGGGTCGGCGAGGTCATGACGCGCGCATTCTGACGCGCCGCGCGCGCGAACCAAACGGACGCGGGTCTCGCGAGGACCCTAGAACATACATTGCTCGGTACACGCCGTCGCGTCGAGCTGCAGCTGGAGCTCGGCCGGCGGACACGTGCCGCGCTCGATGATCCACACCGACGCCGGCACGGAGGCGCCCTCCGTGAGGCCGACCTCGTCGAGGCACGACGTCGGAGGGTTCGAGCCGGAGACGGTGAAGGTACGGTCCTGGAGCAACGCTTCGTCGGTCCAGCCGAGGCTCGTCGCGCACGCCGACGCGAGGGTGGGATCGTCGGGTGCGAAGGTGAGCCGTACGCGAGTCGCGTCGGTGCAGCTCGACTCGGACGGGAGGGGCGCCTCGAGCGCCACCATCGCGACGCCGGGGATCTCACGGTAGGTGCACCCGGCGTCGATGACGGCGAACGGCTCGCAGCTCGTGTTCGTCATCATGGGCGCGAGCTCGACGGTCGTGCTCCAGCTCGCCGGTCGGTGGCGTGAGCTCGAGACCTCGATCGAGAGGGTGAGGCGAAGCCCATCGAGCTCGCTGTTCCCGATCTGATCTTGGAACGGCCCGACGACGAGCCGACCGTCCTCGGCGCGATAGACCTCGGTGCTCATGCGGAGCTCGGGGAAGCCGGCGATCTGACCGAAGCGATCGGGCGCCGCCGGATCGGGCGTGTGGCGGAGCACGACGTCGAGCGTCGTCCCGACGCGGACCTGGCTCGGGTCGAGGACGAGGACGGGTTGGATCATCGTGCCGCCCTGAAAGCCCCACTCCCAGGAGAGCAACGCGTCCCCGGTGGTGGCGACCGGCCGCACCCCATCGGGCGTCGCGGCCTCGACGGTGAAGGTGATCGTGTCGCCGACCGAGCCGTCGGTGGTCGGCCAGTCATCGCCGCCACAGCCGGTCAGCAGGAGGAGCCCGAGGACGGCGGTCGCGCGGAGGGTCGACATGCGGCGCCGCTCCGCAGGTTCCGGGCCAGCCGCGGCGCGGCCCGGATCGGCACAGAGACCGGGCAGGACTGGCTCAGATTGGCGCGATCGGGTTGGCGCAGGAGACCGGAAGTCCGCCCGTTGTAGCGACCGCAATCAACGTTGACCCCGACCCTGGGTCGGGATCAACGTCGAGATTCGTGGGGGATTTCGCATCAGAGCGGCTGGCACTCGTCCCACATCGCGTCCTGGAACGCGCCGCGGTCGCCCACCGCGCAGTACGCGCGCGCCTGCTCGGTGCAGCCCGACGTGACGCCGTCCACGCGGTGGTAAGCGGTCCGGTTGGCACACTTGGCCCAACAGAACCGGTCGCGCTCGTACGCGATCGCACCGCCGAAGCGGGCGCGCAGGACGTAGCCGTGCGCCTCGCACACGGGGCTCGACTGACCCACGCACTCGCCCGCGCTGGCCGTCGGCGAAAGGAGCCCGAGCGTCCCATCGCAGCATCGCACCTCGCAGCTGCTCGTCGGCGGCGGCGGGGGGCTCGGAGGCGGCTCGGTCGTCGGAGGGGGCTCGGTCGTCGGAGCAGGCTCGGGCGCAGGAGACGAAGGGGAACCGGCCGATCCCGAGGCCACGGGCACGAGCTCCAGCGCCTCGCGCGCGATCCACCCATACCGACGCTGCTCGCCATCGTTCACGAACCCATAGATGAAGTGCAGGCTCAGGCTCGACCGATACCCCGCGGGACCGTAGAGCGGGACCTCGATCTGCGGCACGCCCCGCGCGCGCGCGAACACCGCGCCGGGCGGGAACGAGTCCGTCGCGTGGCCACCCAGGTTCTGGCCGGGCACCGAGTACGTGAGGTGGAGCAATCCGAATGGCCGTACGAGGTAGTCGGTCGCCGGATACGTGGCGCCGCCGGGCGAACGCAGATGGCGATCCGCGAATCGCTCGCGACCGGTCGTGACGATCTGCCAGCGCGCCTCGTAGTGTCCGCCGCCCGGATCGGAGAGCGCGAGCGCGTAGCCGTCGAGCTCGCTCGCGTCTCGCAACGATCGTTGCTCGATCCATCCCGAGGCCGAGCGACGCGTCCCCGCCAGGTCGACGATCGTCGTCGCGAAGGCGTACACCAGCCAGCGCCCGCCGAGGCGCTTGCGGATGCCCTGGTTGAGACGCACGGACGAGCCTTGGATCTCGCCGAGCGGTCGCCCGAAGCCGTCGTAGAGCGTGCGGCTCGCGCCGGCGGCGAACGGCCAGCTGCAGTCGCCGCTGCGCGGGTTGGCGATGCGCGCCCCCGAGCATCCCTCACGGCGATCGCGGTCGGGCACCTCGCAATTGAACCGACTCCCGCAGCACCCGCCGCTGCATGTCAACGCGGCTTGGTCGATCTCGGCCTCGCTCTCGAGGTCCGGCGGAGGCTGGGCGATGCACGCGGTGAGGGCGATGCACGAGAGGGCGACGATCGAGCGCGCGTTCATGCGCGCTCGAGGAGCAGGGAGCGTACCGATGCAGAATTTCCACGCCTTCGACGCTCCGAGGGAACGACCCCTGCGCCGCGGAGCGCCGTGCGCGCCAGGTGATCGGTGCACCGATCAGACGAGGCGCCGGTTCGGTCGCGGTCCCGCGAGTACGTCGCGCGAACGCACATCCCACGGTCGGCGGCCGCGCGGGTCTCGGATCACGGGCTCCCGTCGAGGAAGAGCCACGCGTCGACGGCCGTCTCGGCGCTGCGCGCTCCTCCATCCACGATGGTCAACGTGCACGTCAGCGTCTGGGCGCCCGCGTCGAGACGCGGAGCGGGGGACACGGAGCGTCCGGTCCAACGGCTCCGGTCGAAGGCTCCCGATCCATCGTGATGCACAGAGAACGGTACGGTGACACCGGTAGGCGAGACGAGCGTGCAATCCAAGAAGTCGGCCACCGGCGCACCGGCGAACGTCATGCTGTCGAGCACGATCGTGACCATGACCGAGGTCAGCGGAGTGGTCACGGTCACCGAACCGCTGTAGCGCCAGTGACTCGTGTCGTACGGGTCGGGGACCAGCGAGAACGTGAGGTCACCGAGCGAGTACGCGGTGCCCGCCGGCCTCTCGCACACGCCTCCCGTGAAGTCGGTGCAGAGCTCCCCCACCCCGCTCGCGATGCAGTCCTGGTGCGTATGACAGTCACCGGGCAGCGTGCAGATCGAGTGCGTGATCGTACAGAACGCGCCGCACGGTGCGCAGTCGGGGCAGCCGCTCCCCAGCTCGCACGCGCGCAAGCACTGCCCGGCGATGCACCGCTCGCGATGGCGCGGACACTCGCAGTCCTCGCTGCACGCGACCCGCGAGCCCACCGTCACGTCGCCCTCGTACAGACAGTGGCCGTCCACGCATGCTCGACCACACGCGCAGTCGGTGTCGGTCGTGCACGGCGCGACGCATCCGGCGAAGCCGTCGCACACTCCCTCGATGGTACAGACGTATTGCTCGGGACAGTCACACGACGACGCGCACGTGACCGGCTCGGTGCTCGGTGCGGCGTCGCGCGGCGGTCCACCGTCCGTTCCGCCCAGCCCGGCGTCGTCGGTCCCCCCGTCGACGCCGCCGGCGTCGGGTCGATCCCCCGCGTCGACGCGCCGGGGCCCCGCGTCGAGCCCGCCCGCGACGCAGCGCGAGCCGACGAGGATCGTCCCGTCGCCGCACTCGACGGCGGGTTGGCAGCCGACGAACACGAACGCGAGGAGCGGAGCGAGCACCCTGCAACTTTTCATGCGATCTACTCCACTCGACGCTCAGCGCGCTCGCGCGACCGTCGTCTCCACGAGGTCGATGTCCGCGCCGAGGTCCGGGTCCGCGAGCACTTCGCCGGCGCCGCCCGGTGACAGCCGGTAGTCGCCATCGACGCCGCCCGACCAGTCGACGAACTCGACGTCGGCCGCGGTGGGGAACTGGATGTAGAACGTGCCCGGAGGCCAGCTCGAGCTGGCTGCCGACCCGAACACCAGGTTGTCGGCGAACTCGCTCGAGACGTCGAAACAACGCGTCCAGATGTCGATGTCGGGTCCCGCGCCGTAGCCACACGACGTCGGACCACCGCCGACGCCGTGGAATCCGTAGCGCCCGTTCCCGAAGATGCTGCTGAGGATCGAGATGCGCTCGAGCGGATGAGCGGCGGCGGCGCCGACGATCATCAACGCGTTCTTTCCAAAGATGGAGACGTGATCGATCGTGACGTCCGTGAGGCGGCTCGCGGCCGGGGCGCTCTGGCTATTGCCGAGCTGGATGCCCTCATAGACGCGGATGTCGTCCAGCACGATGTCGTGGATCGAGTAGCGGTGCCCGCCGCTCGCCCAAGCTCCGGTGTCGGACGGCGCGTTGTAGACGGAGATGCCGGCGTCGGCGTGCGACGCGATCACGTAGCGGATCGTGACGTCGGCGACCTCGCAGACGCTGCACTGGTCGCTCTGGTTCTTCGGCGTGAGCAGGATGCTGTAGCCGTTCTGGCTGTAGCCGTCCCACACGTGCTCCATGAGATTTCCCTCGATCAACACGCGTTGCGCGTTCTTCAGCTCGAGGTGGTTCTTCACGATGAACTCGACGCCGAAGTAGCTCGGGTCGGTCTCGTCCCACGAGCGCGGCTTGTAGAAGTGGTTGAAGCGGATCTCGATGTCGTGCGGGACCTCGGTGGCTCCGCCGCCCCCGAACAGCACCGCCTCGCCGGCCGCCTCGAGGAAGTTGCCGTCGATCCGATACGGACCCATCGCGACGTTGCCGAGACCCCCCGAGATCGCCTGCGAGTCGGAGCAGCTTCCCGTGCTCGCGATACAATGAAAGTCGGTGAAGGTGGAGTCGACGACCGCGACGTGGTTGCTCCCGCCGAGCGCGATGCCGCGGCGCGTCTCTTCGCGCGCGTTGCCATGGATCCACATGCGATCGAACACGACGTGGTTCGCGCGGGCACCCAGCGTGATGAGCGCGACATAGGCGTCGCCGTCGGCGCGCGTCACCTCGAGACCCACCAGGCGGTAGTGGCTCGCGCCCGCCGCCAGCGTGATCGCGGGCGCGCTCGTCGACGAGGTGAGGATCTGCGCGAGCCGGTTGCCACCCCCGTCGCACGCGTACGCGGGGCGCGACGGGAGCGAGGCCACGCCGGCGTAGCAAGGCGTCATGCGCACGCCCTCGGGGGGCAGCGACTCGTCGGGCGCGTCGGTCCGGATCGTGATCCAGTGCGCGTCGTCGCAGCCGCGGTCGCGCAGCGTGATCGGGGGGAAGCTCGCCCCCGCCTCGAGGAGCACGACGTCCCCGCACGCCGCCGCGTCGATCGCCGCCTGCGCGTTCATCCCCGCCGCGACGCGATGGGTGGCGCCGGTCGAGGGGGTCTCGGCGACGTCGCTGTGCACGCACTCGCTCGGCAAGGTCGCCGGTCCGTCGGTCGGCCCCCAGTCGCACGCGTAGCCACCGGGCGAAGGCGGCATCGGCACGGTCGCGTCGGGCCCACCGCCTGGTCCCGCATCGGTCGCCAAGCCGCCGCCGTCCGAGTCGATGCCCCCATCCATTGGCGAGGCCCCCGCGTCGCGCGCGGTCCCCCCATCGGTGTCCGGTGGATCGAGCACCACCGACTCGGTGCACGCGGAGAGCAACGTGAGCAGTGCGGTCATGGGGAGGTAGCGCATGGTGTGTCTCGCGGGTTGGAGGAAGGATTCGAAGCTCACGGAGCGAGGGGGCGGTCCCAGACGCGGACCTCGTCGATGACGCCCCCTGCGCGGAAGCCGCCGCTGGGAGCGCGGTTGCCGATCCAGACGTAGTCGTCGGCTCGCTCGTCGGGCACCACCGCGGGGCCCGTGGTGGCGAGCCCCGCGATGAGCGGGACCTCGGCGCCATCGATATAGATATGAACGTTGCGGGTCCCGTCGGGGACGGTCCAGTCCCACGTGAATCGGATCAGCACCCACTCGCCCGCGCGCCACGCGTAATCGGACGACGCAACACGATTCTCTCTCCTCGAACAGGTCGGCGGCGCGGGGGCACAGCCGGCCGCGTCGAGCTCGTCGAACACGAGCTCCAGCGCGTTCCCATTGGAGCCGTTCTGCTTGACCAACGTGACGATGCCCGGCCCCGGCCAGGAGCCGGTCGCGACGAGCACGTACTTCTGGTCGTCATCGTGGTCGTAGGACGGAAGGAACCAGAGCTCCATCGTCCCGCGCGTGAGCTCCACGTTCGCGTGGACGCCATCGGTCTCTGCGAAGCGCGCGAAGTCGTCCGGATCGTCCGAGAGGATCCCGCCGCCGACGTGACCCGCCGCGAAGTCGTCGCCGGGCGTGGACGAGAGGGTCGCGCCCACGCCGGTCCCGACGGCCGGATGGGTGACCGCGTTGGCGTCGTCGAGGCTCGAATAGAGGAGCAGCACGGCCACCTCGGATCCTCCATCGACGCCCCCGGCTCCCGCGTCCGTCGTCGCGAAGCCTGCGTCGTGCATGTCCCGCACGCCGGAGTCCTCGCGCGGAGGAGTCGAGGCGTCACCGGGAGGGCGGCTCGGACCTGCGTCGTCCGCACCCGCGTCCGTCGGGGTCTCTCCCGGAGCGTCCGGTGGGGTGCAAGCGCCGACGAGAGCCACCCAGACGACGAAGGTGGCACGGACGCGGATGGAACGGAGGAGGACGCACGACCCGATGGATGAAGACGACACCCCTCGAGCATGTGGGGAGCGGGACGGGGCTGCGCTTACCGAGCCCGCGCGCGGCCTTACGAAGCATGCGCGCCGCGTTGGACGATCAGATTCGAACCGTGCCGAGCGGCGACTCGGTGGTCGGCTCCTCGATCGTGAAGAGGAGGATGAGCACGACCGCGGCGGCCACCGCGGCGCCGAGGCCGAGCCAGATCCACGGCTCCTCGAACACGTTCGTCTCCGTCACCGGACGCTGGAGCGTGAGCAACACGTTGCGCCGCTCGCCCGACTCGATCGCGATGGTCGCCTCCGCGCGCTCGAAGCCCGGAGCGAACGCGTCGATGAGCTGTCGCCCCGGATCGACGACGAGGCGCAAGGCGTCGCGCGGCGGGAGCGGCCCGACCTCGGAGCCATTGACGCGGACGGTCGCGCGAGGCGCCCCGCGCACGCGGATCCGAAGCTCGGCCACGCGCGCGCTCAGCTCGTCGACCACCGACGCGAGGGACGCTTGCTGCTCGGGCAAGAGACCGCCCGGGAGCTCGCCGTCGACGATCCGTTGGAACAACGAGAGCGACGCGCGGTACTCGCCGAACTGGCGCAGCGCGGCGGCGAGCGCGAAGCCGTAACGCGCGTTCGGACACGCCTCGAACGCAGCCTCGAACGCGCGGCGCGCCGCGACGAAGCGCTCGAGCCGCGCGCGCGATCCGTCGGGCGCGGCGAGACCGTCCGTCAAGGCGACGTACGCGGTCTGATAGTGCTCTTCCGCGCCTTCGGCGGCGCAGGTCGCGTCGCCGTCCTGCGCGCGGACGACGTGTGGAAAGCACGCGACGAGCACGAGCGACCACGCGACGAGCGAGCGAGACGAGCTCATCGGGGCGCTCCCTCCGTGGGGCCGGGAGCGGGAGGCGCGATCACGAGGCCGCCGAGCGACACCGGATCGCGCCGCGGAGGAGGCGGGTCTTCGGGAGCGGGAGCGGGCGCCGCCTCGGGCTCGGGCGCGCGCGCCGGCGCGGACCTCCGGCGCGAGGAGACGGAGCGCGCCTCGCGCGGTTCGGGAGCGATCGGCGCCGGGGGCTCCGGCGCAGCCGGCGCTTCGACGAGCGGCGGCTCGGCGCTCGGCGACGCGGTCGCGACCTCCACCGGATCTTCGTTCGCCGGCGTCGCGATCGGCGGTGGATCCGCGGGCGACGGAGCGACGCCCGACCAGGGCTGAAGGATCGCAATGAATACTGCGCCGGCCGCCAAGCCCGTCACGCCGGCGACGCCGAAGATCGCCGCGCGCCGCGATGGGCGGACCGTCGGGCTCGACGCCGCGGGCTCGCGCTGCGCGAGGCGCGATCTCGCCTCGGCGATCTCCTCGGCCCTGGCGTCGCGGACGTACGACAACGCCGATTCCATGTACTGGCGCAGTGTGCGGTGGTCCTCGTCCGCGATCCGCGCCTCGGTCAGCAGCTCGGTGAGCCGATCCGCGACCTCCTCGGCGGTGCCCGGGCGGTGCGCCGGCTCCTTCGCGAGCAGCTCGAACAACAGGCCGACGAGCTCCGGGGAGACGTCCTCGCGCTCCTGTCCGAGATCCGGCGGCGGCTCGCGCAGGATTCGGGCCGCCGTCTCGGTTCCATCCGCGGAGCGATAGAGCCGACGACCCGAGAGGAGCTCGTAGAGCACCACGCCGAGCGAGAACAGATCGCTCCGTCGGTCGAGCGGCTCGAAGCGGAGCTGCTCCGGCGACATGTAGCCGAGCTTGCCCTTCAACACGCCGGTCGAGGTCCGCGCGCTCTGGCCGAGCCCCTTCGCGATGCCGAAGTCGGTGAGGTGCACCGTCCCATCGAACCCGACGAGCACGTTGTGCGGCGACACGTCGCGATGGACGAGCGAGAGCGACGCCCCGTCCGGACCCTTGAGCTCGTGCGCGGCGTGGAGCCCGCGCGCGACCGCGGCCGCGAGCTCGAGGCATGCGCTCACCGGGAGCGCCTCTCCGCGCTCGGCCGCGCGCGTGACGAGCGCGTGCGCGGGGACGCCTTCCACGTAGTCCATCACGAGGAACGGACCGCGCGCGTCCTCTCCGACGTCGTGCACGCTGACGACCTCCGGATGACGGATCAGCCCCGCGATGCGCGCCTCGTCGAGGAACATCGCGCGCACCGACGGATCGCGGACGAGCTCCGGCAGCAAGCGCTTGCGCGCGTAGAGGCGCTCGAACCCGCTCTCCCGGCGAAGGATGAGCTCCACCACGCCCATGCCGCCGCTCGAGATCTCGAGCAGCACGTCGTCTCTCTTCGAGCCCTTCATGCGCGCGGCTCAGGATAGCGGAGAGCGCCGCGCCGCCACATGCCCGACTCGCGAAGCCGGACCCGCTCACTCCACGCACACGCGATAGAGCACCTCCTTCTCCGCATTCGATACGCCGACCTGGACGCTGTCGTGTTCCGCCGCGAAGGGATGCTCGAGGTTGGCGTCGACGCCCCAACAGTGCAGCGCCCCGCCTTCGCGGATGGCACAAATGTGGTTGACGCCGCTCGAGACGGCCGTCCAGCGCGAATAGAGGGGCAAGACGGTCTGCCCGCGGTCGGCGCTGTCGAGCCACGCGCGCTCGTCCGCGCAGGCGAGCCTGCCGTCCTCCTCCGCGATCACGCACACGCGATCCCAGTGGCCCTGCTCGACGAGCCGCGCGGGTGCGCGCTCGGCGGGGAGCTGCCAAAGCGGGAGGGGGTTGTCGGAGAGGTACTCGGGGAACGATTGCTTGGCCCCTCCCGAGCACCACGGCGCGTTGTCGCGGTCGAGGACGCACGTACCGAAGCGTCCCGCGCTCAGGCCGTGGAACCCCTCGCCGGCGCGGCGCGGCAAGTAGGCGATGTCTCCTTGTGTCCCGTCGGGCAGCGTCCCTCGCATCGATGGGATGATGGTCGCCAGCTCCGGGTTCAACAGCACGTCGGTTCCGCAGCACCCGCCCCAGCAATAGAGAATCTCGTCCGCGATCGCGCAGGTGTGCTTCGTCCCCGCGTCGATCTCGGTGAAGAGAAGGTCACTCATCACCTGGGTGCGCATGTGCGTGATCTGCCCTGTCGAAGGTGTTTCCGTGCTCAGTAGCCCGGTCTGCTGCGCCGAATTCTGTCCCCAGCAATACGCCTCGCCGTTCAGCGTGAGCGCGCATGCGTGGTCGCGCCCCGCGCTGACGACGCTGAACCGCTGCGGGTCGCGCCTCAGATCGACGTCGGACGGTGGGGTGGTCCTCGGCGAAGGGCCCGCCCCGTCGCCGAGCTGGGCCTCGGCGCGAGATCCCCAGCACACGAGCTTGTGGTCGCGGTCGATGCCGCAGGTGAATTCCTGACCGGCCGTCAACGAGGAGAGCGGATCACGCACGCGCATGGGCGTGCTCGTCGACTCGGTCGTCCCGATCCCGAGCTGCCCCGCTTCGTTGTGGCCGAAGCAGTGGACACCGGCCGGCGAAGAGACGCAGGTGTGGCGCTCTCCGGCCGCGAGCGACGCCACCTGCACCGCGGGGGTGCAGGCGTATCTCGTCGTCCCGATGGGCGGCTCGCACCGATCGCCACACGGCGGGTCCGTCACGCAGGTGGTGCACGACTCGCCGCCGTACCCGCACGCCTCGACCGCGTCGCCGGACCGACACGCGACGCCGTCGAAGCATCCGAGGCAACACCCACCGTTCCAGCATCGCCCCTCGCGGCCGCTCTCCTCACACGGGGTACCGCTGTCCGCATCGACGCACGTAAAGTTGCACGACTCGCTCGGCGTGCCGCGCCCCTCGAAGTCGCGCGGGACCTCGGGCTCGCGCACGCACGCGCCCGCGCACGTCTCGCCATCCCACGTCTGACGGTCGGCACATCGGAGGCCGCTCGCGTCGCCGACGTCAAGCCATACGTAGAGCGCGCGCCGCTCGCCCTCCACGAACCCGCTCACGAGACGACGCCGCGCGACGACGTTCTCCGCGTCTCCTGCGAGGAGCTCGGCGACGACCATGAACCGACGACGACCGTCGCGGACGCGCGGCGTCGCGGTGACCGCGGTGGGCAGCGCGTCCACAGAGACCTCGCGCACCGCGGCCGGCTCCCCGCTGTCGGACACGAGGCTCACCACGCTCACCCGGAGACGGGTGGCGCTCTCCCTCGCCGCCTCCGTCGCGTCGACATGCACGACGACCTCCGTCGGCGTGACGCAGGACGCGAGCCACGCGGCAGCGAGGAGCGAGAGCGCGAGATCGGTGCGATGCGATCGGATGGGGAGAGTCTACCGAGCGTCGTCCACGCGTTCGAGCGTCGACGACGACGTGTCGGTGATCCGGCGGACGACGCCGAGGCGGTGCGCGACACGACGAGCGGCGCCCTCATCGCCGCGTCGGCTCGCGGAACGTGGTGTCCTCGAGCGCGTACTCCACCCGGTTGCCATGCCGCCGGCGCACGCACGAGCCGTCGTCGACCAAGGCCTGCAAGGCAGCTTGAGCCGTACGGAGCGGGACGTCGAGCGCTCGGGCGGCGGTGCGCGCGTCGGCGCGACCCCCGGTGGCGAGGTAGTAGAGGAGCCGGTCGTCGACCGGGCGCCCGCACCGCGGGTCCGGCACGAGCATCGCGCGCGCCACGCGGATCGCGGTCCGACCGTCGGCCCGTTCGATCTGCGCGTAGCCCTCGACACGCTCCCGCACGCGATGCAGGAGCACGTCGAGGACGCCGCGATGGAGGTGGGGCGCGAACTTGAGCTGGTAGACGCGATGGAACAGCTCGGGGTCGGCGACACCCTGGCGCCCGGCGAGACAGAGCGCCGCGATGGTGCTGTCCATGCGGCCTTGCTTGCGGTGGCTCTGCGGCAGGAGCGCGCAGCCGAGCTCATGGGTCGCGACCGAGGCGCCGGTCCAGAGCACGCGGCGCGCGCTCGCGGGGGTGGCGGCCACGACCGCGAGCGCGGTCTCCGTTCCGGCCGCCGGGCGGAGCGACGCGGAGAGACCCCAGAGCCCGCGCGGCGGGACGTCGGACTCACCGCGCGTCCACTCGGCGGCGACGTCCGAGGCATCGAACGGATCGGTGCAGGCGAGGAGCGCGCTCACGTCCGCGGCGAACGGCGACGCGGGCGCGCTCGCGCGCAGCGCCCCGGCGAGCGACGTCAACGTAGCTCGCTCCGTCGCGGAGGCGACACCGAGGAAGCGGCGGAGCGCCGCGACGGGCGAATCGTCGGGGGCGTCCTCCGCAGCATCGATGACCCCGGACATCACGAGCTCCCATCCCAACCAGGGTCCCCACTGCGCGGGAGCGACGCGCGCGAGGGCGCTGAGGATCCGCGCCGCCAAGTGCGGCAGCCCATGCAACCGACGTTGTCTCGCCAACACGAGGTTCGCGAGATACGCGCACTGCGGGAGCTCGGCGTCCCGCGCGAGCCGCGACGCTTCGCGCGCCGCCGCGAGCGCGTGCGTCGGCTCACCGACGACCTCGTACGCGAGCGAGAGCACGCTGCGAAGGTCGATCGCGAGCGAGGAGTCGGCGGCGAGCCGGTCCCGCAGCGCCTCGAGCCCCGCCACTTCGATTGTGGATCGAGGGGCGAGCGTCGCGGCGAGCCCCGCGACCAACGCGGTCTCGGGCGCGTCGGCGTCCACACGACAGAGGACGTTCGCCCACTCCGTCAGCCCGTCGAGGTCGCTCGCCAACGCGCTCGCGCGGGCTCTCTGATACGCGGCCTGGGTCAGGCCCTCGCGCGCCTCCGGATCTGCGGCGAGCGCCGCGCACTCGTCGAGGCGCGGCGCCGCGACGGACGCGGGGTCGGTGTGCCAGCGCGCCGCGCGGAGCGCGAGGTGCCACGCTCGATCGCTCGCGCCGCCCGCGCCCCCGCCCTCCGCGATCCGCGCGTCCGCGGCGTCGACCTCGCCGCGGAGGAGCGCGAGGAAGCGCTGTCGGTCCTCGGTCAAGCGCGCATCGTATCGCCGGGCGCGCGCGCGGTCAGGTGAACGCGGCCTTCACCTCGGGTCGCATCAACACGACGATCGACCAGATGCCGGGCACGAGTCCGACGACGCAGCAGAACCCCGAGCACGTCGGCAGACAGCAGAACACCGCGCACGCCATCGCGAGCGGATAGGTCTGGAGGCTCTTCATCCTCATGCCGCCGAAGATGATGACCGCGTTGAACGCGATGCCGAGCGTCGACCAGACCGCGGCGACGAGCTGACCGGGGTCTTCGTTCGAGAGGAAGCTCATCAAGCTCCCCAGGGCGACGAGCACCGACCCGATCACGGAGATGAGCCCGAAGCCCATCATGATGATCGCGGGGACGCTCACCGCCTCGGCGGGCGCCGGAGCTGCGGGGACAGCGGGGGCCGCGACGACCGGTGGCGGCGCTCCCGGGGGTGGTTGCTCGAAGCTCATGGCGGACCTCCAGTCACGGCGGCAACAGATTCGCTCGGCGCGATCCGGCGCGCAATCGGCCCGTGCAACGGCGCTCGACCGCCGAGCTCAGCGCGTCGTCACCGACACTCGGTGGTGATCGTCAGGCGCAACCCGGACGCGCTCATGCGCAGACGATCCGCGCCGCTCCCCGGAGCGCCCTCGGGATCGTCCACCATCGGCGCCATGGGGAGCATCGTCGCGTCGAGGCCGTGCGGATCCATCCGACCGACCGGGGCGGACGCCGTGTACGTCGTCGCTCGGCCAGCGCGGATCTCGATCGTCACGCGGTAGATCACGGACGGCTGCCCCCGATACGGGTAGCCGTAGGTCTGTGACCAGAAGTCCCAGGCCTCGGGCGGCTTGCTCGGGGTCGGGTACGTCTCGGGGTCGAAGCCGCCGCCGTAGTCGCCCTCGGTGTTGGCCTCGACGAACACGTCGTAGTCGCCATCGGGGAGGCTCGCGTCGAGATCGTAGACGAGCTCCACCGGCGTATCGCGCGCCGGCGTCGCCATCGTCACGGCGTCGAGCTCGGGCATCGCCGCGACCGCCTCGCTCGCGAAGCGACCGACGTCGGGGTGATCGCCGGCTTGGAGCGCGACGTCTCGGCGCGGCGGATACAGCGACGTGAGCCCGAGCGGACGCTCCGATGCTTCCCCGCTCTCGGTCTCGAACGGCTCGGAGTAACCCGCCGCCACGTCGTCCTCCGTGATGAAACGACCCTTGTCGGTGTGCAGCGGCGACGCGCACGACACCGCGTCGAGGTGGTCGCGATCCGTCTGCGTCCGATCGAACGGCTGACAGAAGTACTCGTCGTTCGTCCCGATCGTCCCCGACGCGTGACCTTCGCTGCGCTCGCCGAACACCACGCGCGGGAACGCGGCGCCGCCGAGCTCGACGCGACGATGCGCCCAGTAGGGCAGCGCCCCCTCGCGCCGCCCGTACGGCCAACGGAAACCGCTGTTCATCTGCATCGCGCCGGGCCGATTACCGATCCCACGGCGCGCGACGGCGTCGGTCAACGCGATCGTACGGAACGCGTCACCGCCCTCGAGCCCCACCGCGAGCTGCGCGCGCGCCGTCGGGGTAAACGCGATCCGGATGCGCCGCGGCGTGCACGACGCGACGTCGGCGTCGGCTTCGGTGGCAGCGTCCTCGTCGACGTGCGCGTCCCGCGTCGACGCGTCCAGCCCGGCCGGATCCGGCATGTCCATCGCGGTGCGCGAGCCACAGCCCATCGACGCCACCAAGACCACGAGCCCGCCGACGCGCTCCATCATGGAGCCGAGCGTGGCACCGGATCGTGGCCCCGCCAACGTTCGTTCCGCTCGGCGCGATCGCTCTCGCACCGGCTGGCGCGGCACCTCCCCGATCCATCGGCGCGGGTCGCGACGTGCGCCGACGTCAGCATCCATCGGGACGATCGGTCATCACGCGAACGGAGCCTTGGGCGAGCGTCGGTGGATCGACCCGTGCGCCGCTCGGCGAGGTCTCCTCGTAGCCAACGATGTACACGAACGACTCGCCAACCGAGCGCGCGCGCTCGAGCGCCTCGCCCATCGCCATCGCGGCGGAGGACGTGGCGACGCCCACTCGGTATCGACGCGTCGTCTCGCACATCGTGATGGCCATCCGACCGTCGACGGACGCGACGCGCGCGTACCCCTGGACGGCCTGTGCGTGGCCGCAACCGAGGGTGCTCGCGAGCACGTGCAAGCCGAGCAGACAGGCGAGGAGGAGCCCCATCGTCGTCGGACTCCGAGAGCGGCCAAGCCCATCCATGCATCCCTCTCTACCGGCTCTCGCGCGGGTCGTTTGACGCGAACCGACCGCGTGTAAGCTGCCGCCATGATGGTCGCGTTCGCCATGGCGTCGGCCGTCGTGCCGTCGCTCCTCTTGCTCTGGTACTTCCACTCGCGCGACTCGTTCCCCGAGCCGCCACGCGTGGTGTGGACCACGTTCGCGCTGGGCGCGCTCGCGATCATCCCGGTGTGCGTCGTCGCGTTCCCGTTCGCGATGTTGATCGAGGCGGTGCTCGGTGGCGTGCCGCTCCTGCACGGGCCGGCCGACGCGTTCCTCACCGCCGCGATCCCCGAGGAGACGTTCAAGCTCGCGGTGCTCGCCTGGTACGCGGGTCGGCACAGCGAGTTCGACGAGCCGATGGACGGTGTCGTGTACGGCGCCGCCGCGTCGCTCGGCTTCGCGACGCTGGAGAACGCCCTCTACTGCGCCGACGGAGGCCTCACCCTCGCTGCGATCCGCGCGCTGACCGCCGTCCCGATCCACGCCGGCTGTGGTGCGCTCATGGGCTATTGGTACGGACGCTCGCGCTTCGAGCCCGAGCGCCGAAGGAGCCTCCTCGCGCGCGCGTGGATCGTTCCGGTCCTCATCCACGGCGTCTACGACGCGCCGCTCCTGACGCTCAAGGGGCTCGTCGCGGCCGGTGATCCCCCGCTCTTCCTCGCCGCCCCCCTCGCTTGCCTGGGGATCGTCGTCGTCGTGATCGTGTTCGTCGCGACCATCGTGATCGTTCGGCGTGCTCGCCGTCGGCAGGCGGAGCGCGGTCCACCGGTCCCGCTCCCGCCGAGGGACCCGATGACCGCGAGCACCGGAACGCGGGTGGGCGGCTTCGCGCTGCTCGGGTTCGCCGGGCTGAGCGCGACCGTGGGCGGTACGTTCTTCCTCGCCGTCGCGATCGTCCTCGCTACGGAAGGCACATTGCCCACCTCGGCGCCGGGCGCGATGATCGGTGCGTTCGTGCTGTTCGGCATCGCACCGCTCGCCGTGGGGCTCGGACTGTTCGGATTGGCGATCAAGCTCCTTAACCTCCCCCGCGCGGCGGTGTCCTGAGTCCGCGGACACGTCCGACGAAGAGCAGCGCGCGATCGCGGTGACGGCCCGACTCCGGCTGCCCTCCGCACATGCTCGAGCCCGATGGAGCCGACGCGCGCACCGATTCCGATCGGACGCTCGCTCAGCTCGACACCCTCGCCGCGGAGCCCCTCGACCGGCGCGGCTCGCTCCGATCTTCGAGCTACGGCGCGGTCTCGAGGTACACGCTACGCGACGTGCTCGGCGCGGGCGGCATGGCGGCGGGTCCGCACGAGCTAACGACCCATCGAGGCCATCGAGGCCATCAAGGGCAGTTGCCGCTGGTGACCGTCGTGCCGGCGGCCGGTGAGCCGACGTCGGTGAACGTGAACGGGATCGTGTTGCAGTAGACGGTGGTCGGACAACCGGAGCGCACCTCGGCGTGCAGATGGGGGCCCGTCGAGTAGCCGGTGCTCCCGGACCGAGCGATCACGTCGCCTTGACGCACCACCGTGCCGACCGAGACGGTCGCGGAGTTGATGTGCTTGTAGGCGGAGGTGTCTCCGTCGTCGTGTTGGATGATCACGAGGTTTGCGGCGGAGCCGCAGTCCGGGCCGCCGCCGTTGTAGCAAGGGTCGCCCGGGCCGGTGCCGGTGAACACGTAGGTCACGGTGCCGGGCCGCATCGCGCGGATCTCGGTGTTGAGCGCGACGCCGAAGTCGTACGCGTACATCGCGCGACCGGTGTGGCTCGTCCCGCCGCCCGGCGACTGCGTCACGCGGACCCCCGCACCGCATGCGAAGGGCACGAAGTATCCGGTGGGGACGGGGATCTCGTCCTCGGTGCAGCTCGCAAACCCCGAGAACACGAAGCCGTTGCCGGCCGACGAACGGATCTCGTACCAGAGGTCCACGCCGCCGATCGATTCGCCGTGGACCATCGAGACGACTTCGACGATCGCGCCGTCGGGGAGCGTGCCGATCACCGCCATCGCGGTGGACGGGCTCGGCCGGATGTTCAGCACCTCGCCGGGCGTCACCACGCGGACGCGCGGACAAGCCGGCGGAGGTGGTCCGGCGTCGGGCGCAGTCATCGGACCGGCATCGTTCGTCGACGCGCCAGCATCGATCGGCGGGGCGCCGCCATCGTCGCGGGTGAGCACGCCCGCGTCGGTCGCATCCGCCGCGTCGACCTCCATCGAGCCGCCGCTCGCGTCGCACCCCGCTCCGAGCGCGAGCGTGGCGATGACGAAAGACAGACGCCGGCAGATCCGGCTCGTGGGCGCTCCGTTCATCCTCGGTCTCCTCGCATGCGCGGCGCGTGACATCGCGCTGGCCTCTTTCGCATAGCCCGTGCCGCACGCCGTCCGGCGCCAATCGACGGACGATCGGCGCCAGCCAGGCGCCACGGCGCACGCCGCGCGCCGGCGCAGCAGGTGCGGAAGCGAGCCCTCGTCGAGGCGCTCCGTGTGGTAGACGGTGGACGGTGACGTCCCGTTGTCGTCTCGATCCGCGTCGAACGCGACGATCCGTAGGAGCCTCATGACGAACGCGCGCGTACGTGTCTACCTCGGTTGCTCACTCGACGGCTGCCTCGCCGGTCCCGAGCACGATCTCTCGTTCCTCATGGAGGAGCGCTCCGACCTCGAGGAGTGGGGCGAAGGTCTCGGCTTCGAGGCGTTCCTCGACGACGTCGGCGCGCTCTTGATGGGGCGCCGCACGTATCAGGTGCTCCTCGATCACGACATGTGGCACTACGGGGACCGCCCGGTGCTCGTGGCGACGCATCATCCGTTGCCCCCCGCGCCGAAGGGCGGTGACGCGCGGCGGGTCGAAGGGACGATCGCCGAGCTAGTCGAGCAAGCAAAGCTCGCGGCGGGCGGCAAAGACGTCTATCTCGACGGCGGCGACGTCGTGCGCCAAGGCCTCGATGCCGGCCTCGTCGACGAGCTGTGCCTCACGTTCCTCCCGATCGTGCTCGGACGGGGGATCCGCCTCTGGGAAGGCCTCGAGGGGCGCAACGACCTCGTGTTCGATCCGCCGCGGACGCACGGCCGCGGCATGGTGCAAGTCCGCGCGCGGGTCACGCGCTGACCTCGCGGCGAGCGAGGATCAGAACCGTCCCTCGCAGCGCAGACCGCCGAGGGAGGGCGCGCACCCCAGCGCCGCGTGGTCTGCGTCGCTATCCTCCACGACGAACAGGGCGATCCCGATGCCGATCCCGGTGAGGCCGAGGATCGCGGCGGCGAGGGTGGTGCCCATCGCGGCGTCGCGCTCGGTGGTGAGCGCGGCACCGTTTGCGCAAGCGACGATGTTGCACTGATCGATCGCCTCGTTGCGATCGACCCACCAGGCGATCGTCGCCACCGATCCGAGGACGAGCGCGCCGCCCACCGCGAGGAGCACGATGGACGCGGTGTGATCGGTCTGGCGCGCGGCCGGCTCGGGTGGTGGAGCGCGCTCGAGGACCTCGAGGCGGGAGCGGACGAACGCGCCGTTCTCTGCGCCGGGGACCTCGTCGAGATAGCGACGGAGGTACGCGATGGCCTCGGCGGTGCGGCCCAAGCGGTCGTACGTGCTGCCGATGTTGTAGAGCATCTCGCGACGGCCGCTGAGCTCGAACGATCGACTGAACGCGTCGAGCGCACGGTCGAAGTGACCCTGCTCGTACGCGATGCGCCCCGCGTCGAACAGGGCGCGCGCTTCGGCGTCGGCGCTCGTGTCTTGCGCGTCCGCGGAGGAGGAGACGAGGAGGGCTGCGACTAGCGCGCCGCAGAAGAGGTTCGCTCCCGATGGAGCCCGCAAGCAACGTGTCATGCGTCCGCGGTGGGTCGACTACATCCGCTGGCAGACGAGGTACTGCACGTATGGGATCACCTGGCTCGTCGTGACCGACGACGAGGTGGGCGCCACGCCGCTGAAGCCGTGGGTGTGACTGCCGCTCGACGACGTGTAGAAGTCGGAAGCCGGGTCCAGGGGCAACCTCGTGAGGATGGCCGCGGCACCCGCCGAGACGTTGACGGACATGAGAGCCAGCGTGACCCCGCTCATGTCGTACGTCGCGTTGCCGTTTTGCATCCACTGATGGACGTGACCGCCCGCCGACGCGGTGGTGACGGTCGAGAGGCTCGTAGTGTGGGTGTGGCCGCGGTTCTCGCGGTCGGTCAACGCGACGCCCACGGTGCCGCCGACGGTCCCCGCGGACCCGGCGAGACCCACGATCGTACGCCCGCGCGCGGCGGTGACCTCCGTCCAACCCGCGGGGCACGTGCTCGCGTTGAAGTACATGATCGCGCCGGACGGAACGGCGCCCTCGACGTTCGTGATCGCGTTCTGGAGGTACGTGAAGTTCGCGTTCATCTCGCTCGCGGAGATCACCGCCCCGTTCGTGAACGTGTGCGGGACGGGACCGAGCGCGCCCGCGGCGAACGGGGCCATCGCGATCAGCATCAACAGCGCGAGCGTCGCCCGCCGCCACCACGCCGCGCTCGCCGCGTTCCGCTCCATCCGCTCGAGGCGGGCCTCGAGGTCATTCGTTCCGCGGTCCCGTGCTTCGTCCCTGTTCATCGCATCACCCTCCAAAACACGCATTGCCGAACGTGGAAGTCCCGTAGACACCCGTCATGCAGCCCGGCGGTCCTCCGTCGACGCCGCCGCCGTCGAGACCGCCGCCGTCGAGCGCTCCCCCATCCACTCCGCCGCCGTCGATGCCGCCGCCGCCGTCCGACGTGCTGGCGTCGACGCCGCCGCCCCCATCGGCCGTCGAGCCCGCGTCCGCTCCGCCGTCGCGCGGCGGGCCGGCGTCGAGGATCACGATCGCGGCGTCCATGCCGGCGTCTCGGGCGCCCGCGTCCGCCGGCCCCGCATCGGGGACCTCGACCTTGGAGCAGCTCGCGACGAGCAGCGCGGTCGCGATCGTCAGCGAGCGCAGCAACGCTTGCGATGGATACATGACGCCTCCGTGAGCGCACGGAGTTAGCAGACCGCGAGCGCGGCGGACCATAGTCATTTGGCCGGTCCGGTCTCGGGACGACGGGCCGTGCGGTTCCGAGCGAGGGGCGTCTAGGACATGGTCGGCAACGGATCTTGCATCGGTGCAGAAGCGTGGTCGGGGGCGTCGAGAGCGATCGTGTTTTCGCGGTACTCGACGCCGGACCGCCGACCCGATCGCACGCTAGATCGCACCGGTCTGCGCGCCGTGCCTGCGGTGGCGCGCGCTTCCGACGGTCGACTCAGTCGTAGATCATGTTCTCGACGACCACCTGATCGACGAACGGGCAGGCGCTCGGGTCGCTCACGAAGTCCTCGGCGACTCCGACCCCCAGGGTGAGCGCGCCGCTGTCGGGAGCGCTCAAGTGCTCGGTGATCAGACCGCGGCTGTCGACCGCGAACACGTCCAAGTAGTAGTTCCGCACCGCCTCCGTCGCCTCGACGTGGCCCTGGAGGACGAACCCGGCCGCCGTCTCCTCGATCGTCAGGTTGGACAACGTCGTGGCCGTCGAACGCATCTCCCCGATTCCGCTGGTCGAGTTGGGCTCGAGGTCGATGGAGAGCGTGGTGACCGCAGCGAGGAACTCGCTCTCCGTCACACCCCGGAGAACGGCGAGGAATACCCCGGACTCGCCGTCTGCGACGCACGAGGTCGAGACGCTCAGCCCGGGGAACACGTAGGTGCTTCCCTGGACCGAGGTCGCGTTCAGGTCGTAACCACCGGCTCGTACGTCGGGGATCGACGTGCAGAGGTTTGCCCCCGAGTGGTTCTCCACCTCCGCGAACATCCGGATCTGCGCTTCGATCGCACCGTCCGCGGGTACGAATACGAAATTGACACTGTGGAGCGCGAATCCGGCCGGCCGGAGCGTCGCGACGTTGGACGGATACGCGGTGAGCTCACCGAGCGCCCCGGTTTGGACCGGGAGCGTGCTGCACCCAGCCCCGCCGCCGCCCCCGTCGGTCGTGCCGGCGTCGGAGCCTCCACCCCCACCGTCAGCGCCTCCTCCGTCGGCGCTCCCATCGGAGCCATCGCAAGCGCACGCGATCGCGACGACGAATGAGACGACGATGGCCAGTGAGTGCCGGTGGACTTGCTTCATACCGACCGGTGATACACCGCACTACGGAGGTGCGTCTACGACAATCGTCGTGACATCACCGAGGCAGCCGGCCCCACCTTGGCTGAGGTAGCAGATTTGCCGCTACGGGAGTTGCTCCGCCCGCGGAGCGAGCAAGTCTCTGGCTTCGTATTTCGCACGGGAGCTACGCCAAGCCCGGGTATGGTTGCTCGCCTGCCCGCTCGCTCGATCACTCATCGATGAGCAGCGTGATCTCCTCGCCGATTCCGGTGACTACGATGCCGATCCCGGCGAGCGCGATGCGCCGGTCCGAGCGAGCACGATGCGCCGATCCGAGCGAGCACGGTGCGCCGATCCGAGCGAGCACGATGCCGCAAAACGCGCATCGCCTACACAGGCTCGTCTTGCGCTGACTCCGTCGCCCGGTCGTTCCTTCTTGGCCGGTCGTTCTTTACCTGTCTTCACAGACCGCGGCTCGCGCTCGCGCGTTCGTATGGCCCCATGCGAACACTCCGCGTTTCGTTCCTCCTTCTCCTCTCCGCGTGTGGCGCGTCGGCTGCGCCGGCCCGCTCGGCGCGGGACCTCGATCAGGCATGGACCTTCGAGGTCGAGTCTCGGTCGCCGAATCCCATGGCCGATGAGCCACCCGCCGTGCTCGCGTTCCGCAGATCGCCTGATGGAGCGTTCGCTTGGCGGGATGGCGCGACGGATTGGGCGCCGGTCGCAGATCCGGGGGACGTTCCTGCACGCGTCGAGGCGATCAATTGGGACGCGGTCTCCGAGCGCGTCGAGGAAGAGACCGCCGGCGGCGCCCCCGTCACGTATCGGCTCGTCTCGCGAAGCTCCACAGTGGAGGTTCGACGCCTCTCCACTCCCGAGCGGTCCCTCGCCGACGCGGAGCGCGCGTTGTCGGCGCTCATCCACGCTGAGCGCTCGCGGCCGACCGCCGGTGCTCGCCCGAGTGCGGCGCCCGCCCAAGGCGGAAGCGGGGTCACGGGGCCAGCCCGTCCCCTGCCGTCGTCCGGTCCGCAGGGGATCATGGGAACGGTCACGGTCCTCACTGGCGACCACATGCCTCCCGTGGAGATCCCGGACTCCGGCGCACCCGCCGCGATGGCGCCGGTCCACGTCCTTCGAGGCGCGCATGCCCCGACCGCGCACCTCGATCGAACCGCCGCGGACTACGTGGGCTCCACCACCACCGATGCGAGCGGGGTGTTCCGGGTCGCGCTCCCGCCCGGTACGTACACCGTGCTCATCGAGCACGACGGCATGCCCTACCTCAACTCGTTCAGCGGTGACGGGACGTGGACCACCGTGACCGTGACGGCGGGCGCCTGGGCCGCGTTCGAGATCCGAGACACCGCAGGGGCGACGTTCTGAGCCCGAGCACACTGGCCACGAGGCCACCTGCGGCGATTCGGATTCCCACCTGAAGGCGACGCACACCAACTTGCGTTCGACCCCGGGACGGGGCTTTCGAGGGCAACGTTCTGAGCCCGAGCACACTGGACACGAGGCCACCTGCGGCGATTCGGATCCGCACCTGAAGGCGACGCACACCAACTTGCGTTCGACCCCGGGACGGGGCTTTCGAGGGCATAGAGATCGCACCCCAGCCTGCCACCGACCCTGGGACGGGCGGGATTGGACTCGAGACGGACGGGATCGGTCTTCTCACGGACTCTCGGGTTCGGTCGTTCTCAGTCCGGTGCCACCTCTTCACCGCCGCCCGCGGGACGACAGTAAACGACCGATCCGCACACCTCGTTGACCTCACAGGTCGTGCCGCCCGCTTCGCACTCCGCCTGATCGGAGTACGTGGTTCGATCCGGCCCGCAGCTCGGGGCCATCGCGCATTGCGGATCACTCCCCTCACCTTCGTAGGGCTCACCCTCCTCGTCGCCGGACGACGGTGCGACTTCTGCGGAGTCGTCCGAAGAGTCCCCCGCCGAGCCGCCTCCACAGGCGCCGACGAAGACGCTCAAACCGAGAGCTATCGCGAGCAAGATACGATCAGTCATCCTCTGTCTCCTGGATGGTTGTTGTCTGGCCGTTCGGCTGTAGCACCGCCACACGTGCGCGTGGTCGGAGCGGCGCTCGTTTTAGACGCCTTTTATGGTCCCCGCGCCGTGCAAGCTCGCGCTCGGTTCGGGCCGTCCCGGTCGGACCGTTGCCCGGCGACCGCCGGCGGCGCGCCGGCCGATCCGCCGATCGCGCCGGTCGCGAGGTGCGGATCTCGCGTCGATCGCGCTGGTACGGAGGTTGGTGGTCCCGTGTCGTGACCCAGCCGCGCCGCATCCTTCCTGGCCGCACGTACGCGATCGAGCGTCGCACCGAGCGACGGCTCCAGCTGTTGCGTCCGGACGACCGCTTCAACGAGCTCTTCCTCTGGGTCCTCGCCCTGACCGCGAATCAGCTCGGGATCCAGGTCCACGTGGCGACGTGCATGTCGACGCACTTCCATCTCGTCGTCACGGCGCCGGAGGCGAACGTCAGCGAGTTCATGGAGAGTCTCGACTTCCGGCTCGCGAAGAGCATCCAAGTTCTGCGCAAGTTCGTGAAAGGCGTCGTGTGGGCTCCAGGTGAGCTCTCGATCGTCGAGCTCACGACGGAGGAGGCCGTCGTCCAGCAGATGGCGTACGCGCTCTGCAACCCGGTGGAGGCCGGCCTCGTCTACCGGCCCGAGGACTGGCCCGGCGTCACGACGCTCCTCGACGAGCTCGACGGGGCCCCGCGCGTGGGACACCGACCCGACATCTACTTCAGACAGGACGACGACAAGTGGCCTCCCACGGCGTCCCTCCGCTTCGTCTTGCCGGAGTTCCTTCGCGCCAAGGGCCGCGAGGCCGCGATCGAAGAGGTCCGCGTCGAGCTCGAGCGCCAGGTCGCCGACGCGCGCGCCGAGTGCAAAGCGAACGGATGGAAGGTCCTCGGCGCCGTGGCCGTCCGCGCCGCGTCACCCTACCGCCGTGCGACCAGCTTCGAGCCATTCGGCACACGGCGGCCTCACTTGGCCGCCGGCCGTGGACAGAAGCAAGCGCGACTCGAGGCGATCGCCGCGCTCAGGGAATTCCGCGCCGCCTATCGCGCCGCGCTCGCGCAATGGCGCGCCGGCGAGCGCGACGCCGTCTTCCCGGCGGGCACGTACAAGATGCGGCGACTCCACGGCGTCCACGTCGTCCCATCGTCGTAGACCACAACGGAGAGCCAGCGCGCTACGGCGTCCTGACATCGAGGTCTGTGCGCCTCGATGCGTTCGCGGCGCGCGAACCCGCCCAATTCGGTCCGCCTGGGACACCGAACTCGCGCTTCCGGGCGGCCGGCGGGCGAGGCGCCCGCACGGTCGCAGCACCGTGAGAGAGCCTCGCCCGCCACCGCGTGCACCTCACGCAATAATAGTCGCGCCCAGCCCTGGGTTCGGTCGCACCGTGAGAGACGCTCGCCCGCCATCGCGTGCACCTCACGCAATAATCGTTGCGCCTAGCCCTGGGTTCGGTTGCTGCTGCTCAACTCCAGCTGATAGAGCGGCGTGCGATCCCCGAACACCTCGAAGAGATCCCGGTAGAGCGTCGTCGGGCACCCGCTCGTCGAGGTGTCGTCCACAACGAGCGCAGCGCGCACGGGCGCCCCTTCCCA
>JBFWYI010000034.1:0-91626 GCA_050186575.1 Sandaracinaceae bacterium | reverse complement strand
CGAGCTGCGCGCACGATGGTTGTATACGAAGCACGAGACGTGGACGGAGGACCGAATCGAAGTCCACGCCGCGGACGCGCGTGAGCGGTACGCCGCGATCGCAGGGCCGGCGTCCGTCTCCGTGTCGGGTTCGGAACGAGCCGGAAGGAGAGAAGCGCAGCAAGGAGGGAAGCGAGCAAGTCGAAATTCGGTCGAAAGGCCGGCGTCCGATTCCGATTCCGATTCCGATTCCGTGTCCGATTCCGTGTCCGATTCCGATTCCGTGTCCGATTCCGATTCCGTGTCCGCTTCCGATTCCGATTCCGATTCCGATTCCGTGTCCGATCCCGATTCCGATTCCGATTCCGTGTCCGATTCCGTGTCCGATTCCGTGTCCGATTCCGTGTCCGATTCCGATTCCGTGTCCGATTCCGATTCCGTGTCCGATTCCGGGTCCGATTCCGTGACCGACCGCCGCGCCGCGGATCTCCCTCGCCCCGCCCCCAGCGACGACGACGCCTGGCTCGCCGCGCTCGAGCGGCGTGGCCCATCTACCGCGTCCGAGCTCGCGAAGGACCTCGGACGCTCCGCGGCGTCGGTGCGCCGCGCGCTGTCCCGGCTCGTCGAGCAAGATCGCGTGCGATCCTTCAAGGACGGCCGCGCCGCCCGCTTCTGGTCGGCCGCGAGCGGCGCGCGACCGGACCTCGGGATCTTCGAGCCGGTCTATCGTTTTGCGCTCCACCTCGATCTCGCCGCCGCGAAGACCGTCGGCGCCGGGCTCGCGCGCACGAAGCTGCTCGGGCTGGTCGGAGACGAGGAGACGCTCGAGCGAGTCCTCCCCGTGCATCGCCTGCTGTATCGCATCGCGTACGAAGAGACCGTCGAGCGACCGATCCTCGCGAGGCTCCTCGGCGACGCGAAGGACGAGCGCGTTGGGCACGTCTACTTGCACCCTCGGACGCTCGCCGTCGCCACGTGGTCGCACGACGACGGGCTGCGGTTCGGCACCGACGCCGAGCGGGCGAGCGAGGTGCGCGGGCTCGACGGGATCGGCGCCCTCGAGCTCGTCCCCGCCGAGTCGCTCGCGATCGACGAGCGCGAGTGGCGCGAGCGCACCGAGCCAGACGTCGCGCGGGCGGGCCTCGAGGCGCGCTTCGGCGGACGCGCCGGCGCGTGCACGCCCGTGTTCGTCCCGCTCTACGTGCTCCTCTTCAAAGGGGAGAGCGGCAGCCACCGCCGCGTGCACGTGGATGCGTTCCTCGGGAGAGAGCTGTCCTGGCCGTGACCCCGTAACTCCGGCCTGAGTGCCCCGGCGGAGGCCGCGTGCTAGAGCCGGGGCATGGGAGAGGCCGACCTCATCGACGCGCTGAGCCAGCACGGTTTCAGCCTCAACGAGAGCCGCGCGTACGTGGCGCTGCTCACCTCGGGGCCGTCCACCGGCTACGAGGTCGGGCAGCGCGCGCAGATCCCGCGCTCGGCGGTGTACGGCGCGCTGCGACGCCTCGTCAGCGCCGGAGCCGCGCGCTCGATAGCCGGGCAGCCCGAGCGCTTCGTCGCGTCGCCCGCCGAGACGCTCCTCTCGCTGTTGCGCGATCGCTTCGACGCGTCGGTGAAGAAGCTCGACCGCGCGATCGTGAGCCTCGACGTCGAGCCGGTCGTCCCCGACGCGTACAGCGTGCGCGGCACCGACCGCGTGCTCGAAGAGGCGAGGCAGCTCATCGCGTCGGCGACCGATCGCGTCGTCCTCAGCGCGTGGCCGCGCGAGCTCGGCGAGCTGAGCGCGGCGCTGTCCGAGGCGAGCGCGCGCGGCGTCGCCATCTTCATCTTCAGCCACGCCGCGATCCCCGACACGATCGCGGGCGCGCACTTCAGCTACGGGCTCGACGAAGTCGACCTCGAGGCGTTCTGGAAGCACCGCCTGTTCCTCGTCGCCGACGACCAGCGCACGCTCATCGGCGCGACGGAGGGCGCGAGCACCGATAACGCGGTGGTCAGCGAGACGGCGGCGATCGCGGAGATCGCGACGTCGCAGATCGCGCTCGACCTCACGCTCCTCGCCCAGCGCACGAACCACAACACCGACGCGCTGATGGCCGCGATCCTCGGCGAGCGCGTGGGTCGCCTCGACGATCTCCTCGCGAAGCGCCCGCGGCCGACGTTCACCGAGCGCATCGAGCGACGCGTCGCGAGCGGGAAGGGCTCGCGCGGCAAGCGGCGCGGCGCGGAGTCGGCGCGCAGCTGATCGATCGGCGCCGCTCGATCAGCCCACGTCGGAGTCGGCGAGGTCGTCCGAATCGCGCGTCCACGCGTCGTGCGCGGTATCCGGCTGCGCCTCGATGGTGCCCGACGTCTTCGCGCCGCGGACCGCACGCCGTACCGCGCGCATCAGCTCGCGCAGCGGCACCGGCTTCTCGAACACCGCATCGAAGCGCGCGAGCTCGCTCGGCGTGAGCTCGCCGAGGTCGCCCGTCACGAGGAAGAGGCACGGGCAGTCCTCGCCCATCCGCACGAGCAACGCGCGCGCGAGCTCGAGGCCGTCCATCCCGGGCATGCGCCGATCGAGGATCGCCACGGTCGGCGCGTCGGCCGCGATCATCTCGAGCGCCGCCTCCGGATCGCCGATCAGCTGGGCGTGGTACCCCTCGCGAGAGAGGGCGCGGCCTACCGTGGCGAGCCAGATCGGCTCGTCGTCCACCACCGCGACCCACGTTCTCTCCTGCATGCCGGCCCCTTTCGGCGAGCCGTCAGCATGACAAACGGAGCCCGAGGGTCAACGGCTCCCCGTTCGGGGTCCGCGGGCAGGGAGGCAACGCCCGTTGAGGGGCGGTTGGCGCTCGCCGCTTCACGGGGTATTCCACCCGCATGACGCTCCGGAACCTCTCCCCCTCGACGGCCGCGCGCGCGCGTCCTCGCCAAGCGGTGGCCGCGTGAGCGCAGGCGATCGACCGTTCGATCTCGAGGAGATCGCCGAAGCGTTCGAGCTCCTCGACGACTGGAACGAACGTTACCGATACCTCATCGAGCTCGGCAAGGAGCTGCCCGCCCTGAGCGAGGCCGAGCATGACAAGGCGAACAAAGTCGATGGCTGCATGAGCCAGGTCTGGCTGGTCGCCGACGTGACCGATGACGACCCGCCGCGCTTCGTGCTCCGCGCCGACAGCGACGCGTTCATCGTCAAGGGCCTCATCGCGGTGCTGCTCGCGATGTTCTCGCACCGAACCAAGGCGGAGATCCTCGAGGTCGACGCGAAGGCCACGTTCGATCGCCTCGGGCTCGCCGGGCACCTCTCGATGGGGCGGCGCAACGGCCTCGAGTCGATGGTGAAGCGCGTGCGCGACCTCGCCGCCGCGCGTTGAGCGAGGCGTGACGCCGCTCGCGCGGCCGAGCGATACTCCGCCGCGATGGGCCGCGACCGCGATCCGCTGGACACCTCGACGGACACCGAGCGCGATCCGGCGCGCGAGCCCGACCCCGGCGATGACGAGCCCGGTCCCATCCCCGCAACGAGACGTGCTGTGGTACGACCGCCGCCGCCCGATGTCGGCGACGCCGAGCCACCGCCGTCGTTTCGCACCGAGCCGATGGCCGCGCCGCCCGCGCCTCTCGTGCCGCCGACCCGACCCGGGATCACGCACGAGGGACGGCCCCCCGCCGACGCCGAGTGGCCGCCCGAGATCCCCGCCGCCCCCGCGTTCGAGGCGTCTCCTCGCGCGCCCGCGTCGCGCTCCCCCGACACGGACGACCGCACCCGCCGCCTCGTCCGGGCCGGCGGCGCGCTCGCGTTCGGCATGCTCCTCGGCTGCGTCGGGCTCACCGGCCTCGCGTGGATCCTCGGACCGCGCCCCGCACCCGACCGAGCCGACGATCTCCCCTCGATCGAAGAACAGCAAGCGAGGCTGTCATCCCTCGAAGCGACCAACCCGTTCCATTCCGGTGAGCGTTGGCGCGGAACGATCACGTGCGGCGGCACGGCGCGCGAGCTGACGATCGACATCCGCCACGTCCGAGGCGCGCAGGTGGAGGTCGCGCTCGGGTTCGACGACGAGTCGTGGCTCGCCGACGGAGCATACGACCGGGCGCTCCGCGGACTGCGCCTCGCACCGCGCGGGGGTGCCCCGCACGTCTTGCGCGGAACCGTAGACGTAACGGGAGACCGCTTCGCGGGTATGTCGACGGTCGACGATGGCTGCGTCGCGTTCGAGAGTCGACGGGTCGGAGGTCTACCGGGGGGTCACGTCGAGCGGTAGTGGGCGCTCGGCCGACGGCCGCGCAGTGAATACCAGAGCTCGGGGCGCGTACTCCTCGATGTGCGCGTGGACGTGCCCTCCGGTGACGCGACCGTAACCCCGACGGGAGCGCGCCCACGAGAGGACTGTGTACATGTCGAGTCGGATTAGGGATAAGAGCGTTATGAGTCTCGCCCGAGCAACCCCCCTGTTGGTGGCATTCCTCGCGCTGTGCGCGGCCATTCCGAGCGGAGCCTCCGCGCAGCGCGCAACGTTCAGCGCGGGCCGTGGAAGCCGCATCCAGTTCGTCTCCGACGCCCCGCTCGAGCGGATGACGGGAACGACGAGCGGGCTGAGCGGTGACATCACCTGGGACCCGTCGAACCTCTCGCAGGTCTCCGGCACGTTCACCGTCCCCGTGACCTCGCTGCGCACCGGCATCGACCTCCGCGACGAGCACCTCCGCGGCGATAGCTGGCTCGACGCGGGGCGCTTCCCGAACCTCACCCTCGAGGTCGAGCGCGTGGAGGGCGCAACCCGTCTTGAGCCGAACAGCGCGACGCGCATCCGGCTCCATGGCAGCTTCACGGTGCACGGCGTGAGCCGACCCGTCGTGGTGAACGCGACCGTCCGCTACATCCCGGGCGAGCACCCGGAGATCCGCGCGCAGGGTCGCTTCACGGTCCGCCTCACCGACCACAACATCTCCGTCCCCGCCCCCGTGCGCCTCAAGGTGTCGAACGAGATCGTGGTGAACGTCAGCCTCCGCGCGCGCGCCGGCTGACGGGGCGGAGCGTTCGGCCGAGCGCTCGATCGCCGGAGGATCCCTGATAGTGTCCTCCGGCCATGACCAGTTCTCAGAGCTCCAAGTACGCCGTCCCCGCCCGCGTGCGCGAGGGGGCGGTCACGACGATCCGTGATCTCGATCGCTACCGCGAAGAGGCGGCGCAAGCGGTCGCGGACCCCGACGGCTTCTGGCTCGACGTCGCGAAGCGGCACGTCGCGTGGGAGAAGGAGCCGACCCTCGGCCTGGTCGGCGACTTCCACACCGTAAAGGAAGAGCCCTTGTCGTGGTTCGCCGACGGCAGGCTGAACGTCACCGAGTCGTGCGTCGACCGCCACGCGAGGTCGCACCCCGACAAGGTGGCGATCCTGTGGGAGGGTGACGAGCCGGGCGATACGCGCACGCTGACCTACCGAGAGCTGCACCGCGAGGTGTGCAAAGCCGCCAACGCTCTCTCCGCGCTCGGCCTCCAGGCGGGCGAGCGTGCGATCATCTACATGGGGATGGTCCCCGAGGCGGCGATCGCGATGCTCGCGTGCGCGCGGCTCGGCGCCGTGCACTCCGTGGTATTCGGCGGCTTCTCGGCCGAGGCGCTCCGCGATCGGGTCCGCGACTGCGGCGCCGAGATCATCATCACGCAGGACGAGGGTCTGCGCGGCAAGAAGAAGATCCCGCTCAAGGCGACCGTCGACGACGCCCTCGCCGGTTCGCCGAGCGTCAAGAAAGTGCTCGTGCTGCAGCGGACGAAGGGCGCCGTAGAAATGAAGGACGGCCGCGACGTGTGGTGGCACGACGCCGTCGGCGCGGCGAGCGACCAGCACAGCGCGCGCGCGTTCGAGGCCGAGCACCCGCTCTTCATCCTCTACACGTCGGGCTCGACCGGTCGCCCCAAGGGCGTCGTCCACACCTCGGGCGGCTACCTCGCGTACGTGAGCTACACGCACGCGACGGTGTTCGACCTGCGTCCCGACGACGTCTACGCATGCGTGGCCGACGTCGGCTGGATCACCGGGCACAGCTACATCGTGTACGGCCCCCTCGCGAACGGCGCGACGACGCTGATGTTCGAGTCGATCCCGACGTACCCGGACGCGGGTCGCTACTGGGACATGGTCGAGCGGCACCGCATCACGATCTTCTACACCGCCCCGACCGCCATCCGCGCGCTCGCCGCGCAGGGCGACGATCACGTCACGCGCCACGACCGTTCCTCCTTGCGCGTCCTCGGGACGGTCGGCGAGCCGATCAATCCCGAGGCGTGGCAGTGGTACTACGACGTCGTCGGCGAGGGACGCTGCAACATCGTCGACACGTGGTGGCAGACGGAGACCGGCGGGATCGCGATCAGCCCGATCGCGCCGGCGACTCCCACCGTACCGGGATCCGCGACGCTGCCGATGCCCGGCATCCAGCCTTCGATCCGCACTCCCGAGGGCCGCGTGATCCGCGGGCCGGCGCAAGGCCTCTTGTGTATCGACCATCCCTGGCCCGGCCAGGCGCGCACCGTGTGGGGCGATCACGAGCGCTTCGTCGCGACGTACTTCTCGACCGTCGACGGCGCGTACTTCACCGGCGACGGCTGCCGCCGCGACCACGACGGCTATCACTGGATCACGGGGCGCGTGGACGACGTGCTCAACGTGAGCGGCCACCGCATGGGCACGGCGGAGTTCGAGGCCGCGATCATCTCGGTCGACGCGGTGGCCGAGGCCGCCGTGGTCGGTTACCCGCACGACCTCAAGGGCCAAGGCGTCTACGCGTACGTCGTCCCCCAGGCGGGGGAGACGGTCGACGCCGACTCGCTCAATCGAGCGTGTCGCGAGCAGATCGGCGCGCACGCGAAGATCGACAAGGTCCAGGTCGTCCCGGGTCTCCCGAAGACGCGCTCCGGCAAGGTGATGCGCCGGATCCTCCGCAAGATCGCGGAGGGTCGACCGGACGAGCTGGGCGACATCTCGACCCTCGCCGACCCCGGCGTCGTCGATCAGATCAAGGCCGGCGCCCTCTAGCTCGGTCGCGCGAGGAGGTCGGGAGCGTGGACGGGTCGCCCGCCGTCTCCCCCGCGGGTTCCGCCGCGACCCGGTGACCGAAGTCTGCACACTTTCCCCTTGAGCCGATTCGCGGCGCCACTACCCTTGGCCCCGTGCGGCCCGTCCGACACGCGCTGGTCCCGCTCGTCCTCCTCCTCGCGCAGAGCTGCGTCGAAGGTGGGCTCGGCGCGGATGCGGGGCTGGGCGACGCGGCGCGCGGACCCATCGGGCCGATCCAGTGGTGCCCGGCGCTCGCGACCTGCGACGACCTGGACCCGTGCACCGATGGCGACGTCTGCGCGGGCGGCGTGTGCGTCGGGACGCCGCGCGTCTGCGAGACCCCGCCGGGGCAGTGCTACGCGGACGTCGGGACGTGCGCCGAAGGGGACTGCGTCTACGAGGCTCGCGACGGCGCATGTGACGACAACGATCCGTGCACGCTGCGGGATCGGTGCGAGTCTGGCGCATGCGTAGGCACGCGGCTTCGTTGCGACGCGCCACCCGCTCCGCGCTGCGTCGACTCGCAGATCCTGCGCACCTACGCGGCGGGGCGCTGCGACGACGGAGGCTGCGTCTACGATCGGTTCGACGTCGTGTGCACCGGGGGAGGGTGCGTGCGCGACGCGTGCGTGTGTACTCCGCTCTCGCCCACCGCGACGGTCGTGCAGTCGGGCCTCGGCACGAGCGGCGCGATCGATCCGCGCATCACCATCGACGCGGGCGACGGCGTGCACCTCACGTATCGCGATCCGAGCGCCGGCCTCGCGTACGCGCGCCCGAACGGCAGCGCGTGGAGCGTCGAGACGATCGATCCGGATCCGTCGAGTGGGCTCGGGAGCGCGCTCGTCGCGATGACGGAGGACGTCTACGTCGCCTACGAGCGCGACGATCGGGGCATCTGGCTCGCGACGCGGCTCCACGGCGCGGCCGACTGGACGCTCCGCGCCATCGCGACGGGGACCGTCGGGGTGGCGCCGACGGACGTCGACATCGCGATCGGCCCCGACGGCACGGTGCACGCCGTGTTCAGCAGCGAGGGCACCGGCGCGCGACGCGCGGTCAGCTACGCGTTCGGGCGAGACGGTCCGTTCACCAGCGCCGTGTTGGCCAGCGAAGCGGACGCGGCGGGCGGCGCGCGGGTCTGGTTGGACGCGGGCGTGCAGGCCCTCTACCGGGATCGGACGAGCGAGACGATCCGCCTCCTCACCAAGCTCGACGGGGTGAGCTGGCTCGACTCCGCGGTCGCTTCCGCCCCGCTCGCAGACGCGCACGTCGCCGCGATCGATCGCGACGGTGGTGTGCACGTCGTATTGCGTGAGCCAACGTCCGGCGGCTGGGCGTACGCGCGCCGCGACTTCGTAGGGGCGCCGTGGATCGTCGAAGCGATCCCGCCGCAGGTCGTGCTCGGGACTCGGCCCGCGATCTGGGGCGCGCCGGGCGGCGAGCTCCACCTCAGCTACGAGCGAGGGGGATCGCAGTACTACGCGCGGCGGACGATCGCGGGCGTGTGGTCCGAGCAGAGCCTCGCGGCGGGCGTGTCGTCCCCGTCGCCGACGTCCATCGCGGTCGATTCGGTCGGCACCGCGCACGTCGCGATCCACGAGGGTCTCAACGGCGAGCTCCTCGTGTACACGATCCGCGCCTGCGAGTAGCGCCGCGCATCGTCGCTCGCGCGCGGATCGTGTCGCTGATCAGCCGCAGGTCGCGGCGCAGAGGCCGTCGATCGCGCCGATGCTCGGACAACACATCTCGCCCGATGCGCACGAGCTCGCGTCGTGGCAGATCGCGCTTCGCATCGGCGCGGTGCACATCGCGGCGTCGAGGCAGCGTGCGCCGTTGATCCCGTCGGTCGTGAGCGCAGCGCAGCAGGCCTGCCCGCCCGAGCAGTCCTCGGGGCCATCGCAGCCGAGCACGATGCCTCCGCTGCACGTCATCGCGTCGGCCATGCACGAGCCAGCGCCTCCGGGGCGCGTGCAGCAGACCTGACCGCGCGCGCAGACCGACGCGCCGCAGCGCACGCCCATGTCCGTCGCGCCGCCATCGCGGGGGCGCCCTCCGTCGCCACCGCCGCCGCCACCGTCCGCGAGCGCACCGTCGCCCGGCTCGCCCGCGTCGTCGATCGACCCATCGCTCGCGCCGGCGTCGAACCCGCCCGCGTCGGGGCGCGGCCCGGAATCGCGCCGATCGCTCCCCGCGTCCATGTCGCGGTCGCCTGCGTCGCTCGCGCTCATCGAGTCGTTGCACCCCGCGAGCCCCACCACCAGCGCGACCCACCCGAACGTAAGGAGCCTCATGCGATCACCTCCGGAGGCCACGCTGCAATCCGCATGCACGCGAGAACGACGGCGACCGGTGCACCGGCGTGCGTCGCCGCGGTCGCGCTCGAAGCGGCGCGCGTCCGCCGGGGTGCGACGGACCGGTCGCACCGGAGGAGCGCGCTCCGAGAGCGGGTGGCTGGGCGGCCCTACCGACGACGACGGCGAACGAAGACGACCGCCGCGAGCAGCATCAGCGCCCACGGCGTCGCGACCCCGCGCGACCGCATGCCCGCGCGGCACGCGCAGCCGCCGTCGTCCATGCCGTCGCCCGCGTCGGGCTCGGTCACCCCGCCGTCGGGGCGCGGACGCGGGCCGCCGTCCGTCCCGACGAACGGTCCCGCGTCCGTCCTGCCCGGTCCCGCGTCGGTGCCGGGCATGACGATCGGTCCCGCGTCCGGCATCGGCATCTCGGGGGGCTCGACGGTGATGATCACCTCATCGCTCGAGCTCCCCGTGCCGTCGCTCACGAGCAGCGTGATCGCGAACGATGTCGGCTCGGTCACCAGCGGCGCGGTGAACGTCGGCATCGCGATCGCCGGATCGGACAGCGCAAGGCTCGTGTCGTCCGGCGTCCACGCGAACGTCAGCGTGTCGCCGTTCGGATCGGAGCTCGCGCTGCCATCCAGCATCACGAGGTCGCCCGAGCGCACCGTCTGATCCGGCCCGGCGTCCGCGGTCGGTGCGTCGACGCAGTCCGCCGCGTCCGCCCCGAAGCCGTCGAACGCAGGCGGCATCACGCCGGTGATCGTCACGTCGTCGATCTCCCAGCCCGGCCCACTCGTCGCCTCGTCGGTGCCGATGCGGAACCGGAAGCGGATCGTCTCCGACGCGAACGTCATCCCGAAGTCGAGCGCGACGACGTCGGCGCCGGGATAGGACGGATTGCGACCGGAGTACGCGGGCCGGTCGGCGAGCGGGCTGCTCGCCGTGTTCGAGATCACGCCGCTGTACCCGGGGCTCACGAAGTCGCCGACGTCGAGCCAGCTCCCGCCGCCATCGCGGCTCACCTCGATCACGCCGCCGTCCCACCACACGGTCGGGCTCGCCTCGAAGTCGAACCGATGCTCGAAGGTCAACACGAGCGGGTCCGTCGCGCTGACCGTCACGTCGGGGAGCTCGACCGCGGTGTCGGTCACGCCGCCCGAGTCGATCCCGCGCAAGACGTGATCCGGATCGCCGAGCGCGCTCGGCCCCGTCGTCCACACGCCGAGCGTCATCCCGTCGAGGCTCGACTCCGAGAGCCACGTCGGCGTCGCCTCGAAATCCTCGGTGTCCACGCGCACGCCGTCGCGGTCGAGCACCGCGCGGGTCGAGCTCGACACCGGACCGCAGAGCCCGCTCGCGGAGAGGTCCGCGACGAAGGTGGCCGGCCCGGTCAGCGACGCCGCCGCGTCGAGGTGCACCGCGAACGTGAGCGTCAGGTCGGTGCCCGCCGCGAGCGTGGGCACCGCCTGCGTCGCGCCGCTCGGGAAGCTGAGCGCGGTGGCGTCGCTCGACACCGTGACGCTCGCGCCGGCGAGCGCGGTGATCCCGTCGTTGCGAACCGTCACCCGGACGGTTCCGTCCTCTCCCGCGTCGAGCGTGGCGTCCGCGTCGCAGCGCAGGCCGAGACCCTCGGCGACGACGTCGATCGCCGAGATGCTCGGCCGCGGGGCGAGCGCGAAGTGCTCGATGACCCCGGTGAGATCGTTCGACGCGCGCGTCGGCGACACCGCGCAGCTCCCCGCGCCGCGACCCGCGAACGCGAGCGCGATGCGCTGCGCGTCATCGGCGTCGTTCTCGAGGGCGGCCGCGATGATCGCGTCCCGCTGCTCGGTGTAGGTCGCGTCGTTCGGGGTCAGCTGCATGCCCGTCACGACGTATTGCGCCATCCGGTCGCGTGCCTCCTCGAACGTGTACGTCGCGGCGGACGAGCGGCTGTACTCGAGCAGCTTCACGAGCGCGTCGAACATCATCGTCGACCAGATCTCGCCCGCGTTGTGGATCTCCGCGTTGTCGCTCGGACCCGTGCCCACCGGGTGCGAGGTGGGGAGCGGCTCGCCGCGCGAGATGTGTCGGAAGGAGAGCGCGTTGAACGATCGATTCTGCGAGTACGGGACGCGCCGCGTGCCGAAGTAGACGGGGTCGCTCCCCTGCGCGGACCAGCTCGCGGCGGGGAACGCGCCGGTCAGGTCGTCGCTCGGGCGCACCAGCGCGAGGAGCGAAATGAAGTCGGCCCAGCCCTCGCTCATCGCGCGGCCCTGGAGCTGACCGAAGCTCTCGAGGCGGTGGTGGAGGTAGTGGCCCCACTCGTGCGTCACTACCTGGGCGTCGAACGAGCTCGGCACGTCGGGCCGCTGCGTGCGGAAGATGCGCGCCATCATCCCCTCGACCGCGCGGATGTCGGCGCCGTCCTCGAGCGCGACCATCAGCGACGGGGTCATCGTCGTCGACGTGCCGCCGAGCGTGATCGTCCCCGGGCTGACGTTGTTGATGACGATCACGCCGAGCGCGCCGGCCGCCGTCGCGTTGCTGACCTTCTGCACGAAGCTGCACGCGCCGCGCTCGACGAGCGCGATCGTTCCGGTGAGGTCGTTCGTGATCGCCTGGCAGCCATCGTCGGCCGGAGCCGTGCCGTCGACCACCACGCGCGTCGGCGCCGTCACGTCGAACTCGGTCGGACCGAAGCCCGCCGTGCCGACCGCATACGTCACGCCGCCTTGCTCGACCCCCGCCTCGTTGTACCCGGTCCACAGGTACATCTGCATGCGCGGGTTACTGCCGTCGGCCGGCGTGCTCATGTTCGCGTTGTTGCGCCCGGAGTAGTCCATCGCCTCCGCGTTCATCCGATCGCCACCGACGCCGCCGCGTCCCAGCGTGTCCTCCTGCGCGTTGCCCGCCGCCTCGTCGAAGCCCTGGTCGTAGAAGTAGTCGTGCAGCCAGTTCGTCGTGAAGAAGAGCTGGGTGATCGCGGCCTGACGCTGCCCGCCGTTCGCGTCGGGGGCGGTGAGCGGATCGTACATGTGCTCGAACGCGCCCGGCGCGGTGGTGCTCGCGCGAAGGTCGCCGCTCGAGAAGCCGTCCGGGCTCCCGAGATCCGCGTACGCGTCGACGTTGTTTCCGCGCGTGTCGCTCGCTCCGGCGGGGAGCCACGGATCGGGCAGCCCCGTGGGGTTCGTGTTGATGCCCTCGACGCTCACGAGGCCGCTCATCGCGTACGCCGGAATCCCGCGCACGGGCATGCCCGCGGGATCGGGCGTGGTGTCGCCGAACACGCTGTCGACGGGAGTGAACGGGCTCGTCGCATCCGCGTACACGCGATAGTCGAACGCGTCCGACTCGGTGAGCGAGCGACGCATGAGCACCGAGCCGTCCGTCGCGTCGATCGCGTACGCGATGAGCTCGCCTCCGTCCGGCATCCAGAGCTCCGCGTAGATCGCGGGGGCGAGGCGCTGCGGCAGCGGATAGAGCACCCGGTACGCGCGCACCGCCCGGTCGAGCGCGTAGCCGCTCGCGGCGCCGGAGGGGGGCAAGAGGAATCGCAGATGTCCGTCCACCCCGCGGCCCGCCGTCACGAGCGAGGGCGACGGACCGGTGGCGATCGGCGCGAGCTCCGCCTCGATCGCGTCGCGCGCCCCGAGCGCTTCGTCGCGCGCGAACGCGTACGACGGCTCGGTCCCGAACAGCTGACCGCCGGCCGCCACGAGCGCGCCGCGGCGATCGATCAGGAGGCTGAGCCGCGCGCCCACCACCGGTACGCCGGCCACGACCTGCGTGAACACCACGAACGTCCCGCCCGCGCGCGTCGGCCGGAAGTCCCGCGCCACGACGCTCGAGAGATCGCGCGCGCTCAACCCGTAGCTCGGCGCGAGCGCGAGGAGATACGCGGCGGCCACCTCGGCGCGCCCACCCGCGCGCGGGGCCGTGCGCCCGACCAGCAAGGTCGGAGCCCCGCGCCGATCGTCTCGCCCGAGCACCGCGAGCCCCTCGGGGATCCGCCCCGCGAACCGCTGCGGCGCCGCGGCGCCCTCGTAGTACGCGTCGACGGGCCGGAGCTGCGCCGAGGCGTGGGCGGAGGCGAGCGCGACCGTGCCGAGCAGCGCCGCGAGCGTGGTTCGAAGCGACGGGCGAGCGAGCATCGACGGACCCTTTCGTCGAGGACTTCGTGCGCGTCGAAGCCCGAGGTGGCGAGCCCCGCGAGGAAGGCCGCGGCGCCGGCTCGCGTACTCTGCCCCACGCCCGCCGCCTTCTCAACGACGGCGCACGCTTCGGCTTGCCCTCCGCGACCGGCTCGAGTTGACTAGGCGGCATGAGCTTCACCGTGGTCTACGTGGCCGCCGCCGTCGCGGTCCCCCTCATCACGTTCGCGGTCTGCTGGGTCGGCGAGCAGATCAAGCACTAGCGATGGGGCCCGGCGCAGCCGGGTCGTCGACGTCCTCGTGGACGTGCACGTATACGCGCACGTGCACGTCCACGAGGGCGAGCAAGTGCACGCCGTTCCCTCCCCGATCCGAGTCCAACCCTGAGCGTGCCCCGTGATCCAAGGACTCCCCTCGCAGATCGGCCCCTACGAGCCCCTCGAGCCCCTCGCGACGGGAGGGATGGCGCGGGTGGTCGTCGCCCGGCTCGCGCGCGCCGCGGGGTTCGAGCGACGGGTCGCGCTCAAGCTCATCCTGAGCGAGCTCGCCGAGGACGACGCCTACACCGCGATGTTCCTCGATGAGGCGCGGGTGGCGGCGCGTATCCAACACCCCCACGTCGTCTCGGTCCTCGACGTCGGTCGCGACGAAACGACCGGCCTCTTCTACATGGCGATGGACCTCGTCCTCGGCGCCACTCTCGCCCAGGTCCTGCGCACCGCGCGCCCCGGCCTGCCGGTCCACGTCGCCCTCGAGCTCATCGCCCAGACCGCCGAGGGCCTCGATGCCGCGCACTGCGCCACCGCCGTCGACGGAACTCCCCTTGCGATCGTCCACCGCGACGTCTCCCCGCAGAACATCCTCGTCGGCCTCGACGGGTTCGTCCGCGTCACCGACTTCGGCATCGCCCGCGCCGTCCACCGCTCGGTGAAGACCCAGACCGGACACTTCAAGGGCAAGCTCGCGTACTCCTCGCCCGAGCACGTGCTCAGCAACCCGCTCGATCACCGCTCGGACATCTTCGCCCTCGGCGTCGTCGCGTTCGAGACGCTCACCCGCGTCCGCCTCTTCGCCGCGCCGACGCCCGCGGACACGCTCAACCGTATCCTCACCCTCGACGTCCCCGATGTGCGCACGCTCCGCAACGACGTCCCCGAGGAGGCCGCGCGCATCCTCCGGTCCGCGCTCGAGCGGGACCGCGACGACCGTCCTTCACGCGCCTCCGAGATCGCCGAGGGCCTGCGTCACGCGGCCATCGAAGCCGGCTGGCCCTCGGCCGCCCCGGCGATCCGTGAGCTCGTGCGCGAGGTCTCCAGCGATCAGGTGATCCGGCTCGCCGGCATGGACGACAAGCGCAACCCGAGCGCCCCTCCCGTGCCGAGCGACGAAGCGGTCACCCAGTCGCGGGGCCCGTTGCCTCGCGACACCATCATCGACTTCGCCGTCAACGCGTTCGCGGACGGTGACGACGACCACGAGAATTGAGGACTCCGATCGGGGAATGAGCATGCCGAAGAAAAAGGGAGTAGGCGCCAAGCCCGCGATCCGCTTCGAAGCCACGCTGCTCGCGACCGCGGGCCGCACGATCCTTCGGCTCCCCGCGGCGGCGAGCAAGAAGCTCCCGTCGCGCGGGCAGGTCGCGGTGGAGGGGACGTTCGGCGGCAAGCCGTTCCAGACGGTGATCGAGCCCGACGGCGAGCTCGGTCATTGGATCAAGGTCGACGCGAAGCTGGCGAAGGCCGCGGGGGCGGGTCCCGGCGTCGAGGTCGAGGTCGAGGTCGCGCCGGCGGACGAGTGGCCCGAGCCGAGCGTGCCTGCGGATTTGCAACAGGCATTGTCGAAAGCGGAGCCCGAGATCAACGAGCTCTGGCAGACGATCACGCCGATGGCGCGCTGGGAGTGGGTGCGCTGGGTCAACGAGACGAAGAACCCCGACACGCGCAAGAAGCGCGTCGACGTGAGCATCTCGAAGATGAAGAGCGGCAAGCGCCGCCCGTGTTGCTTCAACTTGGCGTCGTGCACCGACCCCGAGCTGGCGAAGAGCGGCAAGCTCGCGATCGACCCCGGCGGTGGAGCGAAGCGGAAGCGACGTTCGTAGCGGGTGGTCGCGCCTTTCTACCGGAAGGACAGAAGGGCTGGGGTCGGAAGGGGCAATTTCATTTCCCGCCCGAGGCGGCGAAGTGACGAACCCTCCTCGTCTCCCACTCTCCTCGTCTCCCGGCCGCTGCCGCAGGCGCCGCGACGAACGCCGAAGCCGCGCCAACGTCGAAGCCGCGCGAACGTCGAAGCCGCAACGAGGTCGAACCCGGGTACTCTCCGCGCCGTGAGCACGGTGGAGCCGGGGAGCGGGGTCGTCTGTGTGACGGGGGCGTCGGGGTTCGTAGGGACCCACGTGGTGCACGCCATGTTGCGGCGGGGGCACCGCGTGCGGGCGACCGTGCGCGATCCGGACGACACGAAGAAGTGCGCGCACCTGCTCGCGCTGGACGGGGCGGACGAGCGGCTCGAGCTGGTGCCAGGGGATCTGTTGACCGAGGGGAGCTTCGATCGCGCGGTCGAGGGGTGCGCGGCGGTGGTGCACACCGCGGCGGTGGCGCTGTTGACCGCGAAGGATCCGCAGCGGCAGATCGTCGACCCGTCCGTCCGCGGCGTGACGAACGTGCTCGGATCGGTGCGGCGCGCCGGCGGCGTCAAGGTGTTCGTCCAGACGTCGTCGATGGCGGCGATGGTGAGCACGCCGGTCGCGGGCAAGCGATACCAGGAGGGTGACTGGAACGAGGAAGCGAAGCTGCACAACGATCCCTACGGGCTCGCGAAGACGCTCGCGGAGCGCGCGGTGTGGCGGTTCGCAGAGGAAGACGGCGCGCCACGCTGCGTCGCGATCAACCCGGCGCTCGTGCTCGGGCCGCTCTACGTGAAGGCGCACGTTCGGAGCAGCCCCTCGGTGCTGCGCGATCTCTTGGTGGGGACGTTCCCCGCGATCCCCCGGTTCCAGTTCGGGGTGGTGGACGGACGCGAGGTGGGCGACGCGCACGCGCTCGGGGTGGAGCGCGACGTCATGGGGCGGTTCCTCCTGGTGGCGGAGCCGCTCTGGCTGCGCGAGATCGCCGACGTGCTGCGGCCGCACTATCCCGACCGCAAGATCACGAAGCGTCAGCTGCCGAACTTCCTGATGTACGTGGCGAGCCTGTTCGACAAGCGGGTCGATCGTACGATGCTCGATCAGCTGCTCGACAAGACGATCGGCTTCGACAACACGAGGAGCCGCGACGTGCTCGGGGTCGACTACCGACCCGCCGAGAGGACGGTCCTCGACACCGCGGCGAGCATGATCGGGCGCGGCTTCGCGTGAGCGCCGCGCGCGATCAGGGTCCGTAGGAGCGCGCCGACAGGGTGAGCGGTACCGCGCTCGCGTCGGCGGGTCCCTCGTAGGCGCCGGCGAACGCGCGGTCGCGCATGCGTCCATCGAAGTCCCGCGCGCGCTCGGGGACGTCGCTCGGCAGCTCGGCGTCGTCGATGGTCGCGCCGAGCGAGCCGTCGGAGGGGTGGAGGTCGAGCGGACCGGTGGGCGCGCCGCTCGGATCGACGAGCGCGCCGACGGCGGCCGCGAGGTCGCCGGTGACGTCGCCGACGCTGTCCCCCGCGGCGACCGAGCCGCCGAAGATCGCGTTGTAGCGCGAGCGCTGCGCGAAGCCGCTGTCGCCGCCGGTGATGGTGAGCGCGGTCGAGGCGGAGACGATGGTGTTGAGGAACACGTCGACGCGGCGCGGGACGTCGTTGTGCGGGGCGATCCGGAGAGCGCCGCCGTTCGGGTTCACGAACGCGTTCGCGAAGATGGCGAGGTTGCCTTCCGCTTGGAGCAGGTTCTCGGTCGGGTTGTCGTAGAAGAAGTTCCCGTAGATCACGTACAGATCATTGACGCCATCGCCGGAGAGCGGGAGGTGCCCGATGAGGAGATTCGGGCGCGCGTCGGTGGTGGAGCTCCCCGAGCCCTTCGAGAAGACGTTCCAGCGGATGATCGTGCGCGCGCCGTCGGCGGGCATCCCGAGGGTCGTCGGGCGCGGGTTCTGGTGCTTGATCTGCGCGCAGTACCCGATCGTGTCGAGGATGGTGTTCAGCTCGACCACACCTCGCACGAAAGGTTGACTGCCGTCCGAGTTGCCGAGGTACATCCCGGTGCCGGCGCCGACGATGCGGTTGCCGCGGATCACCCAGTCCCACGCGGGGCTCTTCGTCGAGACGCCGACGATCTGTTGATCGCCGCCGAGCCCGACCATGTCCATGCCCTCGATCACGACGTGGTGGGTCGGCATCGCGTCGCCGCCTTGGGAGGCGACGCCGAAGCCATCCATGCCGAGGCCGTCGATGTCGAGGTTGCGGACCTTCACCCAGCTCGCGCCGTGGATGGCGACGATGTTGAACGCGTCGCTTCCGAGCAAGCGCGGCCGCGCGCTCGGATCGCGGGCCTCGATCACGATGCAGCGCCCTTCTTCCCCGGACACCGTGATCGTCAGCCCACGCGTGTAGTCGCCCGGCCCGAGCCGCAGGGTGTCGCCGGGCATCAGCGTGTCGAGCACGTCGCGGTAGTCGCTCGGCCCCGCCTCGAGCGTGCGCCCGCCGCCCTCGCAGTCCTCCCACGGCTGCGGCGCCCAGCCCGTCGCGATCGGTGTCGTGCCCGCGTCGCGATCGCCTCCGTCCACCCGCGGTCCGGCGTCGGCGTCCGCCCCGCCTCCGTCGCGCACCACCGCGCCATCGCCCCGCGGCCCCGCGTCGCCGCCCGCGCCGTCATCGCAACCGATCAGCGCGATCAGCGCGAGCCCCACCCATCCCATCATGATGCGCACCGACGCATCGTACTCCGGAGCGGTGGAGCCCGGCGTGCTCCGGTGGAGCGCCCGGATCCTCCAGAGGCGCGGACCGATCGGCTCGGAACGCGAGCGTGCGCGGGCGGGAACGGAGGTTGCTCAAGAACGCGGGATGACCTCGAACGCGCTCCGCGCGCTGGCGCTCGCGACGCTCCTCTCGGGCTGCCTCGCGGCGGCGGAGAGCGATCTGCCCGACGACGACCTCGCCGAGGACGAGAGCGCGGTGTCCTCCACGATGGTGCCGCACTTCGACATCGTGACGTTGGGAGGATGCGGTGGCGCCGCGAGCTGTCCGGCGAGCGCGGAGCAGTGCGTGTGCGAGGTGGACTTCGATCACGCGAACTACGCGCGCATCCGCCCGAACGGATCGCGCGAGGGGCACTACGTCGGGATGGCGACCGACGCGCGGCGCGACGCGCTGCGCGCCCGAGGCAATCGGCCGGCGTACTACGCCGACCGGCTCAACGACGACTGGGAGTCCGGCGGTGCAGCGCGCGCGGACGCGTTCATCGCCGATGCGCGCGCGCGCTTCGGTGGCACGCTGCCAGCGTGGTTCCTGTTCAACGAGATCTCGCGGCGGCGCTGGCTCGACCCCGGCGCGGAGGGCGCGCGGTACCGGCGGTACGTCGCGGACTTCGCGCGTCGGCTGCATCGTCACCACGGTCGCAGCGTGATCCTCTTCTCGCCGTTCCGGATCCCCGGCGCCGACGGCCAGCATCGACCGGCGGACTGGCAGGCGGTGGCCGAGAACGCGTTCATCGGGATCGAGAGCTACATCGGTGGCGGCGAGGTGCGCGCGTCCGGATACTCGGAGGCGCACTGCCGTGCACGATATCAAGAAAGCTTGACGTGGTTCGGCCGTATGGGCGTGTCCGCGGATCGGCTCGTCCTCACCGAGCACTTCGCGCAGACGGTGGCGGGGTTCGGGCGCGGGCGCGAGGGGCTGTCGATCGCGGAGTGGGAGCGCGCGATCCGCGTGCGTACCCGCGCGGCGCGCTCGCTCCCGTTCGTCGGTTACGCGAGCTACGCGTGGGGCTTCAACCAGATGCGCGTGCCGTCGTCGGAGCGGCTGCGCGCGATGGACGCGTACCACGACGAGCTCGCGGCCGGCCGCATGGTGCGCGACGCGGTGGGCTCGGGCGTGAGCGGCGGCACCGCGCCGACGCCGGTGGAGCCGATGCCCGTCGAGCCGCCGCCCGATCCGGCCCCGGACCCGACCGGATCGGCGACGTGCGGTGGTGTCCACGAGGCGTGCGTGTCGGGAGCCGGTGAGTGCTGCTCCGGGCTCGCGTGCTCGACGGTGTCGAGCGACTGCCGCCTCCAGGTCGGCCAGACGTGCGCCGACGTGTCGGAGTGCACGCAGGGACGAGCCTGCGCGGGGACGCCGCGCCGGTGCTGTGTGATCGTCGGTGACGGCTGCGCGCACGACGATCAGTGCTGCAACGGCCACGCGTGTCAGCAGGGCATGTGCTGTGTACGTGCGGGCGACGGCTGCGCGCGCGACGACCAGTGCTGCTCGGGGCAGTGCACGCTCGGTCGCTGCGAGTAGGCATCGCACCCTCCGCGCTCGTCCACGCGCACGCGCTCGTGCACGTCGTCGTACGAGCGCGCGAGGGGCGTCGCTCCACCCCTGCGAGCCTTCCCCCGGCGCCCGCGGCGGGCGGGTAGGGCGTACATGTAGGCGCCACGCGCCAGCGACCCAACGGACCCGACCGGTCGAGGTCGGTATGACGGATCCGGAGAGGTCGACATGACGCGAACGCAGACGAACCGGTGGCTCCTCGCGCTGCTGCTCCTCGGGTGCAACGGGATGATCACCGCGCCCGAGGGCGAGCGGCCGGTGCCGCCGACCACGATGATGCCGACGATCGACGCGGCGTACTGCGAGACGGTGCCGTCCCGCGTCGGGGCGGCGCCGCTACGCCGACTGACTCGGGCGCAGTACGAGACGACCGCGCTCGCCGCGCTCGGGATCGACACGCTGCCCGAGGACGCGGTGCGGCGGCTCGGCGAGATCCCGGACGGACGCTCGGGCGGCTTTGCGTCGACCACCGACGCGCCGACGCCAGAGATCCTCGCGCGCTACGTCGACATCGCGGAGGACCTCGCGGTCGCGTGGATGGCCGCGCGCCCGGCCAGCGCGTGCGACGCGACCGATGCGGCGTGCGTCGAGCGCGAGATCGCGACGCTCGCGCCCCGCCTGTTCCGTCGGCCGCTCGAGGTGAGCGCGGAGCGCGACGAGCTCGCGGACTACGTCGGCATCTGGGACGCGCTGCGCGCCGACGTCGGCGCGGAGCCCGCGCTGGAGACGGCGGTCGCCGCGCTGCTCGCCTCGCCCAGCTTCGTCTATCACGCCGAGCCGGTGCTCGCGGACGACGCGACGGGCGAGCTCGTCCCGCTCGATCCGTACGCGCTCGCGAACCGGCTCTCGTTCCTGATCTGGCAGGCGCCACCCGACGCCGCGCTGATCGCCGCCGCGAGCGAGGGTCACCTCGCCGACGCCGACGGAGTCGCGGCCGAAGCGCGCCGCATGATCGCCGACGCGCGGTTCGCCGGCACGCTCGACACGTTCTTCGCCGACTGGCTCGGCCTCGCCGAGCTCGACGGAGTCGAGAGCACCGATCCGACGTTCACCCCGGAGCTGCGCGCGGCGCTTCGCGACGAGACGCTCTCGTTCGTCCGGCGCGTGGTGACCGAAGAAGACGCGCGGTTCGAGACGCTGCTGACGGCGCCGTACACCGTGGGTACGCCGGAGGTCGCGGAGTTCTACGGCGCCCCGCCGCCCGACGCAGACGGCGTGATCGAGCTCGACGCGAGCGAGCGCTCCGGGTTGCTGACGCAAGCCGGCTTCCTCGCGCAGTTCGCCGTCTACCCGGAGGTGCACCGCGGGCTCTGGGTGCGCACCAACTTGCTTTGCGATCCTCCGAATCCGCCGCCTCTCGATCCCCCACCGTCGACCGCCGCGGAGCGCCTCTCGACCGAGCCGTGCCGCTCGTGCCACGAGCGCATGGACACGATCGGGTTCGCGTTCGCCGACTACGACATCTTCGGCCGGTTCCGGCCCGAGCTCGCGCCCGAGCTCCCGATGGAGCCCGCGATCCTCATGGCGGGTGGCCGCATCCCCGAGGGGTTGGTCGGCGAGCTCGCCGATCCGCGCGAGCTCGCCGAGCGGCTCGGCACCTCACCGCACGTAGAGAGCTGCGTCGCGACCCAGTGGTACCGCTACGCGGTCGGGCGCGCGGAGACGGACGCCGATGGCTGCGCGGTGCTCGGCATGGGCGCGCGGTTCACCGACTCGGGTGGCGACGTGCGCGAGCTGATCGTCGCCATCGCGACGTCCGACGCGTTCCGGTTTCGATCCACCCAAGACCTCACGCTCTGAAGGAGACCGTCATGGCCATGCGCAACACAGGGACCGGAGATCGTCGCCTCGGTCGTCGTGCGCTCCTCGGGGGGCTCGGCGCTGCCGCGCTGTCGGCGCCTTTCCTACGGTCGTTCGAGGCGCGCGCTCAGATGGAGGCGCAACCCAAGTTGATCTTCTTCGCCTCGCCGAACTCGTCGCTCGTCGGGCCGACGGGCAACGCGTCGCTCGGCTACTCCGGCTGGGTTCCGTCGGGGCTGCCGTCGGGCGACGGCGCGGCCGAGGTCGCGCTCGGCGCGCGGCTGCCCGACATCATGGAGCCGCTCGCCGCTCACACGAGCTCGCTGCTCCCGATCTTCGGGCTGCGCGGCGCGGACGGAGTGGGCGGGCACCAACAGGCGGTCTGCATCCTCACGGGGACCGGCGTGTTCAACGACGAGGAGCCGCGCGCGTCGGGGGGCGACGGTGAGTTCTACGGCGACGGACAGTCCGTCGATCAGCTCATCGCGCAGCGCATCGGCTCGCGCGTGCTCGGCCTCTCGTACGACATCCAGGGCTTCAACCTCGGCGAGGGATACATCTCCCACCTCGCGCCGAACCGTGGCTTCACCCCGATCCAGAACCCGGTCGACGCGTTCGAGCAGGTGTTCGGCGAGGCCGGGGTGAGCGACGCCGAGCGTGCGCAGCGACAGCTGCGGCGGCGGAGCGTCCTCGATTCGATCACGCGCGACCTCGGCGCGCTGAGCCGACGCTTGCCCGCGCCCGACGCGGCGCGCCTCGAGCAACACACCGAGTCGGTGCGTGCCCTGGAGACGGACCTCGTCGCCGTCCCCACGTGCACGGGGAGTGGCGCGCCGGGCAGCTACGATCACACGAGCTCGCGCAACATCCCCCGCCTCATGGGTGACTACGCGCGGCTGATGGTGCAGTCGATGGCGTGCGGCTACACGCGCGTCGGCTTCATCCAGGCGGGCAACCTCGGCGGCTCCGCGGTGCCGAGCTGGCCGGAGCTCGGGATCACCACGACGTTCAAGGACCACGCGATCAACCACGCGTTCGAGGCGATCGGCGGCGCGGGCTCCGAGGGCCTCGCGCAGCGCGACGCGATCCCGCTCGGGATCAACCTGCAGAAGGCCTACAACACGTTCTTCGCGGGCATCCTCGACGAGCTCGCGGCGACGCCCGACGTCGACGGACGGCCGATGCTCGACCACACGATCGTCGTGCACATCAAACAGATGGGGATGAACCACGATCGTCGCCAGCTGTTGTGGACGCTCGCCGGAGGCGGCGCGCTCGGGGTGCGCGGAGGTCGGTTCATGCGGACTCCGCTCACCAACGCGGGGAGCCGCTACGTCAACGACCTCCACGTGACGCTCTGTCGACTCATGGGGGTGACCGACGTCGAGAGCTTCGGGACGGCGAGCGCGAACCGCGCGCCGCTCGATCTCGGATGACGTTGTAGGGCCCGCTCCCTAGCATCGGGCGGTTTGGTACCGTAGCGATCGTGCGCCTCGCGTGGCTCATCGTGATCGTCGGCCTCGTCGGGTGCGAGAGCGAACCGTTCACCGGCGTCGACGTCGACATCGGCGCGGACGCGTGCGTAGCGGCCGACGTGCGACGCCTCGAGGTGCGCGTGCTCGACGCGAGCGGCGGGGAGCTCGGCGCGTTCGACGTGACGGATCCCGAGCTGCCGAGCGGGGTGCGCGTCCGCGCGAGCGACTCGGCGCGCACCTATCGCGTGGTCGCGCGCGCGTGGGGCGAGGGCGACACGCTGATCGGCGCGGTCGAGCTGACCGGCGGGTTCACCGAGGGGCAGCTGACGAGCCACCGAGGCACCTTCGAGCGCGCGTGCTACGCGGTGAGCTGCCCCGAGGGTCGCACGTGCCGCGAGGGACGGTGCATGCGAGACACCGCGACGGCGTACGAGCTCCCGGACGCGTCGCTCGACTGTCCGACGCTCGCGTGGGTCGACGCCTCGCGCGGCGACGACGGGTCGGACTGCACGGACCGCAACGCGCCTTGCGCGACCATCCGGCGCGCGCTCGTCGCCCACACGGCCTCCGGCGCGGACGGCCCGATCATCTTGGTGCGCGGCGGGACGCCGTACCGTCGGACCGGCGCAGAGAACGCGGCGGTGTCGATCTGGGCGGGGGGCTCCGCGGATCGACCGGTGACGCTGCGCGCGTGGCCGGGCGGCCCGCGCCCCGTCGTGGACGCCGAGGACGCGGTGGAGAACGCGCTCGACGTCAACGAGGGGAACGTGATCGTCGACGGCTTCGAGGTGGTCCACGGCACCGACCACGGCGTGAGCCTGAACGGGTCGACGGTGGTCGACGTCGCGCTGCTCCGCTGCGACATCCACGATAATGGGTCGGCCGCGATGCCCGACTTCGACAACCGCGCGGGGGTCATCGTGAACAACGGCGCGTCGCGCCTCGTGATCGCGGAGAGCGCGATCCACGACAATCGAAACTCGATGGCGAGCGAGTCGGTGTCCGGCATCCACACCAACGATGGGAACGGAACGATCCGCGACGTCGTCCTCGACGAGTGCGTGGTGTTCGCGAACCAGGGGGCGGGGCTCTTGCTGCGAGGCGCGGAGGCAACGCTGGTCGGAAACCGGGTCTACCAGAACGTCGGCTCCAACGTGGTCGCCGACGGGGTCGACGCGCTCGACGCGCACGACAATGTGGTATGCGATGCGGGTTCGCGCGGCATTCATCTCATCGACACGCCGTCGGCCATGCTCGCGAACAACACGATCGTCGGCTCGAACGACGCCGGCATCATGGTCACGTCCTCGGCGCGCGCCGTGATCCGCGCGACGATGCTCGTCGACAACGGCGGCCCCGGCATCCGCGCGGACGCCGCGCTCGACGACGGCTTCAACCTCTACTCCGGCAACGCGACCGAGGTGGATGGCTTCATGCGAGCGCAGCCGACCACCGATGTGCTCGCCGATCCCATGCTCACCGCGGGCGTCGACCCGTGCACGTTCACGCTCGGAGCTGGCTCCCCCGCGCGCGGCGCCTCGATGAGCGGGGGAGACATCGGGGCGCCGCTCAGCGAGTGAGCTGGGTGCCCGTGGGAGGTGTCCCTCCCGCTCAGAACCGCAGCGCGTTCACCGCCCCCACGTAGCCGTCGGGGAGCGGCGGTTCGTCGGTGGTCGGCGGAGCGAGCACGACGGCCACGATCACGGCCGCGGCGATGAGGACGGCGGCGACGCCGACCACGATGCCCACGTGAAGGCCCGTGTCGTCGCCTTGCTCGGCGTCGCTCGTCGTCACGGGCGTCGGTGCGACCTCGGGCTCGGGGACCGGCGCGGGGCTGCGCGCGAGCGAGACGGTGCGCACCTCGCCGCGCTCGACGGTGACCTCGTGCACGATCTCGATGCCGGCGTCGGAGGTGCCGCGCACCACGTGCGTTCCCGGATCCACCTCGACGCGGAGCGCGCTGCCGGACGCGCGCACGACGCCGCGCGGCTGATCGTCGACGCGCACGTCGAGCTCCGCGGCGCCCGATGCCGTGATGCGCAGGGTCGCGACCTGGGCGGAGAGCGCGAGCCGCCGCTCCGACGCGCGGGCGCGGCGATCCTCGGGCAGCGCCTCGAACTCGCCGGCGAGGAGCTGATCGTAGAGCGCGCGCGCCGCGATGAGCTCGCCCGTGCTCTCGAGGACGAGCGCGAGGTTGAACGCCGTCGACGCGCGCGGGTCGGCCTCGAGCGCCGCCTCGAGGTGGGCGCGCGCTTCGTCCCATCGGCCCGCCTCCGCCGCGACCCGCGCGAGCTCCACGTGCTCCTCGGGCGTGGGCGACGACGTGGGCGACGACGTCTCCTCGACGGGCGCCTCCTGCGCGCGGACCGGCGCCACCGTCGCGAGCGCACACAGAGCGAGCATCGTCATGGACGCGGGCGCGAGCGTGGATCGCATCACTCCCACCAGTCCTCGACCGGACGGCCCGCGGCTCCGCTCGTGCCCCCGGTCGACCCGCGATGCGCGCGGCGCGACGCGCGCGAGCGGCGGCCGGTGGTGCGCGGTGTCGTGCGCTCCTCTTCCGTCGCGCCGATCTCCGCCGCGTCGTCCTCGGGTGGATCGTCCGTCTCGTCGATCGCGTCCTCGATCGGCGCGTCGTTCGTCGGCGCGTCGTTCGTCGGCGCGTCGTTCGTCGGCGCGTCGTTCGTCGGCGCGTCGTTCGTCGGCGCGCCGTCGTCTTCGAGCGTGGGCTCGGGCGGTGGCGCCTCGGCGCGGAGCGCGTCGTCCTCGATCGCGCTCGGCGACGGGTCGCCGCCGAACCGTTGCGCGGCGAACAGCGCGCCGGCGCCGAGGAGCGAGCCCGCGATCAGCGCGCCCGCGATGAGCCCGCGCGAACGCGGGCGGCCGGCGGTCGGCCTCGCGGGCGCGGCGGATGGCGCGTCGAGCTGATCGCGCGCGCGGCGCACCGCCGTGGCGCGCTCGGCCGCGGACTGGTCGCGATAGTCGGCGAAGCGCGCGGCGAGGAACGCGCGGAGGTCCGCGTCCTCCGGCTCTGCGGCGAGGGTGCGCGCGAGCTCCCCGAGCTGCTCGAGGAGCGCCGCGGCCGACTGCGTGCGGTGCTCGCGATCCTTGGCGAGCAGGCCGAACAGGATCCGCTCGAGCTCGGCCGGCGCATCGGCGCGCTCCCCGAGGAGCTCCGGCGGCGGGTCGTGGAGGATCCGCTCGGCCGTCGCCTCGAGCTCTCGACCTGGGAACAGTCGTTGTCCGGCGGCCATCTCCCACGTCACCACGCCCAGCGAAAACAGATCCGAGCGCGCGTCGAGCCGCGCGAACCGGAGCTGCTCGGGCGACATGTATCCGTATTTCCCCTTGAGCGCGTGGGTGGTGGTCTGCGCGTCGCCGCCGATCGCCTTCGCGATCCCGAAGTCGGTCACTCGGACGATGCCGTCGAAGCCGAGCAAGATGTTCTGCGGGGACACGTCGCGATGGACGATCGGACACGGCGTGCCGTCGTCGGTCACCAGCTCGTGCGCCCAGCGCAGCCCCTCCGCGGTCTGGCGGATCACGTCGACCACGATGGAGATCGGCGTGTGCTCGCCGCGCCGGGCGAGGATCTTCACCGCCGTGGAGAGCGAGAGCCCGTCGACGTACTCCATGACGAGGAACGGTCCGTCGTCGTCCTCGCCGACGTCGAGCACGCCGACCACGTTCGGGTGGCGCAGGAGCCCCGCGATCCGCGCTTCCTCCATGAACATCGTGCGGACCTCGGGATCCTCTCGGAGGTGCGGGTGCAACCGCTTGAGCGCGTAGAGCCGCTCGAAGCGTCCCTCGCGCCGCAGCACGAGGCTCACGGTGCCGAGCCCGCCCTTCGCGATCTCGGAGACCCACGTGTAGCCGGGCGTCGTTGTCGCCGTGGCGGGCGTCGGCGTCGGGGTGGCCGCCATCGCCGCTCATCGTACCACCTCCGGTATCCTCGGCCGGTGTCGCAGGGCATCGATGCGTATCGCGAGGCCGCGCGCGGCGACTTCACACGCATCGGCCCCGCGATCGAAGCGCTCGCGTCGTCGCGGAGCGCCCTCGATCGCGGCTACGCGCTCGCGCTGCGGGAGCTAGCGGCGGCGACCGCCCCCGCCCTCGCCGCGCCGGTGCGCATCGACGAGCTGCGGGCGGACGCCGAGGGGGCACGCGACGCGATCGGGATGGCGCTCCACCACCGCGCGGTGGCGCGCACGATCGCGTTCGATGTCGAGGGCCTCACGGAGACCGACGCGCTCGCGCGCGAGCTCGCGGGCTCGAGCGTCGCGTGCCGCGCCACCGCGGAGCTCAGCGCGATGGCGATCGCCGTGCTCGGGGGGACGGCACCGCCGACGATCGACGAGGCCGCGGTGCGCGACGCGGCGCGCGCGTGCGATCCCGCGTTCGCGGTGCACGCGGAGGCGTGGCTCGCCCTCGCCGCGCTCGACATGGGCGCGGCGGACGACGCGCTCGCCCGCGCGCGTCGCGCGTCGCGGATGGCGGCGACCGAAGGCCTGCTCCAGGCGGAGTACTTCGCAAACCTCGCGCTCGCGCGGGTACGGCGCCGGCTCGGGCGAGGTCACCTCGCGGTGCGCATCCTGACGAGCCTCGCCGCGGTCGTGCCGTCACCTTGGATGCGCTGGGTCGGGCTCGAGCGCGCGCTCGCTGGCGCGGTCAGAGAGACGCCGCTGGCCGACGCGCTCGCGCGCGCGGAGCGAGGCGACCGCGTGGGCTTCGTCAGCTCGGCGCTCGAGGTCGCGCGCGGTGTGGCCGGCTTCGCGCCGCTCGCCGCGGAGCTCGAAGTGTTCGTCGAGTTGATCGATCCGACGCGGCCGCCGAGCGCGCGCTCGTCGTCGTGGGTGCACGGCGAGACCGACGTTCCGCCACTCGGTTTGCGAGATCCAGCTCGATCCGCGATGGCGGTCGCGTGCGTGGCGTTCGGCGGCGGGATGAGCGCGCGCCGGATCTTCACCGCCGGCGCCGCGATGCTCGGGTCCGACGCGGTGCGGATCGCTCCGACCGCGAGCGCGATCCGGACCCACCACGCGATCGCGCGGCTCGGTCTCGCCGGCGACGAGGGCGTCGCGGTGCGCGAGCTGTTCGAGGCGGTGTACGGCTTCGCGCTGCTCGACCCGACCCACGAGGAGGTGTTCCGCGGGCTCCTCCATCGCGTGCGCAAGGAGCTCGGCGATGCCGCGACGGTGGAGCGGGATGGCGAGCGCGTTCGCGTCGAGCCGCGCGTCACCATCGTCGTGCCCGACCCGCGCTGCGAGGTCGCGCTCGGCGATCGCATTCTCACCTTCCTCGCGGGCAGCGGCGGGCGTGCGTCGGCGCGGAGCATCGCGGATGCGCTGCACATCCCGTTGCGGACGACCCAGCGCGCGCTCTCCGAGCTGGTGGAGGACGGCGCCTGCGCGGCGGAGCCCGACGGGCGACGCGTCGAGTACATCGTGGAGGACACGACGTTCCACGAGCCGACGCTGCATCGGCTGCGCGGGCGGACGCCGGGGTAGGCGTTCGATCGAGCATGTGGAGGTGCACGTTCACGAGGCCGTCGACGCGTACCGATCGAGCGCGCCGGTGTTCCTTCTGCGGGGAAATGGACCGCCAGCCGACCCCGATCGATCCTGGCAGACGCCGTGCTCCGCGATCTCGCCGTCGCCTTCCACCGCCTGCCCTTGGGGCCGGAGCTCATCGCGAGCGCGGTCGTGGTCCTCCTCGCGCTCCTCGTCCGCGCGGTGCTCATCCGCTGGCTGCGCGGCAACGAGAAGCTGCGCGCGGCCGAGCGCCTGCGTTGGACCGTGCAGGTGCGCAACGCGACGATCGCGGTTGGCATGCTCGGCCTCGTGTTCATCTGGGGAGCCGAGCTCCGCGACTTCGTCGTCTCGCTGGTCGTCCTCGCGTCCGCGATCGTGCTGGGGACCAAGGAGCTCCTCATGTGCTTCAGCGGATCGATGCTCCGCTCGGCCACCGGCAGCTTTCAGATCGGCGATCGCATCGAGGTGGCGGGCGTCCGCGGCGACGTGATCGATCACGGCTTGCTCGGCACGACGATCCTCGAGATCGGACCGGGCCACCAGCGCACCGGGCGCACCCTCGTGATCCCGAACAGCATGTTCCTCTCGCAAGCCGTCGCGAACGACACGTTCACCGACGACTACGTGCTCCACACGTTCGAGATCCCCGTGCCGAATGGAGCGAACTGGGAGCGCGCGGAGGAGCGCCTCGTCCGCATCGCGCACGAGGTGGCCGACGAGCACACCGACGCCGCGAAGAAGCACATGAACGCGGTGAGCGCGCGCCATGGGTTGAGCAGCTTCGATCCGACTCCTAAGGTGACGGTGAGCGCGCTCCACGATCACATGGTGTTGCGCGTCCGCATCCCCACCCCGTCGCGCGAGCGCGGTCGGCTCGAGCAAGACATCACGCGGCGCTTCCTCGCGATCGAGCGCGCCTCGCGCGTCCCGGCTCGGCCGAGAGAGGAGGAAGAATGAGCAAGGCCGCGAAGCGCCGCCGCAAGAAGACGAAGCACCACCGCAGCAAGGCGCGGGTGGGCGCGCCGCCCGGCACGCTGGAGCTCCCCGAGGACGCTACCGCGTCGAAGGTCCGCGTGTTCTCGTACGACGACAAGGGGATGGAGGAGGCCAACGGGCTCGCCGCGCTGGACGCCATGCCGAAGCGCCGCGTGACGTGGGTCGACGTGGTCGGGCTCGGATCGCTCGACGTGGTGAGCGCGGTCGCCGAGCGCTTCGGGCTCCATCCGCTCTCGGTGGAAGACGTCTTGCAGACGCATCAGCGCGCGAAGATCGAGGACTACCCCGGCACGATGTTCGTGGTCACGCGCCTCGTCCGGGAGTGCGACGGTGCGCTCGACATCGAGCAGGAGTCGATGTTCATCGGCTCGGACTTCGTGGTGACGTTCCAGGAGCGCGAGGGCGACTCGTTCGAGCCCGTGCGCGAGCGGCTTCGGCAGGGCAAGGGACGCATCCGCGCAGAGGGCGCGGCCTATCTCGCGTACGCCCTGCTCGACGCGGCGGTGGACGGCATGTTCCCGCTCCTCGAGCTCTACGCGGATCGCATCGAGGCGCTCGAGCAGCAGGTGTTCGAGACGTCGGCGCCCGAGCTCGCCGAGACGATCCACGGGCTCAAGCAGGAGATGGTCGGCGTCCGTCGTGCGGTGGTCCCGCTGCGCGAGGCGATCGGTCGGCTCGTGCGCGACGAGAACCCGCTCATCGACAAGGACGTGCGCATCTACCTGCGCGACTGCCTCGATCACCTCTCGCAGCTGGTCGATCTCCTCGACGGTCACCGCGACACGCTCAGCGCGCTCATGGAGGCGCACCAGTCGAACATCAGCCAGCGCAGCAACGAGGTGATGAAGGTGCTCACCATGATGACGAGCCTCTTCATCCCGATGAGCTTCATCGCGGGCCTGTACGGGATGAACTTCGATCCCGCGGCTTCGCCGTACAACATGCCGGAGCTCCGATGGGCGTTCGGCTACCCCACCGTGATCTCGATCATGCTCGCGATCGCGGTGGCGATGTTCGTGTACTTCCGACGCAAGCGCTGGCTCTAGGCGACAAACCTCGTTCGTCCCCCCCCTGCCCCTGCCCCTGCCCCTGCCCGCGGATCGATCCAGCTCCGAGCACCGGCCGTGACCCGTCGTCGCGAGCGCTGTCCGGTCATCGTCGGCGCACCCGAGCGCGCGGGGAGGGGCAGCGCCGCGGGCACGGGCAGGGGCGCCGTAGCAGGCTGCTTTTGCAGCCTGCTACGGCGTCAGAAAGATCGGGTTCGACACCGCGAAAGCCTGGTTGCCGGGCTGGAGCGGCGCGAGGTCGCCGTCCGATCGCACGTGGAAGATCACGTAGCTCAACGCCGACGCCGCGCTCGCCATCACGCCCGTCGCATGAAGGCGATGCGCGGGGTCGCTCGGATCGCGATCCGCCTCCGTGATCGGGATCGTCTCGCTGCTCTCGCCGTCGACGATCACCTCGAGCTCGAGCGTGCCCATGAGCCAGCTCGGCGCGTACACGTCGACGTCGAACAGCACGCCGCCGGACGCGTCGGCCACCGTATCGCCCGGGCCGGCGCCGCCCGGCCCCACGACGTTCAGCACGATGCCGCCGCTCACGTACGAGTGGCCGGCCGCCGTGACGTCGCGGATGTCGTCGGCGGTGACCATGCGCGGATCGTCGGTGCCCATCGCGAGGCACGTGCGCGGATAGCCGGGCGGATCGCTGTCGAGGCGATGGCTGTCCGACGAGCCGACCGCGAACACACGGCGCCCGTGGTTGAGCAGCGAGAACCAGTCCGCCACCGTGGTGTCGCGCGAGCCCTCGAGCGAGCTCGAGTTGAACACCTCGACGATGGTGAACGCGTCGTCCCAGTAGTCGGGATACGCGACGCTGCCGGTCTCCCGATCGAACCCGGCCGCGTTGAAGTAGCCGCCGATCGCGCCGCCCTTGCGCGGGTGGTTGATGATCAGCACGGGCTGTTCGGGACGCGCGCGGACGTCCGCGAACACCGGCGGAGGCAGCCGACCCACCCAGTCGATCGCGCCCCCGCTCCGCTGCGCGCGATCCTCGACGAGCGGGAACACGCCGAAGTGCCCGTACGAGAACGTGGTCAGCTCCTCGCCGCCGATCCCGAGCACCCACCGCTCGACGCCGAGGTTTGCGATCGTCGGCTCGAAGTCGTTCACCCACTCGTGGTCGCTGCGCACCGCGACGTCGAGCCCGTCGGCGACGAGGCTCATCACCTTGCGGTCGCCCGGATCCGGGGAGTCGGGGGAGCGGTTGGTGTGGATGTGGTAGTCGGCGCAGAGCGTGGTCGGGGTCAGCACCGAATGAGCGAGCTGCGCGATCACCTCGGTGTCGGTGTCGGCCGCGATCGTCACGCGGTCCCGCGTCAGCTCGTACTCGTAGCCGCGCGACACGATGACGTCGTACTCGCCGGGCACCAGCTCGGCCTCCGCCATCCCCGTCATCGCGAGCTCCACCACCGCGCGGCCGCGACCGAGATCGCGCTCGCCGAGGTCGGGGTCCGGCGCGGGGAGCGGCGTGACCGGGATCACCTGCACGCGCACCGGGATCGCTTCGCCGTTCGCCTCGTCGGTCGCGGTGACGAGCAGCTTACCGACCGGCGGGATCGCGATGTCCGCGGTCCCCGTCCCCATCGGCGCGGCGATCGGGCCGACCAGCCCGGTCCCCGGGAGGAACGCGAACATCGTCACGTCCTCGTCCGGGACGTCGACCTCGAACGTCCCATCCTCGGCGCTCGCGAGGCGCGCGAAGTGCGACCCATCGGCGCGCCGCACGTGCACGCGCACGCCGCCGACCGGGCTCCCCGCCCGCGTGACGGTGCCGCTGACCGTGCGGAGCGTCCCGCCGCGGACGCGGGCGATGGACTGTTGCAAGCCCGCTTGTCCTGGGCCACCGAGGACGAGCCGGCCGAGCGGGATCGTGAGCTCGGAGCACGCCTCGACGTTCGTGCGGCCGAGCCCGTAGATGAGCACGCCGGTCTCCTCGATGAGCGGCTCGATGGTCCCGCCGTCGGGCGCGAAGTACGCGTAGCTCGTCGCGCCGTCGTCGATGAAGGCGGCGTACTCGACCGGCATCATGGCGGACGAGAAGCCGTTTTGCTCCGTCCAGATCGGCATGCGGTAGCGCTGGAACGAGCCCGCGAGGATGAGCGGCACGCGATAGGTGGTCGGCTCGGTCGCGACGATCGTGAGGCTGATGTCGATCGCGTCCGACCCCGGGGCCATCGTGTAGTCCATCGCGGCGGGCAGCCCGTCGAGCGGGGTTCCGCCGATCACGGAGCTGAGGAGATCGCCGATGAACTCGAGCGGCGCCATCTGCCCCGCCGCGCGCACGATCGCGGGCCCGCCGTCCGAGCCGTCGGCCACCACCGTCACCGACTCCGTCTCCACCAGCGAGAGGCCGAGCCCGAACAGGAGCTCGTTGAAGTCGCCCGCGTTGACGAGCGCGCCGCCCTCGACCTCGGCGATGCCGACGGGGCGACCGCCGTACGGGTCATAGAGATCGGAGGCGCCCGCGTCCTCGATGAGGAGCGCGAAACGATCGTTGGCGATCACGAAGTCGCCCGCCGCGAACGTCCCGAGACCGGTGCGATCGACGGGGACCAGCGCGGCGGTGAGCCTCCCGGCGCGGGACTGACCGCTCGGCGCGCCGAGGGGATCCGCGTGCCCGTTCGGATCGCCGGGCATCGGAGCGGCCGGTACCGACTCGCACTCGGTCGGGGGAGGCGGACCGGCATCCGTCAGCGGCACGCCATCGTCACATGCGACGAGGCTCACCAAGAAGAACGAGAGCGTGGACAGAGCGCGTCGTGACGGCACGGTGACAGCCTAGACCGGGACGGGGGGAGGACAAAAGGGCTCGATGAGCCCGCCGCGAGCCGTCGATCGCATCCGCAAGCTCGATTGCATGATCGATCGCGCGCCGCCGTCGGGAGGTGCGATGCGCCGATCCCGTTCAGCCCGGGAGGTTGCGCGGGGCGCGAGATCGAAATACGTCCGCCGTCGATGCGTATCGGGGGGGCGATGAGCACGGACAGACAGCGTCAGGCCCGGCGCGGGCTCGCGGTCTACCTCGGCGTCGTGATCCTCCTCAGCGGGATCGTCGAGGGCGCCATCCTCTGGCTCGGCGGGGGCATCGGGGAGCACGGCCTGCTCGTGCTCGCGCTGATGTGGTCGCCCGCCGTCGCGATGGTCGTCGCGCGGCTCGTGCTGCGCGAGGGGATCCGCGATGTCAGCTTTCGTCTCGGTCTACGCGATGGGGGCTGGCGCGAGTACCTGATCGCGTGGCTCTACGCGGCGGTGCTCGGCGGGCTCGCGTACGGGATCGGGTGGGCGAGCGGCCTCGTGCCGTTCGCGGTCCCGAGCGGTCCGATGAAGAGCGTCGCCGAGGTGGCCGGTCCGATCGGGGCGCTCTTCGCCTCGCTCGGGATGAGCCTGACGCTCATCACCGCGCTCTCCGCGATCACCGCGACGGGCGAGGAGCTCGGCTGGCGCGGCTACATGCTCACGCGTTTGATCGACGCGGGCGTGCCGCGGCCGTTGCTCGTGAGCGGCGTCATCTGGGGTCTTTGGCACGCACCTTTGATCCTGAGCGGTCAGTACGCGTCGGGTCCGTATCCGGTGCTCTCGGTGATCTGCTTCGTCGTCTCGATCACCGCGACGTCGTACGTGTTCGCGCGCGTGCGCCTCACGACGGGCAGCGTGTGGTCGGCGGCGCTGTTCCACGCGTCGTGGAACGCGGTGATCCAAGCCACCTACGACGAGTTCGTGCCCGGTCATGACGCCGCGCACGCGGGCAACATCTCGGTCGGCGAGTCGGGGATCCTCGTGGTGGTGGCCGAGGTGATCTTCGCCCTCGTGCTGGTGGCGCGCCCGTTCCGCGTGAAGCGCGCGCCCGCCGACGAGGCGACGGAGACGATGAGCATCGCCAACGGCTGACCGCGCGATCGCGGCTGCCTCCTCGCCACGCCGAGGCGTGACGCCGCGCTCCGTTCGCGTGAGGCGGCTCGGCGATCGGCGGCCCGACTCTTGCTGCGTTCCGCCGCATGCAGGAGCCAGCCGCTCACCTCGAGAACGCTCGACCGAGCCGTCACGTGATCGAGGACGCGCTCTCTGACGGCAGCGTCGGCGTCGAGCTCGAGCTCGGCGGTCTCGACGTCGCGCGGTGCGCCGACGTGGTCGCCGAGGTGCTCGGGGGCGAGGTGCGCGAGGTGGGACGCTACGAGCGCGTCGTCGAGACGTCGCTCGGCGAGCTCCGCGTGGAGCTCGACTCGACCTGGGTGAAGAAGCTCGGCGAGGAGGTCATCCACGGAGGGGAAGGGCGGTGGCGCGAGGTCGCGACCGATGCGATCGAGAAGGTGGCCGGCCGCGTGGTGCCCTGCGAGGTGGTGACGCCGCCGCTCTCGCGGAGCTCGCTCGGCGCGATCGACGAGCTGGCGCATGCGCTCGGTCGCGCGGGCGGGCGCGGCACGTTCGAGGCGCTGCGCTTCGGCTTCGGCGTGCACTTCAACCCGGAGCTCACCGACATTCGCGTGGACACCGTGCTGCCCGTGATGCGGGCGTTCGCGCAGCTCCATGACGAGCTCGTCGAGGAGTACCACGTCGACCCGTCGCGTCGGCTCACCGGCTTCATCGATCCGTGGCCTGAGGCGCTGAACCGGCTCCTCGCGGACGAGCGCTACCGGCCCGCGGACGTCGGCGAGCTGATGCAGGACTACTTGCGCATCACGCCGACGCGCAACCACGCGCTCGACATGCTGCCGCTCTTCGCGCACGTCGACGAGGCGCGCGTCCGCGCAGCGATCGGCGATCAGAAGCTCAAGAAGCGGCCGACGTTCCACTACCGCCTGTGCAACTGCCGGATCGGCAACGAGGCGTGGCGGCCGAGCCAGGAGTGGTCGTCGTGGCTCCGCGTGGAGGCGCTCGCTCGGGAGCTCGCGTGAGGCCGACGATCCTCGTCACCTCGCCGGCGCGCGGTGGGTTTGGGCTGTGGGGGATGTCGAGGGTCCTGCTCTTTCTGCTCGGCGCCGACCCCACGCGGGCGCGTCCGGGAGACGAGCTCCCGCGGTGGTCCGAGATCGACGGCGTCGTCCTCGGTGGCGGGGTGAGCATCGATCCGGCGCACTACGACGAGCCCATCGTCGCCGAGTCGCGCCTCGATCCGGATCGCGACGCGCTCGAGCTCCACGTGCTCGCGAACGCGTACGCGCGCGGGCTGCCCGTGCTCGGCATCTGTCGCGGCTGCCAGCTCCTCAACGTGTTCCGCGGTGGCTCGCTGCACCAAGAGCTGATGCGAGAGTTTCCTCGGCACTCGCCGCGTCGCCAGCTCCGCGCGGTCAAGCGCGTCCTCGTCGACGAGGACACGCGCGTCCACGACGCGATCGAGCGAAGCGTCGTGTGGTGCAACTCGATCCACCGGCAGGGGGTGGCGCGCGTCGGGGAAGGGCTTCGGGTGAGCGCGCGTGACGAGCTCGGGGTCGTGCAGGCGATCGAGGACGTGCGCGCGCGCTTCGTGCTCGGCGTGCAGTGGCATCCCGAGCTGCTCCCGCATCGTCGCGCTCATCGAGCGCTGTTTCGCGCGCTCGTCGCGGCCGCGCGATTCACTCGCGCGGGGGGGGGGTCTGGAACAGACCCTCCGGAAGAAGGGGACTAGTACGCGCGACCCGAAGACGGAACGGATTTCGGATCGCGTGTACTAGCTCGGCTCAGTCGCCGACCGGGACGACGGTGGCGGGCTCGACCATCAGCACCACCGACCGCTCGGGCGAGCGCGTGCGGTGACGGACCCCGTGCGGCACGACCATGCCCTGGTGTCGCTCGAGCGTGTGCGTGTGGGTGCCGCCGTCGGGGTGCTCGACGTCGAGCAGCAGCGTGCCCTCGAGCACGAAGAACAGCTCGTCCTCCTTCTCGTGCGAGTGCCAGTGGAACTCGCCGTGGAACACGCCGATGCGCGCCACGCTCTCGTTCACGAGGCAGAGGCTCTGGTTCCACCACGGCTGCTGGTTGGCGGCGACCAACGCGCCCGCGTCGATCCGCTCGAGGGGCGCGTACTTCACGTCCTGATGAATGTCGTACTCCGTGGCCATGGCGCGCACGCTGTCACGGAGACGACGGCGAGGCCACTCTCTCCTCCGAGCGCCAAGCCGTGACGGCTTGCCCCGCGGTCCGTCCGCACACCTGGGGCTCGGTGCAGCGCGGCGTGCTCGCTCCGTGACGCCCTTGCGGCTGGCACGCGACCTGCGATTCCCACGTACGGCTCAGCCTGCGGTCGACGGCGATCGTCCGCTGCGCCGTGGAGGACCTCATGCAACGAATCTTCCGAGCGACGATCGCGCTCACCTTCGTCACCCTGGCCTTCGCGGGCTGCGATCGCGACGAGGCGCAGCCGGAGCGCGCCGACTCGATCGAGCCGCCGCCGATCCGCGAGCGCGTCGAGGGCGAGGTGCGCGACGACGGAGCCGGCGAGCCGGCCGCCGACGTCGCGGTGCGGGGGTGGCCGAGCGGCTGGATGGTCACCGAGGAGGACGCGCTCGTCCCGGTCGTCGACGAGGTCGGGCGCGATCTCGCCACGGCCCGCTCGGCGTTCCAGGACGGCGAGCGCGACCGTTCGGCCGAGGCGTTGAACCGCGCCGCGGATCGACTCGCCAACACCGAGATTCGCGCCGAGGGGGCGGCGGCGGTGGAGCAGGCGGTGCGCGACCTGCGCGACCTCGGGCAGGAGCTGGCGTCCGGGACGGACACGACCCTCGCGCGCTTCGATCGCGTGGCCAATCAGGCGTACCGCGCCGACCTCGACCACGCGTGGGTCAACGTCCACGACGAAGGTGTCGCGGTGTTCATGGCCCGCCCGGACGAGCATCTCGTCGCGGCGCGCCGCGCGATCAAGGACGGCTCCCCCGACGCGGTGGTCGATCAGCTCAAGCGTGCGATCGCGCTCTATCGCCTCGAGGAGGTCCGCATCGCGCCGAGCGAGCGCGCGAGCGCCATCGAGGATCGCTTGCACGAGCTCGACCTCTACACCGACCGCGTCGGTCGCGAGGAGGGATCGCTCGACGGGCTCGACCGACGCATCTCGGAGATCGAGGGCGCGTTCGCGCAGCACTACGTGGGGCGCGCGCGCCAGGACCTCGACGCGGATCGGAACCTCGACGCGGGCCGCGCGCTGCTCGCGCTCGCCGTCCACCTGCATCGCCAGGACACCGCGTGCGGCAGCGAGCCGGACGCGAACGCGGGCCTCAGCGCCAGCGTCGAGCAAGCGGGGACGGCGATGATCGAGGAGCGCGAGACCCCCGACGTCCGAGCGACCCTCGATCGCGTCGACGCCGTCCTCACCGAGCGCGACCCGCAGCGCGCGGACACCAACTGACGCTCCGTGCGGTCGGGGGAGGCGCTCCTCTTGCCGGAACGCGAGGAGAGAGCAGACAGAAGAGGAGGAGGAGATCTCCTCCTCGTCTCCCGGCCGCCCGCCGCGACGAACGCCGAGCGCGAAGCGATCAACGCGACTCGAGGATCCGCTTGAGCAGCTCGAGGTCCTTCCGCGTCGCGCGCCGCATCGCCGCCGACATGATCGGCGCGGCGAGCCGGTTGAACCCCGAAGGCTCACCCCGGTTGCCGAGCGTCATCCGCGTCTGGCTCTCCCCGATCGGCTCCCACGTGTAGGTGGTCTCCATGGGGAACGGACCTTGCGCCGTCTTCATCGCGAGCTTCGCGTTTGGCTCGAGCTCCACGATCTCGTAGGTGTACGCGAGCCGCCGGCCGAGGAAGTGCGCGACGAACGCCATCCGCGCGCCGAGCTCGACCCTCGGCTCGCCCTCCCATTCGACCGACTCGATGTTCGCGTACCACTCCGGGGCGTTCGACGGATCGCCCGCGTACGCCGCGACCTCCGCGCACGGGCGGTCGATCACGATCTCGCTGACCACGTCGACGCTCATCGCTTCCTCCGCTTCGCCTTCGCGCCGGCGTCGGGCTCGTCCTCTTCGACGAGCGCGCGCAGGCGATCGATCGCGCGATCCCAGCTCGCCGACACGCTGTCGAGGTAGCTGCGCGCGTCCTCGAGCCGGCGCGTCTCGAGCGCGTAGAGCACCTCGCGCCCCTTCTTGTCGTGCGTGACGAGACCCACGTCCTCGAGCACCCGCAGGTGCTTCGCGATCGCCTGGCGTGAGACCTGCGCGTCCGCCGAGAGCGCCGTCGCGCTCAGCGCTCCGCCCGCCGCGAGCTTACGCACCACCGAAAGCCTCGTTCCGTCGCCGAGCGCGAAGAACAAGCTCGCGGCGGAGCGCTCAGCCGCCTTCGACATCGCCGCCTTCGACATACTTCCGAAGGTTCTGCGCCTGGGCCTCCCAGCCGCCCTGGTTCATCCGGAACGCGCGCTCGCGCCGGTGCGCCGGCACCGCGTCGAAGCCGGACTCCACGATCGTGAGCCGCGTCCCCTGCTCCACCTCCTCGAGCCGAAACTCGACGAGCGTCGTCGGCTCTTCGTCGAGGTCCGCCTCCGCGTCGATGCCATAGGGGATCCAACGAAACGCGAAGTAGCGCTCCGGCTCGATGCGCTCGACGGTGCCGAACACCTCGATCGACCCGGGATCGCGGATCTTCGACGGCGTGATCCCGAGGCTGCGCTGGTGCTCCATCAGCGCCGCTTCGTCGAGCGTCCCGCGGAACCGACCGCGGATGATCTCACCCTCGGCGAACGGCCGCTCGATCGTGAACCCGAACCACTTGCCGAACTCCGTCGAGTCCGCGATCGCCCGCCACACGCGTGAGCGCGGCGCGCGGAGCGTGACCTCCTTCTCGATCCGATCGGTCGATGTCATGTGCAACCTCCGGGTTGCACCCTACACCGCCCGCGACGAAGCGCAACCAAATGATTGCACTTTGGCGCGCGACGTTGGACCGCGTCAGAGCCGCGGCAGCGGCCCGCTGAGATCGATGCGTGAGCCGTCGAGCGCCTCGCCGCTCGCCTCCCCGAACGAGTCGTCGCTCATCCCCATGAACCGCATCGCGCTCACGAAGAGGCGCGAGTGCGCGAGCCCCACCCCCGCGCCGCGGCGGCAGCCGTACGTACGGCACGGCGCCGGTCGGTTCGCGGCGAAGCGCACGTAGCGGCCCGGTGAGAGGCCACCCGCGCCGCCGCCCGCGACGACGACGAGGCCATCCATCAAGTCGTGCTGCCCGGTGCCGAGCTCGGTCAGCCAGATGACCATGGTGTTGTCGAGCACCGTCGTCCCGTCCGGCTCGATCACCGAGTCGAGCTCGTCGAGGAGCCGCGCGAGCTGCTGCGCGTGGTGCGTGTAGTACTTGGCCATCTCCCCTTGCGAGACCGGGCCGGTCCCGTGCGCGAAGTCCTGGTGCACGTCGCCCGGTCGGTCGGTGAACTCGGCGTTCGCGAGCTGATGGAACGAGAGGGCTGCCACGCGGGTGCGGTCACACGCGAACGTGATCGCGAGCAAGCGGAAGAACTGATCCATGAGCTCGCCGCCGGGGGTGAACGACGCGTCGCACATGCGCGTCGGATCCGCTTCGCGCGGGCGCAGGCGCGCCTCGAGGTCGCGCACGCGATCGAGGTGCGCCTCGAGGCGCAGGCGATCCTCGGCCGACAACCCGCGCCCCGCCATCGTGCGCTCGAACTGCCCGGCCGCGAACGCGAGCTGGCTCGTGCGGCGCGCGGCGATGAGCTCGCGGCGGGTGGGCGTGCGGGTCGGCGTCGCCGGCATCGGCGCACCGTCGGGGAACACGCGAGCGAACGCGCGGCCGGGATCGGCCTCGAGCGGGAGCCATGTCCCGGAGTCGTCGGTGCTGTACGCGACCGGACCGCGCCCCGGGCCGTAGCGACCTCCGGTTCCCCACTCGACCGAACGCAGGAGCCCCGGCTCGGCGACGCTCGCCGCGATGTGCTGATCGATCGAGCGCGTCTGCGCGTACGGATGGATGCCGCCGACCGTCGAGTACGGGTGCGTGTAGTCGGCCGGCGCGCACGTGAGCAGATGCGCGCGCGACACGCCGTGGTTGTTGCCGACGCGATCGAGCATCGCGCTCATCATGCAGAGCCCCTCGATCACCGTGACCTTCTCGCGATGAGGATGGAGCGGGCGCAGGACGTCGCTCAGCTGCGACGCGCTCAGCTCGCCGAGCGCGCGCTCGCCGTCCGCTCCGTCCGGCACGCCGGGCACGCCGAGCTTCCAGTAGTGCGGAGCGCCGTCGGGCGCGTAGTCGGGCGCGCCGTGCTGCGTGGTCATGAACACCACCCGCTTGGGCATCGCCGCCGCGACCTGACCTCGGGCGAGCCCCGCCGGCAGGAGCGTCGCCGCCGTCCCGAGCCCCAGCGCGCGCAGCACATCCCTGCGATCCATCGTCGTCCTCCTCATGGCTGAAGCCCCCGCGCGAAGTCCGGGCTCGTCACGATCGCGACGAGCATCTCTCGAAGGTCACCGCCGCTCTCCTCGAGGGCGCCGCGCGCGCGTTCCACGAGACAGGCGTCGTCCGCCGCCGGCGCGCGGCCGATCGTGTAGCGGATCCAGGATTGCGCCGTACACCAACGCACCCGATCGCTCTCCGCGAGGCGCTCCGACATCTCGACCGCGTCGTCGATCGGACCGTCGACGTCGGTGCGCACGAGGCGGCCGGACGAGTCGACCGGGAGCCCGTTGTCGATCTCGCGATACGCGCCCGTCGCGTCGTAGCGCTCGAACCCGAAGCCGATGCCGTTGATCTGGACGTGGCAGCTCTGACAGGTGTCGGGGGACGTGAGCGTCTCGAAGCGCATGCGGTTGGTGCGCGGCATGCCGGGCGGATCGTCGGGGAGCGTGGTGTCCACCCCCATCGGGATCTCGCCGAGGTTCGCGCAGAGGATCCGGTCGGCGACGAACACCCCGCGCAACACCGGCGAGCCGTTCGTCTCGTGCGCTTGCCCCGCGAGGAAGGCGGCCCGGGTCAACACGCCGGCGCGCTGGCCAGCCGGGAGCTCCACCTCCGTCCACTCGCCCACCGGATCGAGCCCGTAGTGTTCGGCGAGAGACGCGTTGACCCAGCTCGTCCGGCTGGTGAGCAGCGCGGGCAGCGTCAGGTCGCGCTCGAAGAGCGTCGCGACGAAGAGATCCATCTCGGCGCGCACCGCGCTCGTCAGCTCGGGCGTCCAGGTCGGGAACATCGGCGCGTACTTGCCCTCGCCCAGCACACGATCGAAGTCGAGCCACTGCCGATGGAAGTCGACCATCGCCGGCCGCGCGGCGGGTGCCTCGAGCATGCGGCGCGCCTCCGCCTCGAGCTCCTCTCTCGTCTCGAGGCGCCCGTCGTCCGCGGCGCGGAGCAGGGCCTCGTCGGGCATCGATTGCCACAGGAGATACGAGAGCCGGCTCGCCATCTCGTGTGGGCTCACCACCTCGCCGCCTACGACGCCGCGCTCGACCCGATAGAGGACGTCCGAGGACTGCAGCACCGCGCCGATCGAGAGCTCCACCGCAGCCACGAAGTCGATCTCGGCGCGCGCCTCGTCGAAGAACGCGCCGAGCGCGTCGGTCTCCGCGGCGGTCGGCGGCCGCCGGTACGCACGTCGCAAGAATCCTTGCAGAAACGAGGCGCGGCACGCCTCCTTCTCGGCGGACGTCTCCCACCCGTCGCACCCGAGCACCTGGCGGAGCGTCGCCTCGTCCTCGACCGCCGCGCGCGCGTACCGCGTCGCCGTCTCCTCGTACGTCTCGACGAGCAAGGCCGGCGCGGACAGCCGCGCCGCCACGTTCTCGAAGCCCTCCTCGGCCACGTCCCCCGGCACGTTCGGCAACTCGGCCACGGCGACCCCGTAGAGCAGATCCCGGATCGTGTTCTGGTACTCGACCCGACTGAGCCGCCGCAGCGTGACGTGCCCGAGCGAGGGCTCGGCGTCGCGGCACATCTCCGTCGTGGTGGGCGCCGAGCCGCCCGACGGAGCGGTGACGCTACCCGTGCACCCGATCGCGAGCGCGGCTACCCACGCCACTTGCCACCTCGCGTCTCGCCGTTCGTCGTTCGCTGCGCGCATCGCCGCCTCCACGCCGCTCACCCTACGGGGTGGCGGTCGGCGGTGGCGTTACGGCGTCCGCACGCATCGCGCGCGGCGCGCGATCGAGCGGCGATCGAGCGGCGATCGGCGCGTCAGCCCGCGTTCCAGCGCGTCGGCTCGGAGAACGTGGTGTCCTCGACGCGGTAGGAGACGTGCCGTCCGTCTCGGCGAGTCGCCACCGCGCCGTCCTCGCGAAGCGCTTGCAACGCTTCTTGCGCGGTGCGAAGCGGCACTCCGAGCTGGGCGGCCGTCTCCTTGATGCCCTGGTGAGCCGCGCGGGAGAGCGCGCGCAGGATTCGCTCCTCGAGCGACTGCTCGCAGCGCAGGTCGGGGATGAGCAACGGCCGTTCGAGGGTGAGCGCGACGCGCCCGTCGTCCAGCGTCACGTCGCCGATCCCCGCGAGCCACTGGCGCATGCGATGCAGCAGCACGCGCATCAGGTTGCCGTGTGACGCGATCTGGAACGAGAACCCATAGACGCGGGCGAACAGCGCGTCGCGCGCGATCCCGTCCGGCCCGGCCAGCGCGACGATCGAGATCGCCTCGTGGGTGCGCCCCGGTCGCAGCGGCTCGTGCGCCACGTCGACGAGCGCGCGGGTGAGCGGCTCGGCCAGCGCCGCGACGCGACGCGCGTGCCCGTTCGGGGAGACGTACACGAGGACGCGCGAAGGCACCGCCTCGGCGCCCCCGACGATGCCGCTGATCGCGCCCGGGATCAGCGGCGTCGCGCCCTCCACGAACGCGCGCAGGGCGCTCGGCACCCGCTCGGGCGCCACGCGGACGTCGAGCATCGCGAGCGCCGCGTCGAGATCCGCCTCGCGCGCCGGCCAGCGGCGCACGCGCTCACGCAGCCGCGTGGCCTCGCGATCGTAACCTCCGACGTCTCCCCGCTGCGCGGCGGTGAAGAGCGCGCGCCACGCCTCGGCGTCGTCGCCAGGGACGCTCGGGGTGCGCCCCGCCAATGCGAGCTCCCACGCGAGCCGGCCGCGCCACGCGGGCGGCGCGACGCGGGCGAGCGAGTCGAGGATCCGCAACGCGAGGTGCGGTGCACCGCCGACGCGCCGCACCCGCGCGAGCACGAGGCTCGCGAGGTACTGCGACTGCGGGAGGTCCTCGGTGCGCGCCATCCGCGTGGCCCGTCGCGCCAATCCGCGGGCGTCCTCGATCGCGCCCGCCTGCTCCGCCGCGAGCGCGCGTACGCACGTCACCTCGACGCGTTCGGCGGCGTCGTTCGTCCCTTGCCGGAGCGTCGCGATCGCGTCTGCGTTCTCCGCATCTGCGTCCGCGAGCGCGAGCCACGCGTGCACCAACCCGCTCGTCGACAGCGCGGCGTAGCGCGCGACGCTCGCGCGATCCTCGTCGAGGATCGCGCCGCGCGCACAGCTCAGGACGGCGCGATCGAGCGCGGTCTCGTCGTCCGTCGATCCGAGCGCGGCGAGCGCCTCCGGCGTGGCGAGCTGCCCGCGGCTCGGATCCGCCACGAACGCGAGCGCGCGAAGGGTGTGTGCGACGAGCGCGCGCTCGGGATCAGCGCCGTGCTCCTCCAGCCAGCTCATCGCCGGCTCGAGCTCACCTCGGAGGGCGGCCTCTCGTGCCGCCTCGGCTCGCGCGTCTCGCTCCAATGGTCGCGCCCTTCGATCGCGAGCTTACCCTCGCGCGGCGGGCCGCGTGCATGGCCTCGAAGCCGTCTGATATCGTCGAACGATGCGTCGCGCGTGTGCCGCAGCGGTCCTCGTGATGCTCGGCACCGGGTGTCAGCGCAGCGCGTCGACCGAGCTGCTCGTCGCGTTCGACGTCGATCCGGCGCTGCGCGATCGCGCGACGCGGATCGAAGCGTCGAGCGGCGTGCTCGACGGCGACGCGGTGCGCACGGTGGCGAACAACACGTTCGAGCTGGCCGACGCCCGCGTGGACTGGCCGTACTACGCGCTCCGGCTCGTCCCGACCGGCGACTCGCGGGAGGTGCAGGTCGACGCGACCTTGCACCTCGACGACGGCATCGAGCCCGCGATCCTCGCGCAGTCGATCCGCGCGGAGTACGTCGACGGAGAGTCACGTCAAGTCGTCGTGCGATTCGACCAGACGTGCGCGACCGACTGCGGCGAGGGGCTCCGCTGTTTCGAGGGCGCGTGCGTGGAGCGATGCGTGGAGTCGGTGCCGACCGACGCGACGATCGCACCTTCGAGCCCGCGGGCCTGCGGCGCGCCGTGCGAGGCCAGCGAGTGCGATGGCGAGGCGATCCTCGACTGCGTCGATGGACTACGCATCTTGCGCGAGCGCTGCGCCCTCGGCTGCAACCAGACCGATCGGTGCGATCGCTTGCTCTCGAGCAACGAGCCCAAGGCGATCGAGCCGGACGACACGTTCGGCGACCTCGTCGTCCCGTCGGGCTACTGGGTCACCGTGCAGCTCGGCACGCGAGCCGAGCCCGTGATCCGCGTCCTCGACGAGTCCTCGGGCGACATGTTCGAGGTCGCGTACGCGGACCAGCATCGGAGCCGCCCGGTGCAGATCATCGTCGGCCCCGACATCGGCTACACGCTCCCTCGGGACGTCAGCGGCTACGTCGTCGTCGAGGTGCACGATCTCGTCGTCGAGCGAGGAGGCGACCTCGCGCTCGGCTACGGGTCGCCGGTGATCTTCCTCGTCCACGGGGTGGCGCGCATCGAGGGCGTGATCCACGGCGAGAACAACCGCGCGGGCTACCACGCGCCCGCCCCCGCCGGCGCGCAAGCGGGCGGCAACTCGAGCGGCGGCGGGGGCGGTGGCCACGCGTTGCCGGGCGGAGCGGGCGGCGCTTCCGGAACGGTGCCGGGCGGCGAGGGCGGTCCCGCGCTCGCCGACGACGACCGGCTCGTCCCCCTCGTGGGTGGGTCGGCGGGAGGCCTCGGCGGTGGAGTGACGGGCGCGGCCGACCAACACAGCCAACACGGAGGCGCGATGCAGATCAGCGCGGCCGTCGCGATCTGTTTGGGACCCGTCGCGGAGCTGCGCTTCTACGGCGAGTCCGGCGACGACGCGACCGCGACGACCGGCGCGTGCGGCGGCGGCTCGGGCGGCGCGGTGCTCCTCGAGTCCCCCGAGATCTACGTCTCGCCGCGCGAGCAGGTGGCGGCCGCGATCGACGTCACGGGAGGGCGCGGCGGTCGTGGCTTCACGAGCGACGGCCAGATCTCGATCAACTCACAGGGCGACGCCGACACCACGGGGGCGGGGGGCGGTGCGGGCGCGAACCGCGCGCCCGGCGGGGCGGGCGGCGGCGGGGGATCGGGCCGCGTAGAGATCAATACGATCGGCGCGCGCGTAGAAAATGACTTGCCTTGTCCAGGCATCACCGACTGGCCGGCCCACGGCCTCGACATGCTCGTCACGAGCCCGCCCGGCGGGCCGGGGATCGCATACGGTGAGCCGCGCACCTGCAGCACGGTCGGCGGACCGCGCGTCCGCGGCGAGGGGGAGCAGCCCGCGTGTCCGTGAGCCTCGCGCCGTTCGATCGCGCGACCGCGAGCGCGCCCTACCGCACGGTGCGGGCGCTCGCCGAAGGCGGGATGGGTCGCGTCGAGCTCGTCGTGCGGACCGACGGGCAGTTCCGCCGCGCCTACGCGCGCAAGCGGCTCCGTCCCCAGCTCGTCGACGACGAGGAGGCGCGCACGATGTTCGTCAGCGAGGCGCGGATCGCGGGGCTACTCCATCACCCGAACGTGGTCAGTGTGATCGACGTCGGCGAGGACGCGGAGGGTCCGTTCCTCGTCATGGACTACGTGCAGGGCATGAGCCTCGCGCAGCTCCTCGTCGCCAGCGCGACCGCGGGCGAGCAACTTCCCGTGCAAATCGCGGTCCGTGTCTTCCTCGATGTCGCGCGCGGGCTCGCCGCCGCGCACGAGCTCCAGGATCACGGCGGGGTGACCCTCGGCCTCGTCCATCGCGACGTGTCCCCTCAGAACGTCCTGATCGGCTACGACGGCGTCGCGCGCCTGAGCGACTTCGGCATCGCCAAGGCGGAGGGGATCGGCGAGCGCACGAGCACCGGCGTGCTCAAGGGCAAGTTCGGTTACTTTGCACCGGAGCAGCTCAGCTTCCTCCCCGCCACGACGAAGACAGATCTGTTCTCCCTCGGCGTCGTCTTCTACGAGGCGCTCACCCAGCGGCGCCTCTATCGCAGCGCGACGCACGCGGAGACCGCGCAGCGGATCATCGGGGAGGCTCCCCCGGATCCCTATGCGGTGCGCGACGACCTGCACCCCGATCTCGTCGCGCTCGTGTTCCGGCTCTTGGCCAAGCGGCCCGAGGATCGTCCGGCCGACGCGGCGGCGGTGGCCACCGAGCTCGAGGCGATCCTCGCGGACCTCCTGATGAGTGAGCCGCCCGTGACCGTGAAGTCCTACCTCGCGGAGCGCTTCGCGGATCGCGCGGAGGAGGAGCGCGCGCGGATCGACGCGGTGACCACGCGGCGCGAGACCCCGCCTTCCCTCGCCACGCCGCAGCGGCGCTGGGTGGTGTGGGCGCTCGCGGCGGGGGTCGGGCTCTCGCTGGGCGCAGCGGGAATTGCGTGGTCCATGCGGAGCGAGATCGTCGACGACATGCCGGAGCCCGCCGCCTCCCCCGACCCGCCGCGCACCGCGCCGCTCACCGAGCAGCGCGTGCCCGAGCCCCCCGACGATCCGGTATCCCCCGACGATTCGGCGCCCACCGAGGACGCGCAGCCGGACGGCGACGACGAGGCGGCCTCGCCGTCCGAGCCCGCGGACCCGTCGACGACCCCGCCCACGAGCCGTCCGACCCGCACCGGGCGGCGCGCCCCCCGCGACACCCGGCCGGCCTCAGGACGCGCCACGCCGGATCCCAGCGCGCGGCCGTCGAGCACGGTCGGCGATCGGCTGATCGGGTGGGGTCAATGATCGCACGGTTCGTTGCGCTCGTCGTCGCGCTCTTCGCGCTCCCCGCGCTCGGATCCGCGCAGGCCCCCGCCCGCGACGTCTCGCTCAGCGAGGCGCGCGCGCGCAGCATGTTCGATCGCGCGATCGACGAGCTCGAGCGCGGGCACGCCGCGGCGGGGCGGGATCTCTTGCGCGCCTCGCTCGCGATCCTCCCTACCGTGGCGACCCGGTTCAACCTCGCGGTCGCGCTGCGCGAGACGGGCGAGCTCACGGAGGCGCGCGTGCACCTCGACGCGCTGGCCGCCGACGGGACGCTGACCGACGACGTGCGCGCGCGAGTCGAGCAGCTCCGCGCCGAGATCGACGGCGCGGTGGGCACGCTGGTCGTGTCGGCCGAGGCGCCGTCCGACGCGCCCGACGCGCCGACCCGCGTCGAGGTGGACGGCGTCGAGGTCGGCGAGATCGCGGGCGAGCCGCTGCGGGTCGCCGTCGATCCGGGGGAGCACCGGGTCACCGCGCTGCTCCGGACGTTCCGGGGTACCGAGCGCGTCGTGATCCCGAGCGGCGAGACGCGTCGCGTGCAGCTCACGTTGACGCCGTTCGCGGAGTCGAGCGGCGTGGAGGCGTGGCCGTTCATCGTCGCCGGATCCGCGCTGGCCGTCGTCGCCGCCGTCGTCGCGGTGATCGTGGTGGTGCTCCTCGATCAGCCGGCGCACCCCGAGGCGATCACCGTCCCCGCTCTCGTCGAGCGCTTCTGATCGGGCATCCGCGCGGACGCCGTAACGCGGAGGGGCCCGCGGATCGCTCAACGTGGTCGCATGACGAAGCTCCACCGATGGTGCGCGACGAGCGCGATCTCGTTCATCCTCTCGTTCGGTCTCTCGAGCCTCTCCGCGTGCGACGGGGGCGTGCTCGTCGAGCCCGACGCGGGCTCGGTGGGCGACGACGCCGGCGCGAGGGCGGACGCGGGACCCGGCGGCACCTTCGACGCGGGCCAGCCCGATCGCTGGCTCGACGCCGCGGTCGTCGACGGAGGCGGCGAGCTCCCCGACGCGGGCGGCGAGGCGCGCGTCGGTGTCTTGGTCGGCCAAGGCTACGCGGGTCGCACGCTCATCAGCTGCGACGACGGACGGACGTGGCACGCCGATCACGTGCGCGACCCGACGATCGCGCGGTGCTTCGGCGGCGTCGTGGACTGCGACCACACGCCATGGACGCCCAAGGGCATCGCGTACGGCGAGGGCGGCTTTGCCGCGGTGTGGGGCTGGGGGAGCGACGACGGCGCGATGGAGTGGAGCGACGACGGCGCGACGTGGACGCACACCGGCAATCAAGCGCGCCCCAACTTTGGAGGCATCGCGCGCGCCCACGAGGGCTTCGTCGCCGCGCGCCGCACCGGCTCGATGTCGACCCCCGACGGGATCACCTGGTCCGACGCGGGCCCGCTCCCCAACTATGCGCAAGTATCCTTGCGGTATGTTGGCGGCGCGGACGGCCTCGTCTTCGCGTACGGCGACGGCAATGGCATGCGCGACCTCATGGTGAGCGACGACGACGGCGCGAGCTGGCACCGACCGACGCTCCCCGACCCGCGCTGCACCTCCCGCATCCAGAACCAAGGCGGCGTCGTCGGCCTCGGCGGCGTCATGGTGGTGGCGGGCGGGGCGGGCGTCGCCTGCGCGTCCACGAACGGCGGACAGACCTGGCGCGCGACCTCCATGGCCTCGGACTTCAGCTCGACGCTCGCGGTGCGCGACGGCGAGGCGTGGATCTACTCGCGCGGCCACGCCCACCACAGCGCCGACGGCGTGAGCTGGACGACCGAGGAGACGACCCCGAGCGACCTCGACATCGGCGCGATCGGCGTCACGGCGAGCGGGACGGTGGTCGGAGGCTCGGGGCGTCGCTTCGATCCGACGCGCTGGTACGATGCGCAAGTCATGTGGCGCGCCGAGGACGGCGTGCACTTCACCCCGGTCCCCGACGACGCGATCCGCGGCGGCCACGCGCTCCGCTTCTTCGCCTACGGCGAGGTCGTGCGCCCCGCCGCGTGCGACGAGGCGCCGTAGTGACGGTCAGGCTCCTGAAGGGGCACCCGATGCAGGATGGTTTCCCTTGCGTATCGCGTGAGCACGTGGTTCCGTCTCGTCGAGCGAGCCGCAGTCGGGCGCGGTGCAAGAGGAGAGCGGCGAGCGCGCGGGGGACCGGGGGGCGGACCGCGAACGCCACGTGGAGAGCCTCCGGTCGCGATGATCGGTCATCGAGAGTCGAGCCCTGCCGATCGGTGGGTGGCGCACCAAGTCCGCGTCAGCCCGCTCACGGGGACCGCCTCGTTGACGGTGCCGATCCGCACGAGCCCGGGACGGGAGTCGTTCGGACCCGCGCTCGCGCTCGTCCACGGGGGTGGGCGCGTCAACTCTCCGTTCGGCGTCGGCTGGGGGCTCTCCGGCGTCCCGAGCATCGGCGTGGACACCTCGCGGTCCCTGGCGCGCTACGACGACGCGCAGCGCTACGTCTTCACGGGGGGACAGCGCCTCGTGCCGGCTTCGCCGACACAGGACCGGGGGAGCATCGGCGCGGTAGGCGATGGATTCCGCGTGCGGAGGTTTCGGAGCCAGGTCGAGCGTTCCTTCGAGCGCTTCGAGCGATGGACGCACGTCGACTCCGGGCGCACGCACTGGCTCGCGTACGCGCGCAACGGCGTCGTCTCGGTCTTCGGCGCGGCCGCCGACGGTTCGAGTCGCATCGCCGATCCGGCGGATCCAGATCGACGCACCTCGCAGTGGCTCCTCGAAGCGCAGCTCCACCCCAAGGGCAACGCGATCGTCTTCGATTACGCGAAGGAGGACGCGGCGGGGATCGATCGCGACGCGAGCTTCGAGGTGCGGCGCGGCCCTTCCGCCCAGCGCTACCTGAAGCGCATCCGGTACGGGAACGATCGACCGCGCACGTTGGCGGATCTCTACGAGGCGACCACGGAGTGGCACTTCGAGGTCGTGTTCGACTACGGCGAGCACGACGAGGAACCGCCGAGCGCCGTTCCGTCGCGCCGATGGCCATCGCGTCCCGATCCGTTCTCGACCCACCGGCCGGGGTTCGGAGCGCGCGCGACGTCCGGCTGGGCGAAGGCCCCGCGCGGAGCGTACTTCCCGTCGGTCCTCCGCGGCGAGTCGCTCCGCGTGCGCTCGGCGTACGTTGTCCTGGTCCCGGAGGAGCGAGGCGCGTCGCCGGGCAGCCTCGTCATCGAGGTCGATGGCGTGACGGCGGACTTCGGTGCGCCGCCCTCGACCTCCGAGTCGCCCGATCGGTTCGGCGGTCTGTCGGGCCGTCGCATCGACGCCGCGTTCACCGATGGACCGCTCGGACGGCACGCCATCACCATCGCGAGCGCGGGAGACCTGGCCGCGAGCGGGGAGACCGCGCTGCTCCCCGACGCGCTGCACGACCTCCTCGTCGTCATCGAGTACGGTCTCTGAATCGCGGCGCAGATCGCGCGGCGCAGCAGGTCTCAGAGCCTCACTTCGCCGTGCTGGTCCTCCATCGGCTCGATCGTCTCGCCGCGGAGCACCGCCTTCGCGGCCTCGAACAGGTACTGCGCCTTCTTCATCCCGCTCATGTCCCAGTACTCGCCGCGCTCAGGCTCGACGTGGACGAGCACCAGATCCGGGTCGCTCGGACCGTCGGGGAACCACGCCTTCATCGGCGCGCTCCACGCCGCTTCGATCTTCTTTCGGTCCGTCACCACGGACGCGCGCCCGCTGATCGAGAGGTAGCGGCTCTTGTCCTGCATGGTGACCGCGACCTTCGAGTCGTGGATCAGCTCTTGGATCTTCGGGCTCGGCGAGCGCGTCGCGAAGTAGAGGTCCGCGACCCCTTCGCGCTTGCTGATGTGCATCGGTCGCGCGCGCGGGACGTCGTCGTCCCCGTGGGTGACCAGCATGGCGGTGTCGAACGAGCCGAGGAGGCTCTCAAACTCTTTCGTGTCGTCGCTCATGCCGGAACGACGCTGCGAGATCCGCACCATCGCGCGTCGCCGCGCTCGACGTCGAGCGAGGTGAGGCGTGTCGTCTCCGTCGAGGCGAGGAGCCTCGTCGCGCGCGGATCGATCGCGCGACGCCTCCTCGAGGTGCGTGGACCGCGACCCGAGCCTGGTGCCTCGACCCGCCAACGCGTCTGGCGCACCAGACAGTCGCCGTGTTCGGTCGTGGGTGGTCGCGCGAGGGAGCGTCGTGGCACGCCGGTGGCAGTCGCGCCGGAGCATGCGGGGCGGGACCATGCGACGACCTCTCTTCCTCGGAGCGCTCTGCCTCGTGGGGTGTCATCGCGGCGCTGCGCCGGTCGACGGTGCGGCGGAGCGCGACGGGGGAACTGGGCTCGAGCCGTGCACCGCCGATGCGCCGGACTGCGTTCGACTGACGCTCGACGAGTCGGGCTATCCCGAGGCGGCGCGCGCCGAAGACCTGCTCCGCGCGGACGTCACCGCCTACGGGCTCGGCTCCGACGCGTTCCCGCTCTTCCTCGATCACTTCCTCGCGAACCAGCGCGCCGGCGAGACCGTCATCGAGCTCGGGCACGCGCTCCGCCAGATCGAACGAGTCCCGTCGGGAGACTACGGCCCGCCGGTCGCCGCGGTGGCTAACGAGGTGTCGGACGTGGTGGATCGGATCGTCGCCGACGGTGGACGAGTGCAACTCGTCGTGCATTGCTCGACGCCCCGTTGGCTCTCGACGCAGCCGTACGAGCACGACGTGCAGAGCGGGGTGAACGAGCCGAGCGACCAGCCGGTGTACGCGTGCAGCCCACCCTCCGATCCGACGGCCTGGCGCGCGATCATGCGCGCCGTCGCCGACCACTTCGCCGCGCACGCGAACGCGATCACGATCGTGCTCGGCAACGAGCCGGACGGATACTTCGTCGGTGAGCGCGACGATCTCCTCGCGTGGTACGAACAGTCGGTCCGTGGCGTCCTCGACTCGCACGCGGGGACGCTCTATCGCGTGGGCGGGCTGACCACGGTGACGCCCGCGGTGCGCCGGCTGGGCAACGCGATCCCCACGCTCGGCCCCGACGACGTGCTCACGTTCGAAGCGCGCGAGTACGACGAGCCCATCACGCAGTCGTGGATCCGCCACGCGGGCGCGGCGGGCCTCCCCATCGACGTGGTGACGCTGCACATGTTCGGGCACAGCCCCGCGCCCAAGGAGACGACCTACTGGAACCGCGCGGCCCGCCAGATCGGCGCCTGGCTCGCGACCGCGGGATACGACCCGGCGGCCGTCGACGTCGTGATCGACGACTGGCCAGAGTGGGCGCCCTACGCGACCAACGACACGGAGTACCTGGCCAGCTACACCGCGAGCGGCCGGATCTCGATGATCGACTTCTCGCTCCGCAACCCGGGGAGCCTCCGGATGGTGCAAGGTTTCTTGATGCCGTACGGCTTTCGCCCACCCGGAGATGCGCCCGGCGGATTCAACGGCGTCCCCGCGTTGAGCACGGAGCTCGGCATCGACAAGCCGGTGTACACCGTCCACTCGATGCTCGCGCGCATGAACGGGACGATCGAGCCGGTCCTCTCCGAGGATCCGTTCGTGAGCGCGTTGGCGGCCGACGACGGCGCAGTCGTCTCGATCCTCGTATCGAACCACGTCCCGGTCGAGCACCAGGTCGACACGCTCTACGGCGTCTACGAGCAGCGGCCGATCATCGCGAACGACTTCGGCGGGCACGACATCGTCGCGGAGGACGTCGACCTCGCCGAGCTCGCGCGCGTCTTCTATGCGGGAGAGACCCCGAGCTTCGAGCAGCTCTTCGACGACGCGTTCGCGGACCCGTCCCGGATCGACGTCTCGCTCCTCGACTGGCCGGACGACGTCAAAATCTTTTTCCGTGAAGCCCAGCGCGTCGGACGCCTCGGTCGCTTGCGGCGGAGCGCGCCAGCGCGCGTGGATCTCGACGTGAGCGCGCTCCCGCTCGGCACGTACCGCGTCGAGGAGCTCGTCGTCGATGCGGCGCACGCGAACACGTATGCCGACCGCGAGGCGCTCGGCGCGCGCATGCTCGCGGCCCGTGCGGCGGGTCCGGCGCGTGTCGCCGAGGAGGCGCAGGCGATCACCGACGAGTACGGACCCGACTCGGGTCTCGTCCGCGACACCGAGGTGCAGCTCGGCGGGACCGCGCCTCTGCTGCGGCTCGTGATGGCGCCGAGCGCGGTTCACCTGCTGCGCCTGACTCGCATCGACGGGTGAACGCCGCGGCGCCCGCCGATCGTGCTGCGACGCACCCACCCCGCCGCCGCGCGCATCGTCGGTCGCCGGATCGGGCGTCGAGAGTGTCCCACCGCACCGATGGACGCACCTCCGTCGCCGCGCGCGTCGCCTGTGTTTGATCTCGGGCCACGGGCGCTGGGCGAAGCACTCGCGTTTCCGGTGCGCTACTCGCAGGCGATGAGGTCGAGCAGCTCCGCGCCCTGCGAGGCGTAGCGCGAGATCATGTCCTCGAGGTTCTGGCGCAGGTCGTCGAGGTGGCCTGCTTCGCTCGACGGATCGCCGTCCGCCTGTGGGACGTTCGCGACGCAGAGGTACTTGCTGGTGCCGCACGCGTCGATGCTGTCGCACTCGGCGTTCACCGCGGTCGCCGCCTCGAGCGCGGCGTCGCCGTAGTAGCCGGCGCCGTCGATCAGGACGAGGCGCACGTCCTGGGCTCGGCTGTCCATCAACGCGCGATAGGGGTCTTGTCCGCGCCGACCGAACACCGCGATGTCCGCGCGCATCCCCGGCGCGAGCGTGCCGACCGCGCTGTCCATCGCGAGCACGTACGCGCCGCTCGAGGTCGCCATCCGCCAGAGCCGCTCCGCGGTGAGCGCGGTGACGCCGTTGGCGCGTCCGTACGCGTCGGCGAAGCGCATCTCGCTCAACATCTCGTCCTCGCCCGACGGCGTCCAGTCGGGGCCGAGCGCGAGCGAGATGTCGAGCTCGAGGATGCGCGCGATGTCCGCGGTCTCGCCGTAGAGCGCGAGGTTGCTCGAGGGCGACCACACGATGTGGCTCCCCGTCGCGGCGACCTCCACGAGCTGCGCGTCGGTCAGGCTCACCGAGTGGATGAGCACCGACACCCCGCGGTAGTCGTAGCTCATCCCCATGTAGCTCCCCATGAACTCGAGCAGGCTCAGCCCCTCGTGGCCGCTCGGCGGTCGGCCCGCCCAGGACTCGAACTCGTCCTCGAGCCCGCTGATCCCTTCCTGCATGTGCACCGCAAAGCGCTGTGCGCGGTTGGTCGTCCGCACGAACGAGTCGGCGTACCCGATCGCGTCGGCGCTGTTGATCTCCACCGAGCGCACGCTCGTCCGGAGGTTCCCGTTGCCGAACGAGAGCCCGTGGTAGTTCTCCGCGTTGCGCGCGAGCCGATCGAAGCACGTGCGCGACACCGTCTGCCCTTGCACGGTGGTCGTCCCGTGGATGATCGAGCGCAGCTCGCCCCACACCGCGCCCGCGCACTGCCGCTCGGTGTCCGTCTGCCCGTAGAGCCCGTCCATCGGATCGACCGGATCGTCCTGCCGCGGCGCGACGTGGTCCTGATACGACATCGTGGCCGGCCACTCGTCGCGGTTCTGGAAGAGCATGCCCGGCTCCCACTCGGGCAAGAAGTCGTACGTGATGTGATCGTGCGCGTTGATGAGCCCGGGCGAGATGATCCCGTTCGTCTCGATCACCGTCGCCGTGCTCGCCTCCGGCTCACCCGCGCAGCTGGCGGCCACGCACACGATCTCCTGGCCGACCACGAGCACCTCGCCGGGCGCGATCACCTCGTCAGGCGCGAGCACGGTGCCGCGCAACAACAGCCCCGCCGTCCCCATCGACACGATCTCGGCCGGCGGCGTCGGCTCGCTCATCTCCGGCAGCGGCCCCGCGTCTCCCGGCGGCGGCCCCGCGTCCACCGACGCGTCGCCCATCGGGACTCCGCCGTCATCGCCGCCGTCGGGTTCGCCGTAGGGGCGCGGACAGCCCGTCAGAGCGAGCGTAGCGAGCAGGCAAGACAACGTGACGCGCATCGGTAGAGCTCCCCGCGAGCGTCCATCGTATCACCCCGGTGTGTCGGCTCTGAAACGGCGCCCCGGAACAACCACCTCGGAGCGGCGGCAGGCGTCGCCCGAAGAACGAGCAGAGGGGCAGCTCGTTCGGCTCTCGGCGTCGTGCCATGCGCCGTTCGAATCAACACGCGACGGGGCCCGGCTCTCTCGTCTCATCGGCGTGCTCGGTCCCGCGAGAAGACGCGGGGGGCGGCATGACGCCGATCGCGGACATCGTGACGTGGATGATCGTCAGCTCCGAATGCGGATGGCGACCGGGCGAGCCGATCTCTTCGGTCACCCCTCTGGATCGACCGGCGCAAGGCAGGTAGCGTGGACGAACGATGAGCCAACCCCGCCCGCTCGCTGCCGCTTGGTCCCTCTCGTCGATCGCGATCGCGATCCTGTCGACCTCGTGCGGGGGCGACGCCGCCTGCACCGAAGGCATGAGCGTCGCGTGCGCGTGCACCGACGGTCGCACGGGCGCGCAGGTGTGCACGGACGGTGTGCTCCAGGCCTGCATGTGCACGGGAGGTCCCGGCATGGACGCCGGACCGATCCCGGGGATCGACGGCGGCGGCGCGGATGGAGGACGCGACGGCGGCTCCGACCCCGGCTCCGACGCCGGCATGTCGACGGCGGACGGCGGCGGGTCGGACGCGGGCGGTAGCGTCGTGGACGGGGGTGGCTCCGACGCGGGTGCGATGACCGACGCGGGAGGCGGTGCAGGCTACGTGCTCCATCTCCCCACCGACGATTCGCGCGTGCTGGTGAGCGACGTCGGCGGCGACCTCTACGATCCGCTCTTCACCTACGAGCTGTGGGTGTACTTCGACCGCATCATCCCCGGGCTCGTTCAGCCGCTACTGCTCGCCACGACGTCCGCCGGTCACCTCTGGCTGCGCATGGACGACCTCGACAACCTGTCTTGTAGTACGCGGACCACGGCGTTCGAGAATCTGCGCGCGAGCCTCGCCAACGCGTCCGTTCACATCACTGCGGCCGCGTGGCATCACGTCGCGTGCGTGTCTAACGGCTCGAACCGGCTCGAGCTCTACGTCGACGGCATCCAGCGTGCGGTCGGGACGACGCCCGGCACGATGGAGCTGCCTGCGGCGGGCACGCTGCTCGGCATCGGACAGATTACCCAGCCGCTGCCTGCTGCCACGTTGCGCTTCCAGGGCTACATCGACGAGGTGCGCGTCTCGAACGCGCGTCGCTATACCGGCCCGTTCACCCCCGCGCGTCACCTCGCGGTCGACGCCTCCACGGTCGCGCTCTTCCGCTTCGACGAGGGTACGGGCACGACGACTACCGACGCGGTGGGTCCCGGCCGACATGCGGCCGTCTTGGAGTTTGGCGCGCTGTGGGCGCCGGAGTGAGCTTCACGGTCGACGCGTGATCGGCGACGCGCACGTCGAGGGAGGACGCGCTCGTCGTCGAGCTCCGACCCGTCGTCGCTACCGACCGACCGTCGCCGCCACCGCGTCGACGACCGCGTGCATCGTGTCCGCGCCCGCCGTCGGCGCCCGCGCCATGATCGCGACCGCGTTGCCGCCGGTGAACACCACGTAGTCGCGCGTCGCGTACGCCGTCCCGTTGTCGAACGTCCCGTCGATGCGCGCGGCCGGTACGCCCGCGATGGAGCCGTCGGCCCGGCCGGTCACCGCGTAGCCCGGTGCGTCTCGCTCGTTCGCGCCGACCATCCCCTCCACGTATGGCCCCCGCGCGAGCGCGGGCACCCCGGACTGGATCTGGATCATCACCGTCGTGTCCGAAGCTTCCTCGTAGTACGAGCTCCCCATCGGGTTCGGCTCGCTCGTCCACCCCTCGCCGCTCGGCGCGCGGAGCGTCACCCCCGAGAGCGTCACCGGCGCGAGCGTGAGCCCGGCGGGCGTCGGCACGTCGTCGCCGAGCAACGCGGGCTCCGTGGGCGCGGTCGGCGCGGTCGGGGTGGCGGGCGCGGCCGGGCTCGCGGGCGGATCCGCCGCGTCCTCCCCACCGCATCCCGTGCCCACCTGGGCGAGGACGGCGAGGGCGGCCAGGATGGATCGCAAGCTTCGCAGACGGAGTCTCATCGCGCGAGCCTGCGATGTCCCTGGGCAGCTCGCAACCCACAATTCGAGTTGGCAGCCTGGAGCATCATGGGGACGTCGCGAGCGAGACCAACGCGCGCAGCGCGACGTCGGGGAGGGTGTGGCCGGCGTCCGTCTCGAGGTACTCGACGGGTCGACCCGCCGCCTCGAGCACCCGCGCGAGCGAGCGCGACTCCTCGACGGGACAGACGGTGTCCTCGCGCCCGTGCGAGAGCAGCGCGCGCAGCCCCGCGCGATGCGGTAGCGAACCTCGCAAGAAACTCTGACAGGGCGAGAAGCTCGCGACGCGATCGATCCTCGGATCGTCGACCGCGAGGTCGAGGGCCACCCCTGCGCCCTGCGAGAAGCCCGCCACGATGATCCGAACCGGCCCCTCCGCGTCGGCGCGCCCCGCGATCAGATCGTCGAGACCCTCGCGGAGGCGCGCGCGGGAGCTCGCTTGGTCCTCCGACGTGAAGCCCCAGTGGTGGCCGACCCACCCCGAGTACGGCGCCTCCCAACGCACCACCGCGACGTCGCGCGGGAGGTCCGCCGCGCGAAGGCGATCGACGATGTCGCGCGTGCCTCGCAGGCTCCCTCCGCGCCCGTGCAGGAACACGAGCAGCCGCGTCGCTCGATGCGGATCCCCGTCGATCGCCACCGCGAGTGGCAAGCAAGCTGGACGCGGCGCGAACCACGCGAGCGCGACCACCCCCAGCATCACCGGGACCGCGAACGGCGCGACGCGGCGCCTCCACGAGCGCTCGGCCGCATGCGAGGGCCCACCCACGTCGCGAGTATGCGCGTCCGGACCGCGAGCGGGATCCCTCGAGCGGGCTCGCTCCGATCATCGCGCATCCCGGGTCCGCGCCTCGCTCAGAAGTGCATCCAACCGTTGCACGCCGTGTCGACCGACATGCAGTCGCCGCCCTCGAGCGCCGCGATGCACGCGTCGACGCGCGTGTCGTCGAGACAGAGCACGGTCGCCATCGTGCAGTCGATGCCGCACTGCGACATGTCGCTCAGCCCGCAGCCCGCGATCGAGGTGCACGCCGCGTGGGCGTCGTAGTCGCAGATCGCGGTCGCGCTCTCCCACGTCAGGCAGCCGTCCATGTCGTACGCGGGCGTCGGATAGCCGGACGACGGCGGTCCCGCATCGGTGCCCGTCATCGGCCCCGCGTCGGTGCCCGTCATCGGACCTGCGTCGGTCCCGACCATCGGTCCCGCGTCGGTCCCGACCATCCCGCCCGCGTCGGACGCTGCGCCCGCGTCCGCGGGATCGGCGCCGTCGTCGCAGGCCACGAGGAGGAGCGCGCCGCTGAGGATCGTTGTGCCAAGTTGAGCGAGTCGCATGTCTGCGCCGTAGCAGGGCAAGCCTCGTGCCGCACGCCGGCGCCAGCTAGGCCACCCGTCACCCCAGCCGCCCCGGGTACGGTGTCCGCGCCGAGTAGTACCTAGATCGCACCGACGCGAGCAGCGCGGACCCCACGAGGAACCCGACGCCGCAGACCCCCAATAACGACCAGGCCGTCGTGTAACCGCAAATCCGACCTCCTCAATCCGGGCAACAGCGCGTCGAGCTACTCCATCGCGCTCGGCGAGTCGCCCACCGCCTCCACGCCCGCGCGCCGCGCCGTTCGCTCGACCCCGAGGATCGTATCGACGCAATACGAGTAGTCCGGCGTCGACCCATCCCACATCGGAAACGCCGTCTCGTCATCGATCCCGAGCTCGACCTGACGCTCCACCACCGCCTGCCTCAGCTCCACGATCGACCGCTGCGGCGCCGTCCACCCGTTGGCCGTCAGTCGCACCCCGCGCGGGTCGAAGAATGCCGCGCGCCCGTCTTCCTCGACCTCGACCCGGAACCCACCCTCGTGCACCAGGTGATGATGGTGCGAGCACAAGCACACCAGGTTGCGCTTCTTCGTCTCGCCCCCGTTCATCCAGTGCTCGATGTGATGCCCGTCGAGGTACCGATCGTGCGTGCACCCGGGGAACGCGCACCCCTTGTCGCGCAGCACGATCGCCCGCCAGAGCGCCGGTGGAATGCTCCGCGTCTTCCGACCCACGTCGAGCGGGTCCCCGTCTCGATCCAGCTTCACCCCGATCAACGAGCAGTCGCACGCGAGCCGCCGGAACGTCTCGGGGGAGAGGCGCGTCCCATCATCCAACGTCGCCGCCCAGCGCACCTCTTCGATGAACGACCGTGCCGCTTCCGTGGAAGCGCCTGCGTGCCGATGACTGATGCACGGTCCGACATGCGCTTCCGCGGAGACGCCTCCGTCCGAGTCACCCAGCATCGCGCCGCGATCGACGTGCGCTTCCGCGGAGACGCCGTCGTGTCGGTCACCGGCGCAGGAGCACCGCTCACCGGAGTCCATCACCTGCGCTTCCGCGGAGACGCCGTCGTGTCGGTCCCCGGCGCCGGAGCACGGCTCAAGGAAATCGTCCTCGTACGCTTCTGCGGAGACGTCCCATGCGAGCTGGCCCGCTTCCGCGGAAGCGTCGCCCGCCGTCAACGCGGCCAGCCGATCCTCCGCGAAGTGAACCACGATCGCCGCCCGGTCGGCCCCGCACCGCGACGCCGACGCCTGCCCCTTCGTCGCCTCCACATGCTCCGCCATCCGCACGAGCGCATCGGCCAGGCTCGGCATCGGCAGCTCCACCTCCACCTCCGAGCTCGCCCCCGCGCGCTGCTCCTCACGCATCGTCGCTTGCATGCTGCGGATCGCCTCCATCACCAAGGTCGCTTGGTCCGCGGTGAGCTGCGCCTCGATGCGATGCGCACCGTCCGGCATGACGCGCGGAAACACCCAACGCTTGATCGCCTCGTGTCCGCGGCTCGGATCCTCCAGCGCGTGCACCTGCTCCACCCCGCGCATCATCCGCTCGAGCTGCGACGCCGTGGTGTGGATCGCGATGTGATCAGCGCGATGTCGATGAGCGTCTCCTCCGTCGCCGGCGTCACCCCCCGCGTGATCGCCCGCACCTGCGAGTACGTCACCCGCCCATGCTTCAGCTCCTCGTCGAGCCGTGGCAGCTCCTTCAGCTTCGTCGCCACCCGCACCTGCTCCCGCGCCGTGCTCGGCTGAATGCCCAAGCGCCAACTCAACCAATGCGCGCACGACTTGGCGCCTTGGCGCCCCCAATGCCCCGACTCATCGATCAAACGGATCAGCTCGAGCCGCCGATGAATGGCGCTATTGATCGTGGCTTCCAGCGTCGCGAGCTCGGCCTCCACGGCGTCCATATCGATGGGCTGGGCATTGGTAGTTGCTGCGCATGCGTTCAGCATTAGAGCAACGTAGCATGCTGAGATCTGAGATCTTGTAATCAAATGTACTTTCTCGACGCGCGGCCGTGCTCATACGCAACGAGGGGGTGGTTGCGAGCTCTTGCGCCGTCTCAGCGCGGGCCGCTTGGCCATGGCGGAGGCGGATCCGATCGAGGAGCCCGTCGACGCACTCGATGCGTGGGAGAACGAGTGGTACCCGATCGCAAGCGCCGTCCTCACCGCGCACTTCCCCGAAGCGCGTGACGCGGTGTTCCTCAACCTCGTGCAGACGAGCGGCCCGGAGGTGATCGTCACCGTCGGTACCTTGCTCGACCGCATCGCCGAGCAGCCCGAGGAGGTCCGCGCCATCCTCAGGAAGCGCGGCCTCGACGACGACGTCATCGCGGAGGCGCGCGCGCACCTCGACTCCGTCGTCCACATCCAGGCCGCGCTCCCGAGCGTGGCCGAGAGCATCGTCGCCGACGCGGACGCGGAGAAGGTGCTCTGGGACTGGTACCTCCAGTGGAGCGCGATCGTCCGCGCGGTGGTGACCGACCGGCGCCACCTCCGCTCGCTCGGGTTCCTCCGGATGTCGAACGGCGAGCTCGTCGAGGCGCCCGACGACGAGAACGACGAGGAGCCCGACGCGCCGGTCAACGGCGCGAGCAATGGGACCTCGCTCGTTTAGTTGTCGCTGGCTCGCTCACGGAGCCCGTCGCGTTCGCGCGGCGGGCTCTGTAGATCTGAGAGTCTCGCCCGTGCATTAGATTGTCGAGGCAGTATTCCTTCCTGAATCCAAGCCGAGTACAATCCGCAAATGTCGATTCTCGAACGCGAGATCGCGGGCTTTCCCTTCGCGGTCGTGGACGTCGAGACGACCGGCCTCTCGCCCAGGCACGATCGCGTCGTGGAGCTGGCGATCGTGGTCGTCCGCCCCGGCGCCGAGCCGCAGCTCGTGTTCGAGTCGCTTGTGAACCCGGGGCGTCCGATGGCCAATACGGAGATCCATGGCCTGACGGACGCGGACGTCGCGCACGCTCCGACCTTCGGCGAGCTCGCCCCGTCGGTGGCGGCGGCGCTCTCGAATCGAGTCGTCGCGTCGCACAACGTCTACTACGACGCCGCCATGCTCGGGGCCGAGCTCGAGCGCGTCGAGTACCCGCCGGAGCTCCCGTGCGTGTGCACCATGCTCCTACCCTGCAGCCTGTCGGCGGACGCATCTCGAATGTCGTTGCGGCACGCGTGCGCCCGGGCAGGAGTGGCGTTGGAGCGCGAGCACTACGCAGCGCACGATGCGCTCGCTGCGGCTCAGCTCCTGCGGATCCACCTGAAGATGCTGCGCAAGGCGCGCATCAGCACCTTCGCGGATCTGCGCACCAAGGCGAGGAAGCAATACAAGTTCTTCGAGACCTTCGAGCTCCGTCCGATTCCGCCTCCCCGAATGATGGCTACCGGCCGGCGGGCGGTCCCGCGTTCAGGGGCGGCATCCGCGCGACGTAAGACACCCATCGCGGAGTATCTCGAGGAGGTGCTCGACGCCGTGGCCGACCTGGAGTTGACCGAGGCGGAGGTCGCCGACCTCGAGGCATCCCGCAGCACGCTTGGCCTCGAGCCGGACGAAGTGCGCGCCGTGCACGCCAAGGTGTTCTTCGGAATGCTGGCTCGCTTCGTGGAAGACGCGCGCGTCGACATCGCCGAGGTCGCGCGATTGCGGCAGCTCCACGCGCTTCTCGGCCGACTGGGGTGGGCGCCTGGGGAGGAAGCCCGGTGACCGCGCTGCGCCGTCCGAGCTCGATCCGCTCGCACGTGAAGGAAGGAACGGTTGATCCGCTCAGTACCGGCTTCTGGGCCACGCGGGTGCACTGCGTTCGGCGTCGCCTCTCCCCGTCCGTAGCGATCGTCGACGCGGATAGCGACCATTACGAAGGGGTGGGGTGGACGTGGGATTCGAATATTCGGCACCGATTCGACTCTCCCTAGGCGAACAACGGACGCTGCGAGCAGGCCTCGCCGCCGACGGATATGGGGTGGTCGAACCCGCCCTCGAGCGACAGCTCCAGTTGCGATTGCCCGGCGGCGAGGTGAGCGGTTGGATGAGCGATGCAGACATCCACTTCGGCCAGGAAATCGTCGTGGTGATCCATCGAGGCACCGCTCAACAGCGCGCGGAGTTGCTTGGTCGAGTGGAGGCGTGGGTCCAACGTCTGGGGTACACGTGTCGATGGGAGGAGCTATGACGGCCGTGGCGCAGCCAAGGAATCTCGACCGACTCCCTAGTCGGACGGTGAGCACACAGGGAGCTCGTCGCCGCGGAGGCCGTCGCAGTCGTAGTCGTATGCCTCGCACACGCGGAAGATCTCGGTCGGCGGGATCGGGGCGCCCGGATACGCGTACCGGTTCGCGTCGTCGCAGTCGTCGCGACATGCGGAGCCGTCTCCGTCTTCGTCGTTCAGGCAGCAGTCTCGACCGTCGCAGTTCTGGTCGACCCCGTCGCACAGGATCTCCGCGAAGCCGGGACGGATCGTCGGATCCGAGTCGTCGCAGTCGACGGGCGGGCTGCCCCCGTCTCCGTCCGCGTCGCAGTAGTCGTAACCGGTGCACTCCTCATCGATCCCGTTGCAGGGGATCTCGTGCGCCAGCGGGCTGCGCGTCGGATCGTGATCGTCGCAGTCGGCATCGGCCTGGACTCCGTCGCCGTCTTCATCCGGAAAGCAGAGGTCCGTACCGGAGCAATCCTCGTCGACGCCGTTGCACCGCGCGTCGATCTCGCCGGGGTTCACGCCGGGGGAGGTGTCGTCGCAGTCCACGTCGGCCGGGTAGCCGTCGCCGTCGTGGTCGCTCTCGGTTCCCGAGGTGACGCACGTGCCGTCGGGGCGCCACATCGGGCAGCTGTAGTCCGGTAGGTCCGGCGCGGGCCGTCGAGCGTCCTCCGCGGAGGCGTCGCGCTCACCGGGGTGGGTGGTCCCGCAGGCCGAGAGGAGACACAACGAGATGACGGTGCAGGTGAGCCTCACGGATGCCTCAAGCCAGTTTGACCGAAGCGCGCTCGTTTGCTAGCGGCCTTTCCGGCACCAACGACGACGGCCGGCTGGAGGTGCCTCCAACCGGCCGTGATCTGAGAGGATCGGTGAGCGGGCGATCGGGTTCGAACCGACGACATTCAGCTTGGGAAGCTGACACTCTACCAACTGAGTTACGCCCGCGAAGCCCGGAATCCTGGGCTGGGCGTCGATCGGAGTCAAGAGGGTTCGGCCGGGACCGTTCGGGGGAATCGCGGAGCCGGGGGAGCTTCGCGTCGGCCGCGTAGCGTTTGCCGGGACAGCGTTGTCGGAGCGCGGGGAGGGCAGTACGGTGACCTCCGTGCAGGCCTTCGCATCGCGCCGCGCGGCGCTGTTTCTGACGCTCGCGGGGTGTCTCGCGATCCTGGCGGTGGTCCCGACGGGGCGGGCGCAGACGGAGTCCGTGCCTCCCGTGCTCGGGGGGAGCTGGCGGCTCGAAGGGTCGGACGAGGCGGCGATGCGGACGGTGATCGCGGCGTTCCAGCCGACGATCGATGGGCTGCCCGAGATCGTGCACGGGTTCGCGCGCGATCGGTTGCGGAGCTCGATGCAGCCGCCTCGCTCGGTGCAGGTGTCGGTCGAGGGGTCGTCGGTGTCGGTGCGGCTCACGTCCGATCACGTGACGACGGTGGAAGGGACGCTCGGGCGCCGCGCTCGCGCGCGCGGGGTCGAGGACGGGACGGTGGTGTCTACGCGACTTTCGGGTGGATGGTTGCAGGTCCACTACTCGAGCGATCAGGCGGAGATGTACCAACTGTTCTCGACGGAGGCCGACGGGTCGCGGATGCACCTCGATCACACGCTGACGGGGCCCCGGATCACGGGGACGGTGCGCTACCGGATCGAGTACGCGCGCGGGCAGTCGGGTCACGGGGCCTCGGGAGACTGAGGTGGCGCGTCGGTTCGAGGCGGAGCTCCGGCCGGTGCCGCACGGGGGGTGCTACGTGTGCGTGCCCGCGGAGGTGGCGGAGAAGGCGGGGCTGAAGCACGCGGACCGGGTCACCGGGAAGGTGAACGGCGCGGTGTATCGGAGCGCGCTGATGAAGTACTCGGGGGTGTTCCACCTCGGGATCCACAAGGCGACGCTCGCGGAGGCGAAGGCGAAGAAGGGCGACTCCGTGAAGGTGTCGATCGAGCGCGACATGGCGCCGCTCCCGGGCGACGTGGTGCCCGAGGATCTGGCGAAGGCGCTATCGGTCAGCAAGAAGGTTTCCGAGGTGTGGGAGCGGCAGGCGCCGTCGCACAAGCGCGAGTGGGTGAAGCACGTCGAGGAGGCGAAGAAGGCGGAGACGCGCGCGCGGCGGATCGAGAATTGCGTGGCCGAGATGCTCGAGGGCGGTCACCCGCGCCGCTGAGGCGCGAGGCGCTCGAGCTCAGTCTTCGCCCATGAGGTCGTCGAACGCGCGATCGATATCGTCGCGGGCCATCGCCACCGACTGCGAGCTCGGGTCGACGCGCGGCGCACCGACGGCGGCGATGCGGCCGGCGACGTCGCGGAACGTTCCGTCGCGCTTCTGGACCTTCTGGTAGTAGTAGAGCGCCTCGCCGGTGTCGCCGAGCAGCTCGTACGCGCGGCCGAGCTCGAAGTAGAGGCCGAGCTCTTCGCGATCCGTCTTGCGGTCCGCGTAGAGGCCCTTCTTGAAGTGGTTGATCGCCTCGGCGAGCTGGCCCTTCTCGATGTGGCAGAGGCCGATCATCGTCTCGGCGATGCAGAGGCGCTGCGGGTTCGCGAGGCAGAGCGCGAACTCGTTGATCGCGTCGTCGAGGAGGCCCATCTCCTTGTACGCGATGCCGAGATCGAAGTGCGTCTCGGTGTCCTCGACGCCGACCTGCGCCTCGACGCCCGCCTTGAACTGGGCGAACACGGCTTCCACGTCGAGGACGTCGCTGCCCGCTTGGGTGTCCTCGATCTCACCGAACTCGACGGCGAGCTTCTCGGCGAGCTCGAAGCTCTGATCGAGATCGATCTCGGCGCTGCTCCGCGACGCGGCGAGCTGCTGGTGCTGGCTGATGGTGCGCACCTCGCCGAGCTTCTCGAGGATGAGCGGGTGGTTCGGGAAGACGTTGAGCGCCTCGCGCAAGCTCGCGTGCGCTTCCTCCATCAAGCCCTGGGCGACGAAGAACTCCGCCTCCTCGAGGATCTCCTCGACCTCGCCGGGCGGCATGGAGAGGCGCTGGCTCGTCTCGGCGAGGACCTGTCCCGGGGTGCTGGGCCGGAGCGGGACGTGGTCGAACTCCTCGGGCGACATCGGCGCGAGCATGTCCATGCGCGGCTTCCCCGCGGGCGGCGGGACGACGACGCCGGGGCGCGAGGGCGGCGGGATCGCGGGGCGCGAGAGGGCGGGGCTCGCCTCGGCGGGCTCCGGCTCGAGAGGGTCCGCGTCGAGCGGGTCCGCGTCGAGCGGCGCATCGTCGAACGAAGGTGGCGGCGAGAGGATCGGCTCGGACGCGCGCGCTTCGATCGGACCTTCGTGCTGGGTCGGTCCGTCCGCCGCCTCGTCGAGGAAGAACACGGCGTCGGCGTCCGCGTCGGGCTCGAGCGGCTCGTCGGTGGTGGGCGGCGCTCCGGGGGGAGGGATGCTGGGCATCCCCTCGAGGCGCGTGAGCGCGTCGATGTTCGTCGGGTCGAGCTCGAGGACCTGCCGCAGGTAGAGCTTCGCGGCGGCGCTCTCTCCGGTGCTCAGGATGTCCGAGAGCGCGAGGAGCTCGCCGACCGCTTCGTCGATGCGGTTGTCGCCGAGGTAGAGGTCCTTCAGCCGCTCGTGCGCTTCGACGTGGAGCGGCTCGATCTCCAAGACGGCTTGCAGTTGTTCGACGACCTTGGCCTTGAGGCCGTAGCGCATGAACACGTCGCACTCGGTGAGGAGGCGCGCGATCTGCGCTTCGCGCTGGACGTCGGGCGGGACGCTGGGCTGGGACAGCGGCGCGGGCTGCGCGGCGGCGAGGGAGGACGCGTCGGCGAGCGACGAGGCGGCGATGGCCGGGACGTCCTCGATCGGCGCGGGTGGAGCCGAGGAAATCGCGATGTCGATGTCGTCGGCCTCGTCCTCGGGCTCGACGACCATCACCTCCTGCTCGGCGGAGTCGACCTCGTAGACCTCGACGACCTCGTCGTCGAGCTCGTCCAGGTCTTCGAGATCGTCGACGTCGTCGGGGACCGCCTCGAGGATCGGCTCCTCGCGCGAGCCGGGCGACACCACGGCGCTGGGCGGCGGCTGGATGTCGCGCCGGATCGGCTTCTTGTCTTCGGCGGCGTAGCCCGCGAGCGCTTGGCGCGCTTCGCGATCGCCAGGATCGAGCTCGAGGATCTTCTGGAGCGTGCGCGCGCGCGCGTCGTCGCGGCCCGCCTCCTGATGGATGCGCGCGACCTCCTTGTAGACGCTGATCGTCTTCGGGAGCTGACCGAGCTGGTTGAACGCGCCCGCGAGCAGCTCGAGCGTCGGGATGTCCTTCGGGTCGGCCTTGAAGCAGAGCTGGAGCTTGCTCAGCGCGCGCTTCGGATCGCTGCGCTGGAGGTAGAGCTCCGAGAGCTCACGCGCGATCGAGACATCCTCGGGGCGATGATAGAGGAGGCGCTCGGCGACCTTGATGTAGTCGTCGATGCGGCCCTGCGCCTTGAGGAGCCCGGCGCCCGACTCGAACTCCGCCGCCGCCTCCTGCGTCTTGCCCGCCTTCGAGAGCGCCTCCGCGCACTTGATCCGCACGGGGATGTTCTGCGGGTCGAGCGCGGTCATCTTCTGGAGCGTCGCGATCGCGCGCTCGATGTCGCCGGCGCGCGCGTACGCCGCCGCCACGTGCTCGTAGGTGCCGAGCGCGTCGCCCAACAGATCGAGCGACTCGTACATCTCGGCGAGCTTGATCTGGATGTCGAGCCGCGTCGGATCGAGCTTGAGGATCTGCTTGTAGACGGCGAGGCCCTTGCTGAAGAAGCCTTGGTCGCCGTACTGCGCGGCCACGCGCGCGTAGGTCTCGACGGCCTCGGAGCGCGAACCCTTGCGCGTGTAGAGGTCGCCGATCTTCAGCCACGTGCGCACGTCGGTGGGATCCGACTGGACGATCTTCCGATACTCGGCGATCGCCTTGTCGTAGTTCCCCTTCGACAAGTGCTTCTGCGCGGCCTCGAGGACCTTGGTGCGGTCGACGCTCACGTGCGCTCCGGGCGGTCAGCGCCTCCCTGAGGGGTTGGAGAGCGTCCTTGTTCGAGCACCATACGTCCGTCGGTGCGGGGCACACCGCAGCCGCCCGCGCTCCTCGCTCGCGCCCGAGTGCGAGCGCGCGACGAAGAGTCGGGGAGACGACGTGGGTAGCCCAGCCCGCGGAGTGTACGAGCCCAGCGAGAAGGGGGTCAAGCGAGAGACCGAGCCGCCACAGGTCCCTATCGTGGGGCGAACGAGGGGGGTCACGAACGGAAGGTCATAGGGCGCGGGCGCCCCGACGCAAAGGGTCAGCTCGCGCGGAGGCGCTCGAGGAACTTCGTCGACAGGCGTCCGGCGATGAAGTCGGGGTGGCTCACGATCTCGAGGTGGAGGGGGACGTTGGTCCGGATTCCGCCGACCAGGGTCTCGCGGAGCGCCCGCTGCATGCGGTTGATCGCCTGCGGCCGGCTGTCGCCGAAGCTGATGAGCTTGATGAGGAGCGAGTCGTAGCTCGAGGGCACCCGCCAGCCGCCGTAGACGCCGCCGTCGACGCGGACGCCGACGCCGCCCGGCGGGTGGTACTCCGTGATGAGGCCCGGCCAAGGGGCGAACGTCTCGGGGTCCTCGGCGTTGATGCGGCACTCGATCGCGTGGCCGGTCATCGTGATCGGGCGGTCCTTGGGCACCGAGATCGGTTTGCCCATCGCGATCCGGAGCTGCTCGTCGATCAGATCGACGCCGGTGACCTGCTCGGTGACCGGGTGCTCGACCTGGATGCGCGTGTTCATCTCCATGAAGTAGAGGTTGCCGCGCTCGTCGAGCAGGAACTCCACCGTACCTGCGGAACGATAGTTGCTCTCGCGCATCGCGCGCGCGAGCGTCGCCGACATGTCCTCGCGCATCTCCTGCGTGACGGCGACCGACGGCGCCTCCTCGAGGAGCTTCTGGTGGCGACGCTGGATCGAGCACTCGCGCTCGCCGAGCACGCGGGCGTCGCCCTTGCCGTCGCACAGGACTTGGAACTCGATGTGCCGCGGCTCCTCGACGTAGCGCTCGAGGTAGAGGTCGCCGCTCTTGAAGCCGGCGATCGCCTCGGCCTGCGCCTGCGGGAACACGCGGCGGAGCTGCTCGGGCGTGCGGACGATCTTCATCCCGCGCCCGCCGCCGCCGGCCGACGCCTTGAGGATGACCGGGTAACCGATGTTGTCGGCCTCGCGCACGGCGTGGTCGGGATCGGAGAGGACGCCGGTGCCCGGCAAGAGCGGGAGGCCGAGGCTGCGCGCGAGCGCGCGGGCCGGGACCTTCGCGCCCCACTGCTGCATGTCCCTCGGCGACGGGCCGATGAACGTGAGGCCGCACTGCTCGCACGTGTCGGCGAACTCGGCGTTCTCGCTCAAGAAGCCGTAGCCGGGATGGATCGCGTCGGCGCCGGTGATCTCGGCCGCCGCGATGATCGCGGGGACGTTGAGGTAGCTCGCGGCGCTCGGGGCTGGACCGATGCAAACCGCCTGGTCGGCGAGTCGGACGTGCAGCGACTCCGCGTCGACCACCGAGTGCACGGCGACCGTAGGGATGCCGAGCTGCCGACACGCGCGGATCACCCGAACGGCGATCTCACCGCGGTTCGCGATGAGGACCTTGGTGACCATGCGTCAGCCCGACTTCTTGACCTTGAAGAGCTTGTCGCCGAACTCGACCGCCTTGCCGTTCTCGACCATGATCTCGACGATCACGCCGCCGACCTCGGACTCGATCTCGTTCATCAGCTTCATCGCTTCGACGATGCAGAGCACCGAGCCGGGCTGGATGGTGGCCCCCACCTCGATGAACGGCGCGGCGTCCGGCGACGGCGAGCGGTAGAACGTCCCGACGAACGGGGACGTGATGTACACGGTGCTCGCGTCGTCGGCGCTCGCGGGCGCGGCGCTCGCGCCCTCCGGCGCGCCGTACACGGCCGGCGGAGGCATGGTCACCGGTACGGTGTGCATCGGCATTCCGGCCATCGGCATCCCGATGCCTTCACCGGCCTCGGGTCCCCGACGCAGGAAGATCCGTTGCTCCTGCGCTTCGATCTCCAGCTCCGCGACGCCGAGCTGCTTCATGGCGCGCATCAGCTCGCGGATCTGCTTCAGGTCGATATCCATGAAAGGTGCTCCGCTCCGGGGCGAGGGTTCAGCGAGCGTCTCGCTCGGGGGCCCTGAGATAGTCGATGAGGCCCCTCAAGCCAAGCGCATAGCTCAGGGCGCCGAAGCCGGCGACCGTCGCGAGACAGACCGGCGCGACGTGCGAGCGCCGTCGGAACGGCTCGCGCGCCTGCGTATTGCTCAGATGGACCTCCACGAACGGCGTGGCGCCGCTCGCGATCGCGTCGCGGAGCGCGATCGACGTGTGCGTATAGGCCCCCGCGTTGAGGAGCGCGCCGTCGAAGTCGCGATGCGCCTCCTGCACCCAGTCGACGAGCTGCCCCTCGTGGTTGCTCTGGCGGCAATCGACGCGCGCGCCGAGCTGCGCGGCGAGCGTCGCGAGGTCCGCGTCGATGTCGGCGAGCGTCCGACTGCCGTAGATCGCGGGCTCGCGCTCGCCCAACAGGTTGAGGTTGGGCCCGTGCACGACGAGGAGGGTGAGCTCGGGCGCGCTCACGGGCGGCTCCGCGTCAGGTCAGCTCACTGAGGAGCTTGTTGCCCACCGTGCGCAGGAGGAATCGCGCCTTGCCGTAGTTGCCCTGCGGCTCGAGCGTCATGGCGACGAAGTACTCGTCGTTGAGCACGCGCAAGACGGTCGTCATGCGCTCGGCGCGGATCGCGATCTCGGTTGCACCGCCCGCCTCGAGGAGCTCCGCCGCTTTGCGGATGTCCTTGAGGATCACGCTGAACTCCATGCCCACCGTCTCGACGTCGACGCTCGTCGTGGCGTCCTCGCGCACGTAGTGGTCGACGGGGATTCCGTCGAAGCCCATCAGGAGGCCGGCGACTCCGCCCTCGGTTCGATCGACGACTTCCTGGAGTATCTCGCGGAACATACGCTGCGATCTCCGCACGGGAGGGGCCCCCGGGTCAAGTTCGACGATCGCGGGCGTCCAGCCAGCGCGCCGCCGCGAGGGCGAGGGCGCCGACGATCAGGAACGCGCCCATCGAGGCGCCCAGCCCCATCAGGAGCCCAGCTCCATCAGAACTGGACGGGGTAGGTCACGACGAGCCGCGGCTCGCTGAACGCGGGGACGCGCGCGCGGCGGGCGGCCGTCGCCACGCACGAGCGCGCGGCCGGCGCCGCGTTGAAGTCGGTGGGGACGAGCGCGGAGGTCGCGCGGCCGCTCGACGCGAACGTGAAGCGGATGTTCGCGACGTGGCCGCGGCTGTCCGGGGCGCACGCGAGGAGGTCGGAGCGGATCGACTGGATGGCGGCCGCCACATCGTCGCGGCTCGGGAGCGCGGGGAGGTCGCCCGACGCGACGGGGCGCGGGCGCGGGGCCGGGGTCGCGACCGGCGCGGGCTCGTCCTCGTCCTCGTCGTCCTCGACCGGCGCAGGGCGCGGGCGCGGCGCCACGGCGGGCTCGGTCCGCGCGACGCGAGGCTCGCGCGGCTCGGCGCGGTCAACGCGGCGTTCGGGCTCCGGGCGTTGGACGGTGGTCGGCTCGGCGCTCACCTGCGGCGCCAACACGGCGGCCGCTTCGACGTCGGTCGTCTCGACGCCAGACGTGTCGACGCCGGACGTGTCGACGTCGACCGCCTGCGGCTCGATGACGACCTCGTTCACGTGGGCGGGCTCGGCGGGGAGCTCGTCGACCGCGTGGGTGGCCACCGTATTCATGGAAGGATCGTTGTCGGTCGACTGGAGACGATCGCGGAGCACGAGCCAACCGACGACGATCGTCGCGGCGACGCCGAGCGCGAAGCCCACCGTCGGGACGACCCAGCCGTTCTTCTTCTCCTCGGTCGCCTTCTTCTGGATCGGGGCGAGCAAGGGCGAGTCGAGGGTCAAAGGAGGCGGCGCGCCCTCCGACATGCGCGGGCCTCGCGTCGGCTGCGAGGGCGCGGCCTGGACCGCGGCGGGACGCATCGCCGCGCGCGGCTCGATGGAGCGCGGCTCGATGGAGCGCGGCTCGATGGAGGGCGGCTCGACCGACGCCGCGAACGCGTCGTCCTTCGCGTGCACCGGCGGCGGCGAAGAGCGCGGCACCGTGCGCGGCGGGCCTTGCGGCTCCGCCGGCGGGATCGACTCGATCGACTCGAGCATCTCGGGCGGCATCGACTCGATCGAGTCGCGCCCATACGCGTGCTCCCCGCTGACCGGCACCAGGTCCATCGAGTCGACGCTCATCCTGTCGACGGACTGCGTCTCGTCCTCGGTCGCGTCGCTCGGCTCGTCGACGAGCGTCTCGGCCTCGTCGGACGGGGGCGGGACGTGCGGCTTCGGGAACGCCTTCTTGACGGGAGGCATCGCGCCGATCGGGAGCGGCCGCGGCGCGTCGAGGCGCGGAGGGAGACGGGCGGGCTTGGGGAGCGGCGGTGCGCGCAGCGCGCGGGGGGCGGGACGCGCGGCTCCGGCCTTCGCCGCAGGGGCGTCGGGCGCGGGCGGCACGTCGGACCAGACTCCGCGCACCGTGGGCATGTCGTCTTCGGAATGTTCGTCGTCGTCGAGCACGGGCGAGCCCCCCTGCGAAAGATGCTTCACCCTGAGCCCAACCCGGGCCGTCTGCAACCTATTAATCCGTTATGTGTACACCCGGAGAACCCCGACTGCGCGTGCGTTCAGACGGCGCTCCACCGGGCACGCCTCGCACGGGTGATCGTCGAGTGAGGCGAGCGCGGCGGCGAGGGCCTGCTCGGCGGCGTGGAAGAACGTGAGCTCGCGGGGGATGACCTTCTCGGCGCCGATCACGTCGTGGACCCCGGTGCGCCGCAGGAGCGCGATCGCCTCGGGCGCGGCGCCCGCGACGTAGAGATGTCGTCCCGCCGCGGCGAGCCGCACCGCGGCGGCTTCGAGGATCTCGAGCGCGGTCACGTCGAGGCCCTTGGCGCGGCGGAGCCGAAGCACGATCGCCTTCGCGGTGGGCTCCTCGATCACGCGGTCCAAGACCGCCTCGAGCTCGCCGGCGGAGGCGAAGAAGACGTCACCCTCGATGCCGATGATGCGGATGCGCGAGCAGGTGCGGCTGCGATCCTCGAGCTCACCGAACGGGACCTCGATGACGCGGTCCTCCGCGTCGAAGACCACCTCGTGGATCGAGAGCATGCGCGCGCGACGCAGATAGAGGACGAGGCTGGTGAGGACGCCGAGGTACACCGCGTAGTCGAGGCGGAGCGCGATCGTCGCGACGACGGTGAGCGCGTACGCGAACGCATCGCTCGGGCGCGCGGTGAGGATGCGCTTGATGCGGCGCACGTCGAAGAGATCCATCGCGACCACGAGGAGCAGCCCCGCGAGGGCAGAGAGCGGCGTCCGATCGATCACGGGGCCGAGGAGGAGGATCGCGGCGAGGGTGACGACGCCGCTGATCACACCGCTCAGGCGGGTGCGCGCGCCCGCGCTCTGGTTCAGCGCGGAGCGGCCGAGGCTGGTGCTGCAGGTGTAGCCAGAAAAGAGCGATGCGGTGAGGTTCGCGAGGCCGACGCCGACGAACTCGGAGCTCATCTCGAGGCGCTGGCCGGTGCGCTTGCTCGTCGCGCGCGCCGACGCGGACGACTCGACGAGGGAGAGGACGGCGGCCGCGATCGCGAGCGGGAGGAGCCGGGGCGCCGCTTCGAACGTGAAGTCGCGGCCGGGGAGCGTGATCGGCGGCAGCGCGGCGACGATCGGGGACAGGTCTTCCACCACGCGCACGCCGCGATCCTCGAGGCCGAGCGCCCACTCGAGGAGCGTGGCGACGCCGATGGCCAACAGGACCCCGGGCACGCGGCGATCGATCCGACGCACGACGACGATCGTGACGGCCGTCCCGAGGCCGATCCCGGCTGAAATGAGGTTTGCGTCGTCGAGGTTGCTGATCCACGTGTACGCGCGCTCGAGGGCGTGGCCCGTGCCGGCCGGCGTGCCGGTGAGGTGGTGGAGCTGGCCGAGCGCGATGAGGACGGCGGCGCCGCTGATGTAGCCGACGACGACGGGGACCGAGACGTAGTCGACCAGCACGCCGAGGCGGAGGACGCCCGCCGCGAGCTGCGTGAGGCCGACGAGGAACGCGAGGAGGAGCGCGGCGGGCACCGGGTCGAGGCCGCTGACGGCGGCGCCGGTGGTGCCGACGAGGAGGCTCAGCGCGTTGGTGGGGCCGCAGATCGCGTGGCGGCTCGAGCGGAAGAGCGAGCCGACGATCGCGGGGACGCTCGCCGCGTAGAGCCCCATCGCGGGCGGGAGGCCGGCGATCATCGCGTAGGCGACGCCCTGCGGGATGCCGAGGACGGCCACCGAGAGCGCGGCGCCGACGTCCGCGCGGAGGTCCGCGAGCCTCGCGGCGCGCAGATCCAGGAACGGGAGCCATCGCTCGAGCGGGCTCGCCTCGCGAGGCGCTGGCGCGGTGGAGCTCACGGGGACACGAGTCGTAGCATCGAAGCGCGCACCGACGGGAGGACCTGACGGGTCGGTCGCCGCTGTGCAGGTCTCGTGCGCCCGTGAGCGCGGGGTCGAGCGTTGACTCACCGGATCGATCGGGTATGCCGCTCGCTTCGACGATCGATCGCACTGGAGCGCGCATGACTTCCTCTCGCTGGGCCCGCATCGTAACTTGCCTTCTCCTCACCGCGACGGCGTGCGACGGCGGAGCCTCGATGGAGACGCCCGACGCGGGGCCGCCGGCCACCGTGGACGCAGGCGGCGGCGAGCTGGACGCGGGGCCGGGGATGGATCCGGAGATCGCGGCGATCTGCGCGGGCCACGAGGGCTACGAGCAAGCGTGCCTGATCGATCAGGAGCACATCACGGTGACGCCGGTGTGGTCGCCGACGTACGAGGACCTCTTCCCCGGCGTGGAGCGGTTCAACATGAACGGCTGGGAGTGGTGGCAGAAGTGGCCGGGCGGTCTCAACCCGACCTACGAGCACACCGAGGCGTCGCCGGCGGGGATGATCTGCTCGGTGGCGAGCGCGCTCCGCTTCGCCGCGATCATGCACGACCCGCCGGAAGGGATCGTGACGCTGCTCGAGCAGACCACGTGGGAGGGTCGGTTCTTCAACTGGAACGACGACTACTCGGATCCGGCCAGCCAGGGCGCGGCGGACGGCGCGGTGCTGTGGGCGTGGCGCGACTATCTGATCAAGTGGATCAGCCAGACGGCGAGCGACGGCTCCTGCTACCTGCCGACCTACGAGATGCTCGAGCGCGCGGCGGCGAACTGCCTCGAGACGGCGAACGGCGCGGCCGGCAACATCCAGGGCTGCCAAGACTGACCTTGCCGGAGGGGCTGATGCAGCCCCTCCCCGCGCGAGTAAATCGCGCGGGGCCCCCCTCCCGACTCCGCTACGCGCTGCGCGCGCCGCACTGCGCTCTCCGCACTGCGCTCTCCGCGTCTTCGACGCTCCGAGCTCCGCGCGTCACGCTCCGCGCTGCGCGCTCGCGCGCGGGGCCCCCAGCCCCGCTTGCCGGCTACGCGTCGGCGCTTCGGCGTTCGTGACGGGGCCTGCGGCAGCGGCCGGGAGGCGAGGAGAGCAGGAGACGAGGAGAGTGCGACGACTTCATCGTCGTGGGAGCAAGATCTATTTCTACTTCTATCTCTCTCCTTCTCCTAGTCTCCCCTTCTCCCGGTAAGAACCCCGCGATCAACGCGCTCGAAGCAGCGAGAGGGCGTGGTCGAGGCGCTCGATGGTGCGGCGGTCGAGGTTCGGGCGGGCGCGCTGGGCTTCGACGGCCGCGATCGCTTCAGGGCCGTAGTTCGATCGGAGGAACGCGACGGCCTCCGGCGAGGCGCCCGGCTCGGCGGTGAGGCGGGCGACGTCCTCGAGCACCGTCGGGTCGTTCTTGGTGCGCGCATCGATCTGCTGCGCGAGGGCGAAGCGGCGGATCGCGCTCAGGGTGTGGCCGACCGCAATGTACTGTGCGGCCAATAGGAGGTGCCCGCGCGCGTCGGTGCGGTGATCGCGCACCCAGTCGCGGAGGTGCTCCTCCGCGGAGCGACCGAGGGGGCGCCGCCGTGACGCGAGGCCGGCGCGGAGGCGATCGAGGTACGCGTCCGGCTCGGAGCCCGTCCACGGATCGTGCGGTCGTTCGGTCGGCTCCGGCTCGGCGGCGGCGAGCGCGTCGCTCGGTGCTTCGATCGCGGGCTCCTCGTCGATGGCCGGCTCCTCGAGGACCGGCTCCTCGAGGACCGGCTCATCGAACACCATGTCCATCGCGGGCTCCTCGCCCTCCGCGAGGACCTCGCCCGTTTCGTCGAAGGGGAGCGCTCCGGCGGTGTCGTCCAGCGGCGGCTCGTCCACGGCATCACCCGGGTTGGGAGAGCGGGCGATGGGCTCGGGATCCTCGCTCGGGGGGACGCCCCACCGCGCCTCCATCGCGGGGGGCGTGATGCCCTCGGCGGAGACCGCATCGGACGCGAGCGCATCCGACGCGACCGCATCGGACGATCCAGCCGCGCCGCTCAGCGCGAAGAGCGCGAGCGGGATCGCGATGAGCCCGCCCAGCCCGAGCGCGGCGAGCGCGACATAGCCGGCGGCGTGGCGGGGCGCGCGGCCCGGCGGTCGCTCGTGCGGCGGTCGCTCGCCCGGCGGTCGCTCGCGGGCTGGCGGCGCGGCGGTCGGCGTCTCGGCGGGGTGGCGCGCGGTCGGGTCCCCCGCGGCGTCGGCCGGTCCGAGCATCGGCGTGGGCAGCGCGACGAGCGCGCTCTTCATGTCCTCCGCGCTGTCGAACCGATCGACAGGTTCCTTGGCCATGCCGCGCTCGAGGAACGCGCGGAGCTCCGGCTTCGCGCGGAGGTTCGCGCCGCCGACGGAGAGCGGGGGCACCGGCTCGGTGAGGTGCGCCCGGATCACGTCCGGGATCTCGCCGATGTACGGGCGTCGCCCGGCGAGCATCTCGAAGAACACCACGGTGGTGGAGTAGAGGTCGGAGCGCGGATCGGTGTCGCCGCCGGTCGCCTGCTCGGGGCACATGTAGCTCGGCGTCCCGAACGCGATCCCGCTCCGCGTGAGCGCCTGGCTCTCGGTCGGCGGGGCCTCCACCGACATGAGCTTCACGAACCCGAAGTCGAGGATCTTCACGTGGTCGGGATCGGTGGGGAGCGAGACGAGGAACACGTTGGAAGGCTTGATGTCGCGATGCGCGAAGCCGCGCGAGTGCGCGTACGTCAGCGCGTCCAGGATCTGACCGAGGATGCGGCGCGCGCGGCTCTCCTCGATCGGGCCCGCCTCGATCGCGTCGGCGAGGGTCTTGCCCTCGAGCATCTCCATCACGAGGTAGGGGTGGCCGCTCTCGCCGATGCTGTAGTCGGTCAGCGAGACGATGTTCGGATGGCGGAGCGCGGCGAGCGCCTGCGCCTCGCGGTCGAAGCGCGGCCGCAACAACTCGTGCTGGGCGTACTGCTCCTTGAGCATCTTGATCGCGACGTCTTGGGCGAGGCGAAGATGTTTTGCGCGGTACACCCAACCGACGCCGCCGCTGCCGAGCGTCTCGAGGAGCCGATAGCGGCCCTCGAGCACCGTCCCGACCTGAGGCGCCTGTTCGGTGTCGTCCTCGCCCACGCTCAACTCCGGCTGGCGATCACGGCCGGGGAGGGCCGGCGATCCACCGCGACCCGCATAGTACCCTTCCGCTCGCTCCGTCGCCCCCCGAGACGCCGCCGCCATGTACGCCGTGCTCGCACCCGCCAAGACGCTCGATCTCTCGCCGAGCCCGATCGCGCCGCGCGCTCCGCGGTTTCTCGACGAAGCCGCGCAGATCGTGGACGCCCTGCGCTCGCTCGACGACCGCGCGTTCGCACGTGTGATGGACCTGGGCGCCGATCGGGCGGCCGCGCTCCGGACCGAGCTCGATGCGTTCGATGTCTCGCTCGACGCCGCGGTGCCGGCGGTCCATGCGTTCGCGGGCGCGGTGTACCGCGGGCTCCTGGGGCGCACCCTCGACGCGGACGCCCTCCTGTGGGCGGACGATCGCGTCGGCATCGTCTCCGCCGTGTACGGGATCCTCCGCCCCCTCGACGGGGTGAAGGCGCATCGCCTCGAGATGAGCGCGCGGCTCGCGGTCGGCGGAGCGCGCAACCTCTACGCGTTCTGGGGCGCGAAGATCACCGAAGCGATCGCCGAAGCGACCGCGTCGCACGCCGACCGCTCGGTGATCGATCTCGCGAGCGAGGAGTACACGCGGGTGCTCTGGCCGCGGGCGCTCGGCGGGCCGCTCGTCGACTGCGCGTTCGAGAGCTGGAGCCGCGAGGCGCCGACGCCGCGGATGATCCCGACCCACGCGCGACGCGCGCGCGGGCTCATGGCGCGCTTCCTCATCGACGAGCGCCTCGAGCGGCCGAGCGAGCTCCGCGAGTTCGACGCCGACGGGTACATGTTCGTGCCGGAGCGCTCGACGCCGTCGCGCATGGTGTTCGCGCGCGAGATGCGAGACGACGCCTCGTGAGCACCCTGCTACGTTCCGCGTCGCCGATGTTGTCGCACCCGGCTCCGAGACCCGCGCGCGGGTCCGTCGCGGATGGTTATCAGCCGATCGCGGACGCGTTCGCCGCGCAGCTGCTCGACGGATCGGAGGTCGGCGCCGCGCTCAGCGTGTACCGGCACGGCGAGCAAGTCGTCGATCTCCATGGCGGGCTCGCGGACGTCGCGACGGCGCGGCGTTGGGAGCGCGACACGCGCATCGTCGTGTTCTCCGTCACCAAGGGCTTCGCCGCGATGGCGCTGCATCTCCTCGCGGATCGCGGGCGGCTCGAGTGGGACGCGCCGGTCGCCACGTACTGGCCGCGCTTCGCCGTCGCGGGCAAGGAGCGCATGACGGTGCGCCAGCTCGTCAACCACGTGGGCGGGCTGCCCTACCTGGACGCGCCGATCACGCTCGCGCAGTGCACGCGCGATACGGATCGCGAGCTCGTGGAGCGCGCGATCACCGCGCAGCGTCCCGCGTGGACCCCGGGGAGCGCGCAGGGCTATCACGCGCTGACGTTCGGGCTCTACGTGCGCGCGCTGTTCGAGCACATCGCGAAGGAGCCTCTGGGCGAGGTGCTGCGCCGCGAGCTCTTCGTGCCGCTCGGATCGGACGCGCGGCTCGGCACGCCGGCGAGCGAGGACGCGCGCATCGCGACGTTGTACCCGCCGGAGGTGGGCGAGCGCGTGGCGGGGATGGCGCGCGCGGTGGTGACCCAGCCGCGCGGTACGGAGGCCAACGTGTTGCGCGGTCTGCTCGAGCGGGCGTCCATCTCGCGGCGCGCGTTCCTCTCGCCGCGGCCGGGGACGGGCGGGCTCTCCGAGTACAACCGGCCGCCGGCCCGGCGCGCCGCGCTCGCGTGGGCGTCGGCGACGGCCAGCGCCGACGGGGTGGCGCGCAGCTACCTCCCCTTCGCCGGGCGCGGCGCGCACGACGGCCGCACGTATCTGTCGGAATCGACATTGACGCCGGTGTACGAGCGGCAAGGGTGGAGCGAGCGTGATCTCGTGCTCGGCAAGCCGCTCGGATGGAGCCAGGGGTTCCTCAAGGAAGAGGCGCACGTGTTCAGCCCGACGCGCGAGTCGTTCGGGCACGCGGGGATGGGTGGCGCGCTCGGGTGGGCCGACCCGGTCGAAGGCATCGCGTTCGGCTACGTGATGAACAAGATGGACTGGCGCGTACGATCGCCGCGCGCGCTCGCCCTCTGTCGCGCGCTCTACTCCTGCGAGCCATTGCGCGACACCTGAGAGCGGAGCAAGCTCAGTTGCGCACTTCGAGCGGCATCGGCTCCGGGTGGGACGCGAGCCAGCCTCGTACGCGCTCGAGCGCCCATTCCCCCGGCGGTCCCGCTTGGGCGAAGCGCGCCTCCGCCTGTTGCACGAGGCGATAGCCGCGCAGCGGGTCCGTCTCGCTCTCGAACAGCGCGCGTCCGAGCGCGTACTGCGTGAGCGCGCGCTCCTCGGGATCGAGATCCCGGTCGCCGCGTGCGCGCTCCGCCGCTTCGAGCATCTCGATCGCCTCCGCGGGCCGGCCGAGCTCGACGAGCACCGCGCCGAGGCGCGTGCGCGGATACGCGGTGGGCTCGGGCTCGACGTCGGTGCTCTCGTACACGGCGAGCGCGCGGCGCAGCACCGGCTCGGCCTCGCTCGCGCGGCCGGCTCGATAGAGCACCTCGCCATACGCCGTCTCCGCCTGCGCGATCGGGTAGGCCTCGCCCTGCGCCTCGTACCCGCGGAGCGCGCGTTCCGCGAGCGCGGTCGCTTCGGGGACGTCGCCCCGTTGCAGCGCGAGGCTCGACTCGCACGACACGCTCGTGAGGTACGACGAGTGCGACTCACCGAGCGTACGGCCGCGCATCTCGCGCGCTTGCCGGTAGAGATCGGCGGCCTCGCCGTAGTTGCCGAGGCGCTGCTGGATCTCCGCGAGGTTCGCGATGGTGATCGCGACCGAGGGGTGATCCTCGCCGAGCGTCTGTCGCTTGATCGCGAGCGCCTGCTCGAAGTAGCGGCGCGCCTCGTCGAGCCGACCCGCGCGCCGCAGCGCGGTCGCGTAGTTGTTGAGGAGCGGGCCGTTCGACGGATGGTTCGGCCCGAGCGTGCGCTGCATCGTGTCGATCGCGCGCCGGTACATCACGAACGACTCCTCGGAGCGTCCGAGGCGGCTGAGCGCGCTCGCCTGGGCGCCGTACGTCGTCGCGAAGCGCCAGTCATCGGCGTCGTACGCGCGCCGCTGGTATCGCTCCGCCACCTGGAACCCGGCGTACGCCTCTCGGTCGTGGCCGAGCGCGCCTTGGAGGAGCGCGACGTAGTACTCGAGCCGCGCGCTGAGGCGCGGATCCTCCGCCGTCTGCTCGAGCTGCGCCCTCGCGAACTGAGCCCAGCGGAGCCCAGCCTCACGCTCGCGGAGCTTGCTCCCGACGACGAACACGACGTCGATCCACACCTCCGCCTCGAGCGCGCGATCCCCGGCTCGGTCGGCCCGCCACGCCGCTTCGAACAGCGCGTCGCGCGCCTTGCGGAAGTCTCCGAGCCCGACCTGGGTCCGCGCGCGTCGGAGCAGCGCCTCCGCGATCACCGGGTCCCAACCGACGAGCCGCGCCTCGCCGAGCACGCGCTGTCCTTCTTCCTCGGCGCGGGCGAACTCCCCCGCCTCCGACAGCGCGGTCACGCGCACGAGATCTTGGCGCAGCTCTGCGATGCGCGGGCCGAGGTCGGGCGGGGGGGCGTGCGCCGCGTCCGCCTCGAGCCGTGCGAGGTCGGAGCAACGTTCGTTGCGAGGTAGCTCCGAGATGAGCTGGATCGCGTTGTCGACCGTCTCGCTCCGGGCTTCGGTGAGGACGCCGAGGGTGGTGTCCATCTCGCGCAGGCGCTGATCGAGGCACGCCATGCGGAGGTCCATGATCTGCGGGGTGAGCTCGCCGCGGACGCGCGTGTCCTCGCACGCGTCGACGCGCATCGCGACCCACTCCTCGGTGCGCTCGTCGAACGCGGCGATGACGCGCGCCAGCGTGTCGCGGGCGTGTGGCGAGCCGGACGCCACGAACGCGCGCCCGAGCTCCTGCCGGCGCGCGTCGCCCCAGACGTCGTGGAGCCCCGCCTCGAGCCCCGCGCACGCGCGACGATCGTGCGAGGCGTCCGTGGCGTCGACGACCACCCAGGTCGCCGCGATGCTCGCCGCGACGAGCCCGACCAGCGCGGCCATCCACTTCGCGGACCCGCCGCGGCGCTGCGGCGGCGAGAGCGCGGTGAGGAGCTCGCTCATCGACGCGAAGCGATCCTTGGCTTCGGTCGCGAGCCCGCGGCGCACGATCGGCTCGAGCCAATCGGGCACCGGCGAGTGCTCGGGGATGGGGCGGATTCGGCCCTCGAGGATCTCGACCATGCGCTCGACGATCCCGCGACCGGCGAACGGAGGTTGCTTGTAGAGCGCCTCGTAGAGCGCGACGCAGAACGCGAACTGGTCGCTGCGCGCGTCCGCCTCACGCCCCTCGAGCTGCTCGAACGACATGTACGCGGGCGTGCCGATCAGCGAGCCGGCGTGCGTCTTGGCGAGCTCGAGGGCGGCGGCGGTGGAGGCGGACGCGCCCTTGGCTCGCGCCTCCAGCTCCTCCGAGTCGATCGACTCGGTGTGCCGCGCGATGCCGAAGTCGATCACGCGCACGCGGCCGTGCGGGTCGATCAGACAGTTGTCGGGCTTGAAGTCGCGATGGACCACGCCGTTCGCGTGTGCGTGCGCGAGGCCGCGGCCGGCCTGGAGAAAGACGTCGAGGATCTCGTCGGTGGAACGTTCCTTGTCGAGGAACCACTTCGTGAGCGTCGAGCCGGGGACGAACTCCATCGCGACGTAGACGTCGCCGCCGTCGAGCGTGCCGACGTCGAACACCTGGATGACGTTCGGATGATTGAGGCGGGCCATCGCCTTCGCCTCGCGGATGAGCCGCGCCTGCCCTTGGGTGCGCGCGTCGCTGCTCGCGGTGTGGTGGTGGAGCACCTTCAGCGCGATGCGTCGATCGAGCTCCGGATCGTACGCGGTGTACACCGCGCCCATCGCGCCCTCGCCGAGTCGATCGAGGACGACGTAGCGACCGAGGAACTCGCCGCGCGCGTGCGCGCTCGCGTTCTCGGGATCGGAGATGCGCTCGCGATCGTACGCCGACAGCGGGAGGGTCTCGCCGAGGGCGTCTCCCTGATCACGAGTCCTCGAGAATGCGTCGTCGCCCGCCACGCTCAGGGCCCGAGCATAGCCAGTTTGCGTGGTCGGTCAGCTGCGGGCGCCGTGGAACACCGCTTCGACGTTGTATCCGTCCGGATCGAGGACGAACGCGCCGTAGTAGCCAGGGTGGTAGACGGGCCGCGGGCCGGGCGGTCCGTTGTCCTTGCCGCCCGCCTCGAGGGCCGCGCGGTGGAACGCGTCCACCTGCTCGGTGCTGCTCGCGGCGAACGCGATGTGCGTCGGCGCGATCGCTCCCTCGGCGGGGCGGATCCAGAGGTCGGGCTTGCCGCCCGCGCCGAGGCCGGCCACCTCGTCGTAGGGGAGGCTCGGGACCTGAGCGCGGGTGATCTCCATCACGAGCTCGTAGCCGAGCGGTCCGAGCGCCGCGAGATAGAACGCCTTCGAAGCCTGGTAGTCGCGGACGATCAAGCTGATGTGGTCGATCACGAGCGGTCCTCCGGTTTCGTCAGGGGCTGGTGTGGGCCACGACCGACGGATCGTAGGGAGCAGCCCTCGAGGCTCGTCTTGGCCGAGCCCCCGGCCTCCGGCGATGAGGCCGCTCACGCGATGGCACGCGACTTTCAAGCCGGGCTTGCCCATCCGCGGCGCTTCAGCCACAAGTCGCCGGTTTGTTGGAGCCGCGAGACATCGACGAGCTCGAGGCGAATTTCGGGGGTCACGAGGAGGATCTGTGTACGGAAGAAATCTGGTCGGTCTGGTCTTGTTGTCCCTCTCGCTCGCGGCGGCGCCCGCGCTGGCGCAGGACGCCCCGCCGGCCGAGGGCCCGGTCAACACCGACCGCGTCGCGGATGGCACCGGCGACGACGACATGACGTTGACGTTGAACGCAGGCGCCGCGCTGGCCTACGGCAACGCGCGGAACTTCGCGCTGAGCCTCGGTGGCGCGTACGCGGTCCGCCGCGGGCAGCACGCGTTCTCGCTCTCGCTCGGCTGGATCTACGGCCTCGCCGCCCAGCGGATGGGGATGGGCATGACGCCGAACGAGTTCGGCGAGTGGTCGGAGAACGCGAACAACTTCAACGCGCAGATGCGGTACGACTTCTTCGCGGATCCGGACGACGCGGTCTTCCTCACGGCGCGGCTCCGCAACGATCCTTTCGCGTTGCTCCAGCCGCGCTTCCAGGCCCAGGCCGGCTACATGCGGAACTTCCTCCGCGAGGAGAACCACCGGTTCTGGGGTGAGGTCGGCGTCGACTTCACGTACGAGTACTTCGGCGGGATGGCGTACTCGGTCGGCGGCAACGACGACATGGGCAATCCGATCATGAGCACCGACCGCGCGGTCGGCTCGCTGCGCGCCTTCCTCGGCTACGACAACCACATCAACGACTTCCTCACCTACAAGATGGGCCTCGAGTTCCTGTGGAGCCCGCTGCGTTCGGTCGGTGACTCGCTCTCGGCGATGCAGTTCGAGTGGGTCCATCAGCTGCGCTCGAAGATCGAGGAGTGGCTGCAGGTGTCGATCGACGTGACGATGCGGCTCAACAGCTTGCCGGTCGGTCAGATCCAGGCGTGGGACGAGCGGCCGGACCAGGCCACGCAGATGTTCGATCTGCTCGCGACGCTGAACCTCGTCGGCAACTTCGATCTCGATGGCACGCCCGAAGCGGAGCCCGAGCCGGAGTGTCCCGTCTGTCAGGAGTGTCCGGCGTGCCGCGAGTGCCCGGTGTGCGAGACGCATACGGCTCCGCCGCCTCCCGTCCCCGCGCCTCCGGCCGAAGAGGAAGAGGAGGACACCACCGCGCCCGAAGAGGCGGTCGAGTAACCTCGACCCCGACATCCCAAACGCAACGCGCCGTCCCCTCGTCTCGAGGCGGACGGCGCGCTCGCGTCGGGCGCTCTCGTCAGCCCATGTCGTAGAAGAACTCTTCCTTCGCGATCTTTCCGTTCTTCAGCGTGAAGAGGCCCATCTCGTCCATCTTCATCCGCTGGCCGGTCGCCTTCTGCGTGATGTCGTACGTGAAGCGCACCACGAAGCGGTCGTCGCCGTGCGGGTAGGGGCCCTCCGCGGTCGCGCTGTGGACCTCGTGGTTGTTCATCCACCACTCGTTCTTGCCGCGCACCGCCGCGATGCCCTTGGTGACGCGATCGCCGCCACCCATCGCGAACGCTTCGACGCTCTCCACGTCCTCGGCGTAGTGCTTGTCGATGCACTCCATGTTCTTGCCCTCGCGGCACAGCGCGACGAGCTCGGTCCCGATCTGCTTGGCGTTCATGAGTTCCTCCAGCGAGAAGTGAGGACCTTCTCTAGGCGCTCGAATGGGAGCGCACAACGCCGCGCGCGGCGGCTCTTGCCACCCTCGTGTCAGGAGTCGATCCGACTCCGTCGATGGGCGATCAGGGAGGCGGAGTGAGCTCGAGGTAGAGCCCGTCGCTCAGGCGCGACATGTCGCAGCTGAACTGGAGCGCGCTCGTCGCGCTCTGGATGCCGACGGTGGCCGACGAGCCGTCGCTGCCCGTCGTCCCGAAGCCGACGTCGTGATAGCAAAGGTCGATGCGGTTCGATCCCTCGTGCAGGATCGCCGACCACCAGCCGGGATCGCCGCCGCCGCCGCTCACGTAGCGCGGCGCGTTCCATTGCACTTGGAAGGTGCGCGAGGGCGTGGCGCCGCGCGTCTGGTAGCGAACGCCCGCGCCGGGTTGGCTCGGGTCGATGTCGTCCCAGAGCGCCGCGATCATCGGGTTGTGCGCGATCGCGGTCGGGAAGCACGCGTTGATGAAATCGAGCTCGTCCGGGTCCGGGGTGAACGTCAGCGCGCCGTTGCTCTGGATCGCGAGCGTCGAGAAGCTCGTCCCGTAGAACGTGAACGGGAAGCCGATCGGCACCGAGACCTGGGCCTCGTCGCCGATCGGGGCCGAGGTGCCCGTACCGCGGATGTCGGGACACGGCAGCGCGCTGGGCGCCATCGTGATCTGGCAGCCGCGGTAGCCGAACGCGTCGGTGCCGAACGGCGTACATGGCGTCGCGGTGCAGGCGCCGGCCGCGCAGCCGGAGGGGCACGTCGTGTCGGTGAAGGTGTATTGACACGACCCAGTCGCGCAGGTGCCGCTCGGCGAGTACACGCGCCGGGTGGTCGGGTTCACGCAGGTGGGCGCCGGCGGGCTCACGCAGTCCTCGTCGATCGGCGGGTAGTTGCACGCGCCGCCGGTGCAGCGGCCCATGCCGAACGAGCGGCGGGTGTCGCCGTCCACGCACGTCGCGGCCGGTGGAGTGTCGCAATCCTCGTTGGTGGGCGCGTAGCTGCAGCTGCCCATCGCGCACGTGCCGACGGCCGCGAACGAGCGGCGGGTGTCGAAGTCCGCGCACGTCGCGGGGGGTGGCATGTCGCACGTCACGCCCGCGCACGCGTCGCACGCCGGGCAGCTCGGGCAGCTCCGATCCTCGTAGGCGTACTGGCAGGCTCCGGCGCTGCAGGTCCCGACGGGCGAGTAGACGCGGAGCATGTCCGAGGTGACGCACGTGCTCGCGGGCGGCGTCTCGCACACCACCGGGTCGGTGGTGCAGCCGTCCTCGCCGCAGCTCCCGACCTCGCAGGTGCCGGGCCGGCGGCACGATACGCCCGCGCTCAGATCGAGGCACGGGTCGGCGTCGAACTGGCCGCACGTGCGCTCGCTGTCGCCATCGCACACATCCTTGTCGCACTCGTCGGTGCACCCCATCACGCACGCGCCGGCTGCGCAGCTCGCCCCGGCGGCGCACAGGGCGACGGGGCCCCACTCGCGACAGCCGTCGCCGTTGAGGTCGCCGCACGTGACGCGGCCGCCGCTCCGACACTCCGCGACGCCGGGCGTGTCGCACTCGTGGGCGCAGCCGTCGACGCACTGACCCGCCGAGCAGCTGCGTCCGTCGCCGCACGGCTCGACGGGTAGCCAGTCGAGGCAGCTGTCGGAGTCGCCCTCTCCACATCGCACGAGGCCTTGCGGACCTGCGCACTGGACCTCGCCCATCGCGCACTCGTCGATGCACGGGTCGCGGCACTCGCCGAGCGAGCAGCCCATCGGGCACGTGGTGTCCTCGACCAGCTGAGCGCAGCCGTCCGCGCCCTCTTCGCACACCATCACGCGGTCGCCGTCGCACTGGCGGGATCCGGGCGAGCACCACGCGCCGCAGGACACGCGAGCGAGCGCGACCGACGCGCTGACCGCCTCGCCGAGCCGCGGGATGACCAGGGTCTGCCCCGTGGCCACGACCTGGCCCGCGCGCGTGCCGCGCACGTCGAGCTGGATCTCCGCGCCGCTCCACCCGTCGGGCACCCAGATCTCGACGGCGTGCGCGGCGGGCGTGCGCTCCTCGCGGTCGCCGATCGACACCGCGATCTCGTCGAGCGCGAGCGCGTCGTCGTAGTCGAGGTCGAGCTCGATCGACGTCGGCGCGCCGACGCACCCGGCGAGCGCCGCGGCGACCACGACGGTTGCGATGGTCCGGCGTGCGTCCAGTCGCGCGATCATCGGAAGTCCACGCACCCGACGTCGCACGACTGTCCCTGGGTGCCGAAGTGGACGCCGAGGGCGATGCCTCCACCGATCAGCGCGGCGACGCCGACCGCGACGAGCACGATCACCGCGACGTCGTCACCGCCCCCGCCCTCTTCGACCGGCTCGGTCTGGCTCACGCGGAGGTCCGGTCCCGTCGCGGAGTCTTCGAGCGCGACGGCCGGGATCGTCGAGCTGGCCTCGGGACCCGTCGCGGACGCGGCGGGGGCGGGCAGCTCGGCGAGCCGACGGCGCGCGGTCGCGCTCATCGCGCCGCTCGGCTCGGCCGCGAGGTAGCCCTCGTAGTCGCGTCGCGCGCGATCCGGCTCGCCCATCTGGCGCGCGCACTCGCCCATGTTGAAGAGGAAGAGCGGTCGGTGGCTGAGCTGATAGCCGGCCTCGAACTCGGTGTAAGCCGCCCGCGTGTCGCCGGCGTCGAGGAGTCGGACACCCTCCGCGTAGCGCGCGCGCGCCGCCGCTTCGGCGTCCTGCGCGTGCGCGCGGTGGCTCGCGCCGAGCACGACGAGCATGGCCGCGAGCGCGGCGAGCACGGGGGCAAGACGCCTCGCGTTGGATGCGAGGGGACGCGGCATGGCTGGCAGCCCGTGGAAGAACCGACCGTGATGGATCTCGTCCGCGAAGTGGTGCAGACGTAGCGCAGCACGAGGAGGAAATCCCGGAGGATCTTCGACGAGGGATGCGCCGCGCCGGCGCCGCTTCCCGGGCGAGAGGCGCGCGGAGAGGTTCTTCAACGGGCTGCTAGCTCCCTTGGAAAGGATCGACGACGATCACGTCGCTCGGATGGGTCGGAGCGGGGGCCGTGCCGCTGTGGCCACCCGCGGTCGAGGGGGACGCGCCGTGCTCGGCGGACGGGTCCCCGATCACGGCGCGCGGAGTCGTCGCGTGGTTCTGTGTCGCGCGAGGCTGGGTGGGAGAGGGAGCGCGCGCGGAGCGCTCGGCGTCGCGCCGCTCGTGTCGGGCTTGGCGTCGCGCCTCGGCGCGCGGATCGGAGTCGCCCGTCGCGGTCGGTCCGTCGACGGCGTCGCGCCTCGCGTCCGGCGCGGTCACGTCTGGCGCGGTCACGTTTCGCGCGGTCACGTCCGGCGCGGTCAGGTCTGGCGCAGTCGGGTGCGGCGCAGTCAGGTCCGATGCCTCGCGAGGCTCCGGGTGGTCGTCCTCGGTCCGCGCGACCTCGGGTGAGCGCGGGAGCGGCAGGTCGTCGGCCGCGATCCGGCCGAAGAGCTCCTCGTCGCCGGGGAGCGCGTCGAGCTGCGCGATGCTGCGCGCGTGGGCGCCCTCCTTCGGCGACGCCACCCCGTCGACGTCGCCGAGCGGCAGGTGTGAGGTGGGGGCGAGCATCACCGCGGCGCCGATCCCCGCCGTCACGAGCACCATCGCGATGAGCGCGACGAGCGGGATCCAAGGCGTGTTGCGTTGCGCATCGTCGTCGAGATCATGCGGGCGCGCGAGGCGAGGACCCGTGCGCTCGGCGCTCCACGCGTCGAGCATCACGAGCGCCTCCTGCATCGACGCGGGGCGCAGCGCGGGATCGCGCTCGAGCATCATCCCGACCGCCTCGTCGACCGAGGGCGGGACGTTCGCGCGGATCGCGCCGAGGCGCGGCGCGCTCGCCGAGCTCTTCTGCATCAGCAGCTCGCTCGGGCTCGCCGCGACGAACGGCGGCCGACCGCTGAGCATCGCGAACGCGATCGAGCCGAGCGCGTACACGTCGGTGCGGGGACCGACCTCGCCCCCGTAGATCTGCTCCGGCGCGCAGTGGTCGGGCGTGCCCATGAAGCTGCCGACGTGCGTGTGGTTGGTGCTCGCCGCGAGCTCGGGCGAGAGGACCTTCGCGATCCCGAAGTCGAGGATCCGGACCGACGCCTCCGAGGGGGTGCCCGCGCCCTCGGCGAGGAGGAACAGGTTCTCCGGCTTGAGATCGCGATGGACGATCCCGAGCGCGTGGGCGCGCGACATCGCGCGAGCGACCTGGCTAAGAAGGATGCGCGTCTCCTCGACGCCGAGCGGTCCGTTCTTCTCGAGGAGGTCCGCGAGCGTCTCGCCGCGGAGGTACTCCATGATCGCGTAGGGACGCCCGTCCTCGAGCATGCCGAAGTCGTAGAACGACGGGATGCAGCGCTCGCCGATCGCGCTGGCCGCGCGGGCCTCCTGCTCGAAGCGCTCGACCGCGCCGGGGATCGTCGCGACGTCCGCGCGCAGCACCTTGATCGCGACCTTCGTGCCGAGGCGCTCGTGCTCCGCGAGGAACACCTCGCCCACGCCGCCGCTGCCGAGCTCGCTCACGACGCGGTACGGGCCGATGCTCTGCCCGATCAACGACTCCACCGGCTCGGGCGGCGGCTCGGAGAAGCGCGCGTTGGTCCGGCTACCGACTAGCTCCTTTGCGATCTCGAGCGCCGAGATGGGACGCTCGTCCGGCGAGGCCGCGAGGCAGCGCTCGATGACGCGGCGGAGCGGGTGGGGGACGTCGGTGGTGCGCGAGTCGCGCGGCATCCGGATCGTCTTCTGCGAGAGCTTGCTGTCCACCAGCGAGCGCGCGCTCGAGCCGGTGAACGGGAGCTGGCCGGTGATCATCTCGTAGCCGAGGACCCCGAGCGCGTAGAGGTCGACGCGCGGGTCGTACGGGCGGCCGAGCGCGATCTGCTCGGGCGCGAGGTACTCCGGCGCGGCGAGCCAAGCGGCGCGGTCGAGCTCGGAGAGGACGCTCAGCCCGACGTCGTCGATCTGCACGCTGTCGAACTCGCCCTCGTGCGATGCGAGAAACACGTTGCGGGGGGTGAGGTCGCCGTGGACGAGGCCCTGCTCGTGGATCGCGGCGAGGCCCTGCGCGATGCGGATCATCGTCGAGACGACGTACGGGATCGGGAGCGGTCCACCGCGCAGGAGCTCGGCCAGGGTGGGGCCCGACGCGAGGTCGGTCACCACGTAGGGCAGGCCGAGCAGGGCGTCCTCGCCGAAGTCGCCGACCCCGAGGAGCGATCCGTGATGGAGCTCCGAGACACGCTGCGCCGCGTCGAGGAAACGAGCGACGGCCGCGCGGTCGCGCGCGAGCTCGGGGCGGAGCAGCTTGATCGCGACGCGGCGGTTGAGCACCGCGTGCCGTCCGGCCATCACGGCGGTCACGCGGCCCGCGCCGCGGCTGGCCTCGACGAGGTAGCGGGCCCCGAGCGCGAACGGCCGCAGGAGCTCGCCGTCCTGCCCGCAGAACGGGAGACCGTGCGTGTCCGAACCGCACCGCGGGCAGAGGCCCAGCGGCGAAGCGGCGGTATCGGTGGCGTGGCTCGTGTCCATGGCGTGTTCTCGGGGGTTGCTACGAGACTCCGGCGGCTTTGCTTCCCGGCGACCGTTGCCCAGGGTTTGCTCCACGTTCGAGGAACCGTTCGAGGTCTGCGCAGTTCGATGAGGAGCGGAAGGTTGCATGCGTCGCGTGGGTGATCGCCCGAGCGGGAAGTCCCGACGCGGGGCTGGGCTGGTTGCGTCTACGCACGTCTCGGGCCACCGGCCTGTAGCCCTGGCCGCCACAGTCTCACGGCCAGGATCGTGTCGGCGTCCGGATCGTGGCCGCGCCGGTCGACCTCGTCGATTCGCGTTTCTTTCAACGGTTTGCCGTGGGATTTCGCGGAGAGGAGACGTACTCGTCGATCGCGTTCGGGTTGGTGACCCGACGTGGCGCCCCGCTCGTCGCGGTCCGTGACGTGCCGATGGTTACGCAACACTGTTTCGCTCGGGGCCACGCTGCGACCTCGCGTCGCGGCGCACCGACCTCTACCGGAACGACGCGTCGACCTTTGACGCGATCGTCTCGCACGTCCCCGTCCTCGGTCTGTCGGTCGGAATGTTCGTTGTCGATCGGCGCGCGGATGGCGCGAACTATCGGGTGGGTCTGGGCCGCGAAGCACTCGAGCGCATCCGGCGGCTCGGGCCTTCGGAGACGCCGACGCCCCGCAGGGTGATCCCGGCGGGGCGTCTTCGTCCCAGGCTCCCTGGGCGGTTGCGGAAGAGAGGACTCGAACCTCCACAGCCGTGCGGCCACCAGATCCGGAGTCTGGCGCGGCTGCCAGTTCCGCCACTTCCGCGTGGGAGGCGCGGGAAG